>NZ_WTTB01000003.1 GCF_009828835.1 Erysipelothrix urinaevulpis
CTGAGCCAGGATCAAACTCTTCATTTGATTCTTTCTCATGAATAACTCTGACGAGTTATTGTTTTATTTTTGTTATCTATTTCTGTTTGAAATTGACGTTTCCTGTTCAGTTTTCAAAGACCATTGCGCACTTCTTGAGTGCCTAATCATAATACTATTTCTACCATCCTTTGTCAACTATGTTTTGAAATCTTTTTTAATATTCCACCATTTAAGGCTTTCGACGTCAAAACATAGCTGATTATCGCTTTTAAAACACAATGAATTTTTACTCTATATATTTTACTCTATATATTCTATATATAAGGAAGTAATTAACGTTCTTTTATATCAAAGTATTGATTGAAATACTGATAGATTAATTTCTCGTTAAAAGGAAAATAAGAATATTCCGCTCTTTCAACTAACTTATTCTTTTCAGTTTCAACAATTTCAATGATTTCATCACTGTAATTCATTTTAACCTGATGATCCAAAAACTCATCTTCGTCCAAAACAATTACTTTTCCATCTGGAAATTTCTTTACATCTAAATCATAATCAATATTTTTTAGTGACTCACCATCGTATATACTTGGTGATGCTAGATTACAATAATAATAAACACCTTTTTTTCTAATCATTGATATAACATTATACCAACGCTCAAAATAATAAAAACAAATGGCTGGTTCTCGTGTGAACCACTTCCGTCCATCACCTTCAACAACCCAGGTTTTATATGTAATCAACACTATTTTTTCATCATCGACATCCAACACAGTCCCACTTGACCAAGTACGATGTAATGACCCATCATGTTTATAACTTTGAATGTAAATTACTTCGCCTATTTTTGGTTTCATAATTTTCACATCCCATCCTAATTCATTATATGTTTTTGACAGACCAATATCAAATATTCGCATAAAAAAAGATAATTTCTAGTAAGAAATTATCCTTTACTATTTCTAATGTTCCAACAATCTTGGTTTGATGACCATAACCACAATAAAACTAACAATTGTCGTAGGAATCATATACGTTAAGTTATAAACCATGACCGCCTTTACCATATCGACAGGGTAGTATTCTGCAAAAAACACCCATCCAGATATATTGTGCGCCATAAACCGAACAATATTAGCAATAATTACCCCAATTGGTAATGCAAGACCTTTCACATTCCAGTCTTTGAACAAACCAACAATTGAATAAGACCCATAAGCAACAATATAATCCATAATAAATTGAACAACATGAACAAATGTTGGTGGATTAAACATAAACTTAAGGACTAAAGCAATCATCGACATAAACAATGTACGTCCAAAACCAAATTGGTAACCTGCAATAATCAGCGGAATAATACTTAATGACAGTTTCCCACCCGCTTGCATCTTAAACAATCCAAATCGATCACTTAAGAATTCTAACACAACAAATATAGCAATATACATCGCCATCAAAACAAGATCCTTCGTTTTCATTTTCATATAAAAAAAACACCTCCATAATAAATATGAGGCGTAAGGAAAAAACTCGAACTCCCTACGCTAGCACGACCTAGATCAGGTGATAAGGGTTTACGAGTAAATCGTTCTCAACTACAATAGTTCCCCTGTTCACAAATGTATTATACACAATATAGTAACTTAATCAAATACTATACGTTTCTTAATGTAATCAATATAATCTTTATAGCGCACACCATAAATAATTAAATCATCTTCAATTTCATATAACATAAGGCCGCTACCAAACACAATGCCGTGCAACAACTTCCAATTTACTTCATAATCAAGGTAGGGAATAAGTTCTCCTTCAATTGCTGATGTATTTTTTATAATTACTTTTTCATCTAGATCATGCAATGCATATTTAGCTTCAAAGGGTATATGTTTTGCACTCACGAAAATGATAACAGCATTTAGATCGTATAAATCTGAAAACACAGATTCTTCACCATAAGGAAAATCTAATGACTGAGGTCGTGAAAATAATTTTGCATACTTACCAAGTGACAACAAGGAAATACCGGGATGGTAGGCAAATTGGCTTTCATGTTTTAAAGATGCTAGTTGCATCATTTTAGTTGAACTTAAAATAAATCGTTCTTGAGGCTGTAAAGCCATCAAGAAATCGTCACCTTCAGCACTTGTGTTGAATTCACAATCCCCTAACATTACTAAGGTTCCCTCATTATTTGTTTTCTCAAGTAAGATATCTAAATATAATTTTGAGGTTTTTGCATCTAGACATTCATTGGTTCTTATCATAACTAAATCGTCGTGACGATGATTTAAGCGTTTTAATAATTTATCAATTGCCATGATTCTGTCTCCTTATATTTCTTTGATCTGACTATGCGCCAACTTACTTGCAGCTGCTGCAGCAATTGCACCAACAATATCATCTAAAAATGTATGACATTTTCCGTCTGTTGCATCATTTAGTTTAGCGATAATTCCAGGTTTTACTCGGTCAATGTAACCATAATTCGTCAATGCAATTGATCCGTATAAATTACAAATTCCATACGCCAATACCTCATCGATTCCGTATAAACCCTCATCAGTCATAATAATATTCTGAATACGTTCACTTCCAAACTTATTATTTTCAGTTTGAATATCAATATTTATCCCGGTTAACAAGGCATGTTGAACTTCCCTTTTATTTAAAACACCTTTTACAATTTCAGTGACTTCATCTCGATCAATATTTTTCACAAATTCTTTTTGCAAATAAACAACGCAGTCAACAATATCCGAAACCAAGACTCCACGTTCATTCAAAAGATTAACACATTCTTCGTACATAATAATCACCCTTCTAAATAATATGATATTATTATTATACATTATGAAAGGTTAAAAACCTAGAAGGAGTCTATCTATGAACTATACCGAACTAACAAAACTATTAAACAGTTATGGTTTAGCATTAAACACAATGATGTATGATGCTTTAACAATCGCACCTAAACAAGGCGCACCATATCGAAATGAAGCAATGGCTTTATTGAATGGTGAGTATTTCAAATTATTAACAAGTGACGAAAGCATAAAAGTATTCAAAGAAGCACAAAATCATGACGATGCAATTATTGCTGAAAGTGCTAAATATACAAGCAAAGAAATCTTAAAAATTAAGAACATTCCAGAAAAGGAATATGTAGATTTTGTTCATCTAACAAATGATTCTCAACAAGCATGGGAAGATGCAAAAAGTAAAAATGATTATTCATTATTTGAAGACAACTTAATTAAGTTAATTGCTTCTCGAAAAAAATTGATGGCTTATCGTGAGGAAGAACAACCTCTTTATACACAATTGCTCTCTGATTATGAAGATGGCCTAACACTTGAAAAAGTTGATGATTTTTTTGAAGTCATCAAGACAGAACTCGTACCATTTATTGATATTGTCATTGAAGCACAAGGTGATAAGCCTGATTTTTTAACAAGTCATGTGCCCATTGAAAAACAAAAAGAAATCTCAAAACTCATCATGGATCATCTTTCTTATAGTTTTGACTTTGGATATTTAGCTGAAGCCGAACATCCATTTAGTAGTACGTTCTCGATTAACGACACTCGCATCACAACACATTACAAAGTTGACGATTTTACTTCGAATATTTTCTCGGTAATTCATGAAGTCGGTCATTCTCTATATAACCACAATGTAAATCCTAAATTTGAAGGTCATGCCGTGGCAAATAATATGAGTTATAGCATGCATGAATCACAGTCACGTTTCCTAGAGAACAATATTGGACGAAGTAAAGAATTTTGGATTCCAATTTATGGGAAATTGCAAGCTATTATCCCAACCACTCTTTCCAATATTTCTCTTGATGAGTTTATTCTGGGTATTAATTATGTAGAGCGTTCTGCCATAAGAACTGAGTCCGATGAATTGACTTACCCACTTCATATTCTTGTTCGTTATGAATTAGAAAAAATGATGTTTGAAAGCAATGAGACACCCGAAAATCTCAATATCAAATTTAGAGATTTGATGAAGGAATATATTGGCATTAATGTTGAATCAGATGACCTTGGAATTCTTCAAGATGTTCACTGGTCAGATGCATCATTCGGGTATTTCCCAACATACGCATTAGGAAGCGCTTATGCTGCGCAGTTTATGGTTCAAATGGAAAAAGACATACCTTTAAAAAGTGGTTTAATGACTGGAGATTTAAAGCCAATGTTTATTTGGCTTAAAAACGAGGTTCATCAATATGGCGGTTTTTATCAAGCTGATACAATTTTAAACAAAGCTACCAATGAAAGTTTTAATCCTCACCACTACATTAACTACCTGAAGGAAAAATATAGCCAATTACTAGGCATATAGTTAGATATAAAAGTAGAAGTTTGCTAATATGGGGTCATAGAGGAGGAATTAATTAATGACACATACATTACCTAAATTACCTTATGCATACGATGCATTGGAACCACATATTGACAAAGAAACAATGGAGATTCACCATACAAAACACCACCAAGCATATATAAATAACTTGAATGGTGCACTTGAAAAACATCCTGAGTTAAAAGATAAAGATTTACAAGATATCGTCGCAAATATTGACAATGTTCCAGCAGACATAAAAGTCGCTGTTCAAAATAATGGTGGTGGCCATTTGAACCATAGTTTATTCTGGGAAACATTGACACCTAATTCTAAATTACTTGATAACGAAGTTACGAAGGCTATTACAGAAACTTTTGGATCATTTGATGATTTCAAAGCTAAGATTAGTGCAGCTGCTGCAACTCGTTTCGGTAGCGGTTGGGGATGGTTAGTCTTAAACAAAAACAAAGAATTAGAAGTAATCTCAACTCCGAACCAAGATAACCCAATTATGCAAAGTTATACTCCTTTACTAGGAATTGATGTTTGGGAACATGCCTACTACTTAAAATATCAAAACCGTCGTCCTGAGTATATCGAAAATTGGTTTAATGTTATTAATTGGGAAAAAGTTAACGAATTATATTTAAATAATAAGTAATCGATTAATCAGACTTACTTTCAATATCATAGAAGAGTGCTCAATTGAGCACTCTTTTTTTGTTTTTCAAGATACTCTAACGATTTATCATGGATGATAGAGTCATTTACACTCTTCGAAGCATTAGATAAAAGCCAGTTAAAGTGTCACTTTATTTCTTCTTTTTGGGTAGTTAAATCTTGAAAATCGACTGTTCTGATGTATTATCACACAGTTCTAATTATTTTATTGACTCGATTAAAATTGATTGTTATTCTTCTTGTGAAAGAGGGGTATTACAATATGTTACATTTATTTTCGAATTATTTTGCATTAGATTTTAAGGATTCAAATCCAAAAAGCATCAAGAATCATGCACCTGGTATTGTTTGGTTTATTGTTATTGCCATTGTATTCTACGCAATCTTTTGTACTTACAAAGGTCATAGCTTTGGCGTTATAGCAAACCCACTGAAAGTCGGGTGTTGGAAATAGATATAGAGAATTCTCTCTATATCTTTTTATTATGATTAAGGTACATATACTAGAAAAAAAATTTAACCATTTAGTTCTTAAAAATGTTGATTTAAAAATTGAGAATAACAATGTTTATGGTTTGATTGGGTTAAATGGTAGTGGTAAAACTACGCTGATAAATCTTATATTGGGCTTAGACCTAGATTTTAAAGGGAATATTTCATTCTCAGAAAATAGTCGAGGAATTGATGATTGCTTTTATATTCCTTCAGATTTTTTTCTACCTAATTACCTCACAGGACAAGAGTATTTTATTTATTTGCATAAACTAAAAGAAAAGGATATAAATTTTGATTATTTCAATAAGCTTTGTGAGTTGTTTTTTATTGATCAAAATAAATTAATTGAACATTACTCATATGGAATGAAGAAGAAAATCCAGTTTATTGTTGGAATCTTATTAAATTGCAAATACTATATTTTCGATGAGTTAACAAGTGGATTAGATATAGAAGCGGTTTTGCTCATTGAGAAAATCCTTGAGCATCATCAGTCTACTTTTATTATCTCTTCCCATGAGATTGATTTTATCGACCGCATCTCTAATGAAGTTCTTCTGATAGACAATCATCAAGTGCGATCAATTACTGGAAACCTAAGAGAACAGCTGTCGAGCCTAAGTAAAGTTGAAAGTTTATATGAGCAAATTAATAATTTTATTTAGAATCTTAATAAAAGAATTCCTTGGTAAGTTTAATGTTAAAGAAAACAAACAAAATTTATACTTGTTTGTGTTTGTTGTCGTTATTTTCGTTTACTACAGTCTTTCAATTACGCCAACGAACCTAAACTCGAATTTTGAAATGTTGAATAACATCGTCATACTAGGAATCTTACAGATCCCTTCCGTTGCAATAATTTCGTATCTCTTTGTCTATATTAGTTTTGATTTTTCTTATAAACTCAACCAATTTTTTGTAACAAATTTCATTAGCAATAAACTGTTAAACACTACAAAGAAAATATTGATGAGTATAGGAGTCCAGATTTTTGCACTTATTTTAATTCTTTTACAAGCTGGCATTCCACTTTACCGGAGTTTGAATGCAATTTTATTTTTAAAGTTTATTTTAATGAGCGTTATTGGTTTTAATCTAATGTTCGTAATTATTGATTGTTTTACAAAATATTTGGAAACGAACTATCAAAAATTGGGTTTTAAACTTACGGCAACACGAATAATAATCCTCGTTAATCTCTCAATTATTTATGTTGCTGTCTACTATTCTGAACTTGTGGTTTGGTTTAATGATTTAAAAAAATTAGATGTTTTTTCCTATTTTTCAAAAAGCAGTCTTATTTTTTGGCTCTTTCTTTTGTTTGTGTCGTTCATTCTATTATGGCTTTATTCTTTATTTATTACGCATACCGTAAGTTTGACACACACTTTTACAAATCGCTATTTTCGATTGACAAGTTCAAAAAAGATGACAACAGAAAGAAAGTATATCTATTCGATAATCAGAAATAGCAAGAGTTTATTCATACTTGTTTTTACTTTCTTAGCCCAAATGTTAAATTTAATGATGACAAAAGATCCTTCGATTGCTCTCTCTTTAAGTTTGTTTATGACAGCTATAGGAATCAACTTTTTTTCAAATATAAGCCATGAACAGAAATTTTTATTTTTCTATAACAATCATGACTCTATTAGTATTTTAGGTGTTTTGTTTCTTGTATTTACTGTAATTAATTCTCCGTTTATCGTTTTAGCTCTTAGGACTAATCCACTAGCAATTTTTCAAGCTTATCTGATCTTCTTGAGCTCTATCTATTTAGGAGTTGTTTTCCCGCGTGAAAATAATAGTTTGAATCGTTTTATATCAAATTTCATGCTGACTATATTTTCATTTCTGTTAATACTATTAAGCATCATTGTTAAGGAAACATATCTAAAATATACTCTGCATGTTTTATTGACATTTGTTTTTCTTGTATTCACTAGTTATAAATTTAGGAGGTTTTATGAAAAAAACAGCATTTAAAAGCATCTATTTAGGGACAAACCTTTTTCTTGCTTTACTTTTAATAGATTATGTTTTCACATTATTTTCTTTGTCAGAAACTGGAGTAGTTACCAGTACGATGGGAATTGTATTTGATCACATAGAGACACCAACTTATATTTCTACTTCTTTTAGTGTTGCACCTAGGATTATTTTGTTTTATTTTGCAATTCTAGGCCTAACAGCAATGGTAAATAAATTTAGCAAACATGATGTATCTCATTGATTTTTATATAACACTTACTTTGCATGAATCGGTTCATTTTATTTTTGCTTTATTCTTTGCTAGAACTCCACAATTAAAGTTCTTTTTATTCTTTTTCCCTTATATTGAGTATCGAGAAAATAACGCCTACCTACAAAATTGTATCATTAGTTTCGCACCAATTTTAATTCATCTTATTCTTTCAATAAGCAGTCGTGCAAGCCTTAGTTTTATTAACAGAATTTTTATGCTGTCGTTTCTTCCTGTTACCTCAGATGGTCAGTCATTTTGGCAAAATTTATTAAAATATTTTAACGAAAAGAGGAATTATGAAAATTAAAAAATATATTATTATTCTATTATTCTTTATAAGTGCTTGTTCGATGGAAGGAAGAAAACAATCATCACATTCGGATGGTCAATGGTTTAGCGAGTACAATTTGGATTCTTCTTCTATAAAAAATATATCTTTTGATGAGCTTATAAAGATGGAAGATAAAGAATCGTTCGCCATCGTTCTATCAACGCCTGATTGTGGTGCTTGTCAAAAAGCAATACCTTCCCTGAACACACTTGCATTTAAATATGAGCTAAACAACATTTATCATATTAACGCATCAAATATAGATCAAAAGCAACGTGCAGCGCTCAATGCACTTTTAAATAACCAACTTAAGACCCATGATGATGGCTCGATTTCCTTATTGGTACCTAGTTTGTATACTTTCACAAATGGTCAAATCAAGGATTCTCAAGTCGGGTTAACTGATTCTTTAAAGAGTTTAGAACAGGAATATCTTAGAATACTTAGCGATATGTAACCTTGTTAAAAAACTAATAACAGTCTTATATACTGCATTTTTTAATTATGTATCTTTATTTAGTCATAAATTCAAATTTAAAACGTAGATATTCGTTTAATTACGGAAACACAATATTTCACTGTTTCCGCTACAATTAATGAAGGTAGGAGGGATAGTATTGACACTTTAGATTTGAAAATAGACCTAATCCGTCATCACTTATCCACTCAACATATAAAGGTGACGGATCTTGCTTATGAAGCCGGTTATGCTCGTCCGTATTTATCTGCGATTTTAAATCGCAATCGACGAGCTAATCATGCGCTTTTAAACCACTTGTTAGAAACGCTTGATATAAACTATAAGTTAGAAATACAGCAGTTAGAAACATTGTATAGCCTTTTGGATATGTTTCAACACTCTCTTACCTACAAGACCATTAATCGAACATCACTCTATCAAAGAATCGAACCTTTATCGTATTTAATTTCGATTTCTCTTGTATTACAAAATCGTTATCATATTTTGAATTCGATTTATAAGATTCAAATGAATTTAAGTTATTCGTTAGATCAAGTTGAGTCTATGAATGACTCGTTGTACTATTGGTTATTATGTGAACATTATTTCTTAAAGCAAAAACCAATTCAATTAATGAACCATGCTGAGAATGGCCTAAGTTGCCCTAGCAAACTCTATATCTTTAATTACTACATGGCCTATGCCCATTTCTTGAATAACGATTTTATTTCTTCTTTGAAATTTTTAGAAGTTTCGGAGTATAATGCTTTAAAGAATCATAATTATCAAAGAATTATCGATATTCAATTATTAAGGATGAAGATTACGGTCATGAATAAAGACTTTAATAATTCATTCAAAATATATGAACAGCTCCGCAATTTACTATCTTATAATCAAGTAGCAAGTGATAGTTTGGATCAGGAATGGTTTAAATCTTTAATTTATCTCGATGAGCTTGATGACGCTATTCAACTCCGACATAACTTATCAAAGCATTCCTCTTCTACTAAATTGGCGAACATGATTTTAGATTTAAAGTTAAATTTAGAATCATCTGAAATTATTACAGAGAATGATTTTGAAGCATCAGTCTTGGTATTCATTCGTAAAATTAAAGAGCAAACCCTATCGACTTCTGAACTTGAAAAAAACATAGACTTTATTTGTAACGCATATTACCATGATTATTTAGTTAAATGTTTAACGTGTTCATATCTTGCTTCATATCTTCTAACAGCTAGAAGATATAAATCATTATCTGTAGTACTTCAAAAATTCCCCCAATTAAAAATAGGAAATCACAATCAGTGACTTCCTATTTTTTTCTAAAATAATGACAAATAATACCTTGAGCGATTGCGACATTTAAAGAATCAAACGCATTCATCTCAATAATAATTTCTTGGTCTGCATACGTTAGTATTTCCTGGGAAACACCTTGACCCTCTGAACCCATAACAATTGCAACCGGTTCAACCCTTAATGATTCCAATGGAACAGAATCGCTTGACAAATTGGTCACATAGACTTTAATTTTTTCTTTTTTTAACGCTTGAATTATTTCTCTGAGATCTCCTCTAATAACAGGAATGTGGAAAACTGCGCCTTGACTTGACCTTATCGCTTTAGGACTCAGATGATCTGCTGAATTATTCGATAGGTAGATCGCATCAAAACCAAAACTATGAGCTGTTCGTATCATTGTACCAATATTTCCAGGATCTTGAACACCATCAATTAAAATATGTCGACTTGATATCGTCTTAACGTCTTGCTTCATTTTGACTAGAGCAAATAGTGTTGAGCCTGAAGTAGAATCTGAAATCTTTTTACAAACGGTTTCACTAACCTGGATATCGCATGAGGCATCCAAGCCAATAACCTGATATTTATAACTCGATTTTTTAAGTTCTTGAATCAAGTGTTCGCCTTCCACCAAGAACTCTTGGTGGAGGTCACGATATTTTTTTTGTTTTAATTTGACTAAGTGTTTAACAAAGTCATTTTTAACTGAGGTAATCATTTTGTTAAGACACTAGCACAACGTTCACATAAACCATCTTCATTGACAGTTTCAACAATATTCCAGCAGCGTGGACATACACTTCCTTCAATTTTTTCAACTGCAATATTATACCCTTGAACTTCTTCTAATTGATCAGCTGTGAAACTCACTTTGGATACAATTAACCATTGAGCTAAATCTTGACCAAAGACTGTTTCTAATGTTTCTTTGAAATCGTTAGCAACATTTAATGTGACATGTGCTTCGAGCGATTTTCCGATAACTTTTTCTGCACGTTTATCTTCTAGTGCTTTAAACACCGCATCTCTAAATTCAAACAATTCTTTAAACAATTCGTTTTCTTGTTCAGTTAAGATTGCATCTTTCATCGGACTAAATGTTTCCAAATGAATACTTTCTGTTTCCGGACTAAATTGCTCAGTTAATTCTTCCATTGTATGAACTAGAATTGGCGCCATCAAGCGTGAGTAAATGTCAACAGCATGATATAAAACAGTTTGAACTTCTCGACGTTTTTTATCATCTTCTGCTTCAATATAAAGCGTGTCTTTGTTGTAGTCTAAGTAATATGATGACATGAGATTTGTCATTGAATTTAGGACAGTTGTTGTTACTTTTTGATAATCAAACTGTGCATAAGCCGCCTGTACTTGTTTATTTACATCAATAATTTCATTTAAGACATAACGATTAAGCAAACTCAAATCTTCTACTGCAACCCCATGTTCTTGTGCACTGAAGCCATTCAAGTTCCCTAACATAAATCTAAATGTATTTCTAATTTTTCTGTAGGATTCACTGATTTGTTTTAATAATTTTTCTGACATTGAAATATCACTGTGATAATCAACACTCGCAACCCACAGTCTGAGCGTGTCAGCACCTAAGGTTGAGGTAATTGCTTGAGGACTTAATGCATTTCCTTTAGATTTACTCATTTTTTCACCATCATCATGCATGATAAAGCCATGACTCACAACTTTTTTGTACGGTGAAATCCCATAAACAGCTGTTGAAATAATAAGTGATGAGTTAAACCATCCACGATATTGGTCAGATCCTTCAGCGTAAACATCTGCTGGTAAAGGCGTTTCTTTATGATCTAATGCAGCTGTATGTGATGATCCTGAATCAAACCAAACATCCATAATATCTTTTTCTTTTGTAAAGATACCATTTGGGGAATGCGCATTAACATACCCTTCAGGTAGTAAATCTTTTGCTTCCTTTTCAAACCAAACATTTGGACCTTCAGTTGCAAAGACAGTGACGATATGATCAAAAACTTCTTGTTCCATGATAGGATTTCCATCTTCACAATAAAAGATAGGAATTGGAACACCCCATGCTCTTTGTCTTGAAATACACCAATCGCCACGATCTGCAATCATATTGTGCATTCTTTTTTGTCCCCATGCCGGTTGCCACTCAACTTTTTCAATTTCAGCAAGAACTTGCTCTCTAACTGAATCAATCGATGCGAACCACTGTGTTGTAGCTCTAAAGATAATTGGCTTCTTTGTTCGCCAATCATGTGGATAGGAGTGAACAAGCCATGACATTTTATGCATGTGACCAAGCTCATCCAACTTCATAGTAACTGCTTTATTTGCTTCTTCAAATGTTAATCCGGCGAATTCTCCTGTAACTTCATTTAAAATACCTTGCTCGTTGACAGGACCAAAAGGTTCAATTCCATATTTTTTAGCAACTTCAAAGTCTTCTACACCATGGTCAGGAGCAGTATGAACACAGCCAGTTCCTGCGTCATCAGTGACATGATCACCATTTAAGACACGTGAAGTACGATCGTAAAGAGGATGTTTTACTGTAATATTCTCGAGATCGCTCCCTTTGAATTCTTTAAGGATAGTATGTTCTTTAACTTCAATCGTTTCAAGTACATCACCTATTAATGTTTTTCCCATAACTAAGTTTCCACGTTCGGTTTTCACAAGAACATAATCCATATCAGGATGGAGTGAAATCGCTAAGTTGGCTGGAATTGTCCACGGTGTGGTTGTCCAAATTAAGAATGCATCATCTTTATTTAATAACCCTTTGCCGTCTTCTACATTAAAGCTAACAAAAATAGCTGGGTCTCGTCTTTCTCTATATTCGATTTCAGCCTCTGCAAGCGCTGATTCACTGGAAGGAGACCAGTAAACTGGACGCATTCCTTTGTAAATCATTCCCTTCATCGCCATGTCAGAAAAGACTTTAATTTGTTTTGACACAAAATCTTTACTTAATGTAATGTAAGGGTTTTTGTAATCTGCAACAGTCCCTAATGATTTAAAGTCTGCTTTTTGAATTTCAACTTGTTCCAAAGCATATTTCTCACAAAGCGCTCTAAATTCTGCAATAGGCATCGATTTTCGATCAACCCCTAATTTTTGAATAGCATTTTCAATGGGTAATCCATGTGTGTCCCATCCTGGTCTAAACGGCGTTTTATAACCCGCCATAAATTTAGAACGAACAAGAAAATCTTTTAAAATTTTATTTAATGCATGACCCAAGTGAATATTACCGTTTGCATACGGAGGACCATCGTGTAAAACAAATTGTTCATGTCCTTCTCTTTTTAATTGCATTTGTGCATAAAGATCCATTGTTTCCCATTTTTCTTGAAAACGTGGTTCTTTCTTATTGAGGTTACCTCTCATCTCAAATTCTGTTTTTGGTAACAATAGTGTACTCTTATAATCCATAATCTTTATCTCCTTCTTAATAAAAAATAACGCCCTTACAAGAATATGTAAGGACGTCATAAACGCGGTACCACCTTAGTTCATGGCTAAAAACACCATGCTCTTAAAAAACTTAACGCGTCTTAAACGTAATTTCTTACTCTTCGTTCAGAAATCAAACTCGCAAGTGATATCCAATCAATCTCTTGTTCGCTCTCACCGTTTACGAACTCTCTTTAATTATTGATCAGATGTGTCTTGGTCTTCGTCTAACCATGCTAATGGCGGAGCTTCTGGAAGTTCCAAACCATTCAGTACAGTTTCTAATTCTTTAATTTTTGTTTGTAATTCATCTCTTAGTACATGAGATTGGGTCGAAATTCTAGCAATCTCCACTAATATCTGACGTGCCGATGACATTGCTTCACGAACAATCATATCAGCATTATCATAAGCACGATCAATGATTGAGTTTGCTTCACGCAATGCAATTCGAGCCATCTCTTCTGCTGCACGTTCACGAACTCTTAGTTCATCAATCAGTGTTTCATATCGACTACTTAAATGAGCTTTTTGTTGGCTTAAATTGTCAACTTGCTCTTTGTAGATTTCAGATTGTTTTTTGCTTTCCTGAAGTTCACGCTGTAATTGAGCAATTTCTTGATCAACTTCAAACCGGTCATACCCTTTTCGTTTGATCTGAAATTCTTTCTTGCTACTCATCCAACTCATCAATGTTCATACTAATTTCACCTTCAACACCAATTGTTTTAGGTGTGCACAGTATGACATTGTGTCCTATTTTTTGAATTGAACCATCAAGTGCAAAGACAACTCCCGTTAAAAAATCAATCGTTCTTTGGGCATAATCTCTTTGCAATCGATGAAGATTAACAACGGCTGCACGTCGTTCTTTTAAGTAACGGGCAACTTCATCTGCTTCTTCAAATGATCTTGGTTCAAATAACACCATTTTTGTATCGCTTGGCAACTTAGGACCTCCTTGAGAACGTGGTTGCTCATATTCACTCAAACGTTCTGTTTCTTCTTCAGTCAGTTCAATATACTCCTCGTAATCGTCTTCTACGGGAGTCAGTATGTTTTTTAATTTATCTTTAAAACTCATCGCGCTTCCTCCATTGAAACAATTATAACACAGTCAAAGCCTATTTAACTATTTATCCGCTTCAACTTCTAGTAAACCATAATCACCATCACGGCGCTTATAAACAACCGCTACTTCATTTGTTTCATCGTCTGTATAAACAAAGAATGAGTGACCTAACATTTCCATATCCACAATCGCATCGTTTAAGTTCATTTTTTCTGCAAAAACAGCTTTTGTTCGGACTAATTGTGGTTCTTCTTCCAAATCTTTTTCTTCTTGCTCAATCATTTTTAAGAAAGCTTGTGATAAACCTTCTCTATTTTTCTTGGAAATACGTGTTTTATGTCTTCGTATTTGATCTTCTAATTTGTCGACAGCCTTATCAATTGCTGCATAGAAATCTTCGTGAAGGACCTCTGCACGGAGCGTTCCGATTTTTGATGTAATTGTAATTTCTACTTTTACACCTTCTGGATAAACATTTACAACCACATTTGCTCTAAATGAATCATCGACATCGAAATACTTATCTAAGAATTGGAGCTTTTCCTCCACCTTAGCGTGCATTGCATCGGTAATATCAACATTCTTACCATGAATATAAATTAACATATTACTTCCTCCTTCTTTTTATTATTTATCATAAATACTATCATAATACTTCATCTGAATTCCTTCAGGACGTCCTGTGTCATACTGACGATTTTCTAATAAATCATCAAAGGAATCTCGTTCTCCAGCTAGCGCTAAAGAAAATTCATGAAGTAGTAACACACCAAGTTTCACTGAATAATCATATAATTCAATAAAACTCATGGTTGAAACATCCTCAATATCCGTTGGGTTTGACCAAGGCTCTTTCTTGAGGTTGAGAACATCATATTTAGCATCGATTTTCGAATTGACTATATGACTCGAGAATGCCCAAGGTTCGGCCATTTTATTTTCAAGTGACTCAACCAAAGGGGTAAACAAATTATGAGGATCATATAAGAACTTTAAAATAGATTTAAATGATGTAATCGCAGATGCGACGGTTTCTGGTTTTGTATAGATACCAAAAACATCCGATAACATTTGTTGGTAGAAAAATGAAATCACTCGTTTTTCATAATCATCAACATCAACGAATCGATAAGCTTTCAAAGAGGCCATATCTTTTCGTTTAACATAAGTGACCATGAGGGCATCCAACATTGATTCATATCGATAATGCCAATATTTGCTTTTCCCACTCAGCGGACCTGAACGGTAAAAAACAAACGGATGGGCTAGCGAATCAAGCGACCAATGTAGAAAATGTCCTGCTACGTATGCAATGAGTACATTCTTCCTTTTGTCATCTTTTGTCGACTGAATAAACTTAAGCGCATGATTATAAAAATCATTGATGTTACGAGTATGAACTGCGTGTCCATAATCTGCTACAATTGCGTTTAATTTTTGATCTTGCCATGGAAAGACATTGTAATAGAATAACATATCTGGTCCATTGCTTCCCAATAGAAATGCTTTAGGATGTTTTGCTATTGCATCTCTGACTTGAGATTCTTCCAATTGATTATAAACATCAAGCGCCATAAGTCCATGAGCTGTTACATTTGGAATATCGGCCACCTCCTTTAATACATTGTATCAAGAAAAGGTTAAACTTTCATTATTTTTATACAATTTTCATATTCTGTATAGTCTAGACCAAATGATTCAGCAACACCTTGATGAGTTACTTGTCCTTGATAACAGTTTAATCCTTTGATTAATCCTTCATTAATTTCCAAAGCTTTTTCTAAACCATAGTTCGCAATTGTTAAGCCGTAAGGCAATGTTGCGTTTGCTAATGCAACTGTCGATGTTTTAGGCACAGCACCTGGCATGTTGCTGACCGAGTAATGAACGATGCCATCAACGATATAAATTGGATCACTGTGTGTTGTTGGATGGCTTGTTTCAAAGCAGCCGCCTTGATCAATTGCAACATCAACCAAAACAGTTCCTTTTTCCATAAGTGATAGGTGTTCTTTTCTTACCAGTTTAGGTGTTTTCGCACCTGGTAAAAGCACACTTCCTACAACAACATCTGCCCTTTTTAATTCTTCTTCAATGCTTTTTTCATCACTATACAATGTTTCAACTTGGCCATTAAAAACATCTTCAATATAAGCTAAACGATCAAGATTTCGATCTAAAACAGCAACAGTTGCGCCAGTTCCCAAAGCCGTCTTACAAGCGCTCATCCCTACAACTCCGCCTCCAATTACGGTGACATGACCACTCCTTACTCCTGGTACTCCTGATAATAAAATCCCTTTACCGCCATAAGTTTTCTCTAAGTATTTTGACCCTTCTTGAATCGATAAGCGACCTGCCACTTCTGACATTGGTTTTAATAATGGTAAACGTCCTTCTTGGTCAACCACAGTCTCATAAGCAATTGCACTGACCTGTTTTTCTAATAATGCATGGGTTAGGGCTTCATTGCTTGCTAAATGAAGGTAAGTAAAAATAATTTGATTATTCCTCATCAAATCAAATTCACTTTCCAAAGGTTCTTTAACTTTGATGATCATTTCTGCTTTTTGCCAAACTGTTTCAGGTTTATCGATGAGAGTTGCTCCTGCCTCTTGGTAATCTAGATCAGTGAATCCACTCCCTAAGCCTAAACCTTTTTCAACGAGGACTTGATGACCAACTTTAACATATTCTTTAACATGGGCTGGAATCAAGCCAACTCGATTTTCAAATTCTTTAATTTCTTTTACACTTCCGATAATCATAATGTTTCTCCTTAATTCCGATGACGATCTCCACGTCTTGGTATATTGTTTTCTTTAACTATTTCTTCTATTAAAAAATAATACCACATGTCGGTTTATTTTGAAAATAGAACTATCCTCTTAATTGCTATCAAAGCACTAATTTGTTATAGTTTTGATAGATAGGGATTATATTTTTCAATCCCCACGTGAGAAGGAGATGGTATTATGGACATAAAAAAATTGATTGACCTGCTCAAACGTCCTCAAAACGAAGTTCTTAAAGAATTGGGCGCTAGTCAGAGTGGTTATTCTGGTGAAAAAGCTGCTCAACTTTTGGAGGATTATGGTCCCAATGAAATCCAACAGAAAAAACGAAAAAATCCGTTTGTTGGATTTGTGAACGTCTTAATCAATCCTTTTAACCTTGTATTAATGATTGTGATTGTCGTTACATTTTTTAGCGACATTTTACTCCCAAAGGAAAAAGACTTTGTAACTTTCACAATATTAGTTGTCATTGTCATGATTTCTACACTAATCTCATTTATTCAAGATGAACGTTCAAGTGCAGCAAGTGAAAAACTATTAAATATGGTTTCGAATACGACCGCCGCTTTACGTGATGGTGAATTTATTGAAATTCCCATCGATGAATTGGTCTTAGGTGATATCGTTCGTTTATCAGCAGGTGACATTATTCCTGCAGACATGCGTGTGATTTCTGCAAAAGACTTGTTTATCTCTCAAGCGACTTTAACAGGAGAATCTCAACCTATCGAAAAATTTGTCAGTTTTAATGATAAAAAAACAGACAGTGAGAGCGATTATTCAAATCTGTGTTTAATGGGGACAAACGTTGTGAGTGGAAGTGCACGCGCCGTTGTCATTCGAACAGGGAACAATACATACTTAGGCCAAATGAATCGCAGTTTGGAAAATACAAAAAGACCGAATAGTTTTGAAAATAGCATCGCAACAATCAGTCGATTATTAATGAGATTAATGTTGATTATGTTACCTATTATTTTCATTATTAATGGTATTTTAAAAGGAAACTTCCTTGATTCATTCACCTTTGCTTTAACTGTTGCGGTTGGGTTAACCCCAGAAATGCTTCCAGTTGTCTTGTCGAGTGGCTTAGCTCGCGGGGCGATTAATATGGCAAAACATGAAACCATCGTAAAATCTCAGAGTTCAATTTCTTCATTTGGTGAGATGGATGTCCTATGTACTGATAAAACTGGAACAATTACGCAAGATAACATCATTTTGGAACGTTATATGGATGTAACGGGTGAAGATGACATGCGCGTTTTACGACATGCCTATCTGAACTCCTATTTCCAAAGTGGATTAAAAAATCTGATTGACTTAGCAATTATTGAGCGTGCCAAATCTTATAATATGGATGACTTGGTTAATTACTATCGTATTGTTGATGAAGTTCCATTTGATTTTGCTCGTCGCCGTATGTCTGTTATCCTCGAAGATGGAAATGGCAAAAGACAGTTAATTTCCAAGGGTGCCGTTGAAGAAATTTTAAAAATTTGTAGTTATATTGATCGTGGCGGAATCGTCACTAAATTAGATGATCAAACCCGTCAAGAAGCCTTTGAAGTTTATGAACAACATAATCATGATGGTTTGAGAATGATTGCTGTCGCTCAAAAAAACGACATTCCTAATGAACATGAATTTGGCATTAAAGATGAATCAGATATGGTTCTCATCGGTTTTGTTGGTTTCTTAGATCCACCAAAAGAAAGTGCAAAACCAACCATTGAAAGTCTAAACCAACACGGTGTTGATGTTGTTGTTATTACGGGAGATAGTTTAGGTGTTGCTAAAAAAGTCTGTGCGAAGGTTGGAATCGATACTGAGGTAACCTATCTCGGTAAAGATATTGATGCAATGGACGATACTCAACTGCGTGAGGTAGTAGGTAGTTGTCATTTATTTGCAAAAATATCACCTGTTCAAAAACAAAGAATTGTTAAGGCATTGCAAGAAAATAATCATACTGTTGGTTTCTTGGGAGATGGAATTAATGATGCGCTTGCTTTAAAGCAAGCTGATGTTGGTATCTCAGTCGATACTGCCGTTGATATTGCTAAAGAAAGTGCTGATATCATTCTCTTGAAGAAAGATCTCACTGTCCTTGAAAAAGGTATCCTTGAAGGACGTAAAACAATTGTTAACATGATTAAATACCTTGAAATGGCAGTCAGTGGGAACTTTGGTAATATGATTTCAGTCATCGTTGCAAGTTTATTCTTGCCTTTCTTACCTTTACTTCCTGTTCATATTTTAGTACAAAACTTGCTCAGTGATTTGGCTCAAACAGGAATTCCGTTTGACAATTGCGATGACGAAGACCTTGATAAGCCTCGCAAATTAGAGTCGGGTCGCTTGGTTAAATTTATGGCAGTCTTTGGTCCATTAAGTTCTGTTTTCGACATTATGTCATTTATTGTACTGTACTATGTCTTAGGAATTAACACACCAGCACAAGCTACCGCATTCCAAGCTTTCTGGTTTACCTTTGGGATTTTATCTCAAGCTCTTATTATCTTTATCATTCGAGCAAAAAAACCATTTTCTTTCAAAAACAAACCTTCGACTGTCTTAGTCGCGGTATCAATTTTATCTGTTGCAATCACAGTGGCCTTAGTAACCACACCGCTTGCTTACTCAATTGAGCTAGCTCCACTTGCTCCAGGACATCTTTCTTGGGTCCTTGGAATTGTTGGATTATATTTGATAACAACTGCTATCGTCAAGAAGTTTGTTTGGACTCCATTAGATTAAATAATAATCATTCATTAAAAAGAACTGCTTAAATAAAAACCATGACAATTTCATGGAATCCGTTTTATTTACTGCAGTTCTTTTTTTCATTCAATTAAAAACAATATTACGTATGGAGTCCAAAAAGGTATGACGCCTTATCATGGAAGGAAGTCATACCTTTATCACTTAAACTATAAAATGTTTATTTAGTTACTATTTTAATCCTTCAAGTTCTTCTTCAACAAGGTTTAATTGTCGTTTGTACTCTTCAAGCTTGTTTTTTTCTTCGTCAACTTTTGCTGCGGGGGCTTTGTCGACAAAGTTTTTATTTGCTAACATACCGGTTGCTCTTTTAATTTCTTTTTCTAAATGGTTCTTTTCTTTCGTTAATTTTTCAATCAACATGTCAACATCAATCAATTCTGACTTATTGAAAAGTAACGCTGCTCCTTTTATTGGATGACGTAGGGTATCGTCTTCTAAATCTGTAAAGTCGACACGTGCCATACCTTCCATCATTTCTTTGATTGAGCTTGTAAATTCAATCGTATTATTTTTCTCATCTAACATTTGTACACTCAAACGTGTTGATGGTTTCAGTTCGTAATCAACTTTTAATTCCCGAACTGCTGAGATGGCATTAATCAACAATTCTACTTGGTTCAGGTCTTGTGTCTCGACTGCAAATTCTTTTGGCCATTCTTCGATATTTATGCTTTCTTTTGCGTTCGGCAAAGCAAGATAAATTTCTTCTGTGACAAATGGCATAAATGGATGTAACATGATGACAATATTCTTTAATATAAATTGTAATGTTGCTTTACTTCCATACTTGATGCTTTCATCATTGCCTTGAAGACCAGTTTTACTTAATTCAATGTACCAGTTTGCAAAATCGTCCCAAATAAAGCGGGTTAATGTATTTCCAACAAGTGCAAATTCGTAACGATCCATATTTTTACTAATTTCTTTGAGTGTTTCATTATATTTATTAATAATGTATCGATCAACTTGTGATAGTTGTGCTTGTGTTATATCAAAATTTTCACCCTCTAAATTCATAAGAACATAGCGTGATGCATTCCAAACTTTGTTTATAAAGTTCCATGAAGATTCTACTTTTGCAGGAATATATCGCATATCTTGACCTGGGCTTGAATTGGTTGTTAAAAAGAATCGAAGGGCATCAACGCCATGTTCTTCAATAACATCCATTGGATCAACACCATTCCCCAGTGATTTACTCATTTTTAACCCGTTCTCATCACGTATTAAACCATGCATGAGTACATCTTTGAACGGTATGCTATTTGTTGCATAGCGAGCTTGAAAAGCCATCCTAGCAACCCAAAAGAAAATAATATCATAGCCAGTAACTAGAACATCCGTTGGATAATAACGAGCAAGTTCCTCACTATCCTCTGGCCATTTTAAGGTTGAAAACGGCCATAATGCACTTGAGAACCAAGTATCAAGCACATCTTCATCTTGATTCCAGTTTTCAATGTCTTCTGGTGGCGTTAGACCCACATAGATTTCGTTAGTCTCTTTGTGGAACCAGGCAGGAATACGATGTCCCCACCACAATTGACGTGAAATACACCAATCCTCAATATTCTCCAACCATTGATGAAATGTATGATTGAAACGATCAGGATAAAATTCAATTTTTTCTTCTGATTGATGGTCTAACACAGCTTCTGCTAATGGCTTCATCTTTACAAACCATTGTTTTGATAAATATGGCTCAACAATAACATCTGTTCTTTCTGAATGCCCAACTTGATGAATTCGTTGTTCTACTGAAATTAATTTGCCATCTTGTTTTATCTTATCGACCAATGCTTTACGACAAGCAAATCGTTCTAAACCTTCAAATTCACCGGCAAGGTCATTCATAGTACCATCTGGATTCATACAATTCGGCATTTCTAGTCCATATTTTTCACCAATCGTAAAGTCATTGGGATCATGAGCGGGTGTACATTTCATGACACCAGTCCCAAATTCAATATCAATGTAATCATCTTCAATAATTGGAATTAACTGACCATTTGCAGGATTAAGTGCTTTTTTACCAACAAGATGAGTGTAACGTTGATCATCAGGATGAACAACTAAGCAAACATCCGCAAACATTGTTTCTGGACGTGTTGTTGCAACAGCCAGCTTCTCTTGTGTATCTTCGACTGTGTACTCGAATGTATAAAAATTCCCCTCAATCTCTTTGTGAATGACCTCTATATTTGAAAGAGCAGTTTGTGCTTCAACATCCCAGTTAATAATTCTATCCCCTTGGAAAATTAAACCATCGTTATAAAGATCCACAAAAACTTTATTAACAGCATCATTTAGACCTTGATCCAAGGTAAAACGTTCACGAGAATAATCAAGAGATAAACCTAATTTACCCCATTGTTGACGGATATGTTTGGCATATTCAGTCTTCCATTCCCATGACTTTTCTAAGAATTTTTCACGTCCTAGATCATAACGGGACATCCCTTCTTCTCTCATTTTTTTCTCTACTCTTGCCTGTGTTGCAATCCCTGCATGATCCATTCCCGGAAGATAGAGAACATCCTTCCCTAAGAGTCTTTGATAACGCGCAATAATATCTTGTAATGTATTATCCCATGCATGCCCTAAATGTAATTTACCCGTTACGTTTGGCGGTGGAATAACAATAGAATAAGGCTCTTTACTTTTGTCTCCCGCGGTAAAATACCCTTTTTCTAACCACTTCCCATATTTATCAGCTTCAACTTTTAAATGATCATATTTTTTATCTAATTCGTTTCCCATGATATTCCTCCTTCAATAATCTATAATATTTCATATCCACAACTTCGGCATTTTCAATGAAAACTGCCTGATGCATTCCTTCATATATAAATCCTATTTTTTCAATGACACGTTGAGATCTAGCATTATTGCTTTTATGACGAATAGACATTCGACGAACGCCATACTCTTCAAAAGCAAATCGCAAGACTCCTTGTACCGCCTCTGTCATTAGACCTTGGTGCCAATAATCTTTGTGTAAGACATACCCCATTTCAAAACAATCATTACCCATTACCGGCCAAAAATCACAGGTCCCTATCATCTTTTTAGTCTTTTTATCAACAAGTGCAAAGGCTTCGGGCCAATTCTTTTGAGGTCGAGAAAGAAAAACTGTCTCAATAATGTGCTTCGTTTCATCTAACGAGGTATGGGGTTGAAATGAAGTAAACGATGCAACATCGATGTTTGAAGCATAATCATACATTGCTTCAGCATCTTCTTTCTTTAGTCCTCTTAGAATCAAGCGTTCAGTTTCTAAAAGAGGAACACTATATTTTGACAAATCTCATCACCCTTTCACACAAAAAAAACATCACCCAAAGGACGATGTTATCGTGGTACCACCTTAATTTACTTTATCAATTAATAAAGCCTCCATAATCTGTTAACGCCAGCCACGAGAAATCTTACTATGAGTTCTGATTTCTTTCTCCCAAGCGACTTTCAAATTATAAACTGTGTATGTTTCACCAAGCCATACATCTCTATTTTCAGTTTTGTAATTTTACTTTTCTTGTTCTTCGAACTTACCGTTATTTTATCATTCTTTGATTATTAGCACAAGCCCAAGAATCAAAGCATCAAAATCATCGAATATTAAAAGAGATTTACAATTGAATATTCATATATTTTTGATAAATCGGCTTGCATCCTTCTTTACGTTCACACATACTTGGTGCTAATTGAAATGGACCCGTACTCGTATTTCCTTCAATAATCTCTGCATTGCCTTCCGGAGTAACTGCAACATCCCACCCAATATAACGAACCTGTTGAACTTTTAGACACGCTTCTTTAATCTGTTGTTCAATGACAGGATAATTGGGGACTTGAAATCCAATTAATGGTCGACCGTTTAATGGGTTAATGGTATGTTGGTTACCACACTGATCGAGAAATGGATATTTAACAACGCCATTCTCATCTAATATTGTATACATACCACCTTGCCCAATATTATCAAGATGTTTTCCTAGCCCTGATTTTAAAACCCTAACCAAAACACGCGGAATTTTTTGATCATCAAGAAATGTAATAATACGCAAGGTATTAACACTTTTATCAGAGAGTTCATCCATTTTAGGATGTTGTTTAAAGAATTCCTCAATTAAGACTTGATCTGAATCTTTTAATTCATGATATAGTTTACACAAATCTAAATTTGGTGTAGTCGTTAAATCTATTTTATCAATCCCACGTCCAACATAATCACTCGTCTTTTTAGCCATAACTTTTTTATGATCACGAACAAATTTACAAAAATCATCCGCAGACACTTTTCTTAAATCGATATGATCTCTTGATACGTATTCAACAAACCTATCAACAAATATTGACTTATCATCAAAGATACCACTATACTTCGCATCATTATAGGCTTTTTCAACCTTGTGTGATTGTCCAAGCGTCAGATAAGTTTTCCGTTGTTTGCCATTTATTGAATAAAATTCAAATTCATTGTAATCAACATATCCTGCGGTGTATCGCCATGATGACCATACCATATCGAAAAACAAAAAGATGCGAAATTTGCCACTTTTAGCGTGAGCAACATCAATCGCATCAAAAAAACCTTTATGGTCCATATTTTTTAAACGTTTAAAATAGTACTTTAAATTCCACATTATCTTTTTCACAAGGATCCCCTCTTATTTTCTAGTCAATGTGTAGATTCAATTTTAATGATTCTTCTATTTTCTCGATGCTTTGTGCATCGGCATGGGAAAAAGGTAAAACTTCCCAATCATGTAAATCTTCTAACCTACGTTTATAGTTTAACACTTTTGAACGAGAAAGTTTATCTGTTTTGCTAAGAATTACTAAAAAAGGGATATTATTCATTTCAGCAATCTGAATCATCATCTCGTCATCGTCACTCAAACCACGTCTTACATCTACTAAAACAAACATAAAATCAATCTGTCGACCACCAAAATAACCATCCATTAAAACACCAAAATCTTCTTGTTCTTTCTTTGATCTTTTAGCAAAACCATAACCAGGGACATCAACGAAGACTAAATCTTCGTTGATATGATAGAAATTAGCAAGTCTTGTTTTCCCTGGTCTTTGCCCGACATAGGCTAATTTTTTTCGTTTCGCTAAAGCATTGATAATACTCGACTTACCAACATTTGATTTCCCAACAAAAACAACTTCTTGTCCTGATACTTCTGGAAATTGGGAAGGATGTGCTGCTGATATTATTAAATGAGCATCCTGTGTTCTTAAGGACATTATACTAACGCTTCTTTCAAGACTTGGTCAATTGTATCAACCGGAATAAACTGAACACTCTCCTTAACAACGTTAGGAATATCTTCCATATCTTTTTCATTCAATTTCGGAATTACAATACGATTAATACCAACACGATGAGCCGCTAAAGATTTTTCTTTAAGACCCCCAATTGGTAAAACTTTTCCTCTTAGTGTAATCTCGCCTGTCATCGCAATATCAGAATAAACTTTCTTATTGGTGATTGAACTTACCAATGCAGTCGTAAATGTAACACCTGCACTTGGTCCATCTTTAGGAACAGCTCCCTCGGGTACATGAATCTGAATATCGTGTTTTTCAAAGAAGTCAGCCTCAATACCAAACGCTTTCGCATGAGATTTTACATAGCCAAAAGCAATCTCAGCTGATTCTTTCATGACATCACCCAATTGTCCGGTAACAATTAAACGTCCTTTTCCATCAAAATGAGTCACTTCAATCGGCAATACATCGCCACCAAATTGAGTATAAGCAAGGCCTGTAACGACACCGACTTCATTCGCCTTCTCTTTTTGACCATATTCAAAGATTGTTTTACCTAACCATTCTTGAATTTGAGCTTGTGTAATTGAAACTGATTCCTTGCCATCTTTCAAGATAGCTAAGACAGTCTTTCTACACAACGATGCAATAACACGTTCTAATTGACGAACGCCTGCTTCTCGTGTGTAATGACGGATTAAATAACGCAATTGAACTTCTGTAATTTTAAATTGACTTTTCTTTAACCCATTCGTTTTAAGTTGCTTAGGAATCAAATGCTCTTTAGCAATCATTAATTTTTCTTCTTCAGTGTATGAACTTAAATCTATGATTTCTAATCGATCACGAAGCGCTTCAGGAATATCGCCAAGGTAGTTAGCCGTTGCGACAAACATTACCTTTGATAAGTCATAAGGCTCTTCTAAATAATGATCACTGAACATTGTATTTTGTTCTGGATCTAAAACTTCAAGCATTGCAGATGAAGGGTCTCCTTTGTAATCAGATGCCATTTTATCAATTTCATCAATCAAGAAAACCGGATTAACAACGCCAGCTTTTTTCATCCCTTGAATAATACGTCCAGGCATAGATCCAAGATAAGTTCGACGATGTCCACGAATCTCTGCCTCATCACGAACACCACCAACAGACGCTTTAACAAACTCTCGTCCCATTGAATCCGCAATTGAACGTGCTAACGATGTCTTACCAACGCCTGGTGGACCGACTAAACATAAGATGGGAGCATTCAAGGATTGAGTCATATTCTTAACCGCTAAATATTCTAAGATACGATCTTTTACTTTATCCAAACCATAATGATCTGCATCCAGTTTTTTACGAACAAGATTCAAATCTTCGATATCTTCTGTTTCTTGCCACCATGGTGTATAAAGCAACCAATCAAGATAGTTTCGAACAACGCCCGATTCACCAGCTGCTTGTGGCAACATTTCATAACGACGTAATTCTTCATAAGCTTTTTCTTTTACATAGTCAGGATATGGGTTATTGTCCAGCATTTCTCTGAATTCATCACTATCCTCACCCACATCAGCAACATCGCCTAATTCTTCACGAATTGCGCGAAGTTTTTCTCGTAAATAAAATTCACGTTGATTTTCATCGACACTGCTTTTGACTTTTTCGTTGATTTCATTTTCTATCGCATTAATCGCTTGCTCTTTGTTAAGGTCTTCAAGAATCATTAGAAGACGATCATTAACATTCAACGTTTCTAACAATGCTTGTTTTCTAGAAACTTGCATTGGGAAATATTGAGCAAATTGATCACTTAATTGCGATGATGATATCCCCATTGTAAGTTGAGTAATCATTTCTTGAGGAATGGCAACATTTTGAACAGATACAGCTTCGATTTCTTTTGTTATTCGGCGAAGCAGCGCTGCTTCTTCTGCACCATCACCATAAAAATCATCAAGAAGCGTGACAGATGAGAACAACATCTTTTCATCATCATTTAAATTTTCTAAACGAACACGCTGAACACCACTAAATGTTACCCGTAAATAACCTTGCTTACGAGTAACTTTTTTTACATGACACAATGATCCATATTCATATAATTCGGATTCACTTGGATCATCAATTAATACGTCTTTTTGGCTGACTAAGACGACGTGTCCGTTAAAGAATTTCTCAGCCTCATCAATCGCATTGATACTTTTATGGCGACCAACTTCGATCATTATTTCTTGTTCAGGAAAGACAATCACACCGCGAGTTGCGACCACTGGAACATTCATTGTTTTTGTTTCACTCATAAAATCCCTCCTTCTAGGATAAAAAAGACGCTAGGCGTCTTTTTTCATTAAGCACGAGCTTCTTGAATTAACTCGATTGCCTTACGAAGTAGAATATCGTAGCTGATTGCATCTTCTGAAGCAATTTGCTTAATTTGTTCGACTTCCATTCCATACATTTCTGAAATCTTAGCATATTCTTCTTCAATTTCAGTTTCTTCAATTTTTAATTCTTCAACTTCAGCAATTTTTTCTAAAGTTAAACGAGTACGAATTCTCATCATTGCGTCTTCTTTCATTTGACCTTTGATGTCTTCTTCACTTTGTCCTAAAATTTGTGAATACAATTCGAAGTTCATACCTTGTTGTGCTAAACGTTGTTCAAATTCTTGGAACATTTGGTTTAATTCTTCTTCAACCATTGTTTCAGGAACTTCAATTGTTGCATTGTCCGCAACTGTTGTAATTAACAATTCGTTCACACGATCTTCTTCTGCTTGTTTTTTACTTTCTTCTAGATCTTCTTTGATTGAGGCTTTTAAAGCTTCAAGGTTTTCAAATTCTTCATCAAGAAGTTCAACAAAATCATCATTCAATTCTGGTAATTGTTTTTCTTTAATTTCATGTACTTTAACCTTAAACACTACAGGTTGACCCTTTAAGTCTTCGACATGATATGTGTCAGGGAAGGTAATATCTAAATCTTTTTCTTCACCAACAGCTAAACCAATCATCGCATCCTCAAAGCCAGGAATAAATGAGTTTGAACCAATAACAAGTTCATAGTTCTCACCTTGTCCACCTTCGAAAGCAACGCCGTCTTTAAATCCTTCAAAGTCCATAATGACAGTATCACCATCTACAACTGTTCCGTCTTCTTTTAAAACTAATTCAGCATTTTGCTCTTGCATTGCTGTTAGTGTTTCCATGACTTCTTCTTCTGTGACTGTAATGTCTTCTGCTTCAACTGTAATTCCTTTGTAATCACCAAGTGTAACTTCTGGTTTAATTGTTACTAAGAATTTTAATGTTAAATCAGTTTCTGTCATTGCATTAATATCTAATTGAGGTTGTGCAACTGGCTCAAGTGTATGTTCAACCATACCTGCTACAAATGCATCATTAGCAACTTCATTCACAGCATCTAAAAGTACTTGTTGTCCATTGATGTGTTTTTTTGCTACGTTTGCAGGAACTTGACCTTTTCTAAATCCTTTTACTTCTAAGTCTTTTGTTAAATTTTCTAATGCTTTTTCTTGTGCTGTTGCCCAAGCTTCTTTGTTAACTTCAACAATTAAATCACCTGTTGAATTTTCATTTAATGTCCATGTTGATTTCATAATTTCCTCCTAATATCTTTTCTATTATAACACATGACTTAGCACTGTCAACATTTAAGTGCTAATCATTCTCCTCAATGGATAAATATTGCTTGATTGTATCAACAATACCATCCACATCGACTGGTTCTTGTTTGAACGGAAAACTACTGCTACTTTGAAATTGTAATTCTGCTAAACACAACTTTAAAAAACTGGGGTTGTTGGACTCATATCGATTCTGTAATTCTCGATATGCCTGAGTGAACTCTTCTGTTTTAAATGGATGACATAGATCCTCCAGTTTAAGGCAGTGTTCATGTCCATGTAACCAAATTTTCTTCTCACCACTTAATCCTTGTTCTAACATAAGAACTAGAATTTGTTTTTTTATCCAATCTTCTATTTGATTATTGTAGAGAATATAATCTAATTCATTGACAAACATTCTTAAATTAGATTTTTCTAAAGAACGAAGAGCTTTCATTTGAAATGCTTCTGTTCCTTCCAAGGCTTTCTCAATGTCTTCAATAGCTGTGAAGTATTGATTACTTACATTATTTTCATTGGGAAGACCTTTATACATTTCGATAAACTTTGAATTGTAAGGCTCTGGTACATAAGGGACCAGAAGTTCTTGCTCCAATAAAGTTTTAGCGTATGTATAATTTTGATTATCAATTGCACTGACAATCTCATGGATTATTTCATCATAATAATTTTTCATTAGATTCCTTTCACACTTCTTTATTTTACCATAAATCAATCAATAAGTAATGTGTAAGACACATAAAATTTACACCTTAAAGACAGTTAGAAATCAATATATTTTTTATAGTGTGGCTTGACCCCAACTTTTTCTTTTGTGATGCTGGGTTTCATTTGAAATACGCCACTATTGTAATTACCTTCAATTAGAATGGGACCCTCTTGGCCAATCGCAATATCCCAACCAACATAAGGAATTTGAGGCACTTGACGTCCAACATTCTTTACCAATTCCACAACTTTGTCATAATGTGGAACTTCAAACCCAATGATTTCAACTTGGCTTGATGGATGAATTGAGAATG
Organism: Erysipelothrix urinaevulpis; assembly: GCF_009828835.1. Classification (GTDB taxonomy): domain Bacteria; phylum Bacillota_I; class Bacilli_A; order Erysipelotrichales; family Erysipelotrichaceae; genus Erysipelothrix; species Erysipelothrix urinaevulpis. Next base: position 29,926 of record NZ_WTTB01000003.1, read on the forward strand.
CGTTCGCTTTCGCATCGAATGCAGGATAAAGAACTTTTCCTTCTTCACTTAAGATTGTATACATTCCACCTGCAGCAAAGTTATCTAAATGACCACCATTACCAATTTTAAGAACTTTCTCCAAAATCGCAACCTCGTCACCATCAAAGAATGTAATAACTCTTAAAGTGTTTACACTCCCAGGATAAAGTCTTGCCATTTCTGTATGTTGTGTAAAAAACTCTTCCCATAAATATTGTTTGTTTTCTAAACATTTTTGAACAAACTCATCGACATTTTCAATATCGGAAATAGTTATTTTTTCAACCCCATGCCCCATTAAGTTTTGTGTTTCTTTGATCATCATTGTGTCTCGATTTTCTAAAAACTTATCGATATCGTCTTTTGAGGCAGTTTGTATATTTAACCAATCTCGTCCGACATAGTCTGCAAATGTTTTGTTAAAATCTGCTTTATCATAAAATAAATGTCGGTATTCTTTTTGATTGTAGCGTTGAACAATTTCATTTGCTTGGACACTCGTCATATATGTTGAGCGTTCTTGTTCATTTAACAAATAAAATTCATACTCAAAATATTCTGAATACCCTGCACCATATTTTTTGTAACATTGCAACATATCCATGAAGACTGAAATTTGAGATTTACCAGTTAGTTGACTAATTTCTTTGATGTTTGATTTTAAAAGTTTTGTATCAATTCTTTTGAAACGGTTTATAATTCTTTTCATAATTTTCCTCCACCTCTTTATGATACCAAAAAATAAAAACCTATTCTAGATACGAATAGGTTTGATTTATCTCAAATGGCGTCCCCGGAGAGATTCGAACTCCCGACCACACGCTTAGAAGGCGCGTGCTCTATCCAACTGAGCTACGGAGACATCATGCGAGTACTATAATAACAAAGTTAATTTGAAATATCAATGCTTTTTGTTAAAGTTCACTAACTAATTTTCGTTTAACAAAAAATTCGCCATCAACGATACTCAAAATCGCATAACTTGGCTCTGATCCATCACGATTGTAATACAACGATCCAGGATTAATACAAAGCACACCATCCACTGTTTCGACTTCATAACGATGCGTGTGTCCAAAACAGGCAATATCACAATTATGGGCTTTTGCAAGAACTGCTAGATCCTCCAATCGATTCCTAAAACTAAGGCGATGCGAATGAGTTACGTAGATTCGGTGTCCCTTCACTTCAACAACTAAGTCATCAGGATACCGGTAATAGTAGTCATTGTTACCCGTCACCGCATAAAAATCGACAAGATCTTGATTAGGCAATTCAATATCGCCGCAATGAATACGAGCATCGACATTTTGATATTGATCAACAAGTTGTTTCAGGACAATTTTTTTCCCATGATTATCACTACATATTAATATCTCCACTATAATCCACTCACTTTCTCATCTTTATTAAACAACACTTTAATTTGTTGAGCCATTTTGTCAGGATGACCACTTGTGTAAACTACTGAATCTTTATCACAGACACCAGCAATCTGCTTGACATAATCTAGAATGGGCTTTCTTGAATCTAAGATTTCCATCTCAAATACTTCTTTAAACACATCTTCTACCAAAGGAAAATGTGTACAGGCTAAGATCATATAATCTGCTTGCTTAATTGTTAAAGAAGCTTCTTTGAGATATTGATTAACGTTCAGTAAATCAAAATCATTCTCAATCAAATCGACCAGTTCAGGTAAAGCATATTCTTGAATCAATGGGCTTGACCACGCTTTTTTATAGGCGTGAGATTCCATAGTTGCTTGGGTTGATACAACTGCAAGACTGCAATCATTTTGTTCAATTTGATGAAGGGTCAAATCAATGATACCAACAATTGTCATACTTGGAAATTCATCTCTAAGCGTCTTTAGCGCTACAGCCGATGCCGTATTACATGCTAAAAGAACTGTCGTGATGGCTTGATCTTGAAACCACATTAAGGCATTTCTTACATGGTTGATGATTGCCGTAGCGCTTTGATTTCCATAAGGTGCATTTTTTTGATCAGCATACAAGACATATTGAATCTTGGGTCCTTTTGTTTTTAACGCATCATATACGCTATATCCCCCAAGTCCTGAATCAAAAATACCTAGTGTTTTAATTTTCATTGTCATCACTCCAATCTATATTCAACATCATTTTCAATTCTTGAGCTACATCTTCTGGTAAAACTTCAGTCAATTCTTCGATGCTTGCTTCACGCATTCCTTTTAAAGATCTAAACTTATTATATAACTTTTTCTTACGAACAGCACCAATCCCTTTGACTTCATCCAAAATTGAACGTGTCATGGCTTTGCTTCGAATGGACCGATGATAAGCAATAACATACCGGTGGACTTCATCCTGCATAGCGACTAATAATGAAAACATTGGTGATTGGGGATCAATTTCAATGGTTTCATTAAAATCTGTGAGTAAGGCTCTTGTGCGGTGTCGATCATCTTTAACTAAGCCCGCCAACCGAACCTTTAAACGTAAACTATGAAGGACCTCTTGAGCAACCTTCATTTGTGTTTCTCCGCCATCCACAAGAATGAGGTCAGGTAAAGTTTTTCCTTCTTTCAACAATCTAAAATAACGACGATACAACACTTCTTTCATCGACGCTAAATCATCGTGTCCATCTTGGAGGCGATACCGTCGGTATTCATTTTTATTGGGTTCTCCATCATCATAAACAACACAGGATGATACGGTAAAATTACCCGCGATGTGTGAGTTATCAAAAATTTCTATGCGAACAATCCTTCCATTATAATCTAAAACTTTTTCTAAATCTCGTAAGGCTTGATCCTTAAAACTTTGACGATCATGAAGTAAACTAAACTGATCTTCCAATTGGTTTTCAGCATTTTTATGCGCAATATCGAGTAGTTTTCGTTTTTTTCCACGTTGTGGTGTCATAACATCGACACCAACTATACTCGACAATGCGTCAGTATCGATTTCTTGAGGGACATAAATTAATTTTACACTTGGTTTATTCTGATAAAATTGAGCAATAAATGAAAACAAGGCATCATCTGGTTCTTCTAAACATGCTTCGACTGCCATACTTCGTTCTAAAAGTCGTCCTTGCCGAACAAAAAGTCCAACAATTGCTATATATCCTTGATGGTATGCATAGTGAAACATATCAAAATTTTCATTGCGTGAAAATTGGACTTGTTGTTTATCGCCGATGTAATCAAGTGCCTCAAGTTTTGCTTTTAAGTTCATCGCTAATTCAAAATTCATGGCGTCGCTTGCATCTTGCATTTGACTCATCAAACTCGATCTGAATATTTCAATATTTCCATTTAAAACCGCATGAAGATTATTCCGCCATGTTTCGATTTCTTCAGCACTCAAGGTTAGTTCTGTTCGATTAAACTTGTGATAGATTGCTTGTGTATTTGGAACAAACTCTTTGTTTGTTGGCATTGTTTCATTGAGTAATTGAGCCATATTACGGGCCGCTGTCGCATCAGGATAGGGTCCAAAATAATAAAACTTAGGATTTTGTTTACGATCTCGTGCAACCTCTACTTTGGGTAAACCGCTTCGATTTAGTCGTAAATACGGATAAGACTTGTCATCCATAAACAAAATATTAAAACGTGGTCGATGTTCTTTAATTAAATTAATTTCTAAAATTAACGACTCTTTTTCTGTCGATGTAATTATAATATCAAAATCATCAATCTGACTAACTAGTTTGGTCGTTTTATAATCGTGGGCACCCGTAAAATACGAGCTAACTCGTTGTTTTAATTTTTTTGCCTTACCCACATAAATTATGTCACCAAACTTATTTTTCATTAAGTAACACCCAGGTTCGTTGGGTAAAAGTCTTAATTTTTCATCCAATTGTTGATTCACTATCGTAACGTCACCACCGTTGCTCCAGCTCCACCTTCCATGACAGGGGCTAAACTAAAACTCTTAACTTGTTTGTTTTTTCTTAAGCTTTGATGAATAGCAGTTCTTAATTGTCCGGTTCCATGACCATGAACAATTCTAGTACTTGTCATACCTTGTAAAATACAATCATCAAGATGTTTATTCACAATAGGCAATGCTTCTGCAACACGCTTACCAATAACATTGCATTCTAAACTCACAGAACGTGTTGCTTTGACTCGATGACTTGCCTTTTGTTTTTGTTTTTTTACAGGGCCTGACACACGGTCTAATTTATGCAAAGGAACTTGAATCGACATCTGTCCAATCTGCACCTTTGCTTCTTTGCGATCTATTTCTTCAACCGTCCCAATTTGTTGACTACTCTTTATGCGTACACGGTCTTTTACAGATATCTTCACAGCCGTTTCTTCCACTTCAATCATCGAAGCAATGTTTTCAACTGCTTTTTTTCGTTCATGCGGACGGTTAGTCTTATTGATTATCTCCATTTGTTCTTGCGCAACCAATAGCAATTCTTCAATTTTTTCTTCATGCTTAGCTTCCAACTGTTCTAATTTTAATTGATAAGCAAGATGTTGTTGGTGGCTTTGTTCATCCAGTGCAGTCTCTTTCTCTTTTAGTTTTTCTTCTTCTTTAGCAAGCTGCTCTTTTAACCGTTCTTGCTCTTGAATTTTACCTTCTAATATTTCAATAAGATGGTCTTCTTCATACTGACTCTCTTGCTTGTATCTGAAAGCTGCATCAAGTATCTCATCGTTAATCCCTAAGCGCCGAGCAATCGCTAGTGCATTGGATTCGCCAACAATGTGTTCTTTATAACGATACGTTGGTTTGAGTGATTCTAAATCAAATTCAACACTTGCCATTAAGGTATCATCATACTGGCTTCCATATTTTTTTAGACGAGAAAAGTGTGTCGTTGCGACAACCCATGATCCTTTGTTTCTTAAATCATCAAGAATGGCCATCGCTAAGCTTTCACCTTCTAAAGGATCAGTTTGTGACCCTAATTCGTCAAGCAATATCAATGATTTCTTGGTCGCATTTGATGTGACATATTTTATAGTTGTAAGGTGAGCTGAGAATGATGACAATGATTTTTCAATCGATTGTTGATCACCAATATCAACAAACACAGCATCAACAAACATAACTCTCGCCTTTTTAGCAATGACAGGACAAGCTGAATGACTCAGTAAAACGGCCAAACCGATGGTCTTTAAACTAACACTTTTCCCTCCCGTGTTGGGTCCAGAGATAAGGATACTACGATACTCATCTCCCAGTCGATAATCATTCAAAACAGCTTCATCTTTCGATATCAAGGGATGACGTGCTTGAATTAGTTCCAAACTATTCTCAGTAATCACAGGAACACTCGCTTCTTCTTGATACCCCCAGATTGCTTTTGCAAATAAGTCATCAATCAGTGCAACTGTTTCTAAGTTAGCTCGCAATTGTAATGCATCGTTTGCGATTAATGCACTCGCTTCGATACAAATCCTTTCAATTTCTTCTTGTTCTCGCATCATTAATCCTTGCAGTTCATTTTGCATTGACGCTAAAAACGCTGGCTCAAAGTAGACAGATTGACCACTTGCCGAGCTTCCATAAATGGTTCCATCAATTTTATATTTATCAGATGGCTTAATTAAAAAGGTTCGACGCCCTTGCTGTAATGAAACAACTTGTTCACTCAACATCTCTTTATTTTTTTTCATAAAGGATTCACTGGAGTCATCAATTCTTTTTTCTAAACTTCGGATTTCTTGACGAACATTTCTTAACTCCGCACTTGCGCGATCTAAAACCTCCCCTTGCTCACTAAACGCATTGGAAAGGGTATTTAAAACATGGTCATTAATAATTAAACTATTAAATAAGTCATCGAGGCGTTCATAAGTTTCCTCAAAGTTGTTGAACTGCTTCTTTAATCGCGAAACACCTTGCATAAAACGGGCAACTTGTACCAATTCAAATACAGCGAGTACGGAAGATTTTTCTGCTCTTTGCAGTAATAATCCAACATCACTCAACCCTGAAAAAGACAATGCATGGCCATCATTTAAAACCTGCATTGCGTCTTGTAATCGTTCTAATTCTCTTTTTAACTTCAGTTTAGAGTAGATAGGACGAGTGGAAAGCACTCTTTTTTTTCCTAAAGAAAAAGATGCATGACTTGCAATCTTTTCCAGTACCTTATCCATCTCTAAACGAATTAAACTATCGTCCATAATTATTCAAAAACTCCTTAATTTCAATTTCATTAAATCCTTTTTTCTGTAACCATAATGCCAATTCTTCTTGTTGTTGGTCCGTTAATGATTGATGATTGACAAGACTTTGAATCGCTTCATTTTGTGTGAGTGTTTTATTCACAACTTCCAAAACAGGCTCACTCAATTCAACCACTTTAGATAACCATGTCTTATTAATAATATCTTGACCATTCTTAACCACTGGGAAAGACAAGAAATAGATCAATAAGAGTACTTGAAAACTAAAATACACAACACTAAAAATTCCACCTACTGCTGAATTCACTTGTTTAACCAATGGAATTTTAGAAATAACACTGGCTAAAGGTGTGACCAACAGTAATAACAGTTTCGCAATAATAAATAAAAGTAAAAACCAAATCATTCGGTTAATCTGTTGGGTCACCATTTGATCAATCGTAACTAAACCACTGCCTACTGGTTTTACAAACTGGTAAATCCTCACAAAAACCGGTGCAAATACCCATGCAGCAAATAATGCAACGAATGTTCCAACGACATCCACAATCATCAATAATAATCCTCTTGTATACCCACGTGCGACGACAATTAAAAACCAAATAATTAAAGCGCCGTTGATATAAATAATCATCGAATCAGGAAAAGTAAACATAAATTACCACCTATTTCCTTTCAAACTCACATAAAATCATATATATTATAGATATGATAACCTTAAAGATGACAAAAAATCAAATAAAAAAACTAGAAAACGACTATCCAAATGCTGAATTTCGCTACGATATTCCCTACACAATATTCCAATTAAAAACTGTTGATGCAGTTATTACAGCTTATACAAGCGGTAAAGTAGTCTTCGCAGGAAAAAACCCTGAGAAGCACGCCCGAAAATATGGCATTGTGGAATCTAGTGTGAAAGCGCAAGAGCATACCGTTTCGTTTCCTATGGCAGGAAGCGATGAGGTTGGTACTGGCGATTTTTTTGGTCCTGTGACTGTTTGTGCTTGCTATGTTAGCAAGGAAGACTTAAACAAAATTCCAGTCGACGAAATTGTTGATTCAAAACAGATTACAGACGATAAAATCCGTTCAATTGCTCCCATTCTTATCGACAACTTAAGTCATAGTTTATTAATTCTAAACAACCATAAATACAATCAAGTTCATCAAACACACAATATGAATGCAATTAAAGCACTTTTACACAATCAAGCTTTCATAAACTTATCAAAAAAAGTAACGTTACCCAAGGGTAATGTCATCATTGACCAATTTATGAAAGAACCCTCATACTACCGTGTCCTTCAACATGAAGAAGCAGTCTATAGAAATTTAGTATTTGAAACTAAAGCTGAGAATAAGTTTTTAGCCGTTGCTTGTGCCGCTATTATTGCTCGTTATGCTTTTATCGAACAACTCGACTTGTTGGAGCGCCATTACGGCATGCCTCTTCCCAAAGGCGCTGGCACCAAAGTCGACCTTGCTGGTGTCGAATTTGTTAAAAAACATGGCTTAGATAAACTCGACCATGTTGCTAAAACACACTTTAAAAATAGAGAAAAAATTATTGAGCTACTGTAAGTTTTAGTTCAATTGTTTCATCAAGCTGGCGTAATTCAACGCCTGCACCCTTTAACATTGCTTTGGACGCTTGGACTGAATGACTTTGTGCGTATTTATCACTCTCATAAACAATTTCTTTTATCCCAGATTGAATAATCGCTTTAGCGCACTCGTTGCAGGGAAACAAAGAAACATAGATACTGCAAGACCCTAAATCTCCACTTGCATTCAGAATTGCATTCAATTCAGCATGAACAACATACGCATACTTACTATCTAAAAAGTCACCATCTCGTGACCATGGAAAGTCATCATCATTCAATCCTGTTGGGAGGCCATTATAGCCTATCCCAACTATTTTTTTCTTCTCATTGACAATGACTGCACCAACTTGTGTTGAGGGGTCTTTTGAGCGTTTTGCTGATAAATGAGCTAAGCCCATGAAGTATTGATCCCAAGTAATTGCATCATTTCGTTTTGACATATAGTCCCTCCTAAAGCGATAGACGATGAGCTAACCAGTCTGCATATCGGCCCAAGCCAATATCTTTCCAAGCTTTAATCACCGTTTTATCAAAAACTAAATCCGGTTCTGTATAAGCGCGTTGTGTCATTAAGATAGCTAACCCTACAATCATTCCAACAAACAAAAATGTCATATACTTTCTTAATTCTAGCCAATCAGGACGACTTGAGAATACAAATCCAAGAAGGATTCCAGCAATAAAACCACCCAAATGCGCCATAAAGCTAATTCCAGGCAACATACTGATGAACAAATTAATAAACAATATATTTCCAATTTGAGCTAACATTCTGCGGTTTTTAAAGGCACCACTTTCATACAAGTAAACAATCATCGCACCCATAAGAGCAAATAAACCACCGCTTATCCCCAAACCAACCGCAGCTTCATCTGTGATAAACACAAACATGTTTCCAAATATAATCCCAGCGAGTAAGGTAAATAAGAACTTCTTACTTCCCATTACACGTTCCATAATTGTCCCCAAATTCCTCAGGGCAATTAAATTCATCATCAGATGGAAAAAGTCAATATGAACAAATCCCGCTGTAATTAAACGCCAGTATTGATGAGCATCCACCATGAATCGCTTATAATAAGCACCAAGCATCACAGCAGTAACGTCAAGTTTAATACCTTGTGTTAATAAAATCCGACTGATTAAAAATACGACTAATAACACCGTTCCAATTGTACTTGTCACTGGCAAAAGTTTTCGTTGTGCTTGTTTTTGAGCTTTTTGCAAGTTTCGACGTAAACCATTCAATGCTTTATTTAACGATCTTTCTGGATTTTGACTATGTTTTAAGACCGTTTTCAAACGGGGATAATCTCTAAGGATTGCTTCATCGCTCACATAGTCAGGACCGATCGCAATATTTTTCTCATTTGTAAAATCATTCTCCTGGGAAACAGATAAATTAATCCCTTGTGCTGGAACATTAAACACCATGGACAAGGATTGACGATGCTTTAACAATAACATCTCATCCAAACTCTCAATTGGTTCTGAGGTAATCATCATAATTGGATTTTTGGTATTTTCTACATTTACAAGCCACATTTCAGCTTGATTCTTCGATATTGTAATAACTTGGTATCCGTGTTCCTTAACAAAATAATTTGCAAGTTCAAGCATCCAAGCGCCATATTGGCTTTTTGAATCCACTAGTCTTGCCTCCTAATCTCTTCAAGTATTCCTTTCATACGCATGGGTAAATCAATTTCAAAATCTAGCTTCTCATTTGTAATTGGGTGATTAAAAGCAAGGTGGTATGAATGCAAAGCATGACCTTGCATTTCAAGTGTATTTCTGTAGCCATACATTTCATCCCCTACAACAGGGTGTTTAATGTATTGGCAATGAACACGTATCTGATGAGTTCTTCCACTGTCCAATTTTGCTTTTAAAATTGAATAATCTTTAAATTCTTCAACCAATGTAAGGTATGTTTTCGCATCCTTAGAATTAACATGAGTCACCGTCATTTTCTTACGATCGTGAGGATCACGTCCAATCGGTGCATCCACTAATGCTTGTTGATGATTAAATTTATGATGAACAATCGCAATGTATTCACGAACAATATCACGTTGTTTCAACATTTCAACTAGTTTCTCATGGGCTTCATTTGTTTTCGCAACAACCAATAATCCACTGGTATCTTTATCCAATCGATGAACGATCCCTGGGCGAAGTTCGCCACCTAGATCACTCAACTGACTTGTATAAGCCAATAGACCATTCACCAAGGTTTCTTGATCCTTGCTCGATTCTGAAGGATGGACAATTAAGCCAGCTTCTTTATTCACAATTAGGAGATAATCATCTTCATAAATTACTTCCAAATCCATTTCAATTGGTTTCAATACAAAATCTTCTTCTGAAATATCAACATTAATTACGTCATCTTCTTTGAGTCGATAGTTTGCCTTTGCTACCTCTTGATTAACAAGAATTGAACCATCTTCAATAAAACGTTGTACTTGGGACCGTGAATAATCGCCAAGGACATCTGTCATGTAATGATCTAAGCGGACCGTTTCATACCTCTCATCAATTACTAATTTTCGCATGTTTATTCCGCCTTTCTTCAAGTATCATATCTAACATGATTAAACCAACACCAATGACCAATGATGAATCTGCAATATTGAACACTGGAAAATGGTAACCAAACAAATTAAAGGACAACATGTCCCTAACAAAACCATATGCTATTCTATCGATTAAATTGCCAAGTGTTCCCGCAAGCATTAAGCTAAGCGCAAACATTAGAATAGGCTTTTCTTCTTTCCGAATATAATATACTAAAACAATCGAGACAGTACTTGCAATTAAGATAAAGAATAATCGTTTACCTTCTAAAATACTCCATGCTGCGCCAGTGTTTGTCATGTATGTTAATTCAAAGAAATTTGGAATCACTACAAATGGTAATGAATTCTCTAAATATACCTGCGCAAAATGTTTACTGATTAGATCAATTCCTAAAACAAATATAGCGAGGACTAACGATTTCTTTTTCATAATAAACCTCATTTCATCCATATAATATTATATCACGATTTTAACGGAGTGTGACACTATAGTAACTCATGCTTTCTCAATCCATTTTGACTTACGGTAGTAGATCATTGTCAAAATCATCGATGCAAACCACGTTACCGAATAACTCCAAAAAATCATATCCATTGAGCGATTAATTTTCATCGTGATGACCAAGAATAATTGACGCAAAATAGTAAAGCAGAAAATCATAATGAGCATCGGTACAATGGTCAATCCTCCACCACGCAACGCGCCACTCAAAATTGCATTAATTGCTAAAAAAGCGTAAAACGGAACTCGAATCCTTAATTCTTTAGCACCAAATCCAATAACTTCAGGACTATTACTAAAGATAGCAATCAACTGTTCTGCAAAAATAAATGTGGGAATTCCTAAAAGAACTACCGCTACGATGGCCATGATTGTTGCCGTCCGAATCCCAACTTGCACGCGATCCTTTTTCTTTGCTCCAAGGTTTTGACTTGTAAATGTGGTTATGGTCAATGATAAACTATTGGTTGGCATTGCGAGAAAAGCATGGTATTTATCAGATGCTGAAAATCCCGCCATAGCACTTGCACCAAAACTGTTGATATAAGATTGAACTAATACATTCGAAAAAGAAACGACTGTTTGCTGAATACCAGTTGGAACACCCATGCGAATAATATCCCACAACATCTCTAAATCAATCCGTATATTTTTAAGGACAACCTTATAAACATCATCGCTTCTGATTAAATGAATAACGACCAACACCGCTGATACGAGTTGAGCGATTAACGTTGCAACTGCAACGCCAAGTATCCCCATATTAAAAACGATGACAAACAATAAATCCAAAGACACATTGATGAAACTAGAAATAGCAAGATAAATGAGGGGGTTTCTTGAATTACCAACCGCCCGTAAAACACCTGCACCTGAATTATAAATAACTAAAAACAAGACACCCCAAAAATAAACCCGTAAATACGTTGTTGCATCAGGCAGGACTTCTGCAGGTGTTTTTAACCATTTTAATAAATGAGGAGAAAACACCAACCCCAACACAGTCAGCAAAACACCTACAATTAATGAAAAAGCCATAAACGTATGAATTGAACTCTCAACCTCATCATACTTTTGGCCACCATAATAGCGTGATATTAAGATACCGGCACCTGTCGATATTCCCATAAATAGTCCAATAATTAAGTTAATTAAGGGATTACTTGCTCCAACAGCCGCCAAAGCCTCAGGTCCTACATAGTTCCCTACTACATATGAATCCACAGCATTATATAATTGTTGAAAGATGTTCCCTAATAACAACGGTAATGTAAACATTAGTATTTGTTTCCATATGATCCCTTCCGTCATGGATCGATTTTTCTTCATAAGATCTCCCTTCTTAACCATCTTATAATTATACATCATTTTGGACATAACGGTTTATTTTTAAGCAAGTCTTGAATATGATTTCCATCTTTGGTATAATCTAAAAGCAGTCGCACCAGTGGCGGAACCGGTAGACGCGCACGCTTGAGGGGCGTGTGCCGCAAGGCGTGGAAGTTCAAATCTTCTCTGGTGCACCAATTTAATAACTTAAACAGATGGAGTTTCCATCTTTTTTTATACATAAAAAGCACACTTACCGTGTGCTTTTCTTCTTATGCGCTGTGATTATGGTATAACTGCTAGCATTAATGGTTAACGTCACACCATCCAAACTAACATACCAATTTTTACCTGTTCTTGTTATTTCGCTTTCTGGATTTAAAACAAATTCTTTGCACCATTCAACGACATCAATCACCTCTAAGTTCAAATTTCGTTTAATCCGTACAACTCCAAGTTCAGTTGTTTTTAACTTTGTTACATTAGCAAGCAATATTTCTGGGTTATTCATCCATATCAGCAAACTGACTATTATAAAGAGAAGCATAGAATCCATCAAGCGCTAGAAGTTCCTCATGGTTTCCTTTTTCAACAATATCACCATGATCCATGACTAGAATCATGTCAGCATTACGAATGGTTGATAAACGGTGCGCAATAATAAAACTAGTACGACCCTTCATCAAGACATCGAGTGCTTTTTGAATTAAGACTTCAGTTCGTGTATCAACAGAAGATGTCGCTTCATCCAAAATCATTATTTTAGGATCAGCTAGAATTGCTCGAGCAATGGTGAGTAATTGTTTTTGTCCTTGTGAGACATTGCTTGTTTCTTCGTTTAGCTCTGTTTCATAGTTATCAGGTAAGGTACGAACAAAGTAATCAACCTGAGCTTCTTTCGCTGCTTCAATGACTTCTTCTTCACTAGCATTTAAGTTACCATAGCGAATATTTTCCATGATTGTTCCTGAATACAACCAAGTATCTTGTAAAACCATCCCTATTATTTGACGCAAGTCTTGACGTTTCATATCTTTAATATCAACACCATCAATTCTTATCGACCCTTTATTAACATCATAGAAACGCATTAATAATTTAACAAGCGTAGTTTTTCCAGCACCTGTTGGACCTACAATCGCGACAGTTTGGCCTGCTTTCACATCTGCGATAAAGTCATTAATAATCATTGTTTCACCATCATATGAGAAACTCACATTATCAAATGTTACATTCCCTTCAATAGTACTAACATCTAAATCTTCAGTGACATCATCCACTTCTTCTTCATAATCTAAATAGTCAAACACTCTTTCTGCTGCCGCTAACGATGATTGGAACGTTGTTGACAAGTTTCCCAGTTGGGCAATTGGATTCATAAAGTTACGCATATACTGGATAAACGACTGAATTTCACCAACAGAAATTGCACCTTGACTTGCAAAATAGCCTCCCATAACACTGACCACAACATACCCCAAATTACTAATGAATGTCATAACAGGATTAACAAGACCGGAGAAGAATTGACTTTTCCAAGCGGCATCGTGAAGTTTATCATTCGCCGCTTCGAAGTCCTCAACCGATTTTTTTTCACCATTAAATGCCTTAACAATCACATGGCTTGAGTACATTTCCTCAACATGACCGTTTAATTTACCAATTTGACTTTGTTGATCTTTAAAAAAACCTTGAGATCGCTTAAAAATCGCAACCATCAACATGAATGACACCGGTAAAATAAGTAATGCAGCCAGAGTCATTTGCCAATTAATTGAAAACATCATGTATAAAATCCCAATAATTGTCGTAATTGATGTCATCAACTGAGTCAAAGTATTGGTGAGATTACCATCGATCGTGTCGATATCATTCGTAACGAGTGATAAGACGTCACCTGTATTGTTTTTATCAAAATAATCAAGGGGCAGCTTATTTATTTTTGCATGCATATCAGTCCGTAATTTGTAAGTTATATTATGAGAAATTCCAGCCATAATGAACCCTTGAATAGTGTTGAATAAGAATGAAACAATGTAAATTACAAGCAACCAAATTAATATCTCTGCAATCCTAGCAAAATCAACTCCACCTGTCCCCTGTACTTTACCTAATAAGCCATTAAACAATTCTGTTGTTGCTTCTCCCATTATTTTAGGACCAACAATTGAGAAGATTGTTGATAACAAAGCAAACACCAATACAATAAAAAACTTAATTTTATAGGGTCTCAATAAGTCCCAAAACCCTCTAAAGACACGTTTACTATCTTTTACTTTTGGATTCATGTTAGCGTCTTTCATTTTCAAGTTCCTCCTTTGTTAACTGTGAACTTGCAATCTCATAATAAGTTTCACATGATTTCAACAGTTCACTATGAGTACCTTTGCCAACTAATCGACCTTCATCTAACACTAATATCTGATCAGCATCGAGAATCGTATTAACACGTTGAGCAACAATAATCAGATTCGCATTTTCAAGGTTTTCATGAAGTGCTTGACGTAAATTTTGATCAGTTTTAAAATCTAAAGCCGAAAAACTATCATCAAAAATATAGATGGGAGCATTTTTGACAACGGCTCTTGCTATACTTAACCGTTGTTTTTGCCCACCTGAAACGTTTGTTCCACCTTGAGAAATTGCCATACTTAATCCTTCATCACTGTTTAAAACAAAATCTGATTGAGCAATTTTTAGAGCACGAATCATCTCTTCCTCTGTTGCATCTGCTTTTCCATATTTTAAATTAGATTCCACATCTCCGGAAATTAGAATTCCTTTTTGGGGAATATAAGCAATTTGCTCTCGAAGATCATGTTGATAAACAGCCTCAACATTGACACCATTCACTAAAACTTCTCCCTCAACCACATCAAAAAATCGCGGTATCAAGCCAATTAGTGTTGATTTTCCACTTCCAGTTGATCCAATAATTGCAGTTGTTTGTCCTGGTTTTGCGACAAAATCGATCGCTTCCAAGACATATTCTTTTGCATCACCATATTTAAAAGAAACATTTTTAAATTCAACATATCCTGTTTTATCTTCAATAAAATCAATCGACTTCTCAGGGTCTAAGATCGCATTCTCTTTAGAAAGCACTTCATCAATACGGTTCATCGAAACGATAGCTCTTGGGATAAAAATAAACATCATCGAAATCATCAAGAAGGAGAATATAATTTGCATGGTATATTGCATAAAAGCCATCATGTCTCCAATTTGTAGTAAACCATCTGAAATTTGTTGAGAGCCAAACCAAATAATGCTTAACATGGTAATGTTCATCATAAACATCATCAATGGCATCATTAGCGACATGAGACGGTTTACAAATAAGGTTAAATCTGATTTGTCTTTATTTGCTTTATCAAACCGTTTATTCTCAAAGTCATGATTACCAAACGCTCGGATAACCATAACTCCGCTAAGATTTTCTCTAAAAACAAGGTTCAAGCGGTCAACAAAATCTTGCATAATCTTGAACTTAGGGACAGCGACAATAAAAACAACTCCTAGTAAGATCGCTAGTGCAGCAACTGCAACAATAATAATCCAAACCATTGTCGTATCACGATTTAGAATCATGATTATTCCACCAATAGCCATGATAGGGGCATAGAAAAACATTCGAATCCCCATCAAAATAACTTGTTGGATTTGATTGACATCGTTTGTCGTTCTAACGACCAGTGACGATGAAGAAAACTCATCAAACTCACCATTTGAGAAACTTTCAACTTTTTCAAAGACATCTTTTCGTAAACTACGAGCAAATCCTGCTCCAATTTTTGAAGAAAAATAGGATACACCGATGGTCGCAACCATTCCTATTAATGTAATAACCATCATGATGCCACCTGTTTTTAAAATATATTTATTTTGCATTGAATCTAGACTTACATCTAGATCCTTGTAAAACATCTTAGAAAAAACAACACCCGTTTGAAGTTTTAAGCTATCTTCCATCTTGCTTGCTTCTTCATACGCAGATGTCTTGTCCATAAGTTGGAACATAGGTGTTAACTGATAAAGCTCTTGAGGATTAAAATCACCCGACAAGTCACTTTCTAAGCTAGTTTGTCCACTCTCTTTAGCAATATTCATCATCGTCCATGCAGCTTCTCCCACAAGTAAGTCTGCTTGATCGCGATCGATATCTGTCTTAACAATATACAACTCTTTTTCTTTTGTATACATATCTTTCAACGTATTACCCTGTTTTTCGGGCAACAGTGAAACAATAAAATCCATACCATCCTGTGTAAGCCTGTCTGGACTTGCGTGTTCAATACCGTTTTGTTGAATACCAACATTAACGATATCCGACATATAATTTGGCAACTTTAAATCAGCAAACGCTTGTACAAAGAGTAAAACGATTGCAAGCAGTAGCACGGATACAAAAGGTTTTAAATGCGAAAATATCCTTTTCATACATACCTCGATTCTTTTTTGATAAGTAAAAAGCATATGTCTTCAAAAACCCCAAATGCCTAATGCACCAAAGATTAATGTATGAACATACGCTCTTGACTTCTTTTATTATACTCTAGCTTTACAAGTCTTGCAATTCGTTTAAATTTCCGTTTTCCATTTTATAAACACAATCTGCAATTCTCATTGTGGATTGTCGATGAGAAATTATAACGATTGATCGCCCATCTTTATTCTCATGTAACGACTTTAAAATCATGGCTTCCGACAAACTATCCAAGTTACTCGTGGGTTCATCTAAAATCAAAAGAGGGCTTTTTGACAAGAACATTCGTGCCAATGCTAATCGCTGTTTTTCGCCTGATGAAACATTCTCTCCCATTTCTTCGATTTTGGTCTGATATCCATATTCTAAGCCTTCTATAAAGTCATGGACCGCTGCTTGATGAGCTGCATTTTCAACCATTTCTTGTGTGAATCCATCTTGGAACATTGTGATGTTTTCGAAAATTGTACCTGTAAATAAATTTGTTGACTGAGTCATATATCGTTGGTTTTTCCGTAAACTTTGGGTTTCAATTTCTTTTATGTTGATATCATTCATCGCTATAAATCCATCATCCACATCCCAAAAACGCATTAATAATTTAGCTAATGTTGATTTTCCCGAACCACTTTCTCCCATGATTCCAATAATCTGACCCTGCTCAACTTTCAAAGAAATTTCATCTAAGACCCTTGTCTCTTCATATGAAAACGTTACATCGCTCACATTCAAGTCCTTATAGTCTAAACATACTCCGTCAGTATTGTCATAAATCATTGGATCTTCTTGCAATAAGTCATTAATCCTCATAATACTACCGATCGTTTGATTTAAGTCTAAACTTAAATTTCCCAGTGCAAGTGAAGGACCAAATGAACTTATATGAATTACTAAGATAACCATCGCGAAAGCACGACTTTGCTGAAAGCCTAAAACAAGCACAACAATTAAACTTAAGTAAATGATTAAATCTGTCAAAACCATACTAATACCATAACTTTGCTTAACCCTTTCTTGTATCTTAGTATTCGCAATGCTCAAAGTATTTAGTTTTTCTTTTCGAGCTTCTAGTCCAGAGAATTGGCGAAAACCTTGGTAATTATGAATCCCTTCGAGTAATAAACTATTGAACTGACCAAGGTGATTTCTATACTTTAATCCCAAGTTTTTATTCAGATTACCAAAATACATCGGTATAAATACACTTAACAAAAGGTGAGTCACAAGACTCACAAGCCCTATTTTAAAATCTATCATCGCCAGTGCGATAATAACAAGACTATTAAATAGAAAGGCAATAACAAGAGGTGATAAAGTATGCGCATAAAAAACCTCAATCAGCTCAATATCACCTGTTGCTAATGCGATAATATCCCCTTGGTCTTTCCCTTCTAATTTAGCCGGAGCTAATTCTCTTAATTTTTCAAACACACTCACTCGAATATCAGCGAGAACATGAAATGCAATGTAATGATTCATGAGTTGTTCACCATACCTATACACACCCCTGAAAACACCAGATCCAATAAGCAATACCAAATAGACTGGATGAAAGGGTTGAGTTATTAAAACCACGCCTAAGACTGGAATCATCAATGCTGATAAATGACCTAATAATCCTAAAAATATAGCAACTATCATCGGTCCATGAAGTGATTTTAAGCGATGAATCATCGTCCAAAGTTCCTTGAGTTTATTCATAGGTCACCTCTTTACCCATAAAAGATAAATAGGTTTCTTGTTGCTTATACAAGTTGAAATAGCATGATCTGTTGGAAAGTAATTCATCATGTGTTCCAGATTCTACAAGACGGCCTTTGTCTAGAACCATTATCTCATCTGCCTTTTCAACGTTTTTTAATTGATGGGAAATCATTAAAACAGCTTTCCCCTTTAACAACAACGCATCAACAAAATCAAGGACAATCTTTTCACTTTCCATATCCAAACTTGACGTAAACTCATCGAGTATAAAGACAGATGGATTCAATAGTACAGCACGAGCAAAGGCAATACGCTGTTTCTCTCCGCCCGATAAATTAGCACCTCGTTCATCAATATCCAAATCAAGCGATAAGTGGTCAAGTTTTAACTTATCCAAAACGACACGACACATTTGTTTATCATAATCTTCTTTAATTCGTAAATTTTCAGCCAGTGTCCCTTTAATTATAAATGCGTCACTGCCTAAGTAAACAATCTCATCATAAAGATTCTTTTTATCCAATGGTTCTTGAAATAAACATATCTCACCACTATTTGGAACTAAATCATTCATGATAAGTTTTGCTACTGTACTTTTTCCAGATCCACTTACACCAACGATTGCCTGAAACATTCCTGTTTTTAAAACTATATCGATGGCCTCTAAACCAAAATCAGGATATTTAAAACTAACGTTATTTAAGCTCAATATGTCCTCAACTTGGACATATTGATGGTTTTTTCTTTCATAACATTCCATGTTTAGAATCGCCTCAAGACGTTCATGTGCAGCAATTCCATTCATAGCAACGTGAAAATAAGAACCTAATCGTCGCATAGGTAGAAAAAAATCTGCAGAAAGTAGAATAATGATCAACACCCCATAAACCGTAATTAAACCGTCAGAGTATTGACGATAAGACATAAGCACCGCAATCATTGCACCCCCATACGCAACTAAATCCATCATCGCAATTGAATTCAATTGCATCAATAAAACACGCATCGTTGCTTGTCGAAATGATTCGGATTCTTGCTCCATTTCCATTGACTTTAACCCATCAACACCGTATATTTTTAAATCTGTCAATCCCTTCACATTTTCAAGAAAACTGTCGCCTAACTGTGTATAACTATCCCAATATTTATTAAGAATTCGTTTCGCTATTTTTTGTATCGCAATAATCGAAAGCGGAATTAAAGGGACTCCCAGTAGTAAAACAATAGCTATTTTGAGACTGTATACACGTATCACAGAAAATAAAATCAAAGGAGCAACCATACTATAGACAAACTGTGGTAAATACAACGAAAAATACGAATCTAAATGTTCAATTCCTTCTGTTGATACTTGAGACATGGTGGAACTAGACATTGACTTACTTTTTCTATATCCACTCGAAAGTAGAACATTCAAGAGATGTTCACGTAAAGATACCTTGACTAAACTTGAAATGTGTTGCGTCATCTGTATATCCAAGTAAACAACAAATGCTTTTATAATGATAAACACTATAAGCATCCAATAAATTTCCCTTGCTAGCAAACTATCAACGAGATAAAATACAATTTTAATGTTTAATATTAGGTTAATAATTTTTAATAGTGTCGATGAGACAATTGCTATTTTGCTTTTAGGAACAAGCTTCAATAAATCCTTCTTAATCATCACATTCTTCCTCTTCACACGTTTTAATCAAAACTAAAAATGTATAATACTTAACAACAACTAATAGAGTGATAATTACACGAGCCCACCATCGTCCTGAAAAATAAAAAGCAAACATCATCAAAACTGTCGCAAGCATTAATATTTTTATCTTAGATTTCTTAGTCATAGTTCGTGTCTCAACAAAATCTTCTAAATTATTTTTATATAAATTTGATTGCGTGATTCTACGGTGAATTCGAGTCGAACCTTTTGCCGCTAGTAAGGATGACAATAGCAAAAAAGGAGTCGTTGGCCATACTGGAATCACAACCCCAACCACCCCTAGCACAAGAAAAAAAAGTGACGTAACAATATATAATGATTTGATAATACCACTCCTACCTCTATCTATTATAAGACCATCTCTTTAAAAAAGAAAGGATTGCTTAAAACCCTCTGGATAGTGATTATCAGTATCTAATTGATTAAGGAAAAAGTCACTCAATCGAGTGACTAATCTTACATTTTTTCAACTGTTTGAATTCCTAATTTATCGAGATTAAATGTTAATATCTTAGTTGTTGCTTGCATCAGTCCCAGCCATGATGCTTGACGATTTCTATCTTTTTCTTTTGCAATATTATTTTCCGCATAAAATTTAGCAAACGCCACAGAAATTTGGTATGTTGACTCAGCCACCACGTTGGGAGACTGTTGGGTTACAGCTGTATTAAATACTTCGGGATTCTTTAACAGACGAAGAATTAGATTTCGGTCATATTGGTTCACTATCTCAGAAACAACTAATTGTTTGTTGACATTCATTTTTTCAAGAATGGCTAATATACGAACATTATTATAAAGAATATAACTTCCTGTCTTTCCTTCAAACGATAAAAATTTTTCAATATCGAAAACATAATCAAGGCTTGGATGGTTTATAAGATCCCCAAACTTTATAGCCGCAGTTCCTATTTTCAAAGCATCCAATTCACTTGGGTTTTTTTGAGTTAATGCTAACGTTTTAAACGACTTGTCTTGAACTAGTTGCAACAAACTCGAAAGACTCATAACTCCACCATCTCTTGTTTTAAATGGTTTACCATCTGGGCCATTCATTGTACCAAATCCTAAAAAGTTGAAATCAGTATCCTCACTCACCAGATTTGCTTTCCGTGCAACTCTAAACACTTGTTCAAAGTGAAGCCCTTGTCGTTTGTCCACAACATACCAATACTTGTCAGGTGTAAAATCTCTTTCTCTTTGAATGATCGTCGCTAAATCAGTGGTCGCATAAATACTAGAACCATCACTTTTCTCAACAATAACTGGTGGCATTGGAGATTTGTCTTCATCCGTTAAAATATCCACAACTAAAGCACCTTCGCTTTCACGAATTAGGTCCTTTTGTTTCAATATCTCCATTAATTGTGGAATATACACATCTGCATCACTTTCCCCATACCAATAGTCAAACTCTACATCCAATTTATCATAATCTTTCTTAATATCTTGTTTTGATGCTGAAATAATCTTTTTCCATAAGAAGCGATAACCTTGATGCCCTTCTTGAAGTCGAGCCGTAATTAACCGCGCATCTTTTAAATACTGATCATCTTCTTTACTTTTGGCACTAGCATACGGATAAATTTCATAAAGATCCTCAGGATAAACTTCAATAGTTAAATGATTGGTCTCTTCAAAATCATCTGAAAAACAAGCCCATTCAGGATTTCTCGTCTGCAATTCGAGGATAACTAAACCAATTGGTAAACCCCAATCACCTAAATGAATATCTCCAATGACATCATAACCACTTGTCCTAGCAATTCTCTTCATTGCTTCTCCAATGACAACTGATCGTACGTGACCAACATGTAACGGCTTAGCCACATTAGGACCACCGTAATCCATAATGATTGATTGACCAACTCCAATTTGCTTAATCCCTAATGTTTTACTTGCCATCATTTCAGACAAAGAATCTAGTAAAAATTCGTCGGTTACATCAATATTAATAAAACCTGGAGGAGCAAACGTAACATTTTTTAGATGTGGGTTTCTTTCAAGAATTTCAATAACACGCTCACATACAATTTTAGGATTAATTTTTTCTTCTTTCGCAATCACAAACGAATCATTGGATTGAAACTGACATAAATCTGGGCGTTTAGATTCTGTAACCTGACCATGATTAGGATAACCTGCTTCAGCAAAACACACACTAACAATTACATTAATTTTTTCTAATAGAGACATAATAAACCCACTTTCTATTTCTCATTATTATAACTTACCTCAAGACCATTTGCATCCGTTAAATGAAAAATCTTCGATATTATAAAAAAACCACTTGAAGTGGTTAAGATGTTATTTCAATCACACGTTCTTGTGGATTGTTAAATGTTTTTATGTAAAGGATAGTTTTACCCAACTTATTGGTTACTACACTTTCGGTCATTATCATTGGAGAATTAATAGGAACCTCCAACATACGAGCATACTTCATTGGTACGATAATAGGATTAAACCTATAATTTGTCGTATACTGTGCAATTGCTTCATCTAATTTTTTCCAATCGCGAAGATTGTCGACTTCTTCATCTGTGAGTCGATTCCTACTTGCGTAGAATTCTTCAACCGCAACAGGTTTCTTATCATCAAGCATAATTCGAATCATTCTAATAATCTGATCATTGGGACCGATTCCAAGAATATCTTGCACCTCGTTGCTTGACGATGCTTTTAAATCAAAATAAAATATTTTATAGTCTAAGTGTTCACTTTGTTGTAATGTATTCTTTCGAATTAATTTTTTATCAGCAATAAATGTTCCTTTATTTGAATCCCGATACAAGTACCCTTCCTCAACTAAATCATTAACTGCTCTTCTAACCGTCATCCGACTGGCTCCATGTTGAACAGCAAGATCTCTCTCACTTAGTAATGGAGAATTAGCTGGCTTGTCCTTAATTTCTTCGATTATGTCATTTTTAATTCTTTGATAAATAGGAATTCCCATTTAGGACAACCACCTTTCCTGGATAATCAAATTAGATTACTTTTCTTCATTTAATAAACGTTGTAATTGATCAAACATGATGTTAATTCTCTTTTTACTTGATCTTTTGTATATAAAATTTCCCAACTTAAAATTCCACTGATTCATTTTTTTGGGACTGTCAAAACTTTCCTGATAGATAAGATTGAATGACTCTGAATCATTATCACTTAATGAATACGATAAACGATTAGTTCCTTGATTACTCTCAAAACGAGCTTGGTAAAATGTTGGTACTTCGAGTTCATCGATCACCACGTTCACACTGCCATCTTTACCTAGCCGATTCGGCAATATTTTTACATAGGAATACCCAGAATGAATATCATCCACAGTGACCTCTGTTTCAGTTTCTTGATTAATATCATGAATAAGTGCTTCTAATATTATATCAAAACATTCTTCTTTTGTCCCTTTTAAGATTTTAGTAACTTCCATTGCTAATCCTTCTTTCGTTTAAATATCATCAATAAAGAAATAATAATAAGCGAGACGCCTAAAAACAAATAATTGATATTCAAGCCATCACGCATAGAGACCATTACAAAGATCCCCCCAATACTTAACATTGCAAATGCCCATTCTTTCATAGTTTAATACCCCACTACTATATTAGCACAAATAAGAGAGGACTAGCCTCTCTTATTATGCAAAGCTATTTTAATTTTGTTTGTATTCTACCTTATTCGCAACAATGACGAATATTCCCCATAGAACAACTGAGAGCACTAAGTTAAACAATGCTAGCAAGGCTGCAGGGAACGAGAACCCTGTTGCCATCCATGCATAAATAACTGGTGGCATGACCCATGGAACTTCTAGGAATACTGGCGGAACTAATCCAATACTTGTTACACCATAAGCGATTGTCGCAAGGATTGCTGGTACGAAAATCCAAGGAATTAAATAAATAGGGTTAAGAACAATCGGTAATCCAAAGATTACTGGTTCGTTAATATTAAACACACCCATTGGCGCACTTAGCTTAGCTACAGCACGATCTTCTGCACGTTTTGAGAAGATTAAGATTGCAATAATTAAACCAATTGTTGCTCCTGAACCACCCATCCAAATAAAGGCATCAAATGATCCACGAGTCCAAATATGTGGTAAATCTTTAACAGAACGACTTGCGTTATATGCGTTTGTGTTTTCTGTCAAAGCAATTTTATAAATTCCATCTAACGCTGGTGCTAATACGTTTGGACCATGTAATCCAAAGAACCAGAAGATTGAAACAAAAACTGTTAACATTAAGACTGATGCTAAACTCTGTGAAACGCTCAAGAATGGCATCTGTACGTATTTAAGAATTAAATCTCCAAGACCTGCTCCAAAGTATGTAGTTGTAACATATGCAATTGCACCGACAACATATAAAGCAATTGTACCTGGAATGATCGAAGCAAACGCTTTTGAAACTGCTGGAGGTACTTCGTCCGGCAATTTAATTGTAATGTTTTTAATCATTAATTTTGAGAATGTAATGGTTGAAATAAAACCAACAATCATTGCAGTAAACAAGCCCTTAGCATCTAGATACGCCCAGTTCAAGAATCCCCATCCTGTAACTGCTGCATCAAATCCTTCAGGTGTAAATGTTGCAACTTGAGGTGTTACAATAATAAATGCTGAAAGTGAAACTAATCCACCTGCAAGCGGTGTAACATCATATGCTTTCGCTAACTGATAACCAATCGCAAACGAGAAAACCAAGGCTAACATTGCTAAGGTTCCCCACCAAATGTTTCCGTTGATCCCAATTAACCAACTAAATGCTTCTGTAATACCATCT
The DNA here is from genome assembly GCF_009828835.1 of Erysipelothrix urinaevulpis. Classification (GTDB taxonomy): domain Bacteria; phylum Bacillota_I; class Bacilli_A; order Erysipelotrichales; family Erysipelotrichaceae; genus Erysipelothrix; species Erysipelothrix urinaevulpis. Next base: position 54,821 of record NZ_WTTB01000003.1, read on the forward strand.
AAACCAAACTTTCCTGGTAAATCTCTTACCAATGCGTTTAGTAATACTGCAATTGCTCCTGCCATCGTAATTGGCATGATGCTAATAAATGCATCACGAATAGCAATTAAATGCTTTTGTGATCCAATTTTCATTGCAACTGGAACGAAGTGTTTTTCCATCCAGTTCGTAAACTTTTCCATATTTCCCTCTCCTTTTCGATCCTAAGATCTAATGTATCGTGTTGTGATATCGGCAACACTTTTTGTTTTCTTGCTGGTATATACCACAAGTACATTAACAATATAGCATATGCTTTTAGGATTGTAAACGATTTCAGAGTAAATAATGTTTTTTTTGTGTGATGGCCTTTATATGATATTTGTAGATACCGCTTAAAGACTGCATATTCATCATTTTTATAATCAATATTCTTTTATCAATTTATTAATTATCAACGTTTCTATAGACATTTTTTCATTAACTGGACCAACTCATCGTGGTATACCACCCTCATAAAACCATAGCAATTCACCTCGATTATCGATACAATATGTCTAAACACAAAAAAGGAGAACAACATGAATAATCAAATTTTTGATCAGTCATCAAATGAATACGATGAATGGTTAACCACTCATTTAGGAAATCATATCCATACTTTGGAATTAGAAACACTCTTTAAATCAATTACAATCAATCCCGGACAGACTTTTCTTGAAATCGGTGTCGGAACTGGAAATATTGCTAAAGAATTACTGAATGCGGGTGCCCATGTCACAGGCATCGATGTTTCAAAAAACATGTTAGATGTCGCAAAACAAAAATTCAAACACAACGAGATTGAACTACATCACATGAACGCAGACAAGCTTTTATTTTCAGACTCTAACTTCGACTCTACCATTGCATTTACATCATTAGAATTTATGGATGATCTCATCGCTACTATTCAAGAAATGAAACGCGTAACCAAAAAAGATGGACAAATTATTGTCGGTTTTTTGAATCAAGGAAGTCGATGGGTCAACATGTACGAATCCGAAGCAATGAAAGGCAGCGTTTATGATTATGCTACATTTTATACAAAAGATGAGTTAGAAAAAGATTTTTCATTGCCAATTACTTCTTATCAAGAAACACTATTTACACCACCTGGACTCCTTGATGATTGTTATACAACTGAATCAAATACCTTTTACCAACATCAGAATGAACGCGGTGGTTTTGCAGTAATCGTTTTTATAAACAAATAGACTTTGTGATATAATAATTCAAAAGGAGAGTCACTATGATAAAGCGATGTGATTGGGCAAACCATAGTCCACAAGAAATATATTATCATGATAACGAATGGGGAATCCCCGTTCACGATGATAACAAACTTTTTGAAATGTTGATTCTAGAAAGTATGCAAGCTGGCCTCAGTTGGTCAACGATCTTATCAAAAAGAGAAACACTCAAAGAAGCCTATGATAACTTTGACTATAAAATAATTGCAACCTATGATGATAATAAATACCATGAGTTACTCAACAATCCAGGAATTATTAGAAATAAACTAAAAATTAAATCTGTTATTACAAATGCTCATGCCTTTATGGAGATTCAAGAATCTTTTGGTTCCTTTGATCAATATATTTGGAACTTTGTTGATGGGACAACCATCAATAATTCTTGGAATAGTATTGATGAGGTCCCTGCAAAATCAGATTTATCCATTCAAATAAGTCAAGATTTAAAGAAACGAGGCTTCAAATTTCTAGGCCCTACAACCGTTTATGCTTTTATGCAAGCAACGGGTTTGGTCAATGATCATATGAATTATTGTTTTAAAAAGAAATAAAATTTCAAAAAAGCTGAGACAAATTTATTTTGTCCCAGCTTTTATTATATATATTATGGCGCGACTGAAAGGAATCGAACCTTCGACCTAGTGCTTAGGAGGCACTTGCTCTATCCTACTGAGCTACAGCCGCATGAGTAAAGACGTAGACCTTAGTCCCGCCTCATACGCTCATAAAGTTCCTTTGCAACAAATTCAGGCACAAAATCTTTTAAATCAGCACCATAACTTGCTAACTCACGTGCAACAGATGATGATATATATGAATATTTTGGAGATGCTACTAGAAATAATGTTTCAACATTTGGATTTAAAACTCGATTAGCAGTTGCTTGTTGAAGTTCAAGTTCATAATCCATCACCGCTCTGATTCCACGAACGAGAACACTACAATTCATCTTCGCAGCAAAATCAACCGTTAATCCATGGCCAATCACAACCTCAACATTTTTAAGATGTCCAATTGATTTTTCCACCAACTCTAATCGTTCATCCATTGTAAAAGTCCCTAATTTACTATCATTAAGCATGATTGCGACGACAACTTGATCAAACTTTGCTGAGCAACGTTCTATTAAGTCAATATGACCAATTGTAATCGGATCAAACGATCCTGGATACATTACTTTCATAGTGCCACCTCTTTCCTTTATGATTATACAACAGTTCATAAAAAAAAGAAACGCACTTGGGATACGTTTCTTTATTAGAAATATCAATCATTTCAGGAAGGAAATATAGTAATACTATTTTCTATGAGGAAATAGAGATTATGAATTTGATATTTCAATTTATTATAGTATAGATGTGATGGTCATCTATGGGACAATTATACCCTACACTTTTGTAAGAAGTCAATGAAATTTACATGAAAATGTAAAGTTTTCATTGTTTCATTTTGTTTCATTCAACGAAGAATATACGAACTTGCTCACGAATTGCATTAAGTTGCTCTTCTTCAGGATTCCACTGAACTTTAAGGGTCGCCATGATTTCACCTTCAGCATCTTCAACTTCTTTGGACCACGAATTCATCCACTCGCCACCGCCCCAATCATAAGAACCAAACAACACAACTTTCTTATTTGCTAAGAGTGGTTTGATATCTTCAAAGAAAGGTCTAAACTCTAATTCTTCTATATCCTCACCCGTCATCGCAGGCGATCCTAAAAATACCCAATCTGCCTCTTCAACATCACTAATTTCTGCATCACCCACAAAATCAAAACTCGGATCAAATCCCAATGACTCTAACTCATCCATAATTGTTTCAGCCATCATTTGTGTATTTCCTGTTCCTGTCCAATAGACAATTGCTTGTTTCATATAAAAACCTCCCTAAACAAGAAAAAATGTTAGACAAGCTAACATTTAATCACCTAATACTTCTTTGACTTGTTTTACGACTGCTTCACCATTCATCATACCATATGCTGCCATATCAATGACTTCAACTGGTTTTCCTGGTAATTGTTTTTGAACTGCACTTAAGTTAAAACGAACTTGAGGTCCTAGCAAGATAATATCTGCATCAGCACCTTCTCTGCTTGCCTCACTGACTGAGTAAGCTTCAATGTCTGCTTCATAACCTTGAGCTGCAGCTGCTTCACGCATTTTTGTAACAAGTAAGCTTGTTGACATTCCTGCTGAACATAACAATACAATTTTTCTCATAATACAATACCCTCCTTAGTCTTCCATATTATAACAACATTAAATCGTTTAGTCTAGATAAAGTCCTTGATAAATAGTATGTGTGATAAATTAGACAATTCCACTCAATACTCCCAAACTACTTTTTTTGATAACGCTTTCCTGAAAATCGTTCCTGGATATATTCAACATCAGCTAATGGTAAACGAACTTTAACTTCAGTCCCTTGAATCGCAAGCATTAATTTTCCTTTTTCGTAACGAACATGACTAACATGTTTGGTTAAAAACATGTGTTCAAGTAAGTAAATCATATTCTTACCCACAAACACATAACGGCGTGTATGTAAAAACGTCACAACAATCATGACTTGACCTAAAATCATAAGTTTAAATGAATTTGCCTCATTTGCTTTACTCACTAAAACAAATAAATCAAGAGCCACAACAACGAATAGCTCAACCCAAGAACGAAGATTGAGTTTCAATTCAATACTCGGATCAGTTTTTTTAGCTCTTGAAATCTTATATGAAACAATCACTAACAGTGCAAGTAAAATTAACTTAACCAATATATGTACCATAAACACCCTCATTTCTATGAAACATTATAACATAAAAATATGAGGTTCTAACATCAGAATCAGGCTCAATAAACAACCATATTTACGAAACTAATTTTTAACACACAGGTTTACAAAAAAAACTACCGCACCCTAAAGTGTGGTAGTTTTGATTTTAACCTTGCTAGAATGATTCCTAACAATACTTTTTAAAAAACTTATTTAATTTTTTTATGAATGTCAATTAATTCTGCTGCAATAATTTTTAAAACTTCTGCACTCATCATTTGATCTTCAGCATGGATTAACAATAAGTTAATGTCTGTTGAACCTTCGTTTTGTGCTTCTTGTTGGATTAATTGCGCATGAACACGGTGTCCTTCAACAAATTGCTCTTCACCTTCTGCCATTAATTCTTCTGCGCGGTCGAAGTCTCCTTCTTTTGCAGCTGCAATTGCTTCAACAAAGCTTGAGCGTGCTGAACCGTTAAATGAAATCATTTGAAAACTTAGTAATTCGATACCTTCCATCTTAATTCTCCTTTACTATCTTTACCATTATAGCATACTTTAATCCGATGATTTAGTAAACACTCTTGTGCTATAATTATCATATGGTGCCGACTAGAGGACTTGAACCCCCAACCTACTGATTACGATTCAGTTGCTCTACCAATTGAGCTAAGTCGGCCTGCAAGAATTATATTAATTTTTGACACAAATTGCAAGTTAAAGGAGGAAGTCTTATGAAATTATATATTAAACAGAAAGTCTTTACGTATAAAGACAAGTTTGAAGTTAGAAATGAACACTTTGATTTAGAATATAAAGTTGCGGGTAAACTTTTTGCTTTGTCAAAAAGATTTAATGTTGAGGATTCAAAGGGAAAAAGAGTTGCTAGCATCAAGAAAAAAATCTTTACCTTTAGACCTCATTACAAAATTACCATTGGCGATGAAACTTATACACTAAAACGTAACATCACTTTTTTTAAACACAAATATGTTATGAGTAACCTAAACTGGGTAACCTCTGGTGACTTTATTAATCGAAAGTATTCAATCAAAGATAAAAATACGACGATTATGAGCATGCAAAAACAATGGTTCAAATGGGGCGATAGCTATGAATTATCGATCAACCATCAACAAAATGCATTACTGAGTCTTTGTATCGCTATCGCAATTGATGCTGAACTTGCATCCGATAAAAAAATGGTTCGAAACAATCAACCCAAAAATACAGCTGCCTAAGCAGCTGTATTTTTTATTCAGAACATTTATTTATATGATCAATGTGTAGTTCTTTGAAATCTGTTAGATCGCCCTTTGATCGCCTTAATTCATGGCTTTCCAACTCAATAAGAACAATTTCAGCCGTCGATTGAATAATCGAACCAACTAAAAGATGTCCACCATAGACCTTGAAATTGGTATCACTCACGGCTGTATGGAGATGCATTCCTTGATTCGATAAAGTCCCTTCCATTGAAACAATTTCAAAAGGACCCTCCATTGTAAATAAAACTTGATCATACCCTTTTCTAAAAACTACACGTTGAAAACTTCCAACACATGTGCCAATATATGCAGCTTTAATCTCATGTTTCTTACAGTAATTGTGTAAACTCAAAACAAGATCTTCGCCTGGTAATAAACGCATAACATGTTCTTTCATTAAAACCACCACCTAATCCTATTATACTCCATAATAAAAAAAACACTCAATTAATTTGAGTGTTATAAATCTTCGTCGTGTAATTTAATGGCGGATGAAACATAACGAGCTACGTTGACACCATGATCTCCAATCCGTTCCAATATTCCTAAAATATCAATATAAATACTGCTTGCTACCTTGGTATCACAGATTCCTTCTGCCATACGTTGGAAGTGTTTTTCTCTGTATTTATCTTCAATCAGATCAAGATACTCTTCATCTCGAATTAAGGACTCAAATCCCGATAAATCTTCATGTTTGAATATTTCAAATGACCGGTTTAACATATCTAAGAGTAATTGATACATTGTATCTAAGTCTCTCATTGCATCAGCTGAAAACTCTTCTCTATTTTCATAAACCATATGATAAAACTCAACGAGATTGGTTGATAAATCACTCATCCGTTCATAATTTTTAATGATTTCTAAGTTTTTAGTATACGATTCAGCAATATGTCCTGACTGATTTCCTTGTTTCGCAATTTTTAACAGATAATCAGTTAAATCAGTATCAATCGCATTAACCATTTCCTCTAGTTGCAAGACGACTTCGTAGTCTTCATTTGATCCATTATGCAAATATGACTGCGTTGTTTCAAGTGATTCTAAAACTAAACTTGCCATATGCATCGTTGTACTTTTTGCAAGCTGCAACGCTCCTTCAGGAAATGTTGTAATTAAATTCTCATCGAGAGGTTCAATCTTTTCACGATTTCTCATTCGATCTTCACCAGGTATTAAGATTTCTAATAATTTAATAAACTTCGGAATAAATGGAATGACCAGTATCGCAAAAGTAAAGTTAAATAAGAAATGACTTAATGCGATTAAAAAAGTAGGACTCCCTTTTAAATAACCGTTTAACATAACAACAAAATTAGAATATGGTTGGAGAACCAACATAACAATCGTTGCTCCAGTAATATTAAATAGCGTATGAAATAACCCCGCACGCTTTGTAACGATTGATCCACCCATTGAAGCCATCAACGCCGTAACCGTCGTTCCGATGTTTGATCCCAAGACAAATGCAATCGCAGCCACAACATCCATTCCTCCAGAAGCGTAGATCTTCTGAACAATTGCAATGACAGCTGATGACGAGTTAATAATCGCCGTCGAGACCGTCCCTCCTAAGAGTGCAAGCCAAGGATGAGCCGACATGGTCATCATAAAACTTTCAAAAAATGCATAATCTTGTAATAAACTTAGTTTTTGACTCATTAGTTCTAATCCAACAAACGTAATACCAAAACCAAAGATCACAAACCCAATATTTTTATTTTTAGATCGTTTAGAAAAAACATAAATTAGCGCACCAATAAATACGAAATAGTACCCAAACTCATCAATTTCTAACCCAATCATTAGAGCTGTAACTGTGGTACCAACGTTAGCACCAACAGATATACCAATTGCTTGATTAAGCGTCATTAGACCCGCTCTAACAAGAGATATAGAAATAACAGTCGCCGCAGAACTTGACTGCATGATTGCAGTAATTCCAGCACCAACTAAAATTGCCATAAAAATATTACTTGTATACTTTTCAATATAATCACGAATTTTAGGTCCTGCCGCTTCTTTAAGCCCATCCCCTAAAAACGTAATTCCCAAGATAAATAAACCGAAACCACCCAAGATTACATTCAACCCCAAATCTTGTATTGATGGGTTCTGAGTTAATTGAACAATCATAGTTTCTCCTCCATAAGACCAACATAATAATAACATAAAATAACTTGATAAAACATCAACAAATATTGTTTAGTATGAATCATTTGTTTTTTCCATTCAAGCACGGCGACGTTTCGATCATCATCTCCTCCTCAAAGCGTTGCTCATAGCAAATTATTTGAGCATTAGAGAGTAAATCAAAACTAGAATTTACAATTTTTCGATACGCCAAGAACGCTGTATTCCACAGTTGGTTATAGCTCATCCCTTCATCTTTTTTCCTTAGTTCATTAAGAAGTTCAAAGAACATCACATTCGTCGCTTTCCCGGTACGTATTGCATCCAAAACCAGTGTTCCCCATACCGGATGTTTATCAAAATAGTTTGAGTTCTGATATTCAATACGCAAGCCATTATAAGTATCAAATGAATCAATGCTGTAATATTTTACCGAAACATTTTCTTCATTAATATCCAAGATTGCATAGCTATAGCCAGGACCATCTGCAGGCAGCCCTACCGAACCAGGATTTATAAACCGCTTACCTCTATACGAACAATCAAAGGCCTCATGAATGTGACCCATAATACAAATGTCAAATACTTCGTTGTCAATTAACCAATCAAAGGACTTTCTAAATGGTTTATCTTCCAACACACCATCGCCATGCAGCAACAAAATTTCTTGATCATGCACCTTCAATCGTAGAGATGTGCTCAACGTTTTAATAAACTGAAGCTCATCTTCTTGAAGTGATTCTCGCGTCCATTTTAAAGGCAATTGATTAATAGATATTTCTTCATTAAATGTCATCTCAGCAATTTTTTCTCGATTTCCAGCAATGATGTAATCACCTAATTTTGATACGATATCCAAAACCTTTGAATCATTGTTTCCATCTGATATATAATCACCTAGAAAAACAAAAGCATCAACATGAACACGACTAATTTCGTCTAGTACAAGATTTAAAGCAATGACATTAGAGTGAATATCACTCATCAAAGCAAATCTCATTATCATAACCACCATTCTTTTTTAGTTATATAATATCACATTATGGAAACATATAAAAAAACCTACTTCAAGAGAAGTAGGTGTTAATTTATAAATGGTGGAGCTTATCGGGATCGAACCGATGACCTCCTGCGTGCAAGGCAGGCGCTCTCCCAGCTGAGCTAAAACCCCATTTATATGTGATGCAGTAAACTTAGAATGGTGGGCCTGAATGGATTCGAACCAGCGACCTCACCCTTATCAGGGGTGCGCTCTAACCAACTGAGCTACAGGCCCATTCCTTGACTGCCTTAATAATATACCATTAAGAATTAGCTATGTCAACAGATTTCAAGAAAAACTTTAATCTTTTTTTAAACTCTCCATAAACCACTCTAATTAGGCTGTTTTACAAGAATACAAGAGGCATTTTAATGCCTCTTGTATCTGAATATACTACTGAATCGGTAAAAGTGAAAAACTTGATCGGGCTTCAATTTCATCACCTTCAACAAAGGTATTTATGTACTCATCAACGCCGAGTCTTCCGCCAAGTATTATATTAACTTGTAATCCCCCAAAACTATCTCTGACAATGTAATTGCTGCTCCCATTATAGATTTTATAACGACCAGGATCAATATCTTTCCCAACCGTTAATTTTCCTGCTGGATAGTGTTTAGGGGCCCCTTTTGACTTAATAATATCTCCTTCTAATCTTTTCTTGTCATTTTCTAATGACTTAATGTCATCACTCAAGCTTTTCTTATTCAAAGACAATTCAGATTCTTCGTCTTTTAACTTAGTAATCTTTGATTCTATTTCTTTTTGTATTTCTTCTTTCGATAACTCTAAGTTTGTTTCTTTAAGTGTTTTATTTTCTGATTCTAGACTTTTGATTTTTGGCTCCATGACCGCAATAGTTTCTCTTCGGTCTTTAAGCAAACTGCTAAGTTCTCTGTTAGTTTGTAAATGGTTAGAAATAATCAATACATGCATGATTAATCCCATCAATACCCCAATAATCAGTCCTATAACCAATTTTTTGTAATGTTTATCAACAAACATATTATATTTATTTTTCATATTTTCTCCTTAGTTTAAATGTATTCGTAAGATTGAACATCCCCTCAATCCATTTATGATTGCACAAAACAATTAAAATATCTTTCAATTAAGTCTGGAATTATATGCTCATCGTCATTACAAAGATTAGTTTGCTTCAATTTAAAATCGATCATTTCATATTTTTGTATCATTAATTGATTCTTGCATCGACAATCTTTTTCACATTCAAGTGAGTAAACGTGGTATAAAGCATCATGATAAACATGAGTTATTTCAGAAATCCAACCCGACTCTAATACCTCAAAGGGTTCATGAGAATTATTTTCATCAATCATTTCGATTAACAAAGGATTTCTATACAACTTCCAAATTCGATGATAATCCATATGCACTCAACTTTCTAACAAGGCCTTGTGAATTCAATTTAGCACTTATAAAAAAAGTTTGCAAGCGACTTTTTTAGAGCAAAATGTTTTCAAAACCTCAAAAAAACTCTACAAGCAAAACAATTCGCTCAAACGCACTACCTAAGCCTTATTATCGCTCTTTTTTCATTGGATCCAAAACATTTTGCTCCATTTTCTCTTAAAAATATTTTTATTTTTAACCGGTTTGGAACAGTTACCTTGGATTTCCTATGGTATGATACTCTCACTGATCAGTTAGGATGATAAGCATGAAAAATAAAGAATTGCTTGAACAAACATTAATATATATAGATAAAAACCTCGATAAACATCTGACATTAGAAATGCTTGCTGAAAAATATGGGTATTCTCCTTATCATTTTAGTCGTATTTTTTCATGGGCTTTAGGAATTTCACTCATGAACTATGTCAATAAACGAAAGATGGAATATGCTTGTTTCTACTTAAGTACTGAGATGAAAATTATAGATATTGCGTTAAGTTTAGGGTTCGAAACCCACTCTGGTTTTTCAAAAAGTTTTAAAAAAATCTATCATTGTTCACCTGAATCCTATCGATTGCATGCAAGCAAAAGTAAACCAGAACTAATCGATCTCAATCATTTAGATCGCTATGCTTTAGGAGGCATTATTATGAAACCAAGAATTATTGAACAAGATTAAATACACTTGTTTGGCTATAAGATTACAACAACAAACATTGATGACAGCAATAATACTGATATCCCCTTACTATGGCAAGATTACTTTGAAAGTGGGAAATCAATGCGAATACATGAAGAACCTTTTATAGAAGATCACAGTGAGTACGGTGTCTGTCTCCCTTTAAATCAAGAGAACCAAACTTTCGATTATATGATTGGTATTAAAGCTCCCCTTGATCCTATACAGGGCTACGTCATCGCATCGATTCCTGCGGCCACATTTGCAGTGTTTATGGTCCCAAATAAAAATGGTGATACTTTCTCCACCAATATACAAAACACATGGAACTATATATTCAATGAATGGTTTAGTACCTCTGACTATCAACTCGACGATTCAAGTTACGACTATGAATTTTATCCAATGGTCGATAAAAATGACACCACTCAACGCTGTGAAATATATTTGCCAGTAAAGAAAAAGTAGATCTCTTTAGACCTACTTTTTTTGATATTGTTTGATTTGATTAATATGCTTATTCTTTATAGTGTTTGATTGATTTGAAAACATTGATAATTTTTCATAAATCTCTTGCACTTGATTTACTGTATATTTTTTATAGTAAGATGCATTAATAATATAGTTTTTTAATTCATGATCATGCAAGACAACATTATCACCAGCATCAACTTTCTTTAATACACATCCTTCATTAAACACTACCACCGGTTTTAATTCATTCATCGGTAATATTTTCTGCAAATGCTGAACATGACCAGCATTTTGCCAAATCGGGTTGTAGAAACGATATTTTTTCTTACCAAACGATTGAGTCCAATATTTATTATTTTCACTTCCAAATATCCAACCACTATAATTTTTATTCTCAATAACAAATACATCATACTCATTCATATACACAAGATCAATTTCTGTAGTTCCGTTCTCAGTTGGTATATAAAGGTTTCTCAAGGTTTTAGAGTATCCATTGACTGATTGTAAGTCCCAATGGGTCATTGACTCGCCATGTTCACCCTTATCAGGCTTCCTTCGTTTATAAGTGCTCGTTCGATGAGTTCTTGGCGATACTCTGCGATTATTTTTCCTTTCTCGCTCATCGATGAACGACCTCAGATTTTCGAAAAATGTTCGTCTCAGCCTATCAAAAAAACCCCGATCAAATGAATGTCCTAGATCATAAAACCACCGTTCAATTTCCAATCCAACCCGACGTCTATTTCTTACAAGAAATAAGACTCCCTTTGCTCCGTAGTAAACAAATAGTACTAAAATCAACACACCAAAAATAACATTCATATCTAATACTTCATCCCCTCTTCATATTTGTACCTACAATTATAGCAAATAAGAATTGATTGCTCCAACTTTTAAAGTTAAACGCTATAGTCCATACTTCTATCGACTAACTCTTTAACCAATAAGATAATATTAAAGACACAAAGAACAATTATAATTGGAATCATCAGTAATCCGATATCGATTATGCTAGATGTATTCTCAAACAGTTGAAACATTCCGATTAAAAGATTAACCGATGCCAGTAGAGCCACCAACTTTATACCGTACAGTAGAATCATTATTTTAAATCTACCATTTTTTTGTCTGGTGCTATTCTTTAGAAAAATTGCGCTAATCCATAAAGCAAACATCATCACAATCAATCCCTTTTCATATACATTAACATTTAAAAAATATCGTGAGTAGCTCCAACCATTGTCCAATGCATCAAACGGAACAGAAAAATAAATATGGTACGCACAAATTAGTAATGTAACGAATAAAACTTGTTGAAACGATAGCAAAATGATATTTTTGTTCTTTTTCATCGGATGATAACCTCCTCACTCGCTTGAACATCCTTAAATTGAATATAGTAATTTCTGTAAATAGTTAGGAGCAGATAAAGTTCTCTTTTCTCATCAGTTTCGTGATCTTTTGTTAAGAGGTAATAAAGATTGTCTACCTCATTAGAACTTATTGGCAAAGATGATTGTTGGATGTTTAAAATTAATGCTTGGTGATCATTTAAAATCACATCTAGAACTTCTTCCTGATTCTTAAAGATGACATTACCATACCGATTAGTACACATCGAATAATGATCAGAAATCCCTTCAACTTCGACCTCTTTCCATAAACATGACCCTACATCGTTGCGAAAGAATCGTTTTGCATCGTTTACTGCAATGAACAAGAGTATTATTAACGTGAAACTAATATAAACTACGACTAAATCTTCAAGATCAGCCATCGGATAAATTTTCTCACCGGCTAAAGCCCGTCTTACTTTGATTTGAAACAGACTTGTGTAAACCTTGTATAGAATGTACCCAACAGCTATTGATATAATTATTGTCATTAAGTATTTCATGATGATCCCTTTCTAAATACCAATTGTATCCTTAAATTTATAGTAATAATGGCGATTAACATCAAGCCATTGATCGCCCACCAAGACTTTAAACTTCATATTCATACTTGGTTTAATTTCTTTAATCTTAGTTTGATTAATGACGACAGATTTATTAATTCTCAAGAAGTGAGTACTTAATTCTATAATTTCATAAAGCTTGTAATTTGTTCGGTATTTTTTCGACTGTGAATACACTGAAATTTCATTACCATATGCTTCTACATAATCAATTGAAAAAACATCAATAAAATAATCACCATCATCATTATAAACAGGAAGCCTTGGAGCTTTTCTAATAAGCATATATTCTCCATCTTCAACAATTTCGATCTTGTCTAGGCTTTCCTTTATCTCATTTTCATCAATATCTTTTGCTAACTGTACACGCATAGCTTCCTCCAATCTATCAATGCCTTTATCTTAAGATTACATCTTTAACCATTTAATAGCCAATTTTTATGATAACTTGCACCCATTGTTTCATAAGATACAAAAAAATGATTTTACGAAACCATATTAAGACATCCACTTTCTTAGAGCATCTGACTAACTACTTCTTCCATCTCGTAATATACGATGTATACACGTTTAACAATTACGCCCTACAATGGATTTTCAACATACAAATAGTTGCCATACCCAGCATAAAAAAATCACTGTATTATACAATGATTTTAATTTGAAGACGATAATATTGATTCGCTTTTTTGTTAATTTGTAATCTACTAAACAGTAGTTTTTTTATTTGTATTATATTTAAAGCGCATTTGTCCGTTAGTATTCATACTTTTGAAAAATTAACCCTCTATAAAAAAAGAAACTCGCAATGTTGTGCATATATTATATCTATTATTTCTCTGTTAGCTGAAAAAATAACGTGCAGAGGTAGCGATCTGTCATTATACGTTTTCTCTAATTATTATTGAATTTATAGATCCTAAATTTTCCAAATTTTAAAGTTTGGTATGGGTACAGCATGATTGCGTATAATAACACAGTTCCAAGTAAAAATTTGAAGCTTTCTTCACTAACTGTGGAAAACCCTCCAATTATTGCTAATTGACTTGATATATCTAAGTAACTCATTGATTTTTTTCTCTTTAGCAAATTATAATAATTATAAGCCCAAATTAACAAATTAAGAAGTACAAATATAATCATACTAGGAAACCGATCTAGGGTTTGCCCATTGCCACTGTCTATTAAGATTAAAGTATCCTCTTGTAGTCATATACCATGCTGCACTTGATCCCGCAGTCAAAAAAGCTCCAGCTGCATAATTAACTGCGACTACACCAAAACTAACCACTGATCCAGCTAAGTACATCATTTCTTCTTGATCTATCATTTCATAATTCATCGGCATTACTAAATCCATAATATTAACCTCCTTCTATATATGTAATATTATGTGTCTATAAGACAAACTAAAATATGATTGCTTCCTAATTTCAAACACCACCACCTTTATGTTTTAATTTTTCAAGCTAAGCATATTAAGCATCCAATCTAAATATGATTCTTTTTTCTACTTCCGATCAATTTAGCCATAAAAAACCGGACCTCCTCATCTTGATCCAAGATAAGGGATTCGGTTCATCTAGACTTTTTTTTAAAATAACTTGGGATAATCAGTAATATTATAAGTAATAGTGAACCCAACGTACCAAAAATGTATTTACTATCCCTGTCTAAATATGTAAAAATAAGCGAAAGTATTATTAGAAAAATTGAGATAATAAAGAGCACTCCATTCACAATAAGTATTATTCTTTTTTTATCATCCATAATCTAATTTCTCGTGGCAAAATTTGCTATTTTCCATTCTGCTATACTTGTTATCCCAATTGCAAAAATTAACGTAGTAACAACTGCAGCTGCTCCTGCTTTTCTAACTATAGTTTTTAATGAATAGCCCATTATTTTAACAGCAACACCCCAAGCTCCAACCCCAATTGCTACCGCCCCAGCAGCAAGTTCAATTATCCAAGCTTTATCACGTCTACTAATTGCACCTCCATCTAAGTACATCATTTCTTCTTGATCTATCATTTCATAATTCATCGGTATTACTAAATCCATAATATTAACCTCCTTTTTTACATACGTAATATTATGTGTCTATAAAGCAAACTAAAATACGATTGCTTCCTAATTTCAAACACCACCTCCTTTATGTTTTAATTCTTCAAGCTAAGCATATTAAGCATCCAATCTAAATATGTTTCTTTTTCGTAGACTATTCTTGCTTCAACCGGCATCGATGAAATAATTTCCATTGACTCATCTTTACTTTTGTATACATAAGAATTCGAGTTTATTTTAACCCTATACAGAAGCGCATTGCCTTCTTTAGACTCATGTGGAATTGTTCCTGTATTTATCAATAAAAGTGTCCTTTAATCTATGTTTTAAACAGTTATGTTGTAGCATTATTATTCATTAATCTTCATACAACAGTTAGCACAACCATTAAGGGCTTTCTTACACACCACCGTTAACCAAACGATCATATTTAGCACTTATGACTGTTTTTTGTCTTGATGAAATGCTCTATATCGTTATCATCAAAAGAGTAATATAGTTTGTTTTTATTATGAACGAAGTTTTTCCTAATCGCCATTTCAAATATGGTTACCATAGATAAATAAACAAGTAGATAGAAAACACTGTCAATATTCAAGATAATAAAATAACTTAAACACTTAAAAACAAGTCTTAGAGTGTAGAGCATCTTACCACTTTTACGAGTTGGAAGTATTCTTGGACTATTATGACTACTACTTAATAGTAAAGTTATAAAACATAGAACAAACAAAATAAATGATAGTTTATTCGTAGATTTTACTTGATAAAAAGATCGAATCACTATAACTAAAACATAATATAATACATGAAGACTGATATTACTTGAATCTTTATGATATGAATATATTTTACCTTGTTCATTTTTTTTCATAATTTTTCCTTTCTTTAATATAAAGTAGTCAGCTAGTATCGCTACCAAGGTGACTTTGTCGTATACTTTTAACAAGCTGAAATTCCAAGCACAGGTAGTGCGTATCACCAGTCAATTCCAATATCCAATCCTTTTCTTCTCACTAGTGCACTCGCAAACGCCGGAGCTATATTACCAATGTTTGCAGCAACATATGCTGCACCAAAAATTGCTAGAGTCTTACTAAAAGCAGCTAATTTCAATGAAAATATTGTTGATTTAATTTTGATTATCCTTGCAATCGATGCAATTGACATGTACCCCATTGCTCCAATAGCAAATGCAATTCCTTGAACAGTTGAATCATTTATATAAAGACCACCATCAAGGTACATCATTTGTTCTTGTTCTAATACTTCATAATTTATTGGCATTACTAATTCCATAATATTAACCTCCTCATATATATCGATATTATATGTCTACAAGATAAACTAAACCAAATTGTGTTTGTTTCCTAATTCCAAACACCACCTTCTTTAGGTTTTTATCTTTATAGTTAAGCATATTCTGCATCCAGTCCAAGTATCTTTCTTTTTCGTAGACTCTTCCTTAACTGAAATGGGATAATTTCATCCATTAATACTTTAGAAAACAAACTAGCTAAAACCCTAAAAGACTTAATAATAATGAAATCAATAGTGTTGTAAATAGAAGTTTCTGTTGTGGAAGTATCAAAAACTTAAAATGTTTCAAACATTCATTTATCTCTTAAAGTTGACTCCACAAATTCGCTCGTTGGAATGAGTACAATAAAAAAGCCAGTAAACCACGAATCAAAATCTTCGTATGTTACTTTACTGACTTCATTTGCTGGATCAGATATTATAAACTCATTCTTCTTAGTGATTTTATTAAGCACAATAAAATGGTTAAGACCCGATTTTGTCTTAACTTGAGCAATTGCTGGTAATGTAATCTCGCCAGTTAAATATTTTGTAGAAGTCCTAATCGCCTTAACGATGAACTTAAGCTTTTCAAGGACTTCAACCATACCCTTTAGACTGGTGCCATAAGCATGGGATTCAATAGTTTCCCTAACCTTCATGAGTGATATTTCTTTTTTGTATTTTAAAAGTATCGTAGAAATTACTGCTGCAGCACAATCAGATGAATCGTGCTCTTTAACATTTGGATACTTGTTTAGTCTTATTTTTGATAACATAAAAATCGCATTTAACCTCCCCCCGGAATTAAACTACAATTACATATTCACATTTGATTTGAACTATTTTAAAATTAGCATAGATTACTTAGGCTGTCAAACATTTTCAGTTTTGAATTATATAAATCGAATGAGGATTACAACGAAAAACACTATTATTTTATAGTATTTTAGCTATACCGTTTAAAAGAGTATCTCTATGATAACTATTTATACATATAACGCTCAAACTTCTTCCAAGTATCCTAGGTCAATAATGATACCCCATTATAAAAAATAACTATTCATAGATTGAACGTGAATAAAATTCAGATGTTTAAGATGATTTTAGTATACGATTCCAAATCTACTTTCTTTTCGAAGCTTTTATTAGTTTATTAAAGAACACTTATTTATGAATTTAGATACAAAAAAGCCACTGCATAATGCAATGACTTTGATTTGAAAACGAAAATATTGATTATCGTTTTGAGAATTGCACGCCTACTGTAGAGTGCGTATTATCGATGTGTGTTGCATTATTTTATTACTTCTCTTTTTTAATAATTTCATAATATGTAGATGGTCCACTACCTCTCATTGCTATTAAGTTCTTCGTTTGCAGTTCTTCTAGAATGGATCTTGCTTGTCTTAATGTTAAATTAAAATCTTTCTCTAATTTTTTACGTGTTATATTATCAGCAATTGGTTTATAAAAATCAAAAACATCTAAAGCATTTATTTTCTCTTTTTCTTCATTTTCTATTTTATCATCTAATATTTCAAAAAATATAGTTACAGTTATTCCATGTATGCTTTCAGCATCAATATTTAATTTATTCATGTTTGCAGATACCAAAGCATTATTCGAACGTTGAATTCCTGAACCCCATTTTTCAATATATCCTAATGAGTGAAACACTTCGGCAATATTAACATTTCTTAGTTTTGATAAACCACTTAATATGTCCTCGAGTTGTAATCCATCATATAATGATCCTGGTGAATAAAACTCTATTCTATCACTATATATTTCAACTCTTATCGGGTGGTTATCAAAATAGTTTCTATGAACAATCGAATTAGCAAGTACTTCTCTTATTACAACTTCTGGAATCATAAATTCTTTTTTTCTAATTTTCTTAAAGCTATAACCTTTATATAGCATTTCGTTTATTATTATAAGTGATTTTTCATATTGCTCGATTAGTGATCCAGTTATGGTTTCATTGCTAATTAAATTAGATTTATCATTTCCATTAAATAATCCTATTTTGATATAACTATTATTAAATGGATTATCTGTTAACAACATATAACCGTTAGTAGCATAATATTTATTAAAGTTAGACTTAATTAATTTCCATTCTAACAACTTATTAATTGTAATTGTTCTCTCAATGTTATTCTTATTTAAATATGTTAAGAACGTATTAATTTCATCAATTGAGATTAATTTCATCTTATTATTTTCATAAAATTCAAGATTAGTATAACTCTCTCTTTTACTACTTAATTTAATTTCTTCTAATTGAGCGTCCGTTGCCACTCTGTCAGTTGATCCAAACCTTACATAAGTTCCTTCAACAATTCCTTTGTTTTTTATAAAGTAAGGTGTTTCATTACCTCTTGAAACTTGAATAATTAATATATCTTTATCTTCAATGTTCATAAATACAATATCTACAATTGGTTTAGGTAAAATATTGTTATAAATTGCATCCATTATTTTAGTTTCTAATTCGGATCTAGATTCGTCAATACCTACAATTTCTTTAGTCTTATCATCAACACCAATTACTAATTCTCCTCCAGATGTATTACTAAAAGACACTATACTTTTTAACCACTTTGAATTATCTGTTGGAAGAGATATTTTATACTCTAATTTATTATTTTCTTCTTTCATAACACACCTCCAATGTATTATTATCTTATATTCTTATTATAACCTATTATCTAGCATTATCTAGCACAATCTAGCACAATCTAGCACAATCTAGCACAATCTAGCCAATCTAGCACAATCTAGCACAATCTAGCACAATCTAGCATTATCTAGCATTATCTAGCATTATCTAGCATTATCTAGCATTATCTAGCATTATCTAGGATTATCTAGCATTATCTAGGATTATTTAGCACTTTCTAGCACTATTTACCACTATCTATAATTAAATAATATTTATCATTATTAAGATATTGTGGCGTTATTTTCGGAAATAAAAAAACCATTGCCTTGCGACAATGGTTTGTATAAGTATTCTACTGTTAATAAGATTAACGTTTTGAGAATTGTGGTGCACGACGAGCTCCGCGTAGACCGTATTTTTTACGTTCTTTTTGACGTGGATCACGTGTTAAGAATCCTGCAGCTTTAAGCGCTGGACGGTAATCTGCTGATGCTTCTAATAAAGCACGTGAGATACCATGACGAATTGCTCCAGCTTGACCTGTTAAGCCGCCACCTTTAACGTTAACATTAACATCAAATGTACCAGTTGTTGCTGTTGTTTCAAATGGTGAATTAACAGTCATACGTAGTAATTCTGATGGTAAATGCTCTTCAATCGGCTTGTGATTAATAGTAACCACACCTGTTCCAGGAGTTAAATAAACACGTGCAACAGATGTCTTACGACGTCCTGTACCCATATAAGTTACAGTATTTTTATTCTTCTGTGTCATATTTCCTCCTATCCTTTGATTTCTAATTCAATAGGCTGTTGAGCCGCATGTGGGTGATTTTCACCCTTGTATACAAACAAATGTTTGCGTTGTCTGTCACCAAGTTTTGTATGTGGTAACATACCGTGAACTGATCTTTCAACCCATTCTACAGTAAATTTTTCACGCATTGTTCCAATTGAACGCTTTCTCAATCCACCTGGGAATGATGAATGGTTATAATAGAACTTTTTACTTTCTTGATCTCCACTGTAAACGATTTTGTCTGCATTGATTACAATAACGTAATCTCCACAGTCAACGTTTGGAGTGTATGTTGGTTTATGCTTTCCACGTAATACCTTAGCGATTTCTGTTGACATACGACCTAAAGTCTTGTCAGCTGCATCGACTACGTACCATTGGCGCACAACCTCTGCTGGTTTCGTCATAGTTGTTTGACGCATAATTAATTTCCTCCTAACCAAATGTAGTTTCCGGGGCTACAATTGGCATAAGTGCCGATACTTATTATACGTTTTCTAATTTCATTTGTCAATTATTTAATCATAATTAACGCGTTTTAAGTATAAGCCTTCCGCCGGTGCTCTAAATGGCACTGTAGCCTTGGTTTTCAATTCTAATTTTTCTTTTATATCTTCAGGATTTAGTTTGTGTTTTCCACACTCAATTAATGCTCCAACAATCATTCGAATCATATAACGTAGAAAACCTGTCCCCGTAATTTTAAATTCTAAAACATCATCTTTTTGGGTAATTTCTAATGCATAAAGAGTTCGCACTTGATTTTCTATTTCATCAAGTGGTGTCGCATTATAACTTGTAAAATCATGAGTCCCGATTAAATAACTCGCAGCTTCTTTCATCTGCCCTACATCTAACACATGATTAAATTGATAAACATAATTTTTATTAAAAACATCATAGTCGCCCATATTTACATAGTAACAATACTCTTTGCTTGTGACATCATAACGAGCATGAAAATCATCATCAACTTCTTCAACTTTCTGAATGTAAATATCATCAGGACATAGAGCATTCAATGCTTTATACCAATTATCACAGGTCATATTTAACGATGCATCAAAGTGAAAGACTTGTCTAGAAGCATGAACTTTCGCATCTGTTCGACCCGACCCATGAATTGTTGTTTGTTTTTTTACAATTTTTGATAAACATTTTTCAAGTTCTTCTTGTACTGTTCGTACTTCATTTTGAATTTGCCATCCGTGAAATTGACTTCCATCATAAGACACCGTTACTTTATATCTCATTAAAATCGCCCTGTTGCTTGAACACCCACTACAATCACAATCGTGATGGCTAACACAAGCCAATCAGTAAAACGTATTTTTAATTGTTTGTAACGTGTTCTTTCTTTTCCTGGGAAATATCCACGTGCTTCCATGGCATCTGCTAAGTCTTCTGCGCGATGATAGCTCGAAATGAATAAAGGAACAATCATGGAAATAACACCTGAGATTTTTTCTCTAAATGATCCTTCTTGCAAATCAACCCCACGACTCGCTTGCGCGTTCATGATTCGTTGCGTATCTTCAATGAGTGTGGGTATAAAACGCAGAGCAATTGAGATAATCATGGCAATCTCATGCGCAGGCACACCAATTTTTTGAAATGGCTTGAGTAAGTCTTCAATACCTAAAGTTAAATCTAACGGTGCAGTCGTTGCCGTAAGTAACGTTGTAACCATCACCATCAACATCAAACGAAAGACAATAAATAAGGTTTGAGACAACGCATCTGAATAGATTTTAATGAACCAAAAATCAATTAATAGTTTACCTGTTTTAATTAGAAACATATTTAAAACAAAGAGTATGATCATCATCATTAACATTGGTTTCATGGCTTTAATGACATAAGAAATTGTTAATTTCGAAATAAGAATAACAATCGTAAGTACTGTAAATAGAAAAGCATACCCGTAGAAATTAGGGACAATCATAACCCCAACCATTAAAATAATCATGGCCACAATTTTCATACGTGGGTCTATTCGATGAATTTTTGAATCTAAGGGTACGTATTGCCCTAACGTAATATTATTCATCGTAACCCCTCCTTAACACACGTTGCAATCTCTTCGACATCAATTGCTCCAGTTGTATCAAAGCCTTTCTCAGCTAACATTTTTTTCAATTGTAGAGTTTTAGGTAAGACAAAGGTTGATTCTTCAAGTTGCTGAAAGAAATCATCGCTTGAACCACTAAAGATAATTTCCCCTTTTTCAAGTTGTAAAACATCATCAGCATAGTTTAAAACATGGTCTAAATCATGGGTTACCATAATCACTGTTTTTTGATGTTTGTTCTTTAAGTCTAAGAATAACTGCATCATATCTTTACTACCTTGAGGGTCTAAACCAGCCGTTGGCTCATCTAACACAATCACTTCTGGATTGCTTGCTAGTACGCCCGCAATCGCCACACGTCGTTTTTGACCACCTGATAAATTTAAGGGAGAACGATCCCACAAAGACTCATCAATCCCTACCATTTTCAAAGCTTCCTCAACATTTTGTTTCAACTCAGTTTCACTAAAACCAAAATTACTCGGACCAAAACTCACATCTTTATAAATTGTTTCCTCAAAAAGTTGCATTTCTGGGAATTGAAAAACCAACCCAACCTTTGCTCGTAATGCTTTTAATCCTTTAGCTTTTTGTTTCGCAACAACCTCTTGACCCAATATAGTAACTTTACCTGATGTGGGTTGTAAAAGTGCATTAAGATGTTGGACCAATGTGCTTTTTCCACTCCCAGTTTCACCCACAATAGCCGTTAGTTTTCCTAAGTTTATTTCACAGTTGATATTCTTTAAAGCATGGTGAGCAAACGGAGTATTGGGACTATACTCATAACTTACTTCTTCGAATTGTATTCCCATAATTCATTCACCATTCCTTCTAAATCAAATGAGTTCTTTAACTTGATTCCTTTTTTCTTCATCGCTTGATTAAATTTAACAGAATAGGGAACATCCAATTGTAATCTAACTAAACGATCACTTTGCTTTAATACCTCTTCAGGTGTACCTTGTAAAGCAATATTTCCTTCGTTCATAACAATGACATAGTCACTAAATATAACTTCTTCAATGTCATGCGTAATCGAGAGTATCGTCATTTTATTCTCAGTGTGCAAACGATGTACCAATTGATTAACTTCTTCTTTTCCACGAGGATCCAACATACTTGTTGCCTCATCCAAGATTAAAATATCGGGATGCATCGCTAAGGCACCCGCAATCGCTACCCGTTGTTTTTGACCACCACTCAATTTTCCAGGCTCATGGCCTAAGTAGTCACTCATCCCAACTTCTGCAGCATAGGTTTCAATAATTTCATCCATTTCACTTGGTTCAATGCTTCTATTTTCTAAACCAAATGCTATATCATCACGAACAGTCGAACCAATAAATTGATTATCTGGATTTTGGAAAACAATTGCAATTTTTTCTCGTACTTCATAGACTGTATCTTCTGTTAGATGTAAATCGTCAACTGATATTTCACCACGATTTGCTGCTAGTAAACCAATAAGTAACTTGGCCATGGTCGATTTTCCACTTCCGTTATGTCCGATAATACTCACATATTGACCTTTACGAACTTCAAAATTTACATTATCAACAGCATTTTTCTTACCATCGTAAGAAAACACAAGATCTTTAACTGTTAATTGTTTCAAATTACCACTCCTTAGATTTTTGTATTAGTTTCAGCAATTTTAACAATCACGTTACTTGCTGCTTCCATCGTTTCCACAACGGCAAATTCATGACGTCCATGGAAGTTTTCTCCACCGGTGAAAAGATTAGGTGTTGGAAGTCCATCAAACGACAGTCTAGAACCATCCGTCCCACCTCTTACTGGTGAAATTTTTGCTTCAATATTTAATGCTTTCATTGCGGAAACTGCTAAATCTACGATTTCCATTTTTTCTTCAATCACTTCACGCATATTATAATAGGTATCATCTGTTTTAACAGTAACATGCTCATGACCATAACGAGCATTCATTTCTTTTCCTATTTTATGAAGTGTTTTTTTACGATTTTCAAACTGAGCTCGATCATGATCTCTGATAATAAATGTTAGTGTTGCTGATTCTGAATTTCCATTCAACTCCATTGGCATATAGAATCCTTCATAATGTTCTGTATGTTCAGGACGTTCATAGTGTGGCAAGGCAGCATAAAATTCGTGAGCAAGGACTAAAGCATTCACCATGGTATCTTTCGCAGAACCTGGATGAACACTCACACCATTGAATGTGATGGAAGCTGAGGCAGCATTAAATGTCTCATATTCCAATTCTCCCAATGCACTGCCATCTAAAGTATACGCAAAATCAGCAGCAAATCCTTCAACATCAAAGTAAGATGCCCCTGTACCGATTTCTTCATCAATTGTGAAGGCTATTTTAATGTCGCCATGAGGAATTGATGGATCTTGAATCATCTTATCCATTGCAGTCATTATCGCCGCAATACCAGCCTTATCATCCGCTCCAAGCAATGTCGTCCCATCAGTTACAACCAATGTCTTTCCAATATGATTTTTCAAGTTAGGAAACACATCAACTTTACTAATAATACCCAATGCTTCATTCAAGACAATATCTTTGCCATCATAATTTTCAATAACCCTTGGAACAACGTTTTCAGAATTAAAATCAGCTGTATCCATATGAGCTATAAAACCAATGGTTGGAACCTTTCTATCAAGATTACTTGGTAACAATGCAGTAACGATACCATGCTCATCCATCGAAACATCACTTAACCCAATTTCAATACACTCTTCTAGTAATACATTTGCTAAATCAAATTGAATCTTAGTCGATGGAACAGACGTTGAATTCTCATCAGACCTCGTGTTTATCTTACAATATCGTACTAATCTTTCTAATAGTTTTTCTTTCATAATATCCTCGACCTCTCTATCTTATCTATTTTAGCACAAATCAAACAAAAAAAAGCTTAGTTTCAAACTAAGCTTCTTCGTTGTCTATGACTTCACTTGACAGTGCAGCAACTGTTTCTTCGGCAGTCTTACTAATTTCATCCAAAGCATCAAGGGTTTTTTCAACATGCTTTTTATTATTACGATCAACATAGTAAGCTGTGGCACCGACGGCTGCTCCTATCATTGCTAAAGGTAAGAATTTTTTCATTACGGGCCTCCCTTTCTTTAGTACTAGTTTAACACACTCTTGTTTATAACTAAAGACATAGGGTAAAAGTACACACTAAGTTCATAAAAAAACACCTAGATTAGGTGTTATAAACTATTGTGAATTAAATAAGCACTGTATTCAATCTCATGCTCAAATTCTAAAATATTATACAGTGGATCTAAGTTTTTGATTAGTTCTTTTCTTACTGTTTCCTGATGAACCAAGACTGAACCACCAAAGGCAATATTAGTTTGTTCTTTGATGTTAAAACTATTTGCCAAGCGACTTAATTCACGCCCAGCTTTGGCATAGATATCCTGGACAGACTCAACATTCGATAACAATCCAGCAAGGGATGCTACCCATGTTCGATAATCTGTGTCTTGAGAACTTGCCAATGGAACGATATCGTACGGTGTCGATAGATTGAGTTCTTTCATTAAGACTGAATAACACTCTGTTTTTGGAATGCGACCATCAGCCTCTTGAGTGAAGCGCTCCAACAGTTTTTTACCAATCCAAAAACCACTTCCTTCATCCCCAACTAAATACCCATATCCACCACGACGGGACTCAATGGTATCTTTGCTTCTAAAAGCAATAGACCCTGTCCCTGATATTACAAAAACTCCATCCTGCATATTTAAAGCAGAAATCATTGCAAATTTCGCATCGTTGGTTAAATAAGCATTGGGAAACACAGAATAAACAACATTTTCAATGCGTTGACGAATTTCAAGATTTTGTCCATAACCTCCAAGCCCCATGGCTACAAATGTCTCTTCAAGGTCATAACGTTCTCCAAAATAAATTCTCGCTTCCATGAGTCTTTCTTTCATGGTTGCATCGTCAACCTTCATAAAATGAATACTCTCCAATTTTAAAACATCAAGTAATTCACCTTCATGATTAAAAATAACAAAGCGGGTAGATGTACCACCCGCATCAACGCCTAAAAAATATTTCATAAGTTAAATTGGAAACGTTGCCATGGTTTAATGCGATCAAGAATGTAGATTTCTTCCTCACGAATACGACCTACAACATTTGATTTACCTGTGTTCTTCATGTCTTGACGTGCAATGTGAAGTTCACCAGCATAATGACCAAACAACTCTGATTCAATCACAATATCGCCACGACGAATCATATCTGGTGCATTAAACAATGGGAAAGCTTCACCTTTATATTTAACACGAGACATGGTTGAACGAATTAAATAGTCATTAATATCACCACGGTTAAAATGTGGTTCCTCTAAGACAATTTTCTTCATAACATCCGTTAATCCATCAACTAATGTTACCTCAAAGTTAACGACACTCAAGTCAATCTTTTCAATCGCTTGCATTTCTTCTTCTGAAGGGAAGCAATTTGAAATAATAATATCATCAACTGCATTCATCGCTACGAAATCCTTAATTTGTACATCGACAGGTAAATAGCGATGAGTTTCTAATGTAACAATTCCATCGTCAACTGGCCAAGGTCCAAAAACACCATCTGTTTGACTTGTAACGAATGCTGCAGTACGTAAACCATATTTATCAAAGTTTTCTGTAGCTTTTAAGAAATGAGCTTCTGGTAACCCTGAATATGGATGTGGATAGAAGTTATGGCATCCAACTAAATTGTATTTATTTGGAATGAAGTCCATAATATTATCAATAACATGAGTATCATTTGACATGTTAATTTCAACCAATAAATTCTCTGGATTATAGGTCATATCTGCTTCAGGTTTACCACCAAAACCAGCATCTAAACGAACTCCATCAGCACCAATCTCTTTAAAGAATGAAAGGTCTGTATGACTAATCCCTAAAGTTTCAAATTCCTTTGGTGATACATCAACAAAAATTTCAAAACCATGTTCTTTCGCAAATGTATTAATTTCAATAAACTCAGCAATTACTTCTTCTTTAGATTTCGTAACTTGTAATAAGTTTGAAAAAATTCTTGAAAACCCTGCTTTTTCAGCTCTAACAATGTAGTCTTTCATCTCTTGAACTGTAGACTTGTTAGGATAAATAGAAATACCTAATTTTCTCATTATATTCTCCTCTTCTTTCTTCTATATCATACATCATATTTTTTTCATTGGTACAACTTTCCCAAAATAAAACATATTCTATTAGAAAAAAACCGCCGTAGCGGTTTAGTTTTTATTAAACAAACTCAATGACTGCCATGTCGGCTGCGTCACCACGACGTTTTTCAGTCTTGATTACGCGAGTATAACCACCATTGCGGTCTTGGTATTTAGGACCAATCTCATCAAATAATTTTTGAAGAGCTGTTTGTCCTGTTTTTTCATCTGCCACCACATTGTAAACAATTTTTGCAGCTTGTCTACGTGAGTGAAGATCATTTTTCTTAGCTAATGTTACTAATTTATCTGTAAATGAACGTAACTCCATAGCTTTCTTTTCAGTTGTTTCAATTTTACCGTGGACGATTAAGCTTGTTGAAAGATTACGTAGTAATGCTTTACGATGAGCTCCGTCACGACCTAATTTACGATTTCCCATTCTACTTCCTCCTATTCAGATACTCTAAAGTCTAAACCTAAGTCAAATAACTTATCTTTAACTTCTTTGAGTGATTTTTTACCAAGATTTCTGATTCGCATCATTTCATCTTCGGTTTTCATTGTTAATTCTTCAACTGTTTGAATACCTGCTCTCTTCAAGCAGTTATATGATCGAACAGAAAGATCTAAATCTTCAATCATCATTGTAGCCATTGGATTTTCTACTCCAGTGACATCTTCTTTAATAACTGAATCACTTTCATAAACTTCATCTTTAATTGCAACAATTTGCTCAAGATGGTCCATAAGAATTTTAGATCCTAATGAAAGTGCAACTTGTGGTTTAATTGAACCATTTGTCCAAACTTCCATAATTAAACGGTCATATTTCGAGTCTTGTCCTACACGAGTAGGTTCAACTGAATATTGTACTCTTTCAATTGGAGTATAAATAGAATCAGTAAAGATCGTGCCAATCCCTTGTGATGAACTCTGATAAAGTTGTTTATTTTCATCAGAACTAACATATCCACGACCATTTCTTGCTTTAAGCTCCATCTCAAGAACAGCACCTTCTGCAAGTGTTGCGATGATATGATCTTGATTTAAAATTTCCACATTTGTTGGACATTCAATATCTGCTGCTGTCACAACTTTAGGACCTTTTTCGGAGATGCGAAGTGTATATGTTTCTGAATCGCTAATGTTCAGAATTAAATCTTTTACATTTAATACGATTCCAGTAACGTCTTCTCCAACACCTTTGATAGATGTAAATTCATGATATACACCCTCAATTTTAACTGAATAAACTGATGCTCCAGGCAATGAAGATAATAAGACTCTACGCAAGGCATTTCCCATTGTTGTACCGAATCCACGTTCTAGTGGAGCGATCACAAATTTTCCATAATGAGCTGTTTCATCTAATTCTTTTACTTCAAACTCTGCACGTTCGAACTTGTTCATCTATGAATACCTCCTCGATTTTGTATGTGTATAATTTTTATCCACGTGGACGTTTTGGTGGACGGCATCCATTATGTGGAACTGGTGTAACATCATTGATGACGCTAATTTCTAATCCAGCAACTTGAAGTGCTCTAACTGCTGATTCACGTCCAGGACCAGGTCCTTTTACGCTTACTTCAACTGTTTTCATGCCGTGTTCAACTGCCGCTCTTGCAGCTGCTTCTGAAGCCATTTGTGCTGCATATGGTGTTGACTTACGGGAACCTTTAAAGCCTAGAGCTCCAGCACTTGACCACGCAAGAACATTACCTTGTTCATCCGAAATTGAAACAATTGTATTGTTAAATGTCGAGTGAATATGTGCAACTCCGCGCGGTACATTTTTACGAACGCGACGTTTGCGAGTTACTTTTGATTTTGCCATTACGAATTCCTCCTAATTTAAATTTTTATTTTTTCTTACCTGTTACTGCACGACGTTTACCTTTACGTGTTCTGGCATTTGTTTTTGTACGTTGCCCATGAACTGGTAATCCGCGACGATGACGGATTCCACGGTAACTACCGATTTCCATTAATCGTTTGATGTTAAGGTTCACTTCACGACGAAGATCTCCTTCAACTTTCATTTTATCAACTTCACGACGGATTGCTGTAACTTGTTCTTCAGTTAAATCTTGAACACGAATGTTCTCATCGATATTTGTGATTGCTAAGATATCTCTTGCTGTTTTATCACCAATACCATAAATATATGTTAATGACACTACTACACGCTTATTACGTGGAATATCAATTCCTGCTATACGAGCCATATAATGACGTCCTCCTATCCTTGTCTTTGTTTGTGTTTTGGATTTTCACAAATAATCATAACTCTACCTTTACGGCGAATAACTCTACATTTTTCGCACATAGGTTTTACAGATGGTCTAACTTTCATCGTTTTAATCCTCCTAAAAAATCAATTATTTATGTCTAAATGTAATACGCCCACGTGATAAATCATAAGGCGATATTTCAACAGTCACTCTATCTCCTGGTAAAATGCGAATGTAATGCATACGGATTTTACCAGATACGTGAGCTAATATCTCATGACCATTGGTAAGCTCAACCTTAAATTTTGCACCTGGTAAGGTGTCTATAACTTTTCCTTCGACTTCAATGACATTTTCTTTACTCATTAATGTTTACATGCCTCCTTAGTTCTTGTAAGTATTTCATAACTATTTTCTAATATAAGTACTGTGTGTTCAAAGTGAGCTGTTAGTTTGCCATCTTCAGAGACAACAGTCCAACCATCACTTAAAGTTTTAGTTCTACGAGTACCTAACTGAACCATTGGCTCAATTGCGATAACCATATTTTTTCTCAAGCGTGCTCCTTTACCAGGAACACCTACATTGGGAACATAGGGCGCTTCATGCATCGTACGACCGACACCATGACCTGTATATTCAATGGGCAAGCCATAATTAAACGGCTCAACAACACTCATAACAGCATGACCAATATCACCAACGCGATTTTTAGCAACCGCTTGTTCAATTCCAGCAAACAGTGCTTCCTCTGTAACATCTAAAAGATGTTGAGCTTCATCACTAATTTTGCCAACCGGATAGGTCCAAGCATGATCACTGTAATACCCTTTGTAAATCGCACCTACATCAATAGATATGATGTCACCCTTTTTAAGAATGACTTCAGAACTAGGGATTCCATGTACCAAAACTTCATTGACTGAAGCGCATATTGATCCTGAAAAACCCTCATAACCTAGAAAAGCCGGGGTAGCCCCTTGACTAATTATATAATCATGTGCGATTTTATCCAAGTGTTTTGTTGAAACTCCTGGTTTAATTGCTTCTTTGACCTTTTCTTGGGCCATAAACGCAATCACACCTGCTTTTCTCATTAAGTCTAATTCTCTATCAGACTTGGTTGTAATCATCAGAACGCCTCCAATATGCTTTTGATTTCATTCATGACTAATTCAGGGGAACGACTTCCATCAATATCTTTAACTAAACCTTTCTCACGATAATAATCGATTGAAGGGGCAGTCTTTGTAAGATACTCTTCATGTCGAACTTTTAATTTTTCTTCATTATCATCAGATCTTTGGTAAAGTTCACCACCACAGATATCACATACATCCTCAACCTTTGAAGGTTTGAAATGAATATGATAAATTGCTCCACACTCTTTGCATAAGCGACGTCCAGTAATTCGTTTAACAAGTTCTTCATAAGAAACTTCCAAATTAATAACGAGCTCAACTTCACGATTCAATTCTTTAGTCATCTCTGCTAAAGCTTTGGCTTGATGTGGATTTCTAGGATAACCATCGAGTAGATATCCCTTAGCACAATCATCTTGGCTTAATCTTTCTTTAACAATACGATCTGTTACCTCGTCTGGAACAAGTAAACCTTGGTCCATGTAAGATTTTGCTTCCAGCCCAACTTTTGTTTGATTGGCCATAGCATCACGGAACATATCGCCAGTGGAGATATGTGGAATTTCTAACAATTCCACAATCTTCTCTGACATTGTTCCTTTACCACTTCCAGCAGGACCCATAATTAATAAATTCATATGTCCTCCTATCAATTAAAGAAACCTTTATATGACCTTTGCGTCATGCGACCTTTGAGTTCCTTCACAGTTTCTAAAGCAACCCCTACAACAATAATAATCCCTGTACCACCAATAGCGGTTGTGGATGGTATTGATGTAAACATCGGTAACACATGCGGTAAAAGCGCAATAAATGTTAAAAATGCTGCTCCAAGTACAGTAATTCTATTCAGAATAGTACTTAAGTAACGTTGTGTGTCTTTCCCAGGACGAACACCTGGAATATATGAACCATTCTTTCCAAAATCTTCAGCGATCTTTTCAGTATCAACTTGAAGATGAGTGTAGAAGAATGTAAAGAGAATAATCAGGACTGCATAAGTCACTAATCCCGCAGGATGAGTGAGAACCATATAGGTGCTCATAAACTTGTAGAATGCACTTTGTTGATTAATCCAAGACATCACAATTAATGGAGCGTTCATAATAGCACTTGCGAAGATAACAGGAACAACACTTGCTGAGTTAATCATTAACGGCAAATGACTCATGTTACGTCCACGAACTGCGCCACCTGAACTTGATGTGTATTGAATTGTAATTTTACGAACAGCTTGGTTCATAAAAATTACAAGAATAATAATTAATAAATATGATAGAACAAATAATCCAAACAATAGCAAGCCTTGTGTAAAGTTTGTTTCTGTAAGACTGGTATAGGTTCCAGTAAATGTTGCTGGTAATGATGATACAATCCCTGCAAAGATTATCATGGACAAGCCATTTCCAACCCCTTTTTGAGTAATTTGATCACCTAACCATAACAAGAACATAGTCCCAGCAGCCATGATTGTTCCCATATAAAAGAAACTAGCAATGCTTGAGTCTAATAAGATTTCATATTGTTTATTGAACATCAATATCAGCCCAATTGCTTGAATGTATGCTAAAACAACTCCTAAGTAACGAGTAATCTTATCAATTTGCATACGGCCCTTTTGACCTGACTTACTTAATTCAGTCAGATAAGGAATAACATCCATCGACAATAACTGAATAATTATCGACGCTGTGATATATGGACCTACTCCCAATGAAAAAATGGAAAAGGATTGAATAAACCCACCACCAAGAACATTCATCATGCCAAGTAGTGTATTATCATCCGTTCCCGCAACCATGGCGGCAAGTCTTGTGCTATCGACATTAGGAACTGGAATTACAGTTCCAAGACGATAGACAAGAAGCATGGCTAATGTGAAAAAGATTCTTACTCTGATTTCTTTATTTTTGAATAAATCAGTAAAAAATCTCATTAGATCACCTCAGCTTTTCCACCCATTTTTTCAATTTGTTCAAGTGCAGTTTTTGAGAATGCATTTGCTTTAACAGTTAATTTCTTTTCAAGTTTTCCTTCACCCAAGATTTTTACACCGTCAAGAGTATCCTTAACAAAACCTTTAGCTTGGAGATCTTCAACTGTTATTTCTGAACCATCCTCAAATACATTAAGCTTGTCAATGTTTACAACTGCAAATGTAACGCGGTTAATGTTTTTAAATCCGCGTTTCGGGATTCTGTTATAAAGTGGTGTTTGTCCACCTTCAAAACCTAAAGCTACGCCGCCACCGCTACGTGCATTTTGTCCTTTGTGTCCACGACCAGCAGTTTTACCTGAACCAGCACCGTGTCCACGACCTACACGCTTACGTGATTGACGGGAGCCTTCTGTATATTTTAATTCATGTAATTTCATAAAGGCCTCCTTTAGCGAATTTCCTCGATTTTCTTACCTCTTAATTGTGCAACGTCTTCAATTGTGTTCATGTTTTCTAATGCTTCAAATGTAGCACGAACCATGTTGATTGGTGTTCTTGAACCAATACACTTAGTTAAGACATCTGTAACTCCTGCTAATTCCATGATATCACGGATGGCACCACCAGCAATAACTCCAGTACCCTCTGATGCAGGACGTACGAATACTTCCCCAGCTCCAAAGATTCCTGTTTGTGCATGTGGTAAACTACCATTTACAAGTTTTACATTAATTAAGTTTTTCTTTGCTTCTTCAATACCTTTTCGAATTGCATCTGGAACTTCGTTTGCTTTACCTTGTCCAAATCCAACACGACCCTTTTTATCACCAACTACGACTAAAGCTGAGAAACGGAAACGACGTCCACCCTTAACAACCTTAGTAACACGATTGATGACAACAACACGTTCTTCGAATTCTTGATCGCGTTGATTTCTTCTCGGTCTTTGATTCATCATTGTCCTCCTTAAAACTCTAGTCCAGCTTCACGAGCTGCTTCTGCTAGTGCTTTAACACGACCATGATAAATGTTACCTCCACGGTCAAACACTACAGATTTAATACCTTTTTCTTGTGCTAATTCAGCAATTTTTTTACCGACTTCTTGAGCTGCTGCGATGTTACCGCCATTTTCAAGTTTCAGTTGCAACGAACTTGCAGACACTAATGTATTTTGTGCTGCATCATCGATGATTTGCACATAAATGTGTTCGCTTGATCGATATACACTAAGACGTGGGCGTTGTTGCGTTCCACTAACTTTACGACGTACTCGAGCATGACGACGAGTTCTTTTTTGATTTCTTGATAATTCTTTTGCCATAATTTAATTTCTCCTTTCCCACTATTTCTTAGCTGCTGTTTTACCCTCTTTACGACGGATATGTTCATTTTTGTATTTAACACCTTTACCAAGGTAAGGTTCTGGTTTACGAGTTGCTCTAATATTTGCAGCCCATTCTCCAACACGTTGTTTATCGATACCTGACACTTTAATTTCAGTTGCTTTAGGTACTTCGATTTCAACACCTTCTTCAATTTCAAATTCAATTGGATGTGAGTATCCAACATTTAAGACTAATTTGTTGCCTGACTTAGATGCACGATACCCGATACCAACTAACTCAAGTTCCTTTGAAAAACCATTTGTTACTCCTTCAATCATATTAAATACTAATGAACGAGTTGTTCCATGGATTTGTTTTACTTTTTTTGTATCATTCGGGCGTTTTACGGTAAGTTCACCTTCGTTGATTTCGATTTCAAGTAGTTCATTGAACTGACGTGTTAAAGTTCCTTTAGGACCTTTGACTGTCACCTCATTACCAGCTTTTACTTCTACTTCAACGCCAGCCGGAATGGTAATCGTTTTATTTCCGATACGTGACATATTGTATCTCCTCTCTTACCAAACGTAAGCTAACACTTCGCCACCAACATGTTTTTGGCGAGCTTGCTTATCTGTTAATATACCTTCTGAAGTTGAGATAATTGCAATTCCTAATCCATTAAGAACGCGAGGAATCTCATTAACTTTTGAGTATACTCTTAATCCAGGTTTTGAAATTCGTTTTAAGCCGTTAATAACTTTTTCATTGTTAGGTCCATATTTAAGAACGATTGTGATTGAACGTTTTGTTCCTTCACCATTAACAAGATAGTCACGGATAAACCCTTCTTCTTTCAAAATTCTGGCAATTTCGATTTTTTCTTTACTTGCAGGAATTTCAACTACATCGTGCATTTCTACTAAAGCATTACGTACACGAGTAAGGAAATCTGCGATTGGATCTGTTACATACATAATCTGAAAAGTTCCTCCTTTGCCTACCAGCTTGACTTTTTAACGCCTGGAATTTGCCCTTTATGAGCTAATTCACGGAAGCGAATTCTTGACATATTGTATTTACGGATATATCCACGAGGGCGTCCATCAACTGAATCACGGTTACGCAATCTTGTTGGTGATGCATCACGTGGTAATTTTTGTAAGCCCAAGTAATCTCCATTCGCTTTTAATTCAGCACGTTTTTCAGCATAGCGATCGACTACTTCTTGACGTTGTTGATTACGTGCAATTTTTGATTTCTTTGCCATAAATTATGCATTCTCCTTTTCGAATGGCATGCCTAATTCTTTTAATAGAGCATGTCCTTCTTGGTCTGTTTTTGCGGATGTAACAATGGTAATATCCATACCACGTACTTTATTTACTTTATCAAAATCAATTTCAGGGAAAATCAATTGTTCTTTAACACCAAATGTATAGTTTCCACGACCATCGAAAGCACTGCTGCTAATTCCACGGAAGTCACGTACACGAGGTAGTGCTAATTTAATTAATTTTTCTAAGAAGTCATACATTTTTTCACCTCTTAGAGTTACTTTACAACCAATTGGCATTCCATCACGAAGTTTAAAGTTCGCAATTGATTTTTTTGCTTTTGTAATAACAGGTTGTTGTCCTGTAATTTGTGTAAGCTCTTCGACTGCTTCATCCAAGAAACGTGAGTTGTTGATAGCTTCACCAACACCCATGTTTACAACGATTTTTTCAATCTTTGGAGCTTGCATTACTGAAGTATAGTTAAATTGTTCAACTAGACTTGCAACAACTTGTGTATTGTATTGTTCTTTTAGATTCATCTTTGACTATACCTCCTTATTTGATTTCCGCGCCAGATTTTTTATAGACACGGATTTTCTTTCCATCTTTAATTTCATAAGCTACACGGCTTGGTTGTTTTGCTTTTGAATCATAAGCCATCACGTTTGATACGTGAATCCATGCTTCTTGCTCAACAATTCCACCTTCAGGATTCATTTGGGTTGGTTTAAGATGCTTCTTAACCAAGTTAACGCCTTCAACTTTGACTTTGTCGTGTTTAGGTGCTACTTCGATAACATCGCCAATTGTGCCCTTATATGAGCCTGTAATAACTTGAACTTTATCTCCACGTTTTATTTTCATATAAGCCTCCTATAACACTTCCGGAGCCAACGATACGATCTTCATGAAGTTTTTCTC
Organism: Erysipelothrix urinaevulpis; assembly: GCF_009828835.1. GTDB lineage: Bacteria > Bacillota_I > Bacilli_A > Erysipelotrichales > Erysipelotrichaceae > Erysipelothrix > Erysipelothrix urinaevulpis. The sequence goes on from NZ_WTTB01000003.1 coordinate 90,798, forward strand.
ACGAAGTTCACGAGCGACCGGCCCAAAAATACGTGTACCACGAGGTGTCATGTCGTCTTTTAGAATAACAACTGCGTTATCATCAAATTTGATGTATGAACCATTATCACGGCGCACACCATATTTTGTTCTAACAACAACTGCTTTAACAACATCACCTTTTTTAACTGCTCCACCAGGAAGCGCTTCTTTTACTGTACCGACAACAATGTCACCAATATTTGATGACTGACGGTGGCTACCACCCAACAAGCGGATGACTAAGATTTCCTTAGCGCCAGTGTTGTCAGCGACTTTACATCTTGATTCGTTTTGTATCATCTAATGACAACCTCCTACAATACAACGGCTTTTTGAACTAAGCGATTTACTCTGAAGAATTTATCTTTTGAAAGTGGTCTTGTTTCCACAATTTCTACGATATCTCCAACAATAAATTCATTTTGTTCATCATGAGCCTTGAATTTTTTAGTATATTTAACACGTTTTCCATATAATGGATGACGTTTAGATGTAGTTACTTCTACGACTACCGTTTTGTCCATTGCATCCGATACAACAGTACCACGGTAGATTTTACGATTATTTCTTTCCATCTCTGTGTGACCTCCTACTTAGTCTCACTAAGCTCGCGCTCAGTGATAACTGTTTTAATGCGTGCAATAGTTTTACGGATTTCTTTTAGACGAGCAGGATTTTCAAGTTGACCAATTGCTTGTTGGAACCTTAAATCAAAAAGTTCTTCTTTTAAATCATCAATTTCGACAAGCAAATCTGCATTTTCAGTTGCACGAATTTCATTTAATGTCATACTTGGTCCTCCTCTCCCTTACGAACAAAACGGGTTTTGACTGATAATTTGTGTGATGCTAAACGAAGAGCTTCACGAGCTGTTTCTTCATCTACACCGGCTACTTCAAATAAAACACGACCTGGTTTAACGACTGCTACCCAGCCTTCAGGTGATCCTTTACCTGAACCCATTCGAACTTCTAAGGGTTTCTTTGTGATTGCTAAATGAGGGAAAACTTTAATCCAAACTTTTCCACCACGTTTCATTGAACGAGTCATAGCAATACGTGCTGCTTCAATTTGACGGTTACTGATATAGTTTCCTGTCTCAGCAACTAAGCCATATTCACCAAAGACAACTTCACGTCCTTGATTTGAGCGTCCTTCATATGAAAGACGATGTGGCTTTCTATATTTTGTACGTTTAGGCATTAACATGATTAATTTCCTCCTTGCTCAGCTTTAGCAGCTGGTGCAGCTGGTGCTGCTGGTCTGCTATTTTGTTGAGCACGATTATCACGACGAGGACGACGATTGCCTCCGCGACGGCGACGATCGAAACGTCCACCTTTTGGTGCTTCTGGTTCTTGAACCATTTGACCTGGTAAGACTTCTCCACGACAAACCCAAACTTTTACACCAATAATTCCAAATTGTGTATGAGCTGGATAGTGTGCATAGTCAATATCTGATCTAAGTGTATGTAAAGGAACGACTCCTTCAGCATAACCTTCGGTACGAGCCATATCTGCTCCACCTAAACGACCGGATACTGCAGTCTTAATCCCTTTAGCTCCTGCACGCATTGTACGTTGGATTGTACGTTTTTGTGCAGTTCTAAATGATGCACGTTGCTCTAATTGTTCTGCAATATTTCTAGCAACTAAATGAGCATCTAAATCTGGGTTTGCTACTTCAACAACCTTGATTTGAACATTTTTACCTTTAGTAATTTTTGTTAACTCATTTTTAGTTTTTTCAATGTTTGAACCGTTAACCCCGATAATAACACCTGGGCGTGCTGTACGGATAATAATGTCAACACGATTTTTTGAACGTTCAATTTCAACACGTGATACATATCCATCTTTTAAGTTTTTGAATACATATTCACGGATTAATCCATCTTCATGTAATAATTCTCCGAAGTCTTTTTCCGCATACCAGCGTGATTCCCAATCTCGAATCACCCCAACGCGTAAACCGACTGGATGTACTTTTTGACCCATTTTCTATCCTCCCTTTATACGCGTTCCGAAACCACAACAGTAATGTGGCTTGTACGCTTCATGATTGGCGATGCCGATCCCTTTGCACGGGGACGGAAACGCTTCATGGTAACTCCTTCATCTGCGAAACATGCTGATATATATAATTTATCCTCATCTAACTGATGATTATTAGTTGCGTTTGCAACTGCTGAGTTTAACACTTTCGCGATAGCTTTTGCTGCTTTATTTGGTGTATAACGTAGAACTGCTGCTGCATGATCTACATCCAAACCACGAATTTCATCAAGAACTAAACGCGTTTTTCTAGGTGTTACTCTAACTGTTTTTGCTACTGCTTTAACATCCATTATTAACGACCTGCCTTCTTATCGCCACTTGTATGTCCTGGGAAGCGGCGTGTAGGAACAAATTCGCCTAACTTATGTCCTACCATATCTTCAGTTACATAAACTGGAACATGCTCTTTACCGTTATGTACAGCAAATGTGTGTTCAACGAACTGAGGGAAAATGGTTGAACGACGTGACCATGTTTTGATTACTTCTTTTTTATTCTCAGAATTAAGTTTTTCAACTTTGTCCATTAAGTGATAATCACAAAAAGGTCCTTTTTTTAAACTACGACTCATTTTTCTTTCCTTCCTTTCGTTTATTTCTTCTTATCTGTACGACGACGTACAATCATTTTTGTAGAAGATTTTTTAACTTTACGAGTTTTAACACCCATAGCTTTTTTACCCCAAGGTGTCATAGGAGCAACGCGACCAATTGGTGTACGTCCTTCCCCACCACCATGAGGGTGATCAACTGGGTTCATAGCAGAACCACGAACTGTAGGACGAACGCCCATGTGACGCTTACGACCTGCTTTACCAATTGTTACTAATGAATGTGATGCATTACCAACTTCACCGATTGTTGCACGGCATGTTGATAAGATTTTACGAACTTCACCTGATGCCAATGAAACAGTTGTGTAGCGTTCTTCATGTCCTAAAACTTGAGCAGATGCTCCAGCTGAACGAACTAATTGAGCTCCACGTCCTGGTTTTAATTCAATGTTGTGAACAACAGTACCTTCAGGAATTTCTGATAATACTTTAGCGTTACCAACTTTGATATCAGCTTGTGAACCACTTTCAATAACATCGCCAACCTTAATTCCTTTTGGAGCTAAGATATAACGTTTTTCACCATCTGCATAGTGTAAAAGTGCAATGTTTGCTGAACGGTTTGGATCGTATTCGATTGTTGCAACTGTTGCAGGAATTGCATCTTTGTTACGTTTGAAATCGATAATACGATATTGGCGTTTATGACCTCCACCAATGTGGCGAGTTGTCATACGGCCTAAATTGTTTCTTCCACCTGTTTTATCAAGCGGAGCCATCAATGAACGTTCTGGCTTAACATTTTTTGTTAACTCTTCATTAGCAAGAGTTGACATGTTACGACGTCCATTAGTCGTTGGCTTATATGTTTTGATTGCCATATTACAATGTCCTCCTTACGCAAGTTTTCCGGAAATAGCGTAATTCTTCCGATAAGTTTTCTAATTAATAATTAGAACAATTCAATTGTGTGCCCTTCAGCTAACTTAACGATAGCTTTACGAACACTCTTTGTCATTCCTTCATATTGTCCAACACGTTTTCTACGTGGTTTAACATTAACAATATTAACTTTCTCTACCTTAACATCAAAGATTTCTTCGATTGCTTGACGGATTTCAATTTTATTTGAACCTTTAGCAACTTCGAATGTAATTTTGTTGTCATCAGCGTGTAATTGCACTGATTTTTCTGTGATGATAGGGCGTAGAATTATATCTCTAGGGTTTCGCTTCATTATGCAAATACCTCCCCAGCCTCAACAGCTGCTTTTTCTGTGAATACAACTTTATTAGCATTAATAATGTCGTATACGTTTAAGAATTCAACAGTGATAAGTAAAACACTAGGTATGTTTCTCATTGATAAGTAAGCATTATCTACTTCTTCTTCATTTGAAACAACAAACAATGTTTTTCTTTCTAAATTTAAAGCATCAAGTACTTTAACGAAATCTTTTGTTTTAACACTGTCGAAGTTTAAGTTGTCAACAACTAATAGACTTTCATCAACCACTTTTTGTGATAATGATGAAATTAGAGCCAATCGACGTACCTTACGATTTAGATTGTATGAATAATTTCTTGGTGTTGGTCCAAAAACAACGCCCCCACCTCTCCATTGTGGAGAACGGATAGAACCTTGACGAGCACGTCCAGTTCCTTTTTGACGCCATGGTTTACGTCCACCACCACGAACTGCTGAGCGGTTCTTTGTAGCGTGTGTTCCTTGGCGCATTGATGCTTGTTGCATAACAACTGCATCAAAGATTGCTTGTTTATTTGGCTCAATACCGAAAACAGCATCATTTAAATCTAATGGTCGAAGACTCTTGCCGTCTTGACTTAATATATCGATCTTAGGCATTGTCAGAATCCTCCTTAGAATAATCAGCAAGTTCTACTGCGTCTTTCGACTTAACACGTTTAACTGTTTCTTTGATAACTACAAAGCCACGACGTGGTCCAGGAACATTACCTTTAATTAATAAATAATTTTGTTCAGTATCAACTTTGATAACTTCAAGTTTTTGGTTTGTGCGTACATAACCACCTGTTTGTCCAGGCATAACCGCACCTTTTTTAATGTTCATTGATTGCATACCACCTGTAGCCAATGAACCGATTCCACGGTGGAATCTTGAACCGTGTGATTTAGGTCCTAATGATTGATTGTTACGTACAATCGCTCCTTGGTAACCTTTACCACGTGAGATTCCTGTTACATCAACAAAATCTCCTGATTCGAATAAGTCAGCTTTTAATACAGTTCCAACTTCGAACTCTAACATTGCTGATCCTACGATTTCACGAACAAATTTCTTTGGTGCTGTGTTAGCTTTAGCAGCGTGAGCAATCTCAGATTTGTTCGCACGTTGTTCTTTCTTATCGAAAGCTCCCAATTGCACAGCATTGTAATCATCACTTTCAATTGTTTTCTTTTGTAAAACAACGTTTGGTTCGATTTCAACAACTGTAACAGGGATTAATCTTCCTTCTGATGAGAAGACTTGTGTCATTCCTAATTTACGTCCTAATAATCCTTTCATGATTTCTCCTCCCTACTAAAGTTTAATCTCGATATCAACACCACTTGGTAGATCCAATCGTGTTAATGCATCGATTGTTTCTGCAGTTGGTCCAACAATTTCAATCAAACGGTTATGTGTTCTTGATTCAAATTGTTCTCGAGAATCCTTATTAACGTGTGGTGATCTAAGAACAGTAACTACCTCTCTTTTAGTTGGTAATGGTACTGGTCCTACAACCTTTTTTGCACCGTGATCCATTGCCGCTTCAACAATTTTTTGAGCTGCTGTATCAATTGTGCGTGATTCGTAAGCTTTTAAACGAATCCTGATAAAATTCTTTGCCATGGAAAATCCTCCTTCTATCTGTCTATTTCCAATAGACCTGCTCCATGCAAATTCCCCGAACTTCTCACTGACCATGACAACGCTATTCAGTGTGCCGGCAACCTTGCACTTCTATGCAGTCGCTTAAGTATTATACACTATTTATATAGTAATTCAAGGTTTTTTCTAAAGAAATTTACAAAAAGAAAAGAACGCTAGATTAGCGCTCTTTTTGTGTTGATTTTACTGAAATTATTTAATGATTTCTGTAACGTTACCAGCACCAACTGTACGTCCACCCTCACGAATTGAGAATGTTGTACCTTGCTCAACAGCAATTGGGTTGATTAACTCAACAGTCATTTCTACGTTATCCCCTGGCATAACCATATCAACACCTTCTGGCAAGTTGATTGTTCCTGTTACGTCAGTTGTACGGAAGTAGAATTGTGGGCGGTATTTGTCAACAAATGGTGTATGACGTCCACCTTCTTCTTTACTCAAGATATATACTTGAGCTTTGAATGATTGGTGTGGGTTTACTGAACCTGGTTTAGCAATAACTTGTCCACGCTCAATTTGCTCACGGTTAATACCACGTAATAATGCACCTACGTTATCACCAGCTAATGCTGAATCTAACATTTTGTGGAACATTTCAATACCTGTAATAACTGATTTGATTGTTGGACGAATACCAACGATTTCAACTTCTTCGTTAATTTTTAACTCTCCACGCTCAACACGTCCAGTAGCAACTGTACCACGACCTGAGATTGTGAAAACGTCTTCGATTGACATTAAGAATGGTTTGTCTGTATCACGAACTGGTTCTGGAACATATTCGTCAATTGCAGCCATTAATTCAAGAACTTTTGCTTCCCATGCTTCTTCGCCTTCAAGAGCTTTTAAAGCTGATCCGCGAATAACTGGAACATCGTCCCCGTCATATCCGTTTTCTGATAATGCTTCACGAACTTCCATTTCAACAAGGTCAATTAACTCTTCGTCATCAACCATGTCACATTTGTTTAAGAATACAACAAAGTGTGGAACTCCTAATTGTTTTGCAAGCAAGATATGCTCACGTGTTTGTGGCATTGGACCATCTGTAGCTGAAACAACTAAGATAGCACCGTCCATTTGTGCAGCACCTGTGATCATGTTTTTAACATAGTCCGCGTGACCTGGGCAGTCAACGTGTGCATAGTGACGTGATTCTGTTTCATACTCAACATGTGATGTTGAAATTGTGATTCCACGCTCTTTTTCTTCTGGCGCTTTATCGATTTGGTCGTAAGCTTGAGCAGCTCCACCACCAGCTTTTGCTAATACGTTTGTAATTGCAGCTGTTAATGTTGTTTTACCGTGGTCAACGTGACCTAATGTTCCAACGTTTACGTGCGTTTTGGAACGATCAAATTTTTGTTTTGACATTTGTAATTTCCTCCTAATTTTCTTTTACTATTATATCTTATGATAAACCTTAGATAAAATCAATATCTATCATTTAAGACTGAACTAGTTTTTCTTTTTAGCTACTGATTCAGCGATGCTCTTTGGAACTTCATCGTAATGTGCAAATTGCATTGATGAGTTTCCACGTCCTTGTGTAAATGAACGTAAGTCAGTTGTATAGCCTGACATTTCTGAAAGAGGCACGAACGCTTTAACAATAACTGCGTTTTGACGTTCTTCTTGATCGCGGATTTGTCCACGTCTTGAAGATAAGTCACCCATTACAGCACCTAAGTATTCACTTGGAGCAGTAACTTCAACTTCCATGATTGGCTCTAACAATACAGGATTACATTTTTTAGCTGCTTCTTTAAAAGCCATGCTTGCTGCAATCTTATATGCCATCTCACTCGAGTCAACGTCGTGTGATGAACCATCAAATAGAGTTGCTTTAATATCAATTGCAGGATATCCAGCAATTAAACCATTTTCTACAGCAGCTTCAAGTCCTTCTGCCGTTGGTTTGATAAATTCACGAGGAACTGATCCACCAACAACTTTATCAACAAACTCGAAACCTTTTCCTGGGTTTGGTTCAAACTTAATCCAAACGTGACCGTATTGTCCACGTCCACCTGATTGACGAACGAACTTCCCTTCACAATCTGCAGTACCACGAATTGTTTCACGGTAAGCAACTTGTGGCGCACCAACATTAGCTTCAACACGGAATTCACGTTTCATTCTATCAACAAGAATGTCTAAGTGTAACTCACCCATTCCAGCGATAATAGTTTGACCTGTTTCATCATCAGTGTATGTTTTAAATGTTGGATCTTCTTCTGCAAGTTTAGCCAACGCTAGACCCATTTTATCTTGGTCAGCTTTTGACTTAGGTTCAACAGCAACGTTAATAACTGGTTCTGGGAAAATCATTGATTCCAATACAATTGGTTGTTTCTCATCACACAGTGTATCACCAGTAGCAGTTACCTTTAATCCTACAGCAGCAGCAATTTCACCTGCATAGACACGATCAATCTCTTCACGAGAGTTCGCGTGCATTTGCATAATACGTCCAAATCTTTCACGTTTTGATTTAACCGAGTTATATGTGCTTCCACCTGATTCAGCAAAACCTGAATACACACGGAAATAAGTTAAACGCCCAACATATGGGTCAGTCATAACTTTAAACGCTAAAGCTGAGAACGGAGCATCATCACTTGCTTCACGAGTCGCTTCCTCACCATTTGGTAATGTACCTGCAACAGCATCAATATCTAATGGTGAAGGTAAGTAATCGATTGTTGCATCAAGCATCGCGATAACACCTTTATTTTTATAAGCAGCACCACAAAGTACTGGGAAGAATTCTCCACTAACAACACCTTTACGGATTGCATTTTTGATTTCATCAACTGTTGGCTCTTCGCCTTCCAAGATTTTCATCATGAAATCTTCGTCAAAGTCAGCAATTGTATCAAATAGCAATTCACGGTATTCAGCAACTTGTGCAGCATACTCTTCAGGGACATCAATAATGTCGTCTGATTTTTGACTCAAATCAGCAAAGATATGAGCCTTTTGTTCAACAATGTCAATTAGTCCATTGAAATCATCTTCAACACCAATTGGCAATTGAATTGGTGCAGATTTAGCACCTAAACGATCAACGATTGTATTTGCAGCCATAAAGAAGTCTGCTCCAATCGCATCCATTTTATTAATAAAAACAATTCTTGGTACATTATATTTTGTAGCTTGACGCCAAACTGTTTCAGTTTGAGGTTCAACACCTGATTTAGCATCAAGTACAGTAACTGCACCGTCAAGCACTCTCAATGAACGCTCAACTTCAACAGTAAAATCAACGTGACCAGGAGTATCGATAATATTGATACGGTGACCCTTCCATGCAGCAGTTGTAGCAGCAGACGTAATTGTAATTCCGCGCTCTTGTTCTTGCTCCATCCAGTCCATCGTAGCAGCACCATCATGTGTTTCCCCGATCTTGTGCGTACGTCCTGTATAATAAAGAATACGTTCAGTAGTAGTTGTTTTACCAGCATCAATATGCGCCATAATACCAATATTACGCATCTTATCTAATGAAAACTCACGTGACATAACTTAACTCTCCTCTCCGATTGATCTTACCAACGATAGTGTGCAAATGCTCGGTTGGCTTCAGCCATCTTATGCACATCTTCACGTTTTTTAACAGCGTTACCTGTTCCATTAGCAGCATCAATAATCTCATTTGCTAATCTCTCTTCCATTGTCTTCTCATTACGTAAACGAGAATACTGGACAATCCAACGTAATCCTAAAGCTAAACGACGTTCCTCGCTAACTTCTACCGGTACCTGAATATTTGATCCACCAACACGACGAGCTTTGATTTCTAAAAGTGGCAATACATTTTCTAAAGCCTCTTCGAAAACTTCCATCGGTTGACGACCTGTTTTTTCTTCAATAATTGCGAAAGCATTATATAGAATTGATTGTGCTAAACCTTTTTTACCATCAATCATGATTCTATTGATTAAACGTGTAACAAGTTTCGAATTATAAATTGGATCCGCTACTACGTCTCGCTTAGGCACATGTCCTTTTCTTGGCATTTAAGTCACTCCTTCCAATATTTATTTTAAATAGTTATTAAGCTTTTATTCAGCTTTTGGTTTTTTAGTTCCGTATAATGAACGGCTTTGACGACGGTCTGTAACTCCTGCAGCATCCATAGCTCCACGAACGATGTGGTAACGAACCCCAGGTAAGTCTTTTACACGTCCCCCACGAATCAAGACAACACTGTGCTCTTGCAAGTTGTGTCCAATTCCTGGAATGTAGGCCGTAACTTCCATACCATTACTCAAACGAACACGTGCATATTTACGTAATGCTGAGTTAGGTTTCTTAGGTGTCATTGTTCCAACACGAGTACATACTCCACGTTTTTGTGGACTGTTTACACGAGTTGTTTGACGTTTAATCGTATTTAAACTACGACCCAATGCTGGTGACTTCGACTTATATACTCGACGAGTACGACCTTTTTGAATCAATTGGTTAATTGTTGGCATTATATTTCTCCTTCCCATCAATATGTACACACTTCCAAGTGTGCCATCACTTTTACATTAATTAGGTTTCCCGTCTGAGAAACCCATTTAATCCACAAGCCTTTTCATTTTAACATATATCGTTCAATTGTCAATATATTTTCTGTGATTAGTTTTAACAAGAAAGCAATCAACACCTTTCTTGTTAAATAGACTAATATACATCATGTTTCTCTGGCAATACAATCCAAAGTACAAAATAAGCAAGCAAGCCACTCCCCCACGCTAGAACCAGTGCGGCAAATAGAATCCGCAAGACAGTAACATCAATTTTGAAGTACTCTGATAAACCTGCACAGACACCACCAACCATCGCCCCTTGACGATCTCGATACATTCTTTTATTGGAATGATAAGCCATAATATAATCTCCTTTTGTTTTTACTCAGTGATTTCTTCAACAACCACTTCATTGTCATTGCGTTTGAAAATATCAATCTTTCCTTCATCATGCAAGGTTTTAATAATCGTAATCGCGATTGGCAAACCAAACAACCCCCAAAAACCAAATAACTTAACGCCAACAAAGATACTCATCAATGTAATTAATGGATGAAGACCAATTTGATCACCAATAACTTTCGGCTCAAGAATATTACGGATAACTGTGATGACTAAGTAAAGAACCAACAAACCAATCGCAAGACTGACATTTCCTGTCAACGCTTCAATAATCATCCATGGGATCACAACCCCACCTGTTCCGAGTACCGGAAGAATATCAACAGCCGCAATAACAGCTGCTAAACCAATCGGATTTGCAACCCGTAATATAAGGAAGCCAATTGACAATTCAATAAAGGTCAAAGACATTAACAATGCATAAGCTTTTAAATACTTCCCAATCACCGACACTAAACCATCTTTAATATCAAGGATTAAATCTCTTTGTTTCTTCGGAATACGCCCTAGACTTGTCTGAACAACATTCTGATAATCCATTGTAAAGAAGAAAGATGAAATAATCGAAATAAGAATGGATATTAAAATACTAGGAACCGATGAGACAACTCGAGTAAGAAGATTAACAGCTCCACTTGAAATACTTTTAACAATTGATTCTAGACTCGATATCAAACTTACCGTCATTTCATTAATTATTTTTAAAACATCAGGACTTAAATTTTCCATAAAATTACCAAGATACTTATTAACTTCTTCTAAAGCAGGATAAATCGTTCCTTGATAGAAAGAAGGTAGTGTCATAGCAAAATTTTGAATCGCAGAAAAAAGACCAATAAACACCCAGAACATTAAAAACGCAAGAAGTGTATAAAATAGAACGATCACCAAAAGCGATACCCATTTCCGTTCTCCTAATCGTTTGGTTAATCGCAGAATAAAAGGTCTAAGTAAAAAAGAAATGAAAAATCCAATTACAAAAGGCATTAAGTACTGAGTTGTAAATCTCAAAACAACAAACACGATTGAAAGCACAATCGCCCAATACATTACATTAATAATAAAATCTTTTCTTTTATCTAATCTTTCCATATGCCACCTCGCACTTAAATAAATTATACCATGAGTGCGGATTCATATTGTATTAACTATCTATCTTTAACGATTTTTTCATCATTTACCCACTAAAGATGATGGTTTTACAGTCTTTTTGGCCTTTTTTGAAGATTATTGCAAATAACAGTTGACTTTACCTATCTAAAATGATTATAATACTAACAGTTGCTAAAGAAGAAATGGCTAGCAATTAGCATCGTATTCACACACGAATACATCTCAAAAAAATTATCTAAATAATTTCAAAATAAGTGTTGATTATCTCATAACCATGTGCTAATATGTATAAGCACTCAGGAAAGAGTTCAAAACTTGGAGATGTACTCAAGAGGCTGAAGAGGTGCCCCTGCTAAGGGTATAGGTCGGGTAACCGGCGCGGGAGTTCAAATCTCCCCATCTCCGCCATTCTTAAATATTTACACACGGTCCAGTGGTGTAGCGGTTAACATGCCTGCCTGTCACGCAGGAGATCGCGGGTTCGATTCCCGTCTGGACCGCCATTTGCGGGTGTAGTTCAATGGTAGAACGCGACCTTGCCAAGGTTGAGGCGGGGGTTCAATTCCCCTCACCCGCTCCAGGAGAAGACTAAATTATCTAAAGTCCACTGTTAAGTGGCTTTTTTTATGTTTTGAAGAACTGAAATATATCAAAAGTACCACAAAAGTACCACAAAATTAAAATTTAAGAAAAATCAATAACTAATTTCCATCAGAAAATTTCCCTACAAAAAACACGGAGCGCTAAAAAGAGCTTCTTGAATTAGCCATACTGATCAGAGTATTAAAACTAATTGAAAAAGCTCTCAAGGATTAGGGAAGTAGGGGTAACCTCTTCCCTATTTACATTTTATCATAATAAGCATAAAAAAAGACGGAGCTTTTGACAGCTCCGTTTTCTTATATTTTCTCAACTTCTCGTAATGGTAAAGGACTACCCTTGTCTTTGTCAAAGACAACCTTTTTCAATTCCACTAATTCACCATTTACAATCGCGAAGTTATCGTTTAATATCGATGAATTATTATTTACATCTTTCTTAAATAAAGTGAATTGATGTTCCATATTCGTGTTAAGACGTTCCAATTGATTGTTAGTTTCATTAGTTGCTTTAAGCTGTTTTACCAATATCCCAGTAACAACACCTATAACGCCTACAAGAGTCATGATATTTTTAATAAAGTCATCCATCACTGCAGCTTCCCATCATCCTTATTAACCCAAACTAGATTACCTGGCGAATCGAAGTATTCATGCTTAATCTGAATGCGTCCATATTCTTCTTTTAAGATTTTATATGTTCGAATATTCTTTGAAGGACCATAATTCGTGGATCCAGTCGAATATGGGTACAAAGGTAAAGGGTTTCTGTTATTCTTCCATGACTTACCTACATCAGTTTTAGGCTTAGCTGCAGGCTTATTAATGAAACGGGCATCAGCATAGGTTTGTTTATTGTCTAATGTTCTACGGGCCGAATAGCCTCCTTCTTTTAATTTAACCCACCTTATGCCTTCTTCATCGACATAATGAGTGTAAACTCTTTTTGCTCCCTTTTGTAACAATCCAATTTGTTCTGCAGATAAAGAAGGATGTTTTCTAACTCTTAAACCTTCTTTTACAGTAACAGTTATTTCGCCATCTTCAGGAATCTCTTTGTCCAAATCATCAACAAGTTTAACTTTTTCGAATGGAGCTAAGTATCGCAATACTGTCATGTTCCATTCTTTTTTTATTTGGTCAATGGTTCTACCATACCTAAATAGAAAATCATTTCCACGCGTTGAGTAAGAAGATTCCGATACATAAACATCACTCCCTACAATTTTCTCAATAAATGCAACATGGCCATAACTATTATCACCGAATACAACAACTCCACCAACTTCTGGTCCTTTTGATAATGGTTCACCATTTGTACCCCAATATTTCGCGTCTGGTCGATATTGAGGTCTTGCAGGCATTTTTCCGAAAACCTCGCTTAATCTTCCACTCACATACCAAGTACAGTTTCCCTTTGAGTCTTTAAAAGGAACTCCACTCATTGTTCCACCTACTGATTTTGGTGCAAATTCAGGGAAGAATGGATTAAATTCTCCATTCCATTGATTATAGTTTTTATTATGTTTTAAATCACTTCCACTTTTTCGAATAAGTTTGGTAATCATTCTTCATCTTCCTTTCTCTCACTTAGTTTAACTCCCGTTAAATCTTTAAATTTTATAGATGCTTGTATTGCATAGTTTGCGGCCAAGGTAGCAATCCCCAACATTACCAATTCTTTCAAGTATAATTGCTTATTTAACAACTCGTATATTGATTGTTCTGATAAAAATGCACCTATATACAAAAGGACCGCCACAATAAGCAATCCTGCATATTTTTGCAATGAGACCCATACTACTTCCCACTTAAACTGATTCTTACTTTCCGCAAGTAATGAACCTGCTATCATATTGGCCAACATAAAAATTGGAACTGACAAAACTAACCAAAATATAGGCAATTTAAATAATTCATTCATATACATTCACTCTTCTTTCCTTATTAACTAGTGTTTCTAATGTTTTCTTTGTGTTCTTTAATTCTGTTATTTTATTTGTATATTCTTCGTATAGCGGACGTTTCTTCAGTTGACGTTCGATCAATGGCTGCATTTCCTCTTCTAATTTTTTGATAGCTAATTCTTCTGCTCGATAACTAAAAGGTTCTTTTTCTATTTCTAAACGTTCAATTTCTTTATCAATTAAATCTAACATTATTTCCACCTCCCTTTCGCTTCAAAATAAAAATTATCGATTACACGATTTCTATCCAAACTCATAAACCTAATGGGACACGAATCTTTTGTTATTTGCTCAGCAACCGACATCATTACATAGTTTGTCCCAACTACTGTCACCGATTCGGGTGCATCAATAAATTTAATTGGGAATTCAAAGTTTCCAAGTTGTCTAAAACCATTTCCCATAGGTATATCGATTGTCCAATTACCTTTGATGTTTCCGTATTGTTCCATCGTTCCATCAATGTATTTTTTAATTTTAACTCCATTAATATAAACAGTTTCAGGAAGAGAGTTTTCATCTAATATTTTCTTTCCGCCCTGTTGATAGCCTTGCCCTTTAACATTCAAGGATCCCGGCTCTTTCAATTCTGTTGTTCCAATAGACATATTGTCTTTTCCCCACATCATAGTGACTGCACCGTTTGGGATGATGGAAGAAGTAACAGTATTTCCAAAATAATCATCAACAGTTATTGTAAAAGGAAAACTATTGTTAACATCAAATCCAGAGAATATTTTAATATATGTCCCTACATAATTAGGTAAAGCTACCCAAGTATCGTTTGAACCTATTTTTATTTTAATTCGTTTGATATTTTTGGAACTGAGAGAAGTAATATTATGACCAACTTCGAATTTTACATAAGTTCCATAATCGTCCCTGTCCCCGTTTGCCTTAGATCGAAATGCCTTGATGCTAGTTATCTTAGGGTTTGAATAAGGAACTACGTTTATAACCATTTCTCTTTTAAACGTTTTACCCCTAGAGTCAGTTACAGTTCCTACGATTGTAATATTGCCACTTTTTTGAATAGGTTGAGTTACTCCTGAAGTTGCATTTAAAACTTGGCTATCAACCGTAATTCGCGTTGTAACAATTCTTGCACCTCGTCCAGGTTCGACTCCGACTAGTGCAACTCTTATCATCGATTTGGTTTGAACATAGCCAACTCCCAAACTAGCAACTGAATCAACCGCTTCTGTATTCGTTATTCCTGAAATACTTGGATTTGGAGCATTTAAGTTACATGTAATCGTCTTTGTTGATACACCTATGACTGAACTATCTTCTGTTCGAGTACTGTAAACTAAACTTAAAGAAGCACTGTTGGAGTTCGGAACTAAATCAAGCATCTGATTTCTATCAATTAGAACTGTCGCACTTGTCTCCACTCTTTGTGACCATAGCATTGTTGAGCCAAGTTTTATATCAACATAATGGAAAAATGAACTGTCCTGTCTATCTAATTTAATATCAAAAGAATTTCCAAGTACAAATGAATTTGGTGCCGTAAGTGTACTTTCTCTTGCTATTCTAGATAAAGCTAAGTTTCCACTTACTGTTGCTGAACCAATTGCTCCACTTTGATTAGCTTCAAAATAAGCCGAGCCACTTACAGTTTTAGTTCCATTCGAATTGTGGGCGACCGGTACAGTACCTGTACCAAGACTTAACCTCGAATAGTTTTTGAAGTTATATCCACTGAAACTTCCACTTTTTACAGTCTTACCATTTATCTTGATATTGTAAGGATGTGAGTAGGATGAAACGTAACCTGACCCAGAAGTTTTTTCAACATAAGCACTATATGAAACTGGAGAAGTGTTATTCGCTACATTTGGAGTTCCTTGATTCATTTCAAGAACTAATCTGTAGGCACTATTCCTTAATGTTTTTCTAAATGTCGCCATTAATTAACACTCCTTACTTTTGTATTATTTCCTTCTGACTCAATTAAATGTTGACCAATTATAATACTGGCCAATACTTCTAACTCTTCAACATAAAACTTTTTACCACGCCAGTACGAGATTCGCTCACCGTTATTTCTGAAACTTGCTTCATCATTCGAAAAATAGAATTGCATTGGGTCACCTTCTCGACCAACAATCGCACCATCAATGTCATATCTATAAAATGTGGCCATCTCGTTCAATCGTTCTTCCTGACCGTCTTGCACTGATTCAATTCTCCTGAACACTAGCTCTTGTTGTTCAGCTGTTTGTTCTAATGAGGACAGTAACTCTGTCCTAACTTTTGTAACTTCAGCTGCAGCTTCTTTAGATACGTCTTGAATTTGTCCCTCTTGTTCACTCAGTTGATCTTCTGCTCCCTGAATTCTTTCAGTAAGGTCATCATTGAAAATATTGACTTGCTCTACAGTGTTGGTGATTCTGTCATTTTGAATATTGAATTGAGCTTGCGACCATAATTTTAAATCTTCACTATCTTCTTCCCACTTTGCAGGGTTACCTCTAGTGAACATTTCTTCTGTGATGGCGAATGGAAAATCATTGTTATTTTCAAATAATAAACTGACATAAGATGTTTCAGCTATTGGTTGGAAAGTAATAGTTTCAATTATATTCTTTCCTTCCAAATAAAAAGGAGTACTTTTAATTAGTACTTCCTCACTGTTAAACTCTTTAACATATACCTTTAATGTGCCCTGATTTTTTTCGGTTACCACCTTTTCGCTTGTTGAAATTTCTAACTGTAGCGCTAATCTTTTCATTCTGTATGAATAGACAGAGTCAGGAACAATGAATGCTTTCGATGTTTCTGCAGTTCCTTTATGATTAAACACCTTCTTATGTTTCGATAGACTCCTTAAATCTTCTTCAACTTCGAATATGGGCTTATCATCGAACTTCCAACCAGTATGGCTTTCATCCACCATTGGTAACAAAGCATTAAGGTTCGGAATTAGATTAGAACCAACATCAAGAGAATTAACTTTTATATTGATTGAATCTACATCCTGAGTGAGAGATGTTTCTTTATCTGCTCTGTCGCCTACATCTTGAATCAATGACGTTATTTTTTTATTGGCCCTATCAACATCAATACCCATGTTTAATAAGTCCTGACGTTCTCCTGCAAGCTCATATTTTGTAATTGTTTCGGGTAGTTGTGGACAGTCCATCGAACCTTGTAATCCACCGTTTACCCAACTCCAAGATATGTTTGTTAAAATAGTTTTAAATCGATTACCATCCATGTCTTCATATTCAATCAAGTCACATCCATCGTAATCAGGTCTCATAATCTGATTACTTTCAAACTTATGGTATGTAAATCCTGATACAAATTGAAACATTTCATTGACGTATACTTGCTGTTGGTTCCTGTCCATGACATCAACAAAAATATTGTCTGTCATCTTAAGTTCAGTTAAACCAAATTCATAAATGCTTTCTTGATTTTTGATAAAAACTGGATCATTAATATCCTTTTGTTCATACACTAATGAGTTAAAAGGTTTAACTTCTTTATCTAGCTTCAAATCTTTGTAGTCGTATCCAGTAATAGTCTCAGAGATTTGATTCATGAAAACATTCTTAAATTCAAGTTGCCCAAGTCTGTTTATATGGACTGAACAAAAATTCAACCGTGCAAACTCATTGATGACCTGTCTATAGGAAATCAACTCTTTTTCATTAACGTTAATTCCTCTTAAGCTTTTTTCGTAAAAAGGAATATTAGGTATACTTGCAGAATGAAACTCGACTCCCACCGATTGACAAATTTCACTTATGAATTCTTTACCTTTCATAGGCCACTTCATCGGTTCATATTGTTTATCAAACTTGATGGCACTATCGTAAGCTGTAATCGTATATTTCTTTTGAACTTCATCAAATTCCACATCTTCTTTATCAACATAAAACTTTCCAATAGGAACCTTTGTTAAATCACCTTTAAATTGAATATAGGGTTCAATTTCAGCGCCATAGTAAGTCCCAACATATGCATCCCTATCAACTTCAAGGACAATATATTTAGAACTGAATCCACCTACAAAAGTTTCTCTTGGCTCCTTGAATTCTATACTGATAATGTCAATTTCAATACTATTTACAAGTACAATCGGAACTGGTGTTCTAGTTTGTGCGGTAGCAAAATCTTTATATACTTGATTTGTTGGCCACATTCAAATCACCTCAGTTCCTGTAAATGTAATTTTTATTGGTTTATGTAGTTTTTGGCTAATCCTTATTAATTCTAAATCTGAATGATAAAACTTTGTTTTCATTCTTTTGTTCATCCATGTATTAAAGAATTCCATCTCTATTACAAATGGATCTAATGCATCCGCTATTTTTTTGTATTCAGTTTCAGGCAAAGACGGCAATGTAAATTCAACCTTCCACACATCTCCTAATTGATCAATACGCATCGACTTTGCAGTTCGTTCAGCAAAAGCATTATATTTAATTTTAGTCACTGAATAAGTGCCACTTAAAGGAGACGGGAAAGTGTACCCACCTACCTTTATTTTCAACTGTTCTTTTGTAGCCATGATACACCTCCTATCCTATCCCCAGTGCTTTCAATTGTTTTAATTCTGCACTCTTTAGTTTCTTATTCATTTTTTCAGTATCCATATAAACATTGGTATCTTTTTCTGAAATTCGCTTTAAATACATATTCATTTCCAACAAAATTTGAATTGTTTCCAATTCTTGCATTGCTTTTTCTTCATATCTTTTTCCTTGCTTGGCAGGTCTAACTTCTTCACCTTTATGGAGTAGGGCAAGTCCTGTTTCCGGTACATAATTAGTTCCTTCTTCGTAAGCTGGTACGTTAGGTATTTGAAGTACACCTATTGGATTAGCTCCCCACATTCCACTAAATGGCTTTGCACCAAGAATTGAGAAATCTCTAATCCAGTTTAAAATTCCATTTACTGCATTGAAGGGAATGCCAACTACTTTATTAATACCTTTAATTAAAGCATTTACTACAGCAGTGAATGCTCCGACGATACCATCCTTAATACCATCAAAGACTTTTCCTCCCGTATTGAATAAGCCCATGACAAAATTCCACATGTTACTCCATACTTTTTTGATTGTTCCAGTTATGGAATCAAATATTTTTACAACACCATTCCAAGCCATTTTCCAATCACCCGAGAACACACCACGAATAAACGTAATTAATCCTGTAAATACTCCTACGATACCTTCAACATATGCGCCGATATTCTTAAATGCGAAACCTACAAACTGACCAATTGCTGCCATTACTCCGGAAAACACTGACATAACTACTTTTAGAATATTAGTAAGTATTGGACCGAACGTTACAACAAACCAATCTACATACGGTTTTAGCACATTGTCCCAAATATCAATAAGAGCTACTGTAATGGATCTAATAAATTCTACCCATCCGTCCCATAAAGGCTTGACTCCATCAGTCCAAATGAGAACTAATGCATCTTTAAAGATTTGAAGTATAGGAGCAATTACTGTGTTGTATATTATCGACAATGTGTCCTTGATACCGTTCCAAGCACCGATTACACTTTCTCTAAATCCTTCGTTAGTTAACCACAACTGAGTAAGTGCTGCCGCAACTGCTGCAACAACAAGCACGATTGCCCCAATCACAAGTGAGGTTGTACCAACTGCGGTCGCTAATAGATCAAGGGTCCCTTTTACTATGCCCATCTCAGAAGTCCATAGTTTAAATACTCCCAGACCTAGACCGACAGTATCAAATAAAGCTTTAGCTTTCGGTAAAAGAGAAATAACACCAAGAGCTCCTAACCCGGCAAGAACTGCAGCAAGTGTAGATAAGATTGGAACTTTATATTCATCAAAAAAAGCACCTAGTTTCTTCACATGACCTAACAATTCTTGAACTTTTTGATTTACTTTATCAGCTCCTTTAATTTGGTCTCCCCAATCAAAGTCAAGACCTGATAAGTCCACAGGACTTGCACTTGCACCACCTGCAGAACCTCCACCTGATCCTCCAGGAGAATCACTTTCTTGTTTCATTACATGTAAGTCACCATCAAAGTCTGCCAATGAATTCATTTCTTTTTTTAGTTTCTTTGTTGA
This sequence comes from Erysipelothrix urinaevulpis, assembly GCF_009828835.1. GTDB lineage: Bacteria > Bacillota_I > Bacilli_A > Erysipelotrichales > Erysipelotrichaceae > Erysipelothrix > Erysipelothrix urinaevulpis. The sequence continues at coordinate 111,030 of NZ_WTTB01000003.1, forward strand.
TTTTGTTGCCTTATCAATTCCTTTAGAAGCATTCCCAGCACTAGAGCTTAAGCCACCCATAGATTTAGATGCGCTTTGAACATTACTTCCAACTGTTTGAGTTTGCTTAGCAGTACGTCCAAATAATGCAGAAACCCATCCAACCGCCATTTGAACAACTTTTATAAATGCAATTAAATAAGGAATAGTAGCATTGATTGCATTGGTTATTCCATTAAAAAAGGCAGCTATGTTAGCTTGCCCGATTGTATTTAGTATATCTGCAATTCCTCTTGTAACTGCTGTTTTAACGTTTGCTATTGATGTAGAAATACCACCAGTAGCATTTCTAGCTTGTTCTTCAAAACTTTGAAATCCTGCAACTCCTTCACGGTTTAGTTTAATCATTTCTAACATGAACTCGTTCATTGTTAAAGTACCATTTCTTAAACTTTCACCGAGTGCATCGGCACTTGCATATCCCATCGAGAGAGCTACTTGTTTAAGTTGGGCAGGCATAGCAGACATAGCTGCACGCCATTCCATCATGTCTGGTTTACCCTTAGAGTAAGCTTGGCTTAACTGTTCAACAGCTGAACGCTGCATTTCCATTGGTGCGTTACCTGCTAAGACAGCGTTATTCATTGCTAGGAACATTTCAGTCGATGCTTTAATGTTACCATTCGATGACGTAAATCTTTGAACTGATAAAGCAGCATCATTCAACGTTGTTGGGAGACCTTTAAGTTTCTCACTTAAACGGTCAATAGACATTTGAGATTGCTCTGCTCCAATTCCAAGATTACTCATTGTTCTTGGAAAGTTATTCATAGTATCAACTCGAGCAATTGCTCCGTCCATTCCATTCGTAATAGTCTGAATTAATTTTCCTATTCCTAATGCTAGTATTGCTGTTTTCATAAACTTGAATCCGCCAATAACACCTTTACTGGTTTTGTTAGACGTTCGTTCTAAACTTCCAAGCGTATTATTAGTTCTAGCAATTTCTTTTCTTAAATCATTAGTATTAGCTGTGATCAATATTTGTAATTCTTCAATTGTCATTAAACAATCTCACCTCCCATCAATAATGTATTTCTTCTAGCGATTTTTTCCATGCGCTCATCAGTCATCTTTTCTTCAACTTTTGTTTTCAGTGAAGTAAAAGGTTCTTCTGGATAGTTCTCAGGATCATGAACAGCAATCATTACATATCTTCCTAGCATATGATTTATAAAATCATCATACTCAACTCGTTCTCTAACTTGTGAGTTATAAGCATCATAATGTTTTTGAAATTGTTTTGGATTCAGTGACCAATAATAATCTAAATTCAATCCCATAGAAATTGCATTTACTTCATTTTCTCGCCAATGTGTACCAAATCTAAAATCTTTTAATTGTTCAGCTCGTTCTCCATCACTTCTGCTACTTGCTGAATCTTCGATTTCTTCAACTCTCTCATCTTCTCTACTGAGAGACCTCGAGATAAAAAACCATCTTCAACCAACTGTTCTGTTATATCTAGAACCAAATCATCAAGGTCATTAGATTTTTCTTCAAGATATTCATCAATTTTTTTCATGGCCATACTTCGAGACACTCCAACTTTATCTCCATCGAAATGCGCCAACTCAATAAAGTTAGTAATATTTCCAACTGTATTATTCGACACTGCATTACCAATTGATTCCCCAGAGCGTTTCTCAATCGCATCAACAACTGACGCGGTAAACTTAAATGTAATCTTACTCATAATTTCCTCCTATTAAATTGACTTCTCAAATTTTGGTGCACCTGAAATTCTTAAATTCATAGTAAAACTTGCAACACCTTCAATATCCTTTGCACCATCTTTTAAAGACTTTACAAATGCGTCAAACATCCATGTCGCACCACTTGGGTATTGAACTTTCCAACTTCGAACTTCTCTTGAATTTGCTAGTTCTAATAATTTTTCAAAATTACTTTCATTAAATAAATATCCTTCAATCGATACTTCCCCAGCATCTTTTGAACCTGCGATATATTCTTTGAAATCATCAACACTGTCATGAGTTGTTATATCAATTTCTTCTGACTCTAAACCTATTTCACCAATGTTTGTCAAATGACCGATTTTTAGATCAGTTGTGTCAGCACCTTTTTTTAACATTGTTAATTTTGTGCCAATTGTTCTTTTTTTCTTTTCAGGCATATTTTCTTCCTCTTCACTTTCTATTTGTTCGTTCATTACTTTAGTTTCTTTTGACATATTTAATCCTTCCTTTCGAATGTTAAATCCTGTCTATAATACAGTTCATGCGGTATATCACGATTATTTTTATTGATCCAATCATCTTTGAACAATTTTTCGATAACTTGGACTTCTAGTTCACTCCGTTGTTCAGCTGTTTCAGCAAATATTTCGACTCTCAGAAACTGCTTGTAATATTCAATATCGCTCATAGAATAACCTGCAGTATTATTTAGAGTAAATACTAAGCAAGGGAAATCCTTATCTTTATTAGGATATTCTTGAAATACATTGTTTGTGATTTGAGACAAAAGTTCATATACTTCTTTTCTCATTTTTTCAAGTCCTTCCTTAATTGTTTAGATACAGTTGCTCCAATATCTTTGCCAACATTTACTTTATTTTTTAATGATGCAGGTGTCATGAATTGTTGTGCTTTTTGCCCTCGTGTAGGAACAAAAAGTTCACCATTAATCTCAATTGCTATCATTCCGTACTGTTGATAGTTTGGAAAAAAATCTACAGGTACTAACCACCCTTTATCTTTATACTGAATGGCCATACCTTTTGGAATAACCTTTTCTGACGCTTCGCCAACTGGTCCTGTTCCAAATTCAACATAAACAGCGTGAGGATTTTTCGTATATACTTTACCAGTAATAATATTGTCATCATCCCTTACTTCCGCTTTAATCGAACGCATGAGATCTCCATGCATTGTTGGAGCATGTAATTTCGCATCTCTTTGAGTAGATAAGGTTTTATCCCGTACACCCTTTTTAGTTGCATCATGAGCAATCTTATGCGTCTTAGCTAGCTTCTTTGTCAATTTATCCAAGCCTTTGATTACTGACATAATATCAATAGGTGCGAATCATATTTAAGAGTTTCAACAACTTCCATCTCTACACCATTCCATTCAAAATTCCACTGCTTTGCTACTTCTTCTTGTGGATCACACGTGATTAAGTAACTAGCGTCTAAATCAAGTCCATACTTCTCTTTTAAAATCCTATTAGCGGTAGGTTGGATATTACATTGAATACTTCCTTTAGTCACTCTCTGTGACTTTTTAGGTCTTCCACCTTCGCTAGATGGTATTTCTTTATATGTGTAGAATTCTACGGTCTTATCGTAAAAATATTTAGCCATTAAACTATTCATTTTTGAAGGGATTAACACCGATAACACCAACCTTTCTAAAACGATTTAGGATTGCTGTATGTGATGCAAAGAGTTCAACATCAGTTTGAGAAATCATTGATTGGAATACTTTATTGCTAAATGAAATTGATTGGCCGTTATCCGATATTGAAGATATCGTATCTTCTTTATTCTTCTTAACCATGTCCGATTGTTCTTCAATCATTTCTGCGATTGTTGATGCCAAAATGAAAGGTACATCTTTTCGATTAAGATATACCTTCACTCTGTTTAGAATCATTTCAATTTGCTTGTCTTTAAGACTTAAGTCAGAGTCCAAGACTTCGACATAGTCTTTTATTTCTTGGACTAATTTATCCATATTATTCTCCTGATGTCTTTTCGTTGTTACCTGGTTTAATTAGATCAAGCAATTCTTCTTTTTTAACTTTTGACCCATACTCAATACCTAGTAAACCTGCTAATTGTTTTAACTCTGGAACAGTCATTTCTTCTAAAGGTTTGTCATCATAGTTAGAAGACGCAGCATTGAATGTTCTTGCTTCTGCACCACTCATTAGTTCATCTTCGATTTTAATTTTGAAGACTCCATCCAAGCGTTCTGCAAAGAGTTCTAAAGCATCTACTGCCATAGTTTCATATGAGAAACGATCGTTTGTTGGATAGTGTGTCATTCCAATCATCCCTAGTTCATCAGTTGTAAATGAAAAGGCTTTGTTCAATTCACCTGTAACTACTGCATAAGCAAGTACTAAATTATCAGGTGCAGTGGCATAAATAAACCCTGCGTCAACATTTGTATTTGTAATTACCATTACGTTAGTAAATCCTGAAATGAAAGTCATACCGAATGCTGTTTGTGTAGTTACACTCGCTTTTCCAATATAATTTTCAACGTCAATAGGATTAACAAAAACTAACGTTTGTACTCCATCATCTTCAAATGCAGTTTGTACTGCTCCCCAAGCTGCCGCTAAAGCACCTTGAAGTCCTGGATTGTTTGCTTGTTTTACACCTGTTCCTGATTTTAAGTTATCAAACCAATCACTTCTAATTCTACGTTGAATATTTTTAACTAACTTTGAGTCTTGCTCAGATACCGCTTGATCAAATCCGTTTCGTTGAATTGACTCACCACTTACTAGTTTACGATACTTATGAAACTCTAATTCTTTAGTACCTGCAGGTTCAGTAGTGATTTTTGATAGTGGAATTACTTCGCCTTCACCAACAAGGTCATGCTTTACATCTTCTGTTGACTTATAAAACTTGATGATGCTTCCTACTGCCATTGGTTGAATTCTTGTAACACCAAGTACCTCAATTAATTTTGTTAAGCTGCCATTGAATTGATTTACAAAATCAATTGATTGTGGTTTTGCAAAATCTGTTGAGATTGTTGTGTTCGCTTGAGCACCACTTGATCCTGTGTCCGGTGCATAATTTACTTTTAAAAACTTTGAATAAAATTTGTTCATAATAGTCTCCTTCTTTTATTTAAATAATTCTATATTGTCTGCGATAGCTTTCTGTCTTTCGACAGTGTTCTTAATTGCCAATATTTCTTCTTTAGTCATTCTTGTGTTTTTCGGTTTTGATGGTACACCAGGCTTAGTAATAACTTGTTTAATGCCTTCTTGTACTCGTGCATCTATTAACCCTTTTAATGTGTTAATGTTTGTCTGAGATGTCTCTAAATCATCACCTATAACAAAATCAAGAAATTCTTTTTCTAATCCTTCAGTCACTAACAAATTACCAACATCAACTCTAAGAATTTTTTTATTTAATTCTTGTTCCTTTTTCTCAAACGCTTTTTGCGCTGCTTTTCTTGCTTCTTCTTGACGTTGTTCTTCTGTAAGTGCTGCAACTCTTCGCTCTTCTTCCAAAGCTTCTTGTACTGCTTGACTAATTGACGCTTGTGCTTTGTTATTTGCATTGGCTGTTGCCGTTTGAACGGCTTTCGTTACCGCTCTATCTACATCAGCTTGTGTAAATGTCTGTGGCTTATCAGTTTCATCAGAGTTCGTATTTACATCGCCCTCTTCTGCACCTGAATTTGCTCCTTCAGCAAAAAATTGTAAATCTAGTGGAAATTTAAATAATTCTTTCATCGTGTCCTCCTATCTCCTTACGTGTTCTACCGTAAGTCCTTTATTTACTTGAAAGATAAACCTTTTAATGTCATGTTTAGGACACAAAAAAAGACAGATTTATCTGCCTTAATTAGTAATTACTCTAAACTACTCTAAACTACTCTAAATTACTCTAAATTACTTTTTTATCACTCCCTATTCCTTTACTTTTTATTTGTATTTTGTATAATTAAGTTCAAAGAGGCGAGCCTTGTCCATTAGGACAGGGTTTCGTCTCTTTTCATTTTGCATATAATAAAAGACGGATTGTTATGTCCGTCTTAATCAATTATCGTAATGTCTTTAATTTCGTTTTTGCTGATACTATAGAAATATGCAAGCCCTGTATCTTCGAGTGTTATGCTCTCGATTCCATCTTCATTACTATCTGCATCATCAATGTCAGAAATGAAACCTTTGATTTCGAGTCCTTCGAAAGTCTCTATTTTAACTTCATGTTTTGCATAATCTTCTAAATTAATTTTTATCATAGCTACTTTCCTTTCTTTTTTATCCTTGGTTTAAACGGAACTATATGCGTCCTTTTCTTTGAATGATGAATCTTAATCCATGTTGTGAAATCATCTGCTCTAAAGTCATATCCGATTATTCTTCCAGTATCGGTAATTTCTTGATGTGTTCTTCCCTTTGAATTTCTTATCACTGATCCAGTGCCTGCAAATTCGTCAAATAACAATTGGGCATCGACATCATCTAGCAAATAGCTCTTACCTTTTCCAGCAGACACCTTATTGTGTGGTTTTTGCTTATCTTCATTAATAAGCGAACTAAATTTGCCTTTTTTAATTCGCTCTTTAACAAAATAATTGTCAGATAAGCGCGACCATTCTTTACTATCATTATACATCATACTTTGAAAACTTGAAACTTTTTTAGGCATTCTTCCTTTTCCTAATACGTTTTCAAACTTCTTATACTTTTTCTTATCAGAAGTTAGGTTTTTAACCTTCTTAACTTCGATATCATAAGCTTTCGGGCCCTTATCATGAGATTGCCTCTTCGATTCAATCCAATCATCATAAGATTTTGTTGTCTTTTCACGATTTCTTGTTATTGGATCACGATATACTCTGTAATTCTCTTCGAATTCTAAGTCAGGGATTGTTCCTGCTCTACAATTTGGATGCATTGGCGGATAATTAACTCCGGGTTTCGCATCTTTAACTGCATGACGTGTTCCATCTAGTTCAGAGCAGATACTACTTGTACGATTATCCCGTACCGCTAGATACGTATAATGAGTAACTCCTAAATCTTCATATGATTTCAATTCCGATTGATTCTCGAAATAATTCATTTCTGTTCGAACTAATGTTTCTGCTCTATATTTAGCAACTTCGTATCTTTCTGATAAATCATTAATAATTTCATTCTTTGGCACTCCAGATAATAGTGATGAGTTAATAACTTTATCTATTTCATTTGTTAATCTTCCAGAGTTTTTCCAAACACGTTCAGAATAATTTTTATCGGCAACCCAACGTTTATTTAACATTGAATTTTTAGCACTTTCATTTAACTCTCTTGTTTTCCCTGATAAATCATTAGTCAAGGACTTATATGTTTCGCCGATTGTCTTTTTATATCCTAATGTGGATATCGCCTTTTCATTCTCGGTAATGATTCGACGTTCATTCTCGAGTTGTAGTTTAATACTTTCTTGATTGTTAAGCCTTGAAAGATAGTTACCACGCAACCACTTCATATTCTCATTAGTATTTGCACCATTCTTTATTAAATCATCCTGTAACTCTCTTAAAAGAGCTTCTTTATCGTGTTGAGATAACAATTCTTTCAATTGATCCTTTGGCATCTTGATTGATTTTGAATAATTATCTAAAATATTTTCAATTCTGCTTTCAACACGCTTCAGTGAGTCATCATATACATCACCGATATTAGAGATAGTTTGATTAGATACTCGCTCTGAATACGCTAAGCGTGCATCTTGGCGCTTACGCCAATAATCATAACTCTGCGCTGTCTTCATCTTCGCCTACGCCATGGTCACCGAAGTTAGGGATGCCATACTTCTTACGAGCTTCCTCTTCATCAGCATCCATTGCATCAAGGATATCTTGTGCATCCTTGACATCTGGTAGCCAACTAATTAGTGTTGCTCTATCAACTTTCCCCCAAAGCAATCCAATGATTTGAGCTACTTCTAATTTGTTTTGCGGCAAGTTATGTTTGAAAATAATATCCATTTGGGATGCGTCAACTAATGTATCCATTTTCTTCAACTTGTGTAAAACATTTGCATATATCTCAAAGCGTTCATCCATGCCGATTGACATGAACGTTTTTTTATTATCTATTGTTTGAATAAATGGAATTAACTTTAATTGCAGCGCTACTCCTGAAGAGTTTCCCGCAAACTTTTCATCACTTAAGTTAGGTGTCATTGTTACCGTATAAATATCTTCTACAATTGACTTCTTCAATATTTCAATTGATGCCTCATCCATTGGCTTAATTAAATATTCACCTCGTGCACCATCAGGAAGCATTAGAACTCGATTCGTTTGTAAGGCTTCCATATCCTCATCATCCACTGTTGCGCCATAGAGTGCTAATATTGCAGCAACTAACTGCTCTTTATCATTGACTCGATCTGACTGCAGCATGTTTAATGCATCATTTAGAGAGATTGCCTGCTCAAAGTCACCTTGGTGTTCCTCGTTATTTACATACTCAATCATAGGTATACGTCCGAACAAGTGTGGACCCGAACGCTCTTTATCAAGTGTTAGTACTTTGTCTTCATTTAGTATATAAATATTGATTTCAGTATCATCAACGATTGTCCACTCTTCAACTTTGGTTTCTTCATCGGTGGACCAGAAGACTCCATATTCTTTATTTTCTTCGATAGAATTATCATACTTAATATATGAAGTTCTAGGATCTAACAATACAGATATAACATTTAATTCTTTATTTACTTCTTTAATGTAAATATATTCATATGACTTTCCAAATATTCCTACTTTTTTACCATTTGATAAGTCAAGTCGTTCAATGGTTTGCTTGTTAAATTCATCAAGGATAGGAGTTATATCTAAATCTTCCGCAACTTGATACTGCACTGGTTGGTTAAAAAGTGCTCCTGCATTTATATCAACAATTCGTTTGCAATGATTAACAACAATCTTATGATTGGATAAATCAGGATCCTTCTTTCGTTCCAAAATCTTATGATTACCTCGATAGTATGTTTCTTTTTTATCAAGGTCCGCCAATTCCGTTTTCTTACTCTTACGAATAAAAGCAATTCTTTCTTGGGTTAGTTCCATTTTAATACAACCCCTTTCTAACTTTTACTTTTCTTTCCGTCATATCATTTTCTAGTGCGTATCTTAATGCATCGATACCGTGGTTGTTTTTATCAACAGGTATAGGCAATACATTTCCTTGCTTATCTTCTTTGAACTTGTACGTGCTCAACTCGTTAATAATATTTTGACAACTTGGGTGAACTATTATTTCAAGACCTTGCAAATACTTAATTCCGAATTCTATTGAGCCCGGTCCTTTTTTAGCACCCCTCGTGTTTATTTTTAAACTTTTAAATTGATCAACTGACTTAGGCTCTGAACTATCTGCAGTTAATAAACTTGATTTAACGATTGGTCTTATTAAGTCAGCTGCTTCATCATTTGATAATCCGATTGCCTGTATGTCATCACATATGTACAAACGTTTCTTTTTCAATTGATCAACAGATGCTCGAACATAAGCGAATGGGTCATCACTAAATCCCCAGTCAGCTCCATGTCTATATTGAGCAAACATTTCCTTGTCAAATTCTTCAACTTTCCAATTCTTAAAGATAACCGCACCAAGCACTCCCCAATTACCTAATGTATAGACTTCATAGTAGTAAGGGTCTGTTTCATTCTCCATGCCTTCAATATCATCTTCTGCTAAGAAAAAGTTATCTTTATATGTTGTTTTCAAAATTGAAACATCATTTTTTTCTACATATTGTTTGTCGTCTTGCCATAATCCATTAAAGTATTCAGTATACAACCACGACGTTTTTAAAACTGGGTTATAAGAAAAGGTCATCCGCTTTTTATGCTGCGAACGACCCCTAAGTCTTTTTTCCAATTGTTTAATTGCTGATAAATTGCACTCCGTTGCTTCTTCTACCCATATATCAGTGAGAACTCCTTTGATAGGTGTAATTGATTTAACTTTCTCTGGATCATCAAGACCAGTAAATAGTATTTGAGATTTATTCAAATTACATGTTATTACGAAGTCGCTTTTATTAATGTCAAAATAATCGGCAACTTGAAAGTTATTAATTGCCTTTACAATTTCATTGAATACTGAGCGCTTAATTGTATTAGCAACGTTTCTACATATCAGATAGTTGCGACCTTCTAGAACATCTAAAACAGTTCTTTGTGCCAAACTATATGATTTGCCACTGGATGAACCTCCGAAGTAATGTTGCTTTCTATTTTGGTTTTCCATCATGTGCTCCAGGTAAATAGGATTAAAGCATTTCTCACTTATATTTAACTCAATCATCTTTATCAGGAACTATATTGATTTTTATTGTTCCATCCATTCCTCCTGAAACTTCTACATCCTGTTTATCTCGCCAGTCTGAAGGTTTTCGATTCTTTAACCAGAAGATTGCTGCAGTTGTATCCGGTGGACGTTTCTTGTTAACAGTTACTGTTTCAACATATTCTTCAGTATGTTTTTTATTACCAACATAAAACTCTCTTTTAAGCTTTATTGGTACTTCTTCTTGCCACTCAAAACCTAACGCATTCTCATAAAGAGCGTTCTCGACCTTTCGGTCAGCTGGTTCTTTTCCTAATCGAAGTGCTTCTTCAATCTCTGGCCACTTCTTAATCCAATCATAAAGTGTCTTCGGATTGATGCCGATGTTCTTTGCAATATCTTCGTTAGTTAGACCGTCACGAGCCCAACCCTGGATACGCAAAAGCCCTGACTCTGTGAGCCAAGGCTTTAATTTATATGATACTTTTCTTGTCACTTGTCAGGACCCTCCTTTACTTATTTTGATAATATATATAATAAATCTCGATTTTTAGTGCGACCCAATCCTTCGTCACTAATACTTTGATAGTGTCGTTTTATGCCCTTATGTTCTAACCAGGCATCTACTTCTTCTAATCCCTTTTCAGGCAGGGGATCATCCCAGTTTTTTATGACTATAGTATTATAATCGACTTCAAATTCGTACTTTGATTTGTTTAGTAAATCCTCGAGTTCTGATATTTCTTCTTTTGATAAAATTCTCTTGCTCATTTCTAGTCCCCCTTATATATTAATTTTATCATATCAAAACCCCACCAGAAAATCTAGCGGGGTTAAGAATCGTATAACAAAGGGGAATTAAGACCAAGCATTAGTCCTTGTTGGCTTAAATGCCACATTAACATCTTCTCACATAAAACAGGGTCCCGAGGGTCAAAGTTATTTATCCAGGTCTTTTATTCTTTCAGTTAGAATTATATTTATCAATTCACTCAATTCCTTAGATGCATTTATTTCATTCATATGATATTGTCGAATTTTTTTAAATTTATCGCAATATGAACTATCTTCAGCGGGTATATTAAATATTGCAGTTATTAGTTCAAAATATTGTTTAACTTTATCATCTAACTCAACTTCTTTTGCTTTTTCAAAATTTATAAATAACCTAATCGAATTATAATTGACGACTAACGAGGAATAACTCTCATTTTTCGATCGGTTAATAATATTAGCTTCTTCTGTAATATTATCCAATACATTTCTTAAATCAACAGATGATGAGTGATCCCAATTAAAATTATCTACTCTCTCCATTATTAAAGATTTTTGATTTTGTATTTTCTCTTGATAATCTATAGTACTATAAGTGAAATCGATGAGATTGTTGCTTTCAAAAAGTATATCCATGTATGTAGAAACAAGTTTATCATTTTTATTTCTGGTTACTTCATATTGATAACGTAATCTTTCAATCGAATTTTGGTTTTCTATAGTCTTTTCTATTCTAGATAACTCTGATTTTATTGTTTTAATTGCGACAAAAATTGGTACACACGCAACTATTAATGGAACAATAATATTAACTAACATGTTATAAAAACTAGGATAAACCTCAATTGTTTCTTTAATTATTTGCATTTTTCCTCCCCTTTTTTTTGTTTATATTTACTCCAATCATAGCAAAACCTACCCGTTTTGGGTAGGTCAGTATTTCTTCATTATTAAATCTATTCTTCGTTTCATTGTCTTCTCCGAACAATAAAACCTAGTTGCCACTTTCTCAATGTTGATATTCTTGATATAAACATCTGTAACAATAATTCGATCATCTTTGCTTAAATCATCAAGAAACTTCTTTGTTCTATCCGTTCTGTAACGCACCGCAGCTAGGTCATATTGATTACGCTGAAGCTTGTCTCGTAAGTCATTGTTTCGTTCAGCAGGAGTCAAGCTACTACTGCCTGGTTCATAAACAGCAGCAGTTGACTTCATGCCCTCAAGCAATGTTTCAAGTTCGATTATCTTGTTCTCAAACCCATGACAGACGTTAAGCAGGTACATATAATTTCTTAGTTCAGACTTTGCATAATTAATGTGATCTCTTTCATTCATCATATCGACTCCCAACAATCACTATGGCCATAATCATAATTCCAACTATAGACCCAACAACCATTCCAGCAATAAACTTAATCAAGCTTATCACCTCGTTCAATTATTTCGTGCAAGGTAATAGCTAGCGTCGAGATAAGCGTCAAAGTATGTTCGAGAGTTTCTGTATGGTTAATCTTTTTATTAAGCATGTCACGCTTTAAATTGAGCGCATCAACATGAACACTTTTCAGATTATTCTTAATGTGATAATCAGGTTCGTAAGGACGTTCGTTTAATTTCCTCATGTGTGCTTGTTTAGTCTTTTCAAAATCACTCATATTTTTCCAACTCCTTTTTTAGGTATTACATTCATTACTCTTAATTCATTTAAGTTCATTAATTTGTATATATATTCCTGGTATACCACTATGAAACTTTTCCACTAGCATAGACGAAACTTCAGCATCATCTTTCCAAAACTTTAGATCAGTCATTGAGTCAAGCAATAACTTCTGAACATTATCCAAATCAGGCTTTGTAGTTTTATATTGACCATCGACTGATTTCTTTGTCATCGGATATATCCACTTGACCACAAGCTGAATCGGACCCTTCATTGGTTCATCGGGAACATGATTGTATAAATGTCCCATTAATTTTGAGCGTGCTGCTTTGACTTTATCTGGCTCATAAAATATTGGCTTCCCTGATACTACTCTTACTTGTTTCTGCTGATGAGTCGTAGTCGGCGGTTGCATTGGCATAAAGAACTCGATCACTCTGTCGCCTCTTTTTCAAATGCTTCGTAAACCATTCCACGTTCTTCACATAATGTTTTAAACTCACTAACTGTAAAAGCTGATATATACGATCCTCTATCACCTTTCCTTCTTATCATTTGTGTTTCATATCGAGGAGAGTAGCTGAAATAAATTCTATTGTTATTCATTTCATTACCTTTAAAACCCTTCAACTTCCAATAAAACTTCTCTTGTTTTTCACGTTCTTCGATTGGTGTTAGTGAATATTTAATTGTAAGGTTTATTAATTCGGTTTTTCTTTCAAGGTCCATGTCTTTAAATTCAATATAGTCAGTGTCAATTATTCCAATTATTTTTTTGTTTATTTGTATCAGTGCATTTTCTCCATCTTTTGTTATGAAAATCTGACCGTTATCAAATATTTTATACCCCAATTTATTTAATTCAACAGTAAACTCTTTAGTAGTCATGTTTCATCCTCCTCAATTTTTACTACTACTAATCTATTTCCTTTATTTCGCCTTTTGTTTTCTGGTGTTGCTAAAAAATAGATTGTATTTTTCTTTACATTCAAATAATCGGAGAGTTCTTGAGCAGTTCCAATCGTTATAAAATCATCGCCTTTGTAAAGGGCATACTCATTCACTCTTCATCCCTCCTTTTAATTTTCATAATACCCTCTGTTTCTTTCTTGTTCGTTTTTAGCTTCTCTAAAATAATTTCCATATAAATCAGGAACAACTAATTGTTGATCAAGTGCTTCTTTCAAATTAATAGCTTGGCCATCAATTCGAACAAAAAGTTCATTTGCTTTAAATACATTTACTTCAACATCATATTCAGTTTCAAGACTAGCAATTACTTCATTTTTATTTTTGTTATTAAACATATCTGCAATTCCATATCGATGTGATTTCTTATGATATACTTTCAAATTGTTTTCAACCTTTCTTTTTACGCGATTGTCAATGGAAGGGAAGGAGTTGTTGTTGTGCGTAAGCTATCGCACAACTACTTACCCATTGACCACCAGGGAAAATACTTGTATTACCCCCTTTAGGGGGTACTTTTTCTTCCCTAGGGAAATTCTCGGTATTTTCTCGAGTTTTTCACTAAGTAGGGAAACAGGGAAAATACTCGACTTTTTCCCTTAAAACTATTTAGGGAAAGAAAGAAAATAACTCGACATTTTCCTTTCCCTATTTCTTCCCTACAATGCCTTCATCGATCCAAAAACCACCATGTTCTTTTATTCTATTTCTCACAGTTTTTTCTGTTACTCCCATGTATTCTGCCAGTTCATCTATTGTTATTTCATCACCTAAATCTAGCGTATTATAAGCGGTTTCTATCGCCTCTTTTCGTTCGCTTTTTCGTTCTTCAGCTGTTTTCTTTTTGGAAAAATTCTTCTTCCATGTTTGCTGATTCATTCCTTCTGGATCTAAATCTGCAAGAACACCGACCTCATCCACTAAGTGTGTTGGATAATTAAACCATAGATTCACCGGTGGAAATTTAGGGTATTCACGAAGAGTTCCCTCGACTCGCCAAGCTGATAAATTGCTCATTTCTTTTTCTAACTGTTGAACTCTAACATCTATTTGACTAACGTCTTTTTTGGATAAAACATTATTTAAATACGTTCTCATTTGTGCTTTTGATAATTTATCATCTTCACTAACAACTTCTTCAAAATAATCAGGCTTGCGTTTTTCTAGTTCTTCTGCGTATATTCGAGCAGTGTTCCTATCGCGTTCATGGTCCAACAATTTATCAGTAAGTTCTAACTCCACTAAATCAATAAGAGCATCAGGGTCACGAGCAAATACTCCCGAACCACTTGCACGGTCCATAGATTTCTTGCCGCCCTGGCTACCTTTCGAATGGTGATGACAATAGATGACTGATGAACCTAATTCACTGGCCACTTTGTCAAATTGATTTGTAAAGTGTGCCATTTGGTCCGCAGAGTTTTCATCACCAGTAATAACCTTATAGATAGGGTCAATAATAACAGCAATGTAATCTTTCTTCTGTGCACGTCTAATTAATTTTGGAGCTAACTTATCCATAGGCACTACTTTCCCACGTAAGTTCCAAATATCGATATTTCCTACATTATTTGGAGGTATCCCTAAAGCTTGATATACATCTTTAAACCTATGTAGTGCTGACGCTCTATCAAGTTCCAAGTTTACATAGAGAACTCTTCCTTGTGTACAATTCCAACCAAACCATTTACCGCCTTCGGCAATAGCAATACTAAGGCCTATTAATGCAAATGACTTTCCTGCTTTAGAAGGTCCGGCCATAAGCATTTTATGACCTTGTCTAAGCACGCCTTCAATCAAAGGTGGAGCTAGTTCTGGTAAATTATCGAATACATCTGTTAGTGGTTCTGGATCAGGTAGGTCATCATTCACTCCCTCAATCCATTCTTGCCATTCATCCCATGAGCTTTTACCTATATTGACGTCCATAAGGAATTGTTTTCTGTCATTCCTTCGAATACCTGGTAAACGTGATAATCTACTTGGGTTTCTATTTTGTGTGTCAATTACCAAACCATTGTTTTTACAAACGTCGTATAAGTAATTAACTCGTTTTCTATATTCTTGTGCATCGTCGGCTTCAATTCGAACAATGGCATGAACTGACTTCCCGCCACTATAAACTAATGCTGCAACCGGTAGTTCTAATTCTCTAATAATTGCATTTTGTCTTTCGAGTGCAACAGTATCTGATTCTACTAACGCATATTTGAAATCAGTTACGTTCTGATTTTTTACATCAACACCATCAAGTGGGTTGAACCTTATCCAAGCCCCTGCTTTGGGATTGTAATCTCCAAGCACAGCTCCAATGTCACCATTAGCCTTACTTAACGCTTCAATTAATTGACCAGCCGTGCGGTCATAATTTCCTTTGGTTGGAAGAAACCTACCATCATCATTTTCATAAGTACTCGTTACATAACCAACATGTTCCGTTGATTCAAACAATGTTTGTAAGTAAGTGATGATTTCATGTGTAGGATTCCACTGCTCATCTTTTGGCTCATTTAATTCTCTATCTTCTAGCCAATTTTCATCTATGATTACTAAACTTTCGGCTGAAATCTCGGAATCCCAATCCAACTCATAATCCTGCTTATTACTTTTAAACTCAAATCCTTGTTCTTTAGCATACTGAACAATCGTTCCACCCGTTACAATTGCACCAGCATCTTCGTTGAATGTTTCCCACTTTCGATAACACTCTCCCGATTTGTAACGAGCTGAATCACGCGCTGACCATTGATCCCAATCGTAAGCGGTGTAGCCCTCGTGTTTGAGAGCCATACCGACATTGGTCCAACCGAGATAATCTAATCGTGCTGGATCAATTCCTTTTAATATTTGAATTAAGTCTAATTCATTTCGCATAAACATCCATCTTTCTAAACAGTAGATTTATATAATTCGTGACTTCCATCAAGAAGTTGTCTTTCTTCCTCAGTTAATGCATATCCTAAGTCTTGCAAATAATCATAGAGAATTTCTAAATCCTCTGTGCCCCAATTACTTGAAAAGTCTCCTTGATAATCAAAAGTTGTTCTATCTTCATTTTCTAAACTGAGATATTGTGTAGCAATCATCAATTTATTTAGAATATTAGAATCCAGCAACTCAATTGAATTTATTTTAAATTCAGCATCAAATATGTCCTTATCAAACCCAAGTTCGTTTTTAAGTTTTTCCATATCTTTGTGTACTAAACTGACGCTTAAATCATCAATTAACACATTTTTAATTAGGTGTATCCTAGAAATTTTTAGATGTTCTTCTGATATCTGTTTTGACAATAATTCTTTAACAAATTCAAGCCTCAATTGATAATAGAATTTCAAACGTTGTTTGATTTTAGATTTTCGTTCTTTTCGTTCTTTTTGCTCTTTTTCGTGTTCTAGTTGTTCTGCAGATTTCTTAGTTTTTTCTTCAATTCGTGGAGCTTCTAAAGTGAATGACCATGACGTTTTTACGTAATAATAATCTCGCTCGCCAATATCATCTAGATCATTAATCCTTTTGATAATGTCATTAAAATCATCTTCATCGTGAACTAATAATCTTAAGACCGTTACGTCATCCCAATTCTGTTCACCTTCTTCAATACCTAGTTCATGTAGTTTTTCAATAACTTTATTTCTATATTCATTTTGAAGTTGTTCTTGATATGACTTTTCAACTTTTTGATTAAAGTTATCATCGCCAATAAAACCTAATAACCTATTTCGTTCCTTCAAATCTTTTATTCGTTCTAAATTGATGTAATCTGTGATAGTTGCATTAACAGCGTTTTTAACTTTGTCTTGATCAAGTTCAAGCATTTTTGTACGTTGTCTAATCGTTGTTTTGCTTAGACCCGTTTTTGTGCTGATTTCATCCATGCTCATGCCAAAATCTAAACATTGCTGAAACCCTTGTGCTTGTTCATATGCACTTAGATCGATTCGTTGCATGTTTTCTAAAAGCATTGTTGAATATTGTGTTGCTTCATCCATTTCAACCACAACACACGGAACTGTTTTAAGTCCGGCTAAGGTCGCTGCCGCTAATCGTCTATGACCAATGATTACTCGGTACACATCTACTGTTTCAGTCGGAACGACTGTTAGATTTTGTAAAATTCCACGTTCTTTGATGCTATCGGCTAACTCGTGAACATCACCGACGGATTTCCTTGGATTATCTGGGTGTGCAACTAATTTATATGTTTCAATTTGTCTCATTTAAATAATTCCTCCTTGTTATATTTCTGGTTTATATTCTTTAGGGTTAACACCCTTTGGTGCGCCTCGCCATCCACTGGCAGCAATTCTGCTAATCATGTTACTTGCGGAATCGAACGACCAATTTCCAACATGTTGAAAATCATAACGTTCTAATAATCTAATTTGTTTTGGTGTAGCTAAACCTGCTTCTTTTCTTTTATTAATACGATCAATAAGCAATGACGCCTTTCCTGCATTATCAACAGCATCGGGCAATATCCCTTCTTTTTCTAATCTCTTAAGTTGTGTTTCAGTTGGTGGACCTAGTTCCCATCCAAAACTCGGAACATAAGAACTTAAATCTTCTGCTTGAATACTCATTTCGAATTGCAAAGGGTCAACTAATGAACGCTTACGTTTTCGCATTTCTTTCAGCTTTTCCGCAAGGGCTTCTTCTCGTTGTTCAATAACATCTTCAGCACCTTGAACTTCCAACTCTTCTAAATCCATTTCAACGTTTGGATTTTCTTCACTAATTTTAGTCATTGCTTGTGCTACTTCATCATTTTCTGCGATTAGATGTGCTGGATGAACTAATTCATGTCGTTCCGTGTGCCATAAGAAATCTAACAATAGTAAGTCTTCTTTCCCTGGAAATAATCTTGTTCCACGGCCCACCATTTGAGAATACAAGCTTCTAACTTTTGTTGGTCTTAATACCACAATGCAATCCACTTCTGGACTATCCCAGCCTTCAGTAAGAAGCATTGAGTTGCACAAGACGTTATAGTGATTGTTTTCAAAATCTTCTAATACTTGTTCTCTATCTTTACTCATCCCATTTACTTCAGCTGCTTTTAAACCTTTTTCATTTAATATGCTCGTAAACTTTTGTGATGTAGAAATTAAAGGTAAAAATACAACTGTTTTTCTATTCATACAGTGCTGAACCATTTCATCGGCTATTTGATGAAGATATGGATCCAATGCAGTTCCTAAATCACCAACTTTGAAATCACCTGCAGATTGGCCAACGTTTGTTAAATCTAATTTCAATGGAATGGTTAATGCCTTAATCGGAGTAAGATAACCTTCCTTTATTGCTTGTGGTAAAGAATACTGAAATGCTAGTGATTCGAAATAAATACCTAAGTTCTTCATATCACCACGATCAGGTGTTGCAGTGACCCCTAATACTTCAGCATTTTCAAAATAATTTAAAACTGTTAAATAACTATTAGAAATAGCATGATGCGCCTCGTCAACGATAATTACATCAAAATGGTCGAGTTCAAACTGATTGAGTCTTTTTTCTCTCATTAAAGTTTGGACACTTCCAACAACTACTCTTTCCCAACTATCAAGACTTGTCGACTCTGCTTTTTCTAAAGATGTTTTCAGTCCTGAAACTTTGTACAATTTATCTGAAGCTTGTTCTAACAATTCACTTCTATGAGCAAGGACAAGCACACGCTTGCCCTCCATCACTTTTTCTTCGATTATCTTGGAGAAGACAATTGTCTTTCCTGTTCCTGTGGGAAGCACTAATAATGTTTTTTTAATTCCGTCATCCCATTCATTTAGAACAGATGCCATTGCCTGATTTTGGTACGGTCTTAATTCCATTTAAATACCTCCTAAAAACTGTAACTATTTTGTTGTGGTGCTGCTTCAGGTTCTAAAAACTTTTTGACATTGTTATAAGTGTTGTCATTGTATGTTCTATGTTCGATTTCACACTTACCGGTTTTACCAACCACACCACTCCAATTAGGCTTTAATCTCTCACCGACTTCCATCATGCCTAGTCCTACGAAGAATTGACCAATTAGCCACTCCATTTTTGAATGGAGCAATAGTTGATGTTTTACAATTACTTCTTGATCTGATTTTGGATCGATTATTGATAAATCGAATTCTGCTTTATTGCATGGAGGCATTTTTTCGCTTCCATCAAAACGTCCACGTGTGAATGATTTTACTGTGAATTCGTAGATACCTGGATCTAATAAAATAAACTCCATCTCAGTTGCTTCAATCTCATCATCCCATCCAAACTCTCTTTCAATTTGATTATTATTCATTGTCATTTTTTAATTTCCTCTCTCTTTCTTTTTTAAAATGGTAAATCTTGATTTGCTATATCTAATATAGGTTCACGATGTTCACTAATATCTGTAATCACTTTAATCCAATTTGCAATAATTCCTTTTAGATAATCTTCAGGCATATTATTGAACGGCATTTCTTTAGGAAAGTGTCCTTTACCTGAGAAATATTCTCTAAATTCATTTTCAGTTACACGATCCTGTTTCATTAAATCTTGTAATGCTTTTGGAAACATACTAAATGGATTAACTGACTTTACCTGTGTAGCAGCAGCTTGTTTAGGTTCCGTTTTTGGTTGTTGCTTAGGTACTTCTTTAGTTTGTGCTTGATTTGTCGCTTTTACTTCTGCTTGAACTGGTTTAGTAGTGTTTGCTTGTTGAGTAATAATATGTGAAGCAATTTGATTAAAGTCAAACGGAAGCTTATCTGCTAGTCCCCATCTGTTCTTTGCATCCCATGCTGGATTATGACTCGTATACATTACTCGCGAACCACCCTGTGCTTTATTCTTACCTTTAGCGGCTCCTTGATTGTCGACATTTACCACATGAATTTCATAAGTTGCAAACATTACTGCATCTGCCCATTCTTTTAATAATGGTGATACTTTCTTTTCAAGTTTCAACTCCCAACGATCATACGAACCAATTTCTTGAGGCTGTTCAAACTTACGCATATGCGCGTGTGCTAACACTAGAACGTTTATTCCAACATCAACAACTTCTTGGAGTTTATTCAGTAACCTTCCAAATTCTTCCGCCAACATGGTGTAACCTTTTCCATATCCGTAATCTTCAATTGATTTAATTCGAGCATCTGATGCAGAATTAATTACATATTCTTTAGCCAAAGATTCTGCCCAGTCGGCAGTGTCAATAACATATGTTGAACATGGTTTGTTTTGTTTAACATATTCGACTTGAGCCATCAACATTGACCATGATGTTGGTTTATCAAATCGAGCAACATCTAAATGCGTTGTAGATCCTTCAGTATCACTAAATAAAGGATTTGGAAACTTCGATGCAAACGTTGATTTCCCTATTCCTTCAGGACCATACAAAATAACTTTTTGTGCCTTTCTTATTTTTCCAGTCGTAATATTCATAAATTAAAAATCCCATCCTTTCGTTTCAATTTCTTCTTTTTCAACTTCATATTGTGACTCTTGACCTTGAACATATCCATCTTCAATAATCAGGCTGCATTCTTCGCCTTTTGAAACACGTGTTGCGATTGCTTGTAAATCTTCTTGTTCTAACCATTTACCAAAATCGTTCATTGTATCGATATCCATTTGTTCTAACTTATCGATTAATACGAATCCACATTCAGGCTTTAGCTTACGTACAATCGCAGTGGCAACTCTTAATTGCTCCGAGCCACTCATGTTGTCCCATTGCTGATTGTTATAAGTTAGTTCACCATCAACAACGCTAAGCCCTGGCAACGGCAAGTCTGCACCTTTCAATAGATCTAAACGTTCTTTTCGAATTGCTTCAATTTGTTCCGTTAAGTCTTTATATTGTTGTGCATAATATTCAGCTTCTTGTTCGGCATTTTCTTTATCAAGGTTGACTCTAATTTTTGCGTTTAATGCATCCACATCAGCAATGTTTT
Source organism: Erysipelothrix urinaevulpis (assembly GCF_009828835.1). Taxonomy (GTDB): domain Bacteria; phylum Bacillota_I; class Bacilli_A; order Erysipelotrichales; family Erysipelotrichaceae; genus Erysipelothrix; species Erysipelothrix urinaevulpis. The sequence goes on from NZ_WTTB01000003.1 coordinate 132,429, forward strand.
TCTCAAGTTCTTCAGTTGATTCATCATGTAGATCAAGTGCTGATTTGCGAGCATCTTCTAAGTCCTTTTCATTGGCCACAAGCTTCGTTTGATAGTCTGCAATGATTTCCTTTAGGCGTTTGTTTTCGCCTTCCAAATGAACTAGGTTTTGACGCTTACGTTCTTTTTCAGCATTACGTGAAAGAATATCCTGTTGTTGTTTAATTAAATCTGAAGCACTTACTAGCGAATCAGGAACTCCTTCATGACGTTCCATTTCATCTGCATACTTTTTCTTTTGGTCCGCAGTCTGTCCAATAAAACGACGTTCTTGATAGATTTTATCTTCCTGGTTATCCAATTCGAATAACTTGTCACCAACTCCGATTATTTCTAATAGTGTTCTTGCTTTATCTTTGTTTGACGATTCCATAAATTTCGGCAAGTTTAAAGCAAATTCTTCAACAAATGAATCAAGTAATGCTTGACCTGCTTTATTACCAGATGGATCTAATACTTTTAAATCACTGTTCTTACCTTTGCGTTCAACAATTAGTCCATTACTCAGTTCGACCTTTAATGTTGGCGGTGTCACTGACCCTTCGCGTTGTGCATTTGACGGTTGATATCTTTTGCCACCAAGAGCCCAAGCGATTGAATCTAACACGGATGTTTTACCTTGATTGTTATTTCCACCTATTACCGTTAATCCGTTTTGAGTCGGCTCAACTTTAACAGCCTTAACTCGTTTAACATTCTCTATTTCTAATTTATTAATCTTAATTTTTTCTGACATTTTAATTTTTCTCCCTTAAATTTGAATTTTCTAATAAGATGTCAATTCTTCTTTTTGCTAGCGATGCATATGCATAATTATTTGCAAATTTTGAGTGATTGAACGCAACGTAATGTGGATCTAATGTTTCAAAATGTTCTGGTGTAATATGTGCAGCTGTGTCGCCAGTGTGGAACCATGCGAAGCATCCACGCTCAGTCACTCTCTTTACTACTCCGATTTCATTTTTCATTTTATATAAGATGTAATCACCTGCTTTTACCTGTTTCATCTATTTAATTCCTCCTTATATATTTGAGTGAATTCTTTCAAATCACTTGGACCACATTGGCAATATCTATTTCTAATTGACTTCAAGTCATATCCGTATGCTTTAACATATTCACTTAACAAAATTCTTAAGTCATGTTTCCCTTGTTCTTTCGTTTCATAAACTTTATATTTTCCTGTGTGAGCATCTTTGATGCCGCCTGCATTGTTTTGTTTAGTCCACAGTGAACTAGTTCCGTTGCCTGTTTCTATTCGCCATGTAGACTCCACTAATGCTTCAAACTCATTGTTTTCGTAGTCAGTAACATCTACAGTTTCTCTTGGCTCCTGGTATGTTGAACTTGTAGCTACTTCATCAATTTCATTCAATCGATTTGTTATCATAACCTGCTCAAACTCGACTTTTTTCATATCCTGTTTTAAATTGTTTAATCGAACTTGAATTGCTTGTTGCTCAATTTTATTGATATAATGTAAATGAGTTGATAAACTCATCAATGCGATTAGAACTAATGCAGCGACGCCAATCTTTGCAAGTTCAATCGCTTTTTTATTGTTTTTCATAATTCCTCCTGTTTTAATTGTTGAAGCATTTCATACTGTTTCTTCATAAAACTGTAATTAATCTTAGTAATCTTCAAAACTGTTTGAACTTGTGCCTGATGTGGCCTAGGATCAATAGAACAACGTTCCTTTTCAATTCTTTTTGCTTCTTCAAAGATTTGTGTGGCCGTCTCAGTACTAGAGCCCAAGGCATCTCTAATCGTTGATTTCGGTACATAATATTCAGTTAGAAAACTTTTAATTGCTTTTTCTTTTCTGCTTGGGACTTTACTTCCTTTGTTCATTTCAAAACTTCCTTTCGTTATTTTTCGATAATTGGTAAAACATCGTTATTTTTTAGCAATTCATAAAGGAATAATCGTCCTTTTTGTGTCCACTTGGTGTTCATGACAGTTTTTTCATGACCCATTGAATTTGTGATTACTGTTGTTTCTGAATGTGTGTACCCTTTTGCTTGGTGTTTTCTATAAAGTAACCATTGATTGGACTGTTTAAATTGGACTCCATACTCATTTAATAATTTATTCATTGCTTGTCCGCTCAAGCCATAGTCCTTCGCAATTTGTGTTATTGTAACTAGCGATTTTGATTTAAGAATTCGATCAGTATAATCTGCTTTCGGTTGTAACTCACCAATAACTTGATTTTTAGTATCCAATTCAATTTGTAACTCTTCTTTTTCTTTTGCAACGATTAACGCCATTTGCAATGCTTCAATCATGTTCGTTGGTGCTTGAAGCTGCAATTGTTGTTCCATTTTATTGAACGCTTCGATATATTTGAGTTTCCACTCAAGAACTCCTTTCGTGTTATTGAAGCTCATCACTAATAAAGAGAATCCATCACGATTCATAAAATATTTCTTTTCATTCTTCCCACGTTTTACATAATATCCTTCATAAAACATCTCGCTACTCAATTTTGAGTTGCCACTTTCTTTTAAGTCTTTAATATGTTCTTCGATATCTCTAATCACATTTGCATGTCTCTTGTTAAAAACTTCAGCAATCATTAAGCTTGTTGTTACTGCTTGTTTATTTTCTAAAATAACAATTTCTTTCATTCTCATTTGTTCCTTTCTTTTTATCGATTCGTTATGTATGGTTTACAGTTTTTGTAAAAAAAATTTCAGATACGTTAACTTCAAAAAATGTCGCAATTTTTTCCATTGTTTCATAACTTGGAAGACCTCCATTTTCAATGGCACTAATAGTTTGTCTAGAAATATTAGTTTCTTCAGCCAAGCAAGCCTGGGAAATACCTTTTTTATTTCTAAATTCCTTTACTTGATTCATTCTTTCACCTCCTGTAAACCATACATTACATCAATTGTTTTTTGTTGTCAAGCATGGTTTACAGAATTTGTATTGAAAAGTGGTAAAGTTTAGTTTACACTATAATTAAGGAGTGTAAATTATGACTTACAATAATTTGTTTGGAAAAAAATTAAAAGAATTAAGAGGCGATATGTCTTTAAGAGAATTTTCGGACTTGATTGGAATCAGCCATACTTATTTAAGCAGCTTGGAAAAAGGGGTTTCTCCTAGGACTGGAAAACCTGTCAACATTACAGCAGATACCGTAATTACCATTTCAAAAAATCTAAATATTGATTCTTCTGAATTGTTCAATTTAATGATTAAGGATTCGTCCCAGAAAGATCACTTTGATGAAAATGAAATTACATATATGGAGGAAATTCCTTCTGCTACATTTTTAAAACCTGAAGAATCTGACAATAAATATGGTGACCACAACAAGAACTTAGAATATTTTTCAGATAAACCAGAATTATTGGAATTATATAAAGATATCCATGAAAGTGAGAATTTGCAATTGTTGTTTGACACAGCACGAAATTTAACACCGGAAGAATTAGAAGCAGTGTTAAATGTGATTAATATGATACACAAGGGGGAATGATATGAATGAGTTTGAACAGTTTTGTGAGGAGAATAATTTACGGGTTATACTGACTGATAATTTAATGACAATGCCAAAAGGGATGTGTTACCCGTATAATGGACAGTACTATGTTGTCCTTAACAATAAACACTCATTTAAGCAATTACAAAAGACCACAATACATGAGATCATCCATGTATTAGAAAACCACTTCCACTACCCTACTAATATGGCTGAGAAACTTGAAAAAGAGGTTGAAGAATTAATCGATAATTTATATCAAAAGTTTATTATAGAATTTAGTTATGTATAAGGAGGATTAAGAGTGAGTTTATTTGATTTGGAAAAGAGGGTGGACCTTCCTACTGAAATTAAAAGATTAACATTATTTATCGAGAACAACAATATTGAATGCATGTATAGAACACAAACTATTAGTAGTATTTATAGAAACGCTACAATTTTTAACTACATTGAAACAGAGTTCATTAAATGGGAAAATCGAGGACTTGCTTTTAATCCACACGATTATTTTAACTCATTCTCAATTTTCAGTAGTATTTCAGATGCTTACACCTTTCTCTCAAGCGGAGAATGCGTGAATGCGGAATATTTACTTTACTATTTAGAGTTTTTATTAAACCAAATGTACTTTTTATTTTTATTTGATAAATCTATTTTCAAACTAAGTGATGATGAAAACACTTTTCAAAAAATAGTTGCAATAATGAACAACATCAATAATATTATTGATAATATTAATTACACCTATGACGTTCTAGAAAAAGAGAAAAAAGTTATCCTTAGAAAAAGAGATGCTCAGTTAGATGCAGCAATAAATAGTATAAATGACAAAGATATTACACTCTATATTCTTTCTTATTTGGATCATAGAAATAGAGATAACATTAGAGAAAAAACTACAATAATTGCAAATCTTTATAAGTTTTTTGAAAAAGAAGTTCACAATAATACACCAACAGTTAAATTCAAACTTAATAGAAAAGAGAAAGATATTGATTTACTTTCTGATTTCAACTTCATATGTAATGAATTTGATATGAGACATTGGCCAAAAAATATACTTAAAAAAACAGGAACAACAAATATTCCTGATAACGAAATGTTAGAACTTCTAGATGTTTGTTATTATTTGGCATTACAAATTATTAATTCAAATCACATTGTAGTTAATAATAAAACGGTTCTTGATTATAAAAAGAAATACGAATTTATTTAATAAAAAACACCGGCGGCAACCGGTGCTAGTACAGATTAATATCCTGACAGATATCCTTTTTCTGTACTCTAATTATAACATAAAATTATAAAAGGAGTGATTTAAATGGCAGTATATAAAACTAAAACAGGTAAGTGGCAAGCAGTTATAAGTTGGCGTGACGAGAACGATAAGTTTCATAAGAAAAAGAAAACATTCAATTTAAAACGTGAAGCTCAGAATTTTGAAGTAGAATTCTTAAAAGAAATAGATTCTCAATTAGATGAATCAATTACATTTGATGAAGTTTTTAAAGAGTATCTAGATAATATGCGAGTGAATTCAAATGAGAATAGCATCATGGAAAAAGAAAGAATAACAAGACTGTTTTTGAGTGATTTAAACGGTAAGAAAATGTCAAAAATTACAAAAAGAGATTATCTAACCTTATTTCAGAAGATAGCTACATCTAATTATGCTTACAGTTACCGCAAAAAAATAATTACACAAATGAAGTCAATCGCTCATTTTGCTTATACATTTCATAATATCCAAGACAATACAAAAACACTCCCACCACTAAAAAAACAAGTAAGTGATCATGTTGAAATGCACGTTTGGGACGAGGAAGAATTTAATAAGTTTATTGAATACGTTGATGATATAACATTTAAGACTTTTTTTCACACTCTATTCTATACAGGATTGCGAAGAGGTGAAGCCTTAGCTTTACAAAAATCTGATTTAAAGAACGGACAACTGATAATTTCAAAATCTATTAAACATGCGAAAAATGGTTTCATACCACTCAAAACAGCAACAAGCAGAAGAAAGATTCAGCTAGATAATAAAACACTTGAAATGATTAAATATTTGAAAGATAATATTGAAGGTGATTTTCTTTTTGGAGGATATGAGCCGGTTGGTATATCTACAATTCAAAGGAACTTCACAAAAGCAAAACAAGCTTCAGGTGTGACCGATATTAGATTACATGACTTAAGACACTCTCATGCATCTTTGCTCATAAATAAGGGTGCTAATATTGTTGCTGTGTCAAAACGATTAGGACACGCAAACACAAAAACAACACTAGAAGTTTATACTCATTTACTTGAAGAAACTCAAGATGAATTAGTTGCGATTTTGAATGAGTAAAAGTACCACAAAAGTACCACAATTTGTTAAAACGTATAAATCAGTAGTACAAATACACCGTAAACAGTGGGGTTTTGAGTGTTTAATGCAGTGTGAACCAGGGTTAATGATTTCCCCTCACCCGCTCCAGGAGAAGACTTAATTATCTAAAGTCCACTTATCAGTGGCTTTTTTTATGTTTAAAATGATTCAAATATATCTAAAGGACTACAAAAGGACTACAAAAGGACTACAAATAAAGTTTTAGTTATTCAAAATAACTCACGGTTTACCACTTATTAAATTGTCAAATAAACCAGTAACAGCAATCCTAAACACCCAATTCTAATAACAAGTTTTTACTTAGTAAAGGAATGATCGAATACCCTTCAATGAGTTGCTCAAACAAAAGAATATAAAGGAGTTCCGTACGATAAGGAACTCCTTTTGCCATCTAAAGAACACTCTTCATTACATCTAATAATCTTTTTATACATCCTAGTTCAATGTCTTTCCCTTAGTCGATATACTTTTACTAAAGTGAAAGGAGCTTTATTATGAGATTATCAGTCGTAAAATCATTTCCTCCCAAAATATTAAAGGAAGAGTCTAAATTTTGTATTTCAATATATCTACCAACCAACACTGAAAATAGAAATCAAGATATTCGTAATTTTAAAGAACTTATCGACGTCTTGGAAGCGTCAGGTTCTTTTAAAGAACAAGTTATTTATCTAAGATCATTACAAAACGATTTGGAGTTTTGGAAAAGCAATCTCAATAGTTTAGCAATACTTTTAAATCAAGAGCATGTCGCAATCAATAAATTAATGCTAGTTGTCGATGAACAAATCCATATTAGCGATCACTTTTATGTCTTACCTTTGATTGAAAATTATCAGAAAAACCACCGCTATTTTTTATTAACACTTGAAGAAAATTCATTTAAACTCTACTTCGGTAATTTATATGGTGTATTTGAACTCGATATCATTGATAAAATCAGCACAAACCAAGAACTTTCCATCGAAAACTATTACCGCTTAATTGATCAATTTATAGACGATAACTTTACAACAGTTTATCGTTCACCATTACTCATCTCTGCATCACCAAACCTCTATGAAACATTCCATAACATAAGTCAAAATCCAATGCTTTTATCGATTCATATGGACTCAACCTCAATAGATGCCACAACAAAAGATATTCATACTAAATCTTGGCACGTTATGGAATCATTACAAAATGAAAAAATAGATCAACTCAACACCGATTACCATAATCTAAATAAACATGATTATATTTTTTGCGATATCCAAGACATTATCCCTGCCATTAGAAATTTTGAAATTGATTATCTCATCCTCAATCGACAAAAAAAGTTAAATGGTTTTATTGGCTTTGATGGTCACAATTTTGAGATAAATGAGCATGGCGACTCTCTAATTAATCATCTCGCTGAATTCGCTTTAAAGTATGATACAGAGGTCATTTTGTTAAACACAGACCAAATGCCATCAGATGATGATTATATTGCAGTCCGTAAAAGTAAATAATCTGTAAAGTTTTAAACATTTTTCATACATTTATTATTATTTTTGATATAATAAAGATGAAAAGAAGGTGATTTTATGGATCAATATAAGTTAATGAAAGCTTTGTTTGATTCTGGGGAAGAAGAGTTTAGTCTTGAAGAAATTGCCAATCTCAGTGGTAAGAAAGGGACCGACCTAGAAAAACATGTGGAAATTCTTTGCAAAAAGCGATACCTAAAGAAAACAGATGATACGTATCACTTTACCGAAAATGCAAGAATAGAATTTGCAAATGATTTTTCTAAACGAGTATTTATCATGCTCATTCTAGCTTCATTTTTTATCACTGCCATCTTATATGTTATTGCTAGGTCATTAAGCTAGATGACATTGAAAAAGCCGTCCAATGGACGGCTTTTTTTAACGACGTGGTATATGAAGATAGGCAATGAATTCTTGATCTTGAGTGTCCCAAGAGAAGACACCACCAATTGATTCCATCGTCTTTGAAACTATTTTTGTACCTAACCCTCTATTTCCTTCTGTTGTTGTTTTGGTTGAACTTAAATCATCATGAATGTTACCATCAAATGAGTTTTTAATGACAATATCCAACCAGTGATCACGCGCATTGGAAGAGACTGTAATATAACGTGCCTGAGAATCCCCTGCTGCCTCGAATGCATTCGTCAATAAATTTGTAAATAAACGAACAATTGTTAGCTCATCCATACTGATTGCTTCATCCCAATACAATATTCCATCAAAGTGGATTTCATTCTCAACACAGCGATTGGCATATTCTTGAAATACTGCATCCAAAAGAGGATAGTTAGAGTATTGTTTATGCGCAACTTCATTGGATGCAAGCGTTACTCCCATCTCATCGAGTATATGTATGGCCTCTTCAAATTGATTATTTCTTAATAAACTATTAATAGTCGACAACATTCTTTTATAATCATGTCTAAATTCTCTAAAACCTTCCGTATATTTTTGATAGGAACGATAATGACTGATTTGCATTGACAATTGATTTTGTAAAGCCACTGTTTGTTTTTCATGCTCTAAACTTTCTGAAACACTAATTCCATTTTGTAAAGCAGAATACGCAACCACACCCACTATAATAGCTGTGATTAAATGAACTGAGGAATACCAAATTTCATTCAATGTATAACGACTTCCAAACGTAATAACCATCATATACAATCCTAAAATTGTTTTATTAAAAAGAATATACCGTAATTGTCCAGGATTAGCAAAAACATAGTTCATGCGCTCAGTTGTTAAGATAAACTTATTCCAGTAAACAAATAAAACAACGACAAGCATCGCACTTATTTGAAAGATCATTAGCGCGTGGTAGCCTCCCTGTTTTAATACAGCGATTGGAATTTGAACAAACAAAGAATAAACAGACATGACACCAGACCGCATAACAAATAAATAGAACACGTAATGAATGGCTCCAAAGTAAGCAAGCGTAGCCGATGTATTAAATACAACCATAAACCAAATAAACATCAGAACTAAAAACACCAAATACGCAACAAATGTTGGATAATACTTCGCTTGAAAATGCGCAAAGAACACTGAATTTAATGGCATCAGTACAAAAACCAATATTTTTCCATATTTACGATAATCAGCATACCTCGAAAAATTTTTAAACGTTAAATAAATTAATAAATATACCGAAAGGGACGTTGAAAGTATCAAAAGTTTCATGTTATGATTCCCATCGATTGACGACATAATCATTAAATTCTTTCTTTAAATCAGAAAGATATGTTTTACCAATCGGAATTTCACTACCATCAGTCAATAGAAGCGTATCTTTTTTGAATACTGCTACATGTCTTAAATTAACAAGATATGCACGATGAGTTCTCGCGAAACCTTGACCCTCTAACTGCTTTGTTAAGTTATCCATTGTTTCGTAAAACTCAAAAAAATCAGATAAATAATAAACTCTCATGACGCGGCGGTAAATCGCAAAATAAGTAATATCTTTCATTGGGATTTTTCGAACTTCTGCTCCCATTGAACAATCAAAATACTTATCTTGATTTTGATCGACTTCTTCAACCACTTTTAAAAACACTTCTTTAAATCGTTCGTTACTCAATTCTTGTTTAACAAGGTAGTGAAACGAACGTACATCAAACGCTTCAAAAACAAAATCATGGGATGTTGTTAAGAAAATAATTTCACCATCATAGCCATCATCTCTCAACTTACGTGCTGTTTCCATTCCATTTATTTTATCCATAAAGATATCTAAAAAGATGATGTCTGGAATATCTCGTCGATCATCCATATGAAAAAGCATGTCTTCTGCTCGTTTAAACGTAGACAACGTTATACTCAGGTTATTTTCTAGTGAATTTTTCTGAATCATTTCTTTTGTTTGGGCGATGACCTCTTCATTGTCATCACATAAGTAGATATTAATCATTGTAATCACCCCTTGTATTCTTTGGTCCTATTCTCTATATTATACCACGATTTTTTACTTGTTTAAAACAACATAATTTTTGGCATTAAACCATTCATTTTTTACACTATCCTTATTCTCAACCAATTGAGCTAATCGATATCCTATGATTGGACCACTTGTTAACCCTGACGAACCAAGACCACTGGCAACATAGATTCCTTTTTGACTAATCTCACCATAATAAGGTGTATAGTCTGAACTATGTGCCCTTATACCAACACGATAGCCATCTATATCCTTTTCGTTCAAACTTGGTAAATGACGACTCGCTTCTTCTTTTAATTCATTTAAGATGTGCCAATCAACCGCTTCATCTACATAATCATTCTCATGACTTGCCCCCACAACTAAAGACCCTTTTTGATCGAATAGAAAATCGATTTCTCCTTTAGGCATGATAACAGGATATACTTTATCACTTGTCGTATCAAATTCAATAAGTTGGCCTTTTTGTTTTCTTACATCCACTGAATAATGACTTAAGAAATTTAAACTTTCTTTCAGCCATGCGCCTGCAGCAAAAATTATTTCATCGAAAACATAACCATTGATACTATATTGATCATTTAAACACTGAGTGTTTGCCCATTCATTTTTATAAATCATCCCTTGGTTTATCGCTTTGTCTTTGAGCGTTTGGACAAGCTTTTGACCATCAACTCGTGCAGCTCCTTCAACGTACACACCTGATTCCCACATAAAACCAGGTGGTGTCAAATCGTCTGCTAGACCCACTTTTTTTATCTCGCCAATTTTCGATGTTTCTTTTTGGCGTTTTTTACCTAAATTATAGATTTTGTCTTCCATTTTTTCATTAATATATAGGCCACCAATTTTCTCGTAAAAATCGCTATTTTTCATATCACAGATTAAAGTATCATAAAACTCTGCCCCATCTTGAACCAATTGATACCAAAATTGATTTCTCCTTTGACTCAGCCACGGACAAACAATTCCAACTGCTGCGGAAGTAGCTTGAAGCTCTCCATCATCAAACATCATTAATTCAATTTCTTTGTTTTTGGATAAATAAAATGCCGCAGTTGCTCCAACAACCCCACCACCTACGATTGCAATTCTTTTCATCTTAATCATCTCTTTCTAAATAAATTGCTTGTACTTGTTGTACTAATACACTATGATAATAGAGTAGTTATCAAGGAGTGTGTCATTATGAAATTCGTCGGATTAACACAAGAAGAAGTTCAAGAAAAAATCTCGAATCAACACGTTAATACTTTACCTAAACCCGAAATAAAAACTAACGGGCAAATAATACGTCAACACGTTTTTACCTTTTTTAATCTCTATAGTATTATTATAGCCTCTGCATTACTTTATGTAAAAGCCTACTCTAGTTTGTTCTTCATTTTTGTAATGTTTACGAATACTGTCATGTTTATTATTCAAGAAATAAGGTCTCGTAATCTTATTAGCGAACTTAACATTATTATTTCCCCCAAAACAAAAGTCTTACGGGATGGTCAACTTATTGAGATTGATAATGAGGATATCGTCCTTGATGACATCGTCTATTATGAATCAGGAAACCAAATCAGTGCCGATGCTACCATAATCGATGGATTTGTCGAGGTGAATGAATCCCTTCTATCAGGTGAAGTGGACGCCATTGAAAAACATGAAGGCGATCCATTATTATCCGGTAGTTTTATCATTAGTGGCGGCTGTTATGCAAAAACAATCCATGTTGGTGCTGACAACTATGCCGTAAAAATTACTCAGGCTGTGAAAACTGATCGTGAATCTAATTCAGAATTACTTAAAACATTTAAAAAAATTACTCGATATACAAGTTTATTTGTTATTCCGATTGGTTCAATCCTATTGTATCAAGGTCTGATTGTTCGCGAACAAACATTAAAAAGTGTCTTTGTTAATACTTCATCAGCGTTGTTAGGTATGTTACCGCAAGGCCTTGTTTTATTGACAACACTTTCTTTGATTGCAAGTGCATTGAAACTTGGTTCAAAGAAAACCCTCATCCAAGACCTTTATGCTATTGAAATTTTGTCTCAATCAGATGTTCTTTGTTTAGATAAAACAGGAACTCTAACCCATGGAGAAATGACGTTAAAATCAGTTCATGAATATGATCCAAGATTTGAAGAATATATTCAAACTTATGTTAATTTCACTCATGATAATAATGCGACAGCTTTAGCTTTAAAGAAAGCATTTACAGGAAACACTCGCTTGAATGTGGTTCAAGAAATTCCGTTTTCTTCCGCTAGAAAATGGTCAGCATTAAATCTTGATAACAATACCTCTTTAATCTTAGGTGCTCCAGAGGTTTTAGCAAACGACCTGGATTTACCTTCATCGATGAGTTTAGAGCGTTCCAATGGTTCTCGTATCATTCTAGCAGGCCTTAGTACCGAAACGATTGATTTAAACTATAGCCCAAACAATCTCACTCCCCTTGCTTTCATAGCGATTCAAGATCCTTTACGTGACGATGCAGCGAATGCCATTAATTTTTTCACCGAAAACGATGTCGCAATTAAAATTATTTCTGGGGATAGTGTTGAAACTGTTCAAGCAATAGCAAGTCAAGCGAATGTTCCAAATGCTAACCATACCGTCGATGCTCGGACTTTAACAACCGATGAAGAAATTGAACATGCAATCTTAAACTATAGTGTCTTTGGGCGAGCTACACCAAATCAAAAATTAAGATTTGTGGAAGCCTTACAAAGAAACAAAAAGAAAGTTGCAATGACTGGTGATGGTATCAATGATGTTCTTGCTTTAAAGAAAGCTGATTGTTCCATTGCAATGGGAGAAGGAAGTGACGCGGCTTTACAAATATCACAGGTTGTGATTATGGACGGACAATTATCAACACTTGTGGATGTTGTTAAAGAAGGACGTCAAGTGATGAATCACATCACCCGATCTGCCTCAATGTATTATCTTCGAACTATTTTAACCTTCTTTGTTTCATTTATCGCAATCATGATGAATGTTCCATTCCCGTTCATCCCCTTCCAAATCACACTTACTAATATGTTTGTTGATGGTTTCCCATCCTTTATGTTGCTCTTTGAACAAAATATTGATAAGCCCAAAGAAAGTTTATTTATGCATGTATTTAGACACTCTGTGCCTAATGCTGCTGCAATCATCTTCTTCTGGTTCATTCTCAATGTCTTTAATCAAACCTTTAATCTTGATGTCGAGAGTTCTCAAACAATGATGTATTTCCTTAACGGTTACATTTCAATTCATATGATTTATCGAATTTACAAACCACTTAACTTATATAGGGTTGCTGTCTTAATCATCGATTTTGTCGGCTTCCTTCTCTCAAGTTTGATTTTCTGGCCATTACTTGAACTAGAACGTCTTAACTTCTATCACATTAAGTTAATGCTTGTCTTTGTTGCTGTATCACACCTTATCGTATACTGTGTCCACCAGATCGTTAAAAGCATCATTAAACGCTCAAATTCTTCAAAAAACAACAATTTTTCAGAAGCATGATATAATAAGAGTGATAAGGAGGAATATTATTCATAATTCACTCATCGAGGCGATTCAAAATTCACAGATGGATGATGTAGAAAATATCATTGAAAAAAACCGTGATATCTTAAGCAATGAATTTACATTATCCGATGATATCCCAGGAGGTTCAATCTTACAGTTTACCATTCAAAACAACAAACCAAAGATTGCACGATATTTAATTGATTTAGGTGTGGATATAAATCAAAAAGTTCCTGGTCCCCTTGAAGGTTGGACAATGCCAATACTGCACGTTGCAATTCAAGCAACGATGGCCCAAAGCAGATTTCCAAGACGTGCTGCTGATGGACCCAAAAATGACGGTGTATTATTTAATGAACTTCTTGACCTTGTAGATTATATGATCAAACATGGTGCCAACATCCATCAAACTGATTCATATGGAAACGTTGCCATCATGCGAGCAGTCTTAGACGCACTTGCTCTTGATATTACAATCACTGATGAAGAAATGGACGAAGATATTCGGTCATTATTCAAAGTTCTCATTCATAATGGTGCTGATTTAGATGAAAGCACCAAAACACGAGAATCGGTCAATGATATGTTTAGAAATAATGACATCATAAAATATTTTTAAAAAGAACTGCCGACATTTATTTGTCAGCAGTTCTTTTTTTATTCATAAATTGGTTATTATCTATTTTTGAAACGATAGGACACCACGGCAAATTGTCGCTTGAACATTAATATCATTATCAACTATAACGATGTCCGCATCTTTACCGGCAGTTAAACTACCTTTACGATCAAAGACCTCTAAATGCTTGGCACTGTTAGCACTCGACATTTTAACAAGATCCTCCATCGAACATCCTGTAAAATCTCTTAAGTTTCTGACAACAAAGTCCATTTCAGCAACACTACCTGCTAGAGATCCTGATTCAATACGGCATTCTTTACCTTTTTTATAAACAGTTTGTCCACCTAAATCATATTCACCATCCGGTAATCCTTTAGCACGCATTGCATCAGTAATTGCAATAACATTGTCGACACCTTTAATCTTATAACTTGCATCAACAATATGAGGATGTAAATGAATACCATCCACAATGAGTTCTGCTTTAAGTTCTGGGTACATGAATCCCGCTGTAACAACACCAGGTTCACGATGATGATGAGGCGTCATCGCATTGTGGAAATGCGTCAAATTAGACAAACCTTCTGGAATTTCAGCAACAATCTGATCAAAAGTTGAATCGGTATGCCCAGCAGATGGGATAACACCCAGCTCGCGCAAGCGGTTTGTAAATCCTTTTTCTGCTTCTTCTGGTGCATAAGTAATTAATTTTATTTTTCCTTTTGCCGTTTTCCAGAAATGGTTAAACGAATCAATCGTTGGTTTTTGAACATAATCAGGGTTTTGGGCTCCAACATGTTTTTTTGAAATAAAAGGTCCTTCCAAATGAATACCTAAAATTTCTGCTTCGCCTGGTTTATTATCAGTTTCCACATACTTAACAATTTCTTCCAATGCTTTGTCAACATTTTCAACAGACTGCGTCATTGTCGTTGCCAGATATGACGTCGTCCCTTCTTTAGGTAAGAAAGAAGCTATATCTTTCAATGCCTTTTGGGTTGCATCCATATGGTCAGCACCATTGGCACCATGAATATGCTGATCAATAAAACCTGGTAAAACATTCATACCTTCAGCATCAATTATTGTGTCATCTTTTGGTGCAAATTCCATTTTTCCTAATGAAATTATTTTATCATTTTCAATTTTGATATATCCATTATCAATGACTCTATCTTCTAAATAGAGTTTTCCGTTAATTATTAACATAATTACCTCCATCTAACATTGTTATTATACCACTATTCAAAGCATCTTGCATTTGCATTTATTAGCAAATTCTTTATAATAGTATTGATTAGAAAAGTGAGGAAACAAAATGGAACTTATTGTTGTTGAAAACCCACAAGAGGGGGCAAAAGTTGGTTTTAACATAATCAACGATGTAATGAAAGCAAACGAAATCAACGTCTTAGGACTTGCTACAGGAAGTACACCTGTTGAAATGTATAAATTAATCTCAGAAAGTGATTTAGACTTCAGTGATGTTGTCTCAATAAACTTAGATGAGTATATTGGTATTGGAAAAGACCACGACCAAAGCTATGACTATTTCATGCGCAAGAATTTATTTGAAGCTAAACCTTTCAAAGCTAACTATTTACCTGATGGATTAGAAACAGATGAAGCGAAGGAATGCGATCGTTATAACCAATTAATCGAGGATAACCCTATCGATTTACAAATCTTAGGGATTGGTGGAAATGGTCATATCGGCTTTAATGAACCAGGTGCATCTTTTGACTCATTAACAGAAAAAGTAGCATTAGCTCCATCTACCATTGAAGCAAATGCGCGTTTCTTTGAAACAAAAGATGATGTTCCAAAATTCGCATACTCAATGGGTATTAAATCAATTATGTCAGCTAAAAAAATCGTTTTATTCGCTTATGGCGAAGGAAAACAAGATGCAATTAAAGGTCTCTTCGAAGGCGAAATCACCGAAGATCTACCAGCAAGCGCACTACGTAATCACCCTAACGTTACTGTTGTTGTGGACAAAGCAGCAGCTGGAAAATTAAGCTTATAATTAAAAAAGATTGTCTACATGTTAATGTAAACAATCTTTTTTTATGCTTTTTTTACAAATTCAGATTTTAGTTTCATTGGTCCAAAGCCATCAACTTTACAATCAATATCATGACCATCAGCTGGGTTGGATATTAAGGTAATCGCCTTAACCTTTGTGCCTTGTTTAATTGGATTTGAACTCCCTTTAACTTTTAAATCTTTTACAACAATGACATCATCACCATCATTCAACACAGTTCCATTCGCATCTTTAATAAGTTCTGCTTCTGCATCAAGTGCTGCTGATAATTCAGTCCATTCGTGCGCACATTCAGGACAAACTAATAAATTTCCATCCTCATACACATATGAAGAATCACATTTTGGACAATTTGGTAACGCCATTCATATCACCCTTTCTTTTTCAAGTATAGCTTATATATTTTACTTGTCAAAAATTAAACGAAATTTCCAATAAATTCGACGATAATTCCGCACATTCCAGTCAATACAATAACAAAGATTGGATCTTTTTTATAATTTCTTACTAAAAATAATGCAAGAAGCAATAATATTCCATTAAATAATAACTGTGAGCCACCTAATGCATTTCTTACAATTGTAAGGCCTGCAGTTGCAATTAGTGCCACAACCGTCGGTCTTAATCCAGTAATAACACCTGAGATGACTTTTATCGTACTAAAACGATAATACACATATGCAAGAATGCTTACGATAATAAATGATGGCAGGACATTCCCTATAGTCGCAACAATGGCGCCTGGAAAACCAGCAACCTGCAATCCTACAAAACTAGCAGCATTAAGAGCAATGGGACCCGGTGTCATCTCGGAGATTGTGACTAAGTCCGTAAATTGTGCAAGACTCAGCCAACCATGATTCTGAACAACCTGTTCTTGTATTAAAGGCATTGCAGCATAGCCACCACCGATACTGAACATGCCAATTTGACAAAAACTGATAAATAATTCGATGAGTGTTGTCATTGTTTAGCACCTCTCAAACTCGACCAAGCACCAATACTTCCTGCAAATAGGATGATAATCAGTACATTCACTTTAAAAACTGATGCCGCTATAAAGGACACTACCATGATGACTAAACTCAGTGTTTTTTTTGTTTTAATAATCTGAGAAGCCATGGTATACACTACATCAATAATCACTGCAGCAACACCTGCTTGCATTGCATTTAATGCTGCACCAACATAACGATTATCTCTAAATTCTACATAAAACAATGAAATAATCGATAGAATAAATAATGGTGGTAACATTGTTCCAAGGGTCGTAACTAAAGCACCAGGAAACCCTGCGACTTTAAATCCTACCAAAATTGATGCGTTTACAGCAATTGAACCTGGTGATGATTGAGCAATGGCCACCAAATCAGTCATCTCATCTTCATCAATCCATCCTAAATCGTCAACAAATTGTTTTTTCATTAGGGGTATAATGACATAGCCTCCCCCAAAAGTAAAACTACTCAAGTAAAACGTTGAGCTAAATAATTTCCAATACTTTTTCAATCTTCATTCCTCATTCCTCTGGTTATTATATCAAAAAAAGCCTCTTCTTCCAAAGAGGCTATATTTTTATAATAATTCACCATATCGTTTCATAAAGAATCGTTTGGCAACTGTAACCAATAACATATAACCCAAGATTGTGACAGCTAACCAACCAAAATAATTGAGAGGTAATCGTGCCAATCCAATACTTTGACCAAAGCCTGTAAACGGAATCGCTGTCAAGAGTAAGATTCCTGCAAAGGTTGTAATGGTAACAAGTGCTGAAGCACTGCTTTCAATAAATGGAATCTTAGGCGTTCTTAGCATATGTATCACCAGTGTTTGTGACCACATCGATTCAACAAACCAGCCTGCTTGGAATACTGCGATGAACAAGGCTTTTGTTTGTGGATCAGTGATTTGTGCGTATTGCATACCAGTCACTTGAGGCGCTATCAGGAAGAACATTAAGAAATAGGTCGTGATATCAAAGACAGAACTTGTTGGACCTAAAACAATCATAAAGTTACGAATTGATTCAGCATCCCATTTTCGTGGCACTTCCAAATAATCTTCGTCCACATTATCCCATGGAATAACCATGGATGATAAATCATAAATCAAGTTTAGAAGCACAAGGTGCATCGCCTCCATTGGTAAGAACGGTAGAAACGCACTTGCAACTAAGACAGAAAAGACATTTCCAAAGTTGGAACTTGCTGTCATTTTAATGTATTTAATCATGTTTGCATAGGTCTTACGTCCCTCAATAATCCCCTTAACCAGTACGTTTAAATCTTTTTCAAGGAGAATAACCTCAGATGATTCTTTCGCAATATCAACTGCTGTATCCACAGAAATACCAATATCTGCTTCAGTCATAGCGGGTGCATCGTTGATGCCATCACCTAAAAATCCGACCGTATGTCCCATTTCTCTTAATACTGAAACCAGTTTTTGTTTTTGGAGTGGGGCTAATTTAGCAAATACATTTGAACTTTGAACAAGATCTTTGAGTTCTTCGTCAGTTTTACCATCTAAATCACTACCCAAAACAATATTGCTTGTATCAATACCGATCATATCGCAAATACTCTTTGTAACAACATCGTTGTCACCTGTCATGACCTTTGTTTGTACGCCATAACGTGCTAATTCATCAATAGCTTGCATCGCTGATTCTTTTGGTGGATCTAAGAATGACAGATAACCCATGAGTACCATATCCTTCTCATCCGCGACTGAAAATTCACCAACCGGTCTTGGATTTGTTTTTTGAGCTACAGCAATGACTCTCATTCCACGCTCGTTCAACCCATGAACCGTTTCCAAAATTTTGGCTGATAGTTCTTCGGTTAGTTCCATTACTTCATGGTTATACTCAACAAATGAACAAACAGATAACATTTCTTCAACGGCACCTTTGGTAATCATTTGTGTTTTATTTCTTGAATCAGCAACAACTACAGACATTCTCCGACGATTGAAATCAAAGGGTACTTCATCAACTTTAATATAAGCATTAAACAAGTTATCAAAGTTTTCATTTGATTCTGCGATTTCCATCGTTTTTTCAATAATCGATTTATCCATCAAGTTTTTTAAGCCTGTTTGATAGTAACTATTCAAAAAAGCATGACGCAGAATTCGATCATCTTCGTTCCCCATAACATCAAGATGATATTCTAATACAACTTTGTCTTGTGTTAAGGTCCCTGTTTTATCAGTACAAAGAATGTCCATTGAGCCTAAATCTTGAATCGAATTTAAACTCTTAACAATCGTTTTTTCTTTTGACATAGCAACCGCACCCTTAGCAAGGGAGGTTGTTACAATCATTGGCAACATTTCTGGTGTTAGCCCAACTGCAATTGATACAGAAAACAGAAGAGCACTCAACCAATCATTTTTTCCAACTCCATTAATAACAAAGACAATTGGAACCATAACAGCCATGAAACGAATTAGAAGCCAACTTACTGAGTTTACTCCTTTTTCAAAGGTGGTTGCATCAGGTTCTTCTTGAACTTGCTCTGAAATTTCTCCAAATAATGTATCATTTCCTGTTGAGAGAACAAGTGCTTGTGAGTATCCACTAATAACATCACTTCCCATGAAAATTAAATTACTTCGGTCCGTTAGTGTTGAGCTTTCATCGATAATTTTACTTGTCTTTTCAACATGATAGCTCTCGCCGGTCAATGCTGATTGTGTAACGAATAAATCTTTAGCCTCTAAGACAAGCATATCTGCTGGTATCATATCTCCTGCTGACAGTTGAATAATATCACCAACAACAACATCCTCAATTGGAATTTCTGTAGGTTCTTGGTTCCTTCTTATCACAAGTGTAGTGGTTTGAACCATTTCACTTAATCGTTTGGCTGCATTACCAGAACGAGTTTCTTGAATAAATTGTAACAATCCACTCACAACGACCATCGTTGTGATAATAACAACCGTCATATATTCGCGTTCATTTTTTGGTAAACCATAAATATCCGTAAAATATGAAACAATTGCTAGAGCAATTAATATCGAGGTAAATGGATTAATGAATGCATCGACCAGACGTCGGAACATACTTACTTCTTTACCTGTATCAATTTGGTTATCTCCGAACTCTTTTCGGTTCATCTCGACACGATCTGGATGCAATCCTTTCCGTGTTGTTTTTAACGCTGTGATGACTGTTTCTTTTGATTCTTTTGATGCCCAGTCTAATCTTTCTTTAGCATCAATTAAAAAGTTTTTTAGCATGATAATCCCTCCTATTGCTAGTTGAGATTTGGACGTAATGAAACAAATCTCAACATCATTTTTGTACTAAACCGTCGTTCACACTGATCCATTCCACCACTCCCTTTCATTCCTAAGACAATAAAAAACCACACCTATACAAGTGGTAGGCATGGTTAAAATATCTCTATAAAAAATATTATCGTCACGTTCAAGCTTTAACTCCAAAAGGCAATGAAACTACATTATCCTAAGCCTTCGCGACCTAGTCTGTTCAAACCAACTCCATAGTGTCTCCACTACTCTGCGGCAGTAATCCGTATCCTTTTGGTAGCCTCACCTACCGTTATTCTATTGTCGTTCCTTGGGTATCATACCTTAAGTCTTTGAGGTATGTCAACCTATTTAGGCATAGATTCAATATGAATTGTATTCGTATTGAATGGAACTTCAATGTTTTCTTCTTCTAAAATCTCTAAAATAAATCGTCTCAAATCACGCTCTACGGCCCAATTTTTTCCCGTATGACATTTACACACAACCCCCAGTAACAGTGCACTATCGCCATATTCACTGATCCCTAATACTTCAGGATGACTAATCGTATTTCCATCAACAAAATAACGATCTAATTTATCTTGCATAACTTTCATTAAATAATTTAAATTAACATCATAAGGAACCGGAACCTGCACAA
Organism: Erysipelothrix urinaevulpis; assembly: GCF_009828835.1. Lineage (GTDB taxonomy): Bacteria > Bacillota_I > Bacilli_A > Erysipelotrichales > Erysipelotrichaceae > Erysipelothrix > Erysipelothrix urinaevulpis. The sequence goes on from NZ_WTTB01000003.1 coordinate 153,449, forward strand.
TTGCATTGATATAATCTCTTGAATAATTCTTTACACCACGAATTTCACCATTAGGAATTATGCATTGTTCTCCCTTAGCAGTCCTTAAAATAGTCGTTCTTAGGCTCATTTTTTCAACAACACCTGTATATTCTGCAACTTCAATAAGATCATCCACATTAAATTGATTCTCCGCCAAAATAAACAAACCAGAAATAATGTCTTTAACAAGCGCTTGTGCACCAAACCCTAATGCAACACTTCCAACGCTAGCAACAGCTAGGATTGACTTAGTCGAGATACCAAACAATTCTAAAATAATCATGACCGTAATAAAATATATAATGTATTTAACGGTGCTAGATAAGACTGTGAACAGGGTCATTTTTTTCTGATTATGTTCACCACTGTACAATACTTTACCCAAAGTTTTGATGATGAAATTCATCACCACACTTGCGACAACAAAGATTAAAATTGAAACACCAATTTTTTTAATGAACCCAAACGCTGGTTCTGTTAACATAATTTTTTCAAACATCTCCACACTCTCACTTCCTTTATGAATAGTTTTATTATATCATATGAATACATTAGTTTTTGGGAAAGAGAGTGATTTTATATCATGTTATTTAACTATATATATTGGTTAATTTATGCTTTTTTTGGTTACATTATTGAAACTTTATATGTGTCAATTCCGAATAAAAAATTTGTTCAAAGAGGCTTTTTACATGGTCCAGTTATTCCTATCTATGCTTTTGGTGCTATGGCGATTCTATACTTCTTAGAACCATTTTTTGAGTATCCATCCCTTGTTTTTATCTTAGGAATTTTTGTTACAAGTGGTCTTGAGTACATCACAAGTTTTGCTATGGAAAAAATATTTGATATGAGATGGTGGGATTATTCGAAGAGAAAATTTAACATCAAGGGGAGAATTTGTTTGCGTAATAGCCTTCTATTTGGGTTGCTTTCAGTCATTTTAGTAGAATGGATCCATCCTATTGTTAAAGATATCGTCAAGATTGTTCCAGTAAATACACTTCAATTGATTGCTTCTATTTCATTTGTTATCTTGATGATTGATTTTATAAGTAGTGTCTTAGTTGCCGTTAATATAAAACGATACATCGAAGATCTCGAAGTTGTAAAAGAGGAAATTCTTACTAAATTGAGCACGGATAATATAAGCATTAGCATCGAGGAATTCCTTGATGCAGGCCAAGAGTTGTTGAATGAGTTCGATGATCACATCAAGCAAATTCAAGTTCGTCTCAAACAAAGCCATGCACGTTTTCGTAAACGTGAACATAACCTATTAAAACGGTTCCCGACTGTGAAATCACGTAAATTCTCAAAAACACTTGAAGAACTCAAAAATAAGTTAAAGCAATAAAAAAGCGAAAAATAAATTTCGCTTTTTTTATTTATGTTATTGTGATACTTTATCAAAAATTAGTTTTTGGAATGTATTCCCCAAGATACCCCCCACAATGAGTGCAAGTAAGAAAAACCAGCCCGATAAAGACATATGTGCGATTGGCGTGAACAAGCCTCCAGCATTACAGCCTTTTGCTAAACGAGTTCCCACTCCCATTGTTAATCCACCAAGCATAAAGAGGAACCATTGAATTTTTGGATAATTAAAGAAATTCTGACTTGTTTCTTTCATTTGACCACTTGTTAATAAATAAGTAAGTGCTCCGATAAAAATTCCCATGTTTTGAATTCCTGTACCATTTGAGAAAATAGATGCACTGAAGAACTCAGGTTCTTGTCCTGCATAGTTTGCTAGTGTCTCTGCTTTTACACCAAACACCATAATTACTTTAGCAAACCAATTACCAAAAGGTCCTGATGCACCCCATCCACCTTTTGTTGCTGCCACAATAATAATAAAGATAACCGCAATTAATAAAGCTCCAGTATAAACTGACCATGAATTTACAAACACTTTATTGAAAACATACGTAAATAATTGGTCCTTTTCAGCCGGAACCTCTATATGGCGTTCATTTTCAGCCTTAAGTTCTGACGGAACAACACCTAATGTGCCTTTACGTTTACGATATGATTCATAAGCATAAGCGAGTACGATAACAATCAAAGCAAGAATTCCAGTTAGTATAACGCCCCCAAGCATATTATATAAACTACTTCCATTGAATAAATCAGGGAAAAATACACCATTGTTTTCTCCAGCAGTAAACCATGAATTATTGACCCATGAAGCTTTGTCAAATGGCATCCCTAAGACAACGCCCATTCCAAAGAAAAACATGGTAATAATTGCTTTCGGTGCTTCATTTGCTAAATCACTCATCATGCCTGATGCACAGCATGAGCTCATTGACATTCCAAAACCAAACATCATAGCACCAAGGATTAAACCAAGGTTAATTGGCTTAACATTTAAACCATACTCCACTAAAACAGTTTGTGTTTCTGGGTTAAGATTGAAAACTAATAAACCAGCAACACCAAGTGCAGCTACAAAGAACATAATCATCATTGCTCGCATTAATTTAGTAGAACCGGTTGTATAGGCTCGATTCACTGACCCAGCAAATCCGGTGTATGCTCTAGCAAAGACATAACCAAGCGAGATTCCGATAAGTAATCTAAAGACTAACATATCACTTGCAAGCTTAGCTTTTCCTAATAATATAACGCCAAATAATACAATGAGTCCAATGATAAACTCTGTATAATTAATTTTTTTATTCATTCTTTCTCCTTCTCTTTCTATGACCGACCTTCTGTCTTCTCTCCTAAAATTCACAGAAGTTGAGTCCTATTGCTAACTTATTGTATCATTGGTAATTTTTAAACTTAAGGTTAAATCATCAAAGCATTATAACTTATAAGTCATAGTGACTTGTTTTGTGTTGCTTCATCCATCACATTTAGCGAATTCAAAAACTTTGTGAATCCATGCACTACATGATCAAGGAAATAAAAAAACAACACTCAGTTATCTGAATGTTGTTTTCGTTAAAACTATTTTTAGAAACGATCAAGTTGACTATCAATTGAATTTATTTGTTGATGATACTCATCTAAACGAGCTTCATTATTTTTTAAATTCTCTTCAAGTTCAAGTTTTTCTTTTTCTTGATTTTCATCAAGAGTATCCATGTTAGCAAATGTATCTAACTTAATACGAATCATTTCTGTGATTTCTTCTAAAGCACTGATGCGGATATCAAGACGTTTTGCCTCTTCTTCCAAATCCCAACGACGCTCTTCAGCATTTGATCGTTGATACTCATTGAAACGTGTATAGAACTCATCTTGATGACTTCTAAATGCGTCCCAAAGTTTTTGTTCATTGGCACGTCCACTTGATCCAGCTTCTTTCCAGCGTTCGAATAAATTGTCCATTTTTTCTTTTGCGCCATCAAAGCTAAATGATTGTGCTAATTCACGAGCATCTTCAATTAAACCTTCTTTAATTTTACGAGCTTCGTCATGACGTTGTCTCATTTCATCAAAATGCTCATGTTGACGTTGATAAAAATGTTGACGGGCACCATTGAAACGTTCCCATAATTCATCTTCTTTTTCTCTAGAAGCAAATCCAACCTCTTTCCAACGATTCATTAAATCACGCATAACTGATGACGTTTCTTTCCAATCTTCTGAGTCTTTATGACTTTCAGCTTCTTGGATCAATTGTTCTTTTTGTTCAGCTGCTTCTTCTTGATGAACTTCTCGTTTTTCAAAAAATTCATTTTGACGATTGAAGAAAACATCATTCGCTGCTGAAAATGCATCCCAAAGTTCTTGATCTGCACCTTGACCTGAAAAACCAGCTTCTCGCCATGTAACTTGCATCTCTTGAAGACGCTTCGATGTTTTTGCCCAGCGTGTTGATTCTTGTAAATCTTGCGCTTCTTTAACTAAATTTTCTTTAGTTGTTTTAGCTGCAAGTAATTTATTTTGACTCTCTTCATAAACTTTAAGTGCATTTTGGAATTCAGCTTCAAGATAACTATCATCATTATCTGCAGCCGCTTCTTCCCACTCTTGTTTAATCGATTCAATATGACCGTCAACGTCAACGACATTTCGATATCGACGAACTTCAGCAATGAGTTCTTTTTGACGTGATTGCTCCACAGAGGCTAAACTTTCCCAGCTTAGATTTGTCGCAGGTTCCATAATTGTCTCCTGTTCATCCATCTCCAAGTGATCGTTTTTGTGATCATTATTAATAATAAACACCTCTTTCCTTTTATTGTACTTTATTATTGTAGCATGATTTAGCCTTTGAGTTAAGCCTAAGGATAGATTTTACACATTTATGGGCAAGTTGCTTGGACATTAATACCCCATGAGGTATATTTTATATAGAAAGGAGCTGTTATGTTTCAAGAAGCGATTGATTTATTAAAAACGAAAAAATATATGATCCAAGGAATAGCTTTCAGTCTAGTCTTTATGTTTATTTATACACTGATTGATTCTTTCAATATGTCTTATACAGTGATGAGCCATACCTTTGGTTTCTATCTTGTTATTATAAATATTGTCATTAACCTTGTAATGGCAATGCTAAGTGCTCTTTTAATGAACCTTAGCTCTGCCATGGTTATTTTAAAAGGGAATGAAGCCAAGGGCGCAAACCTTAGCTTTGTTTCAATTCTTTTTGGTATCTTAACTTATGGATGCACGCCTTGTGTCATTGCATTTTTTGCTAATATAGGAATTACATTTTCTGTCTTTGTCCTTCCATTAGCAGGACTCCCATATAAATTATTCAGTTTACTACTCATAGGTATAGGGCTTTGGTGGACCAAAAGAGAAATTGATAAAGGAGTTTGTAAAGTTAAATTTACTTAATTACCTTAAGCTTGCTTCTTGTAAAAGCAAGTTTTTTTTATAGTGCTATGGTATAATAATTACAAATGCGTAGGAGGGGATCGCATGAAAATTACCAAGGTTTTTAATAATAATTGTGTTGCGACAGTTGTCGATAAGAATGAAGTAATTGTGACAGGATCAGGAATAGGTTTTCAAAAGAAAGTTGGTCATCATATTGATGAAGCTTTAATTGAAAAAACATTCCAAATCATGAATGAAAAAATGGCAGAATTTGAGCAACTTATCTCTAAAATACCTATCGAATATTTCATAACTACACGAAGAATTGTTGAATATGCAAATCAATACCTAGACGACTCGCTCAATGATTCAATCACTATTTCACTAACCGATCATATCTCTTATGCTGTTTTACGAGCTCAGGAAGATATTGTTCTACCTGGTCTATTTAATGATGAGCTTAAACTTTTTTATCCTGAAGAATATGAGGTAGGGCGATGGGCGTTAAGTCTTATTAATGAAAGCTACTCTGTGATATTACCAAACGATGAAATCGGCTACATTACCATTCATATTGTTAATGCGCGACAACACAATCATTCTTTACAAGCTCAGAATACTATGTTTTTTCTAAAAGAAATACTCAACATTATTCAAAACGAGTTAGACGTTGAAATAAATAAAGATTCTCTTGCTTATTCACGCCTAACAACTCATTTAAAATACTTATCCCGACGAGTCTTTGGAAATGATGAAAATACTAAGGTTGAAACACTTGATGAGTTAACATTATTAATATCATCAAAACTTCATCATTACAATGCATGCGTCAATAAAATTGCATCGTTTGTTTCTAAACGCTTCGAATATACTTTATCACTCGAAGAAAGAATGTACTTATCAATTCATTTATACCAAATCATCCAAAAATAAACCAACTCTGAATTTAGAGTTGGTTTATTTTTTTATTTTAATAACTTTTTAAATTCATCAGCAACAAATTGAACTTCAGTTCCAATAATCACATGAACTGACTGACCCCCTGGCTTCATAATTCCAGCTGATCCAGTCTTTTTAATGGCAACTTCATCAATCAAATCAAGATTCTCAAGTTCGAGTCTTAATCGTGTTGTACAATAATCACTTGATACTACGTTTTCTTTACCACCTAAAGCAGTCAACACATCACGTGCTTGTTTCAAAAATCTTTCTTCTGAAGCAAATTCAACATCCATTTCAATGTGTTCTTCTCGTCCGGGTGTCATAAAATTAAACTTAACAATCAACACTCTGAATATTGCATAATAAACAAAGAAATAAAAGACTCCAAACACTAAGATCATATACGGATTATTCGCAAGTGGTAATCGTGAACTAAGAATAAAATCAACAAATCCAGCACTAAATCCAAACCCTGCTGTCCATTTTAATGTAGAGATAATAAATAAAGAAATACCCGTTAATACGGCATGAACAAAATATAAAAATGGTGCAACAAACATAAACGCAAATTCTAGTGGTTCAGTAACTCCTGTAAAGAATGCTGAGAATCCCGCGGCAAGCATTAGCGATCCTACTGTTTTCTTATTTTCTGGTTTGGCTGTTTGATACATTGCTAATGCAGCACCAACTAACCCAAACATCATGACTGGAAAGAAACCTGCTTGATACATCCCCGTAACACCCTTAACACCAGTACTCCCCCAGAAATTACCAATATCATTAATCCCGATTGTATCAAACCAAAAGACTGAATTTAATGCATGATGTAATCCAGTTGGAATGAGCAAACGGTTAAAAAACCCAAAGAGACCAGCACCAACTGGACCAAGATTTGAAATCGATGTACCAAATGCAACAAGTGAACCATAAACCACTGGCCACACATAAAGTAATATTAAAGCAATTGGCATCATAATAACCGAAGTCATGATAGGTGCTAAGCGTTTACCACTAAAGAATGCAAGAGCAGTTGGCAATTGTTTCTTATGGAAACGGTTGTACATCATCGCACCAACAACCCCTGAAATAATACCAATAAAAGCATTGTTTATCTTGGCAAACCCTGGATCAACTTGATCAAGTGGAATACTTTGCAACATCGCAACATTTTCACTCTTTAATAAAGTTGTCAGCAATAAAAATCCAATAAGTCCACTTAACGATGCGGCACCATCTTTATCTTCTGATAATCCATAAGCTAACCCTACCGCAAATATAATTGGTAGATTATCGATGATTGCCTTTCCTGAACTAATTAAAAATGCTGCAATGACACTATTTGCACCCCATCCGGATGGATCGATCCAATAACCAACCCCCATGAGCAGCCCAGCAGCAGGTAACACAGCAACTGGAAGCATCAAAGCACGTCCTAATTTTTGTAAATGTTTCATCATATATCTTTACTCCTCCCCATTATGATGTGTACTGAAGCATATAAAAAGACCTACAAATATGGCGTAAGTGTCATATTTGTAGGTCTTGCCTTCTTCAGTAACAATCCTATCTACATGCATAAGATTAACACATGTTGTAACCGCTGTCAATAGTTTTTGGTTCTTTGGTCTATACCTAGATTAAAAGAACACTCTGATGAAAAAATAAACCCTGTCTTTTAAACAGAGTTTATCGTGATCTTACCAATAAATTCACGGCATCTTCAACCAGTTTATCAGATGTCTCTGGTGATTCCATGGTTTCCATTAGATTATTGACAGCAACCAAGCTAATCACCTTTTCTACACTAGAACGTACGGCCATCAGTTGTGTGAGGACATCCTGGCAAGCCGCATCATTATCGAGCATTTTAATAATTCCGCGTACCTGGCCTTCTGTTCTGCTAAGACGGTTTCTTAAATCTTTGTTGCAAATCATGCAATCACTCCATTTCTATTTTTTACCTAGATTCTCTGGTTTCATTTTACCATAAATTCTCAACCCACCATCAAGATTTTTAACTTTTAATCCTGATTGTTTCAAAATACGTTCGGCAGCATAACTTAATTGTCCACTAGCACAAGACGTAATAATTGTTTGATCATAAGGTAATTCGTGCAATCGACACCTCAAAAAGTGTAAAGGGATGTTATGCGATCCTTTAATATGACCTTGATTATGACTTACACCATCACGAACATCAAGTAGGAATGCACCTTTCTCAAGCTCATCATCCAATTCAGACCATTGAATTGAATCACTAAGATTTTCTTTAATATTTAATGCAGCATAACCCAATAAGTTAATCATATCTTTTGCCGCACCATAAGGTGGAGCATAGGACAACTCTAATTCAGGTAGATCATCAATCGTTAACTTTGCTTTAATTGAAGTTGCTAGAACGTCTATCCGTTTATCAACACCTTCGTAACCAAAACCTTGTGCACCATAAATAACACCAGTATCTTTATTAAAGAGTAATTTAAATGTCATTGGCATCGCATTAGGAAAATAAGAAACATGATGAGTTGATGTTACATGAACTGTTTCATAATCATAATTTAGTGCATCCAATTGCTTTTGATTTAGTCCTGTACTCGCAAAGGCTTGATTGAAAACTCTGACAATCGAGGTTCCAAGACTTCCTTTGTTTGAGCGTTCAATGCCTGAAATAATATCTGCGACTTGGCGTCCTTGTCGATTTGCAGGAGATGCAAGTGCAATTAGGACATCTTCATTTGTTATCGAATGTTTAACCGCGATTGCATCGCCAACAGCATAAATATTTGGATCCGAAGTTTGATAATTAGCATCAACTTTTATACTTCCCTTAATCCCTAGTTCTAAACCTGCATCTTTCGCTAATTTATTTTCGGGTTGAACTCCAATCGAAAGAATCACTAAGTCCGCATTAATTTCTCGACCATCATCCAACACCACTGTTTTTTCTTTAAATTCAGAAGCGGCCTTGGAGGTGATTACATTAATGCCTTGATGAATTAATTCATCTTGAGCATGGACTGCCATTTCTTTATCTAAGGGTGGTAAAATCTGATCTGCCATTTCAACAAGGCTAACTTTTAATCCTTTATTATGGAGGGATTCTGCCATTTCAACACCAATAAATCCACCACCAACAACAAGTGCATTTTTCACTTCATTATTCTTGATATAATTATCAATCGCATCTATATCAGGAATATTTCTTACCGAAAATATGTGGTTAAATTCATGAATCCCTTTTATATTTGGGATAATTGCCTTGGCGCCTGGCGATAAAATTAAGGCATCATATGCTAAATCATAGGTATTATTTTCATCTTGAATAACAACCGTTTTATCTTCTTTATTGATTTTAATTACTTCACTCTTAACACGAATATCAAGTTGATACCGTGTATTCAATACTTCTGGACGTTGAACAATTAAGTCTTCTCGATTGGGAATTTCTCTTGATATATAATAAGGTAATCCACAATTTGCAAAGGAAACATAAGGTCCTTTTTCAAGAACGACAATTTCAGCCATCTCATTCAATCGTCTTAAGCGTGTCGCGGCAGACATACCACCCGCAACACCGCCAACAATTACAATTCGCATCGTTAACTAAACAAGCTTACTTTCAAGGTATTGTTTCAAGTTTTCTTTTGGCTGAAATCCCATAACCTTTTCAAGTGGCTTTCCATCTTGAAATAAGATCATTGTCGGAATACTCATAATTCCAAATTCAGATGCTGTGTTACGATTTTCTTCTATATTTAATTTAGCAATCGTCACTTTACCTTCTAATTCTTCTGAAAGCTCGTCTAAAACCGGACTTAGCATTCGACATGGACCACACCATTCTGCCCAAAAGTCTACAAACACTAATCCCTTTGAAATCTCTTCTTTAAAGTTACTATCTGTTAATTGTACTGTCATAAATAATCTCTCCTTCTCTTATGATTTACAAGTACATTATACCCCCTATGGTATATAAGTAAAGTGCATTGCTCAAAAAAAAACTACCAAAATCATGGTAGTTAATCAATCTCCTCAAGTTCCTTATATTTCTCTAAATCCTGTTCTTCAACTAAGACAACAAATAAATCGCCTTCTTGAATAACATAGTCTGGTTGGATTAGTATTTGGAATTCCTGACTATTTTGACGTTTCATTCCTAGAATATTAAATCCATAAACTTGACGCATATTCAATTGGCTAATGCTTTTGCCATGCCATTTTCCAATTGCGTGTATTTCAACAATATTATATTTGTCATCAATCTTTAATGAATCGATGATACTGTTTTTAGCAATTTCATTTCCCAATCGGCGTCCCATTTCAACCTCGGGAAGAACAATCCGATCGGCACCTACTTTTTTTAAGACCTCATAATAATCTCTATTTTTTGTTTTAACAATTACGGTTTGTACACCTAGTTTTTTTAAGTTTAAAATCCCCATAATTGTGTCTTCTAAGCGTTCTCCAGTAGCAACAACAGCAACATCAGCACTGCCAATATCCGCTGCTTCGAGTTGTTCTAATTTCGTAAAATCACCTTGCACTGCATGCCCAACAATATCCATCACACCTTCAACACATGTCATATTGCGATCCATCGCAATAACATCATGGTGATGTCTTCCTAATGTACGAGCAACTGAGGTTCCAAAGAGTCCTAATCCTAATACTGCAACGGTTTTCTTTTCCATTTTTGTCTCCTATCCTACCAGAATATTTTCTTCTGGATATGAAATTAATGGTCTTCTCTCATCTGGATGAGCACTAAAGCTAATGAAGAAGGTCAAAAGACCAATACGTCCGGCAAACATCATAACAATAAGAATAATTTTTCCAATGCTACTTAAATGGGGTGTTAATCCCATTGTCAATCCAACAGTCCCAAAACATGAGACGACTTCAACTAAGATATATTCAATACCAAAGCCTTTTGGAATTGTTTCCGTTAATAATAATAACATTGTTGCGATCATAATCATACTAATACCAATAAAAATTATCAAAATTGCTTTTGATACTTTTTCTTTCGCAATGGCTCGATTACCGTATCGTACATCCTCATCATTAAATTTTGCTTTAATATACAAGGCTATGGTGGCAAATGTTGTGACTTTAACCCCTCCACCTGTCGAACCTGAAGAGGCTCCAACAAACATTAATAAAATGGTAATAAACACACCAAAGTGTGAAACGTTCGCATAATTAATGTTAGCATAACCAGCTGTTCGAGGTGTCACCGCCATAAAAAAGGTATTCATTAGCTGATTAGGAATACTTAACTCAGCAAAAGTACCGTGTCGTATTTCACTAAATGATAATAAAATAAAACTGATAAGTAAGATGAATCCCGTTGTTTTCAATGTCAATCGTGTATGCAATAACAAACTTCTATGCTTTTTATAGTTTAGGACATCTCGCCATACAATAAATCCTAATCCACCAAAAATAATAAGAAATGCAATCGTAAACATTACTAACGGATTTTGAGTAAAGCCTTCTAAACTATTTCCAAATAAATCAAATCCAGCATTACAAAATGCTGAGATACTGTGAAATGCTGAAAAATAGACACCTTTGAAAAATCCAAATCGTGGAATAAAATCAATGGATAAGATAAGCGCTCCAATAAATTGAACTGATAGTGAAAACTTTATAATGTATCGAATGATATTTTGAGCATCTTTTAAATTGTCTGTATTAACTGCTTCTTTAACCAACAAACGTTGTTTAAGTGTTAATCGTTTCCCCATAAAAACAAAAACTAATACAATGATGGACATGAAACCAAGTCCACCTATTTCTATTAGTGTAATGATTACAGTCTTACCAAAATAAGACCAATGTTCTGCAGTATTTAGCGTTACTTGTCCAGTCACACATATGGCTGATGTCGCCGTAAATAAAGCATCAATAAAATTTGTAAACTCACCACTACTTGAAGAAATAGGGAGAGACAAAAGAATTGCCCCAACAAATATGCAGGCAAAGAAACCAAATGCTATTTGTTGGGGAATTGATAGATTTTTTAGGTATTTCGTGGTCATTGTCTTAATTTCAACCTCGCTAGAGAACGTTGAAGCGCAAGCTCTGCTCGTCGCATATCAACTGAATCTTGTTTTTCTTTTAAACGTTCTTCTGCTCTCTGTTTTGCTTTTTCTGCACGGTTAAAGTCAATATCTGTTTGGCTTTCCACTGCATTCACTAAGAGCAGTCCTTCGTTATTTTCAAATGTAAATAACCCCTCAGAAAGGAAAAACTTTGTTGTTTCACCTTTGACTTTATAATACATGATTCCAATGGTCAATGGCAAGACAGTTGCCATATGATTTGAAAGCATGGTCCGCTGACCATCAATTGTTGGTAAGGTAATTGAGTCTATCTCAAGTTCACTGTAAACACCTTCTGGACTTACAATTCTTAAGTTAAACATAACTATTACTTCCTTTCGTCAGCTTTTTTATAGACATCATCAATTGTTGATGCAAATAAGAATGCTTGCTCAGGTAAATGATCAACATCACCATCTAAAATTGTTTTGAAGCTACGAATAGTATCTTCAATCGGTACATAGGACCCAGGAATACCTGAGAATGTTTCCGCAACAAAGAATGGTTGTGATAGGAAGTTACGAATCTTACGAGCACGGTTAACCGTTAATTTGTCTGATTCACTTAATTCATCCATACCTAAGATTGCAATAATATCTTGAAGTTCTTTATAACGTTGTAGAATTCGTTGTACTTCACTTGCGACAAACACATGTTCTTTTCCAACCACGTCTTCACTCAATAAATTACTGCTTGATTCGAGTGGATCAACCGCTGGATAAATTCCTAAAGCCGCAATATTACGATCTAAAACAGTCTTTGCATCAAGATGGGTAAATGTTATGGCTGCAGCAGGGTCAGTTAAGTCGTCCGCTGGCACATAAATAGCTTGAATAGATGTAATTGATCCATCTTTTGTAGATGTAATACGCTCTTGTAACTGCCCCATTTCAGTCGCTAAGGTTGGTTGATACCCAACCGCTGATGGCATACGGCCTAAAAGTGCTGAAACTTCTGAACCTGCCTGAGTAAAACGGAAAATATTATCGATAAACAATAAAACATCTTGTTTGTTTGTATCACGGAAATACTCCGCCATTGTTAACCCTGACAAGGCAACGCGCATTCTAGCTCCTGGTGACTCATTCATCTGACCATAGATTAAGACCGTGTTATCAAGAACATTCGCATCCTTCATTTCATGATAAAGGTCATTTCCTTCACGTGTTCTCTCTCCAACACCCGCAACAACTGATAAACCTTCATGTTCGATTGCAATGTTATGAATTAATTCTTGCATCAAGACTGTTTTCCCAACACCCGCTCCACCAAAGAGACCAATCTTTCCACCTTGTGGATAAGGACATAATAAATCAATAACTTTGATTCCTGTCTCTAGAACGGTTGTTGTTGTTTTTTGGTCTTTAAACATTGGCGCTTCACGATGAATTTCATGAAATTCTACACCATCTGTCTCGAATGGTAACTCATCAATGGGTTCACCAAGAACATTAAACATTCTACCTAATATTTCTTTACCAACTGGTACCTTGATCGCCGCACCTGTGTTGATGACTTCTAAATCACGAGACAATCCATCTGTTGGTCCCATTGAAATACAACGCGCGATATCATTACCAATATGTTGTGAAACTTCCAATGTTACATCGATTGTCTCATGAACAACAGTTAATGCGTTATATAGTTCTGGCATGTTTTCTTTAGAAAAGCGAACATCCACAACCGGTCCAACAATTTGTACTATTTTTCCATTCATCTAACTTACCTCCATTCCTGAAACAATTTCAGATATTTCCTGGGTAATTGCTTCTTGACGTGCTTGGTTATATGATCTTTGTAGTTCTTCAATCATATCTTGCGCACTGTCTGTTGCTTTTTCCATCGCTATTCGTCGAGTCGTATGCTCACTAACTTTCGACATTAAAAAGCTATAACGAATTAAACTATTTAATGTTTGTTTGACTAACATTTTTGATGTTTCTTCAAAATTTGGTTCATAGATTACATCGTCTCTTTGATCTTTAATTTGTGTCCACAACGGATAGTGATTAAACATCATTTCAACTGAACCTTTATATTCGGGAATAATTGTAATAATATTCTTTTTCCCAATGTATGTACTGACTTCTTTAACAATCTCATCAAGGTCTAAGCGTTCACTCGATACAGCATCGTTAATAATTGGAATTCCTTTTTTTATCATTAAATCATGGAACTGAGTGCCATATGTAAGGACTTCATCTCCATCTTCGATTGTTGCAAGAACTTGTTTCATTAAACCCTGTGTATAAGCTGAGCATAAGCCTAAATCAGGCATAAAAATAACATATAGTTTATCTAAATCACTGTGTTCCTTCTCGAATGGCAAGAATTGATCGGAGACACCACTAACTGCTTCAAAATACGGTTCAAACTCATTCAAATAACGGCGATATTTCTGTAATTTTGATAACGAAACGAGTTTCATCGCTTTTGTTATTTTCTGAGTTGAGGTAATAGAATTAATTCGTTGTTTAATTCCTGCAGTATTAGACGCCATGATATCCCGCCTGGAATTCGTTCAAGCAGCCATCCATTACAGTTTTAATTTTTTCAATCAATGCGTCATCAAGTTTAAATTCTTCACGTATTTCATCAAGAATATCTTGGTGTTCTTTTTCAAAACGTTGATGAATAAACTTTTCAAATGCAAGAACATCTTTAACAGCAAGTTTATCCAAATAACCATAACGGTTAAGGAATAAACTTAAAACCATTAACTCATGTTCAACTTTATTCAATGCACCTTGTTTAAGTAATTCTGTTAAACGATCACCATGATCAATCGTTGCTTGTGTTTGCTCATCAATATCTGAACTAAATTGAGCAAAAGATTGCAGTTCATGATAAGTTGCTAATTCAAGTTTTAAGGATGCTGCAACGTGTTTCATTGCTGATGTTTGAGCTGCAGAACCAACACGCGAAACAGACATACCACTATCAACCGCTGGACGAACACCACTATTAAATGAATCCAAGTTCAAGAATAGTTGACCATCCGTAATTGAAATAACATTCGTTGGAATATAAGCAGAAATATCACCTGCTTGTGTTTCGATTATCGGTAAAGCAGTCATTGAACCACCACCATAATTATCATTTAGCTTAGCTGAACGTTCTAAAAGACGTGAATGAAGATAGAAAACATCTCCTGGATATGCCTCACGTCCTGCTGGACGACGAAGTAGAAGTGAAATGGTACGGTATGCAACAGCATGTTTTGACAAGTCATCATAGACAATTAAAACATCATCACCATTATCCATCCAATATTCACCAATCGCACACCCTGTATAAGGCGCCATATATTGCAACGGTGCAAGTTCACTTGCAGTACTTGAGACGATCACTGTATAGTCTAATGCGTCGTGTTCTTTTAGTTTTTCAACGACCATTGCAACGGTTGATGCTTTTTGACCAATCGCTACATAGATACATTTTACACCTTGACCTTTTTGGTTAATGATTGCATTCAGTGCAATACTAGTTTTTCCTGTTTGGCGATCACCAATGATAAGTTCACGTTGACCTTTCCCAATTGGAATCATTGAATCAACAACTTTTAATCCCGTATGAAGTGGCTCATGAACACTTTCACGTGTCATAACTCCTGGAGCAATTCGTTCAATTGGACGTGTTTCCACAGATTCAATGTTGCCCTTACCATCAATCGGTTGGCCTAATGCATCAACAACACGCCCAAGTAATTGATCCCCAACACCCACTTCAATAATTTTATTCGTACGATACACAGTATCGCCTTCTTTAATGTTTTGATCATTTCCTAATAAAACTACACCAACTTGATTTTCTTCTAAGTTCAAAGCCAAGCCATAAACTTCATTATCAAATTGTAACATTTCACCTGCAAGGACTTGATCTAAACCACGAACAAAAGCAATTCCATCACCAACTTTAAAGACTGTTCCAACATCTACACTAGAATTGTCAAATTCGATGGTAGAAATTTGTTCTTTCAACATCTGTAAAATGTTTTCAGATTGTTTACTCATGTTTTAATCCTCCCTGTGCTAAAATTTGCTTAAATTTATTTTTAATACTTGTATCATAAACATCATTATTTACTCGTATTTTTAATCCACCAATTAACGATGGATCTTCTTTGTATTGAACATCTAGTATTCCTTTATAGTGTTTAGAAACATTCGTAACAATCTCGTCAATTTCTGTTTTTGATAATGCGGAAGCACTCTCAACATTTACACCATAAATCAACTCATGATCAATCAGTAAATCCCGATATTCTGCGACAATTCGATCGAAAGCATAGATTAAAGATGCTTCCTGAATAATTCTTAAAAAATTGATAACTTCAGGGCTAAATACTTTATTTAGACTCTCCCAAAAATTATCGAACACTCGATAATCAGAAACTGATTTACTTAAAATATTATGGACTTCTAGATCGTCCAACACTGCTGAAAAATCTTTAAGTTCTTCATAATATTTCATTTCAAGTTTTTTTTCTAGTGCAAGCTCAAAGAGCGCTAGGGTATAGGTCTCAATGCTTATAATCATGAGAATCCATTTCCTTTTCTAGCGCCTTAACCATTTGTGCTTGGTCAATTTGAATGTCTTCCAACACCTTACGGTTAACTTCGACGGCTGCCTCTAGAACATACTGCTGTGCCTCATTGAACAATGCTTCTCGTTCTTCTTGATAATCTTGTTCTAATTGAGCTTCTCGACGATCAATTTCAACTTGAGCAGACGCGATGATTTCTTTTTTACGTGCCTGAGCATCGTGAATCATATCTGCTTCAATCGTCTTGATTCTTTCCATAGCTTCCTGGTATTCATCCAATGCCTTCACACTTGTTTGTTCAGCATTAATGCGAAGCGCTTGTGCTTCTGTTACCTCAGACTCTATTAAATCAGCTCGTTTTTCTAAATAATCTTGGACTGGCTCATTCAAATATTTTCGATACATCAAAAATATAACACCAGTCGCTAGAAGTTGGACAATCATTGTTACGATATTAGGAAACAGCAAATTTGCTATATCAATATCCATATTGTCCTCCTATTAGAATACAAAGATTAATAATAAACCAATTAACATACCATAAATAGCAGCTGTTTCAGCAATACCCGCACCAAGAATTAACATTGCACGAATTTTACTTTCTGCTTCTGGGTTTTTTCCGACTGCCTCAACTGCTTTAGCTGCTGCATACCCTTGTCCTATTGTTGAAAAAATACCTGTCATTGTTGCTAACGCTGCACCAATTGCAACTAAACCTTTTCCTACACTTACTGAATCCATAATTTAATTTCCTCCTTATTCTGAATACTCGACTGCAATCATAATTGATGTCAGTGAGATAAATATAAATGCCTGCAAAAATGCAGAGAACATATCAAAGTACAAATGTAAAACTGGGGCGACAATAACCCCTATTGGGTTAAGACCACCTATCACTGGAACGAAACTACTTAACCAAGCTGTGAAACTATAAAGTAAGGTCATAATAACTGTTCCTGACAAAATATTTCCAAACAACCTAAGTGACAAACTAATTAAGGGAGCAATTGTCCCAAAAACGTTAGGAATAACAAATGGGAAGAAAGGCTCAAAGAATCCTTTGAAATATCCACCCCAACCATTTTCCTGAACTTTAGCCATTTGAATCAAGATCCAAGTTATAAACGCCAAAGTTAGGGTAACACTAAAGTTACTTGTTGGCGCACTTAGTCCTAATAAACCTGACATATTGAAGACAAGAATCATAATAAAGACAGTCCCTATATAAGCTGACATTCTTTTACCATGTTTTTCGCCCATATTTTCAATCGTCAGTTTAGACAATGTTTGCACATATAATACCGCCAACAACGCTAAACCTTTGGGTTTGCTTTTTGGATCAAGTCCTTTAAGTTTCGTACCAACAATATAAAACAAAGCACCTAGGAATACTGTTAGGATTAGTATTGAAATTTGTTCACTTTGAAACATACACCGACTCCTTCTTAAACGCTCTTCCTACAAATAAAATAAACCGATCAATAAAATAAGCTGAAACCAACACGTATGGGTTCAACACTGTTGGAAACATAAAAGCAAGAACAGGCGGGATCCATAAGATTACAAAGACAAACACAATGTAAGCTATATACTTCCCAACACTAAACGATGCTTCTGTTAAAATTATCGAATAGTATTTCTCTCTAAAATAGGATAGTACAATTAAACTTGACCATCCTACTATCCAAGCAAGCCCATATGTATGATTCAAAATAAATAGAATCACTGCACCAATTCCTGCGATTGAAATTCTTATTTTGTTCTCCATACACTCACTCCTATTTTTAACTCATTCACCTTGATCAAATCTTTATTTCATATTGTGAATACCTTCAAATCCTAACATATCCACTGTCTTTTTTCAATAACATTCACTTGCGTAAAACTACAGTTCAAACGATGGTTTGTGCACTTTAACCTTGTTTCAAAGCCGATAACTAGACCGTTTCTTGTCTAGGAGTGTGAACAACGCTATTCTATGGGAATTAAAACAAACCACATCACAAAAAAAAACATCCTTACCTTCGTAAGAATGTTTGAGTTTCCTTATTGTTTTTGTTGTAACATTGTTAATTGAATTCTTCCACGTTGAACATCAACATCTTTAATCCAAACCTTAACAACATCACCCACAGCAACAACATCCGAAGGATGTTTAATAAAGCGACTTGCTAATTGAGAAATGTGAACGAGGCCATCTTCACCGACTCCAATATCAACAAAGGCACCAAAATCAACCACATTTCGGACAGTTCCCGTTAATTCCATTCCTTGTTTTAAATCTTCTATACTCAGAACATCTTGTCGTAAGACAGGCCCATCCATCGACTCACGAATGTCTCGTCCAGGAGCAATTAATGCTTCGACAATATCTTTTAATGTTTCGTATCCGATTTCATGAGCTTCTGCATAATCTTTTACTGAAACATTCTCTAACTTTTCTGCAATCAGCGCTGTTCCTAAATCCGAATCTTTAAGATCGTTATCTTTCATGAATTGTTTCGCAACTGCATAACTCTCGGGGTGAATTGCTGTTTTATCTAAAATGTTTTTACCTTCAGAGACTCGCAAGAATCCGATTGCTTGTTCAAATGTCTTCGGTCCAAATCGTTTAACTTTTTTAATTTGCTTACGATCATTGAAACTGCCAATTTCTAATCGGTAGTCGACTAAATTTTGTGCTGTTTGTTTTGTCAATCCCGAAACATAGGTTAATAATTCAGCTGAAGCTGTGTTGACATCGACACCCACTTGGTTAACGACTGTTTCAACAACAAAACGCAATTGAGCATCTAAATCCTTTTGTGGGAGATCATGTTGATATTGACCCACACCCACTGATTTGGGATCTATTTTAACAAGTTCTGCTAAAGGATCTTGAACTCGACGGGCGATTGAAATTGCTGAACGCATTTCAACCTGCAAGTCTGGAAATTCTTGACGTGCAATCTCGCTTGCTGAATAGACCGAAGCTCCTGCTTCACTAACAATAATATAGGCAGCACTTAAACCTTGTTCACGAATTAAACTTGCGACAAAGTGTTCTGACTCTCGGCTTGCCGTCCCATTACCAATCGCAATTAAATCAACATCATATTTTTTAATTAACTTATATAAATCTTCTTTTGCTTGTTTGGCTTTCGCATCTGAACTCGCATGTGGAAAAATTACACTTGTATTTAGTACATTTCCTTGCACATCAACAACCGCCAACTTACACCCAGTTCTAAAAGCAGGATCAAAGCCTAATACAACTTTTTCTTTTAGTGGGGATTGGAGCAGTAAGTTTCTTAAATTCTCACTAAAGACTTCAATCGCTTGGGCTTGTGCTTTCTCACTTAACATATTTCTTAATTCACGTTCAATGGCAGGTTCAATAAATCGATGATATGCATCTTGGTATGCTGCAACAATCAATTCATTCACAGGACTTTCTGGATTATGAATTATTTCTCGGGAAAGGTAACGTTCAATTGTTGCTTCATCACAATAGACTTTTACTTTTAGAACATCTTCTTTTTCAGCACGATTAAGAGCCAAGACTTGATGGTCTTGAATCTTATTAATTGGAGATTTAAAGTCATAGTACATCTCATAAACTTTACGTTCATCAAGCGTTTCATCTTTCACTTCACCTAAAATTAAAGCGTTTTTAAAGGTGAAATTACGAATCCATTCCCGATACTCTGGGTTATCGCCTACAATCTCGGCAATGATTTCATGAACCCCTGCAAGAACTTGGTCTGTTGTTTCAAGTTCTTCATTTAAAAACTTTTCAGCTTCTGCTTCAAGATCTAAGTGATCCGGTTGACCATACACCAACAACGCAAGAGGTTCTAAACCTTGTTTTTTGGCTTTTCCTGCCAATGTTTGACGTTTTTGTTTGTATGGACGATACAAGTCTTCAACGCGTTGTAAGACCGTTGCTGCTTGAATTTCTTGTCTTAAATCTTCTGTTAATTTTCCTTGTTCTTCTATATTAGCAATGACATCTTCTTTTCGTTTTTCTAAGTTTAGTAAATAGTCATGACGTTCAGCGATGTTTTGAATTTCGACTTCATCCAAACCATTCGTTCTTTCTTTACGATAACGGGCAATAAATGGAATTGTATTTCCGTCCGCCAACAATTCAATCACCGCATCAATTTGATGACCTTTAATTGTATTTAATTCCTGTTTCAATAAATCTAATGCTTTCATTTGATCTTCCTTCCATAATAAAAAGCGCATTATACGCTTTTATAGTGTGTAGTCTCTTAATAGACCTTCATATTCTATCACAGCATCCTCTATTTCCATAAAGTGATTGGGACGAGTGAGGTATGGTGAACTTTTAAGAAGATTAATTTCTGAATCTTCCATAATCTCAGCCACAAACGAGGAACAAAAGTATTTATTTTTCCGTGGCATCGGTCGGTTTAGCATGACCCCCAATAAACCAATCAAATTGTAATGATATTGATCTTTATGCTCAATGAACTCACGAACAGTTTGTTGAAGTTGTTGATAACTTTCCTGCTCAACCTCGAAACTTAAAACAACACAATTCGTGTTCTTAAATTTTTTAAAGGTACCATCATCCTTTTTTTCTTCAACAAAACCCGCAATAAAAGGATTATTGGCTTGACGACGTCCGAAACTATATAAGGTTTCAAGACTTGGATCAAACGCTATTGAAGCATGATTATATGGTTTACGCGTAAACAGTTTTATTGAACGCGTAAATAAACTTCCTGTGTCGCTTAGGACAATATAAATCTTTTTCATTTCATCTCCTATTTTAGCCCGATTACCGTTCCATCATCCAGAACATCCATTCCAACTGCATTGGGTTTCTTGGGTAAACCTGGCATGGTCATCACTTTACCTAATAATACTACTACAAATCCTGCACCTTGAGATAGATAACATGATTTAACATGGATATCAAAATCTTGAGGAACATTTCTTAAGCTCGCATCATCACTGAGTGAGTATTGTGTTTTCGCAATACAAACTGGTAAGTTTTGATTTTTTATATTGCTTAACTCTTCAAGAGCTTCTTTGGAAAACTCGACACCTTTAGCACCATATATATTATGCGCAATTGTTTCGATTGTCTTTTTCAAGTCATTGGTATCTTGATAGAGCAGTCTAAATGTTGATTTTTCATTCGCAACTTCAACAACTTGTTTTGCTAAATCAAGTGAACCATCACCACCCTTTGTAAAGACATCGGCAAATGAAATGCGAACATGATTTTCTTTCGCAAAAGTTTCTAAGACAGCTTCTTCTTTATCTGTATCACTTTGAAAACGGTTTAGCGCAATGACCACTGGAACACCATACATCCCTAAATTGTAAAGATGCTTTTGTAAATGTTCTAAGCCACGATATAGCGAATCAAAATCTTCTTTGTCTAAATCTTTGAGCTTGGCTCCTCCATGATACTTCAAAGCTTTGATTGTGGCAACTAAAACTACCGCATCAGGCTGAAGGTTTGCACTTCTACATTTGATATCAAAAAACTTTTCCGCACCCAAATCAGCCCCAAACCCTGCCTCAGTAACAACATAGTCTGCTAAATTGAGACCCATTTTTGTCGCAATGACCGAATTGCATCCATGAGCGATATTCGCGAAAGGTCCACCATGGATCAATGCCGGTCCACCCTCACTGGTCTGGACTAAATTTGGACGAAGCGCATCTTTTAGAAGCACAGACATCGCCCCTACCGCTTGAAGATCTGAAGCCAGAACTTCTTTCCCATCGGTCGTATAAGCAACAAGTATGTTCCCCAGTCTTGCTTTAAGATCAGACATGTTTTCTGCTAGACACAGGATTGCCATAATTTCAGACGCGACGGTAATATCAAATTTTGATGTTCTATTCTTCAAGTCAATACGACGTAAGGCACGATCATTCATATCCATCACCCTGTTCCACTGAACTCTGCTTGGATCAATCGATAATTCATTGCCATGAAAAATATGATTATCCACCATCGCCGCTAGTAAGTTATGCGCTGAGGTAATGGCGTGAAAATCTCCTGTAAAGTGCATATTGATGTCAACCATAGGATGAACTTGGGCATATCCGCCACCTGTCGCGCCACCCTTCATACCAAAACAAGGTCCAAGAGATGGTTCTCTTAAGGCTGAAATTGCGTTAACCCCAATTTTATTAAGCGCCATCGATAAACCAATATTCATGGTTGTTTTCCCCTCACCTGCCGGAGTTGGGTTAATTGAGGTCATTAAAATAAGTTTTCCATCTTGTTTTCCTTCAAGCAAATCTAAATCTAACTTTGCTTTATAAGGTCCGTACAATTCAAGTTTATCTTCATCAAGTCCTAATTTATGAGCAACCTCATTAATTGCTTGTAAATTCATTAATTGATCTAACTCTACATCACTTTTCATTGCGTCATCCCTTTCATTTGATTCCCAATTTTGGGTAATAAATATAAGTTAACTGCGATCTGTAACGGTATCATAACCACTTCTTTAAACACACGAACTTTAATCAGTGCCCAAAATGGTTGTTGTTGTAAAATGCTAAGCCAGTAGGTATTCATTCCTAAATGTAAGACAAGCGATTTAATCAGGACTACAATGATAATCCACTTTCTTAAATCGTTCCCCTCTTTTTTATGAAAGAGTCCATACAATAACCCTACACAACCCGCTGTAAAGGTAAACCCCCAAAAATAAGGTCCACTTGGCCACAAGATTGACCGAATTAAATCGGCACTCACAGCAACAATCGCAGTGAATAGTGAACCATGCAGCAAGCCTGATACCCCTAAAACAACAAAAGAGAAACTAATCCGAGCAATCGGGGTTGTTACTCCTATGAATTTCGTTACCACTATGTTTAAGACAATGTACATGGATAAATGCGATAAATATTTAGTTGACTTCATGTCAATCCCTCTTTTCTATTATTCAAGCAATAGAAAAAAGCACTGCAACGGAGGCAATAACACATCGCGCATTTGCTTCGTCACACAGCAACTTCCCATCTGCATGCACTTAACGCGTGTTATCTACTTTGCTTGAACATGTATAAAGGATAACAATATTCACCTTAATAAGCAATGAATTATCTGTCACCTTTATCCAAAAATTGAATTAATTTCGATTTTTGAGTTATCGGTTTATCCTCATCTCTAAAAACGAAATTAATACAATATCCTGCATATATAACCCAAGAAATAAACCAACCAGAAATTAAAAGAATCATAAACGACGCTAAAGGTCCATAAATTGTTTGATAATTAGAGTATTCATTAATGTAGAAAAAGAAAATTCTTCCAAAGACAGCAATCGCTACCGATGAAAACACCGCGCCATACCAGACATCCTTAAACCCTGTATATTTGAACGATAACAAACGATAAAAAAGTAAAAAGAATATAAATAAAATCCAAGGAATAGAAAAGCGATTAATAAATGGAAAAAATCCAATCACAAACGCTACAAGACCAACCCCAATAATAATAAAGACGAAGTAAATGATTGCTAAAATGCGTAAAAAGAAGTGACGTGTTTCAACCCCATCGTGTTCTGAACTTAAGAGCAAAAACGAATATACACTTTTTGACGCTAACCAAACACTTGCTCCCAACAGTGACACAATCAGCCACAGATTGCTCATATCACTTGCCGTTAAATACTCCACAAACGGAATCACAAGATCAGCTGGCACAAATCGTTGAAGAAAATCCATCAATTGGTCAACATTATAAACATAACGTCCCACAAAAACGACGGCAATAATAATAAAGGGAGCAATCCCAGCAATAATTGAGTAAGCAAACGCATAGGTAAAAAGCGTCCCCTCATTTGACGTCATCATTTCCAAAATTTTAATTAATTTGTCTTTCATATCGGTACCTCTTCCTATCTAATGTACCAAAAACCATTGGTTCTTTCCACTATCGCTTATTCCCACAAATTAAAAGACCAAGTTTAGCTTGGTCTTAAAGATCGTATCCTTATTATATCTCATTTCTTTTTAATTTGGAAGATTACTCATTTTGGTGTTTTTTTAAGAATTCCACAACGTTTTCTGCAGATGTATCCCTCAAAACATCATCACCTGCAATTAAAACAGGTGTTGACATAATACGATGTTTTCGTACAAGTGTTATAAACTCTTTTTCATTCTTTTGTCGGTGGATAACCTCAATAGAATCCTTATATTCATTGCCAAAACCCTTTTAAAGTTAATTTAATAGATTATAAATTAATTACCACGGTCGCTAAAAGCAAAAAACCAAGATAAACTTGGTTTGCGCTGTTCGTTACTTGAACTTTTTACATATATAGTATAACTAATTTTACGTGTATATGTCAATGAATTTGTCACTAATTTTTAATTCATCAAACAACCTTCTATATTTTCTAGATTCTGGAGCATACCTCAGGGAGTTTTTTCTTACATTTCGGTACCGAATTAATATTTCAATACTATTCCTATGAGAAACACAATTCCTAATTTCTCTTAAAACTTTAAATCTTATCAGAAACTCACAAATATTACCTGTATTTAAATTTAATTCATGTTTTTTTAATGTTGTAAAAACCTCATTTTGTAAGTATAGATCAAGTCCAGATATTAATATTTCCCAATTCCCCAAATTTAAGTGATCAAAGAATACAAAAATATCATCAGTATTTTTTAAAGCACCTAAAACAGATTTATACCAATAATCAACGTTAGAGAGTGTGAAATTTTTACCCAAAAGTGGACTGTTTTTTGCTTCATCACGACATTTTGT
This sequence comes from Erysipelothrix urinaevulpis, assembly GCF_009828835.1. Classification (GTDB taxonomy): domain Bacteria; phylum Bacillota_I; class Bacilli_A; order Erysipelotrichales; family Erysipelotrichaceae; genus Erysipelothrix; species Erysipelothrix urinaevulpis. The sequence continues at coordinate 178,617 of NZ_WTTB01000003.1, forward strand.
TAAGAAATCTTCTAAAATTTTTGAATTAACTATTTCTTTACCTTTTATTTTTTTGTTCAATAAGAATAACATGTGAAGAAATTGATTTAAATTGACTCTCAAACACATCAATATTGTCACGTACGACAGGATAAGATCTTCTTTCCTCTTTATAAAACTCTAGAAATTGTGAAAATTCCGTTTCATTTGGGTATTGATGCTTATTATTAGAATCTTTGTAGGTTATCTTTTTACCTTTTCTAAACTTTTGCGCAATTTTATGCTTAAAACGGTGTCACAACATTAACATAATTATTTTTCCACAAAATAACCTTAGCTTCTTCTTCCGAAATAACATTAAATCTAATTTTTTTGTTTGTATATAAATATCTTATAAGTTCGTCCATACTTTTTGTACTTTTATATTGCTTCATCATTCCCTCACTTTTAATGCTTGTCATATATACATCTATATTTAATTACTAAAATCGTATCATTATTATATCTCATTTCTTTTTAATTTTGAAGTTTACTCATTTTGATGTTTTTTTAAGAATTCCACAACGTTCTCAGCAGATGTATCCCTTAAAACATTATCACCAGCAATTAAAACAGGTGTTGACATAATACGATGTTTTCGTACAAGTGTTACAAACTCTTTTTCATTCTTTTTACGGTGGATAACCTCAATAGAATCCTTATATTCATTGCCTAAACCCTTGTCCAAGAACTCATCCAAAACAATACATTTAGGACAGTTATCTTGCGTTAACATTTTTATTTTCATTTTTCCTATACTCCTTTTACTTCAAGTATGCCATATCTTCAATGAGTTTTCTCTACAAATAACCGTGGTATAGCATTCCTTTATAGCAATAGATATTTTTGGGTTGCGCATTCATTTCATTTTTAAGCAGGATTTGTTAATCTATAAGCATGAGAGGTGCAAAGAAATGAATTACATATTTAAAGACAATAAAAGTGATAAAACACTCGTATTATTTCACGGAACAGGAGGCGATGAAAAAGTATTATTACCGATTGCGAATCAAGTCGCGCCAAGCATGAATCATTTGTCATTGCAAGGAGAAATCGTATCGTTTGGAAAACGTCGTTTTTCAAAAGTTTCGCATCCTGACCAATTGGTTGATGAAGATGACTTACTATCAAGAGTTCCTGGCATTTTAAAAACAGTTGAAGACTTAAAAGAAAAGTATCAATTAGGTAAACTGTGGGCTTTAGGTTTTTCAAATGGATCTATGACTTTAACGGGCATGATTTTGACAGAAGAGACACCATTTGATAAAGTAATCTTACTAAGACCCCTTGATTTTAAGCAAGAATTTGAAGCTAAAAACTTGAGTGGCTTGGATATCTTAATCCATAGTGGTAAACACGACCCAGTCACACCATCTATTTCTGCTGTTCATTTAGAACAGAAGTTATTACGGTTAGGGGCACGCGTTAACCATAAAATTTACCCCCTTGATCATCGGATGAATATGAGTGAAATTAAGGATATAAAAGAGTGGTTTGATAAGGAGCTTGATAACAAATGAAACCCTATGATATTTTAACTCAAAGTAAGTCTTTTGCAGTTGTCGGAATGAATCCCGATCCAGATAAGTACGCTTATAAAATCTATCAACTGTTAAAAGAAAAAGGGAAAACAGTCTATGGACTGAACCCAAAATACGATGAAATTGAACACGAAAGAATTTACAAAGATCTTGATGATCTCAATAAAGATCTTGATGTTGTTGTCTTTGTCGTTAACCCTAAAATCGGTATCCATATGTTAGCGTCAATTAAAGAACGTGGTATCAAACATTTATGGATGCAACCTGGCACAATGGATGAAGCCTTAATTGCGAAAGCTGATGAATTAGGTCTTGAATTAATTGATGCTTGTGTGTTAGCTGTCTATGCAATCAATGAACCTAAATAATATTTAATAATAACTTCCTTTGCACTTCAAGTATAGCTTTGCTATATTTGTTATATACAAGGAGGTTTTTTATAATGAAATCATTGATTGTTTATGCTCATCCATGGGATGGGAGTTTTAATCAACATGTCCTGCTTGAAACAAAAAAAATTTTAGAGAGCCGTGGGGACAATATTGATATTATCGATCTATACAAAGATGGATTTAATCCCGTTTTAGATCAAGCTGACTTGAAGGTGTTTGGTCAAGGGAATTACGCTGATCCGATTGCTGAGGACTATGCAAACCGATTAAAACAAGCCGACAATGTCATCTTTGTCTTTCCTATCTGGTGGTATGGTCCCCCAGCAATCCTTAAAGGATTCTTTGATAAAGTATTCTTGAAAAATCACACTTATAAGCAAAACGACAAAGGTGAGATGACCGGAATCCTAACAGGTAAAAAAGCAATAGCTCTAACGACTGCTAACATTGACCAATACACCTTAATGAATTACCTTGGAAACCCTATTGAAAATACCTATCTAAACGGTATTATGAAATTGTGTGGTATTCCTGAAACAAAATGGGTTCATTGTCCAACAGTCCATCTTGAAGAGTCAAGAACACAATTTTTAAAAGAAATTAAAGAAAGCGTTTAACGCCAATAGGAATGACGTTCGTCGTTCCTTTTTTTATTTATTTGGAGTACTATTAACACTTAGAAGAGGTTAAACTTATGAAAGAAACGATGAAATATAATATTAATAAATATCAATTAAGAGAGTTTGCATTAACTAAAATCCTGGACATTATCCACAAACAAGCGACAACCGCCAAGCACCAGCCTCTTTTCTTTGGTGATTCACTCATCGAAGGCATCCCATCTCAGTATCCAATTCTAAATCATGGGATCAGTGGAATGAGCAGTGAAATGCTTGAGCATCTGCTCGACGAACTTGTCATCAAATTTGAACCCAGTCACGTATTTTTACATATAGGGATTAATGATCTTGCAACCACAACACTTGCAAGTCCTCGTGATATCGCATGGAACATTGTACGAATTATGTTGATTTTAAATCAATGTCTTCCCAATACAAAACTTTATGTTATTTCAACGTTGCCTTGTATTGATGAACTTTCTAGTTTTAAGCAAACTGGCAAAGGCATTCGTTGCAATGACATGGTCAATGTTTTGAATGAAGAAATTCAAGAACATATCGTTCATACTCAAGCAAAATTCATCGATCTTAATTCAAAATTATATAACGATGATAAGAGCCTTAAACAAGTGTATTATCGTGATGGTATGCATCTTAACGATGAAGGTTATCATTATTTAGCTCAATATTTTACCCAATAATAAACAGGACCTCCAAATTTAGAGGTCCTGTTTATTGATAACCCAATCTCTATCTTCTAATTCAATTCCTTTTCGGTTTGAATAAACAATGAAGATCAGATCAATAATAATTAATTGAGCATACACTGATGAGTTGATAATTTTGGTACTGGACATCGTTTCACCATTACCGAGTTGAAGATGGGTTGCTAAGGAAATAGGATTTTTTCCTTTTTGCGTTAATGAAACTGTTTTAATGCCATCTTTTTTTGCATGATTAATCAAAGAAAGAACTTCCTCAGATAAACCTGAATTTGATATAGATAGTAGACATGATTGATCTTGATATTTCTGCATCATGAATTTAGCAGTTGCGATATCGGTCACAAGATGAACATTTAAACCGTAGCGGATAGCCTTTTGATAAAAGCTTTCTGCAGCTAAGGCCGATAAACCCGTTCCATGGACAAACACCATATCTGCATCAACAAGTATGTCCACAAAATCGTTCATAATTTGTTGATTATCATCATGTAAAGCAGACTCTATAGAAGCGCAAGCATAGTCCAATAAAGAATTTGAAACAACACTTAGATTACTCCCTGTAAATACCTCTGAACTTTTTCTAGCCGGATTCTTTGCTAAGTACTTTCCGATATCGATTCTAAAATCGACAAAGCGGTCATAGCCATTTTTCCTTACAAAACGAGTGATTGCTGAGGTACTCGTTTCTGTTTTTATTGCAAGTTCTGAAATTGTTAGATCGGGAATTTCTCTTGAATTATTTCGTATGAATGAATAAATTTTATGATCTGCATCAGTATAGAGTTCATAATTTTCATTCATCTTTTGCATTGCGTCTTGTTTCATTGTTCATTCCTCCGTAAGTCTATTTTACATGAAAAAAGAGAATAAATCTCTTTTTTCTAAACGAATGCTTGAACCTGTTTTAATAACTTTGGACCACCTAAAGGTGAATATGCCATCGGTTCAATCATTTCACAAGGTACATTCACATCGTTTGCTTGTTCTTTTAATAACTTAAAACGATGCTTTATTTGTGGGGCAATGAGTGCACATGTATATCCATTCATAATTTCTTCAGAAAATTCTTGTGTACTAACTGCTTTGACTTTCATCTCGATGCCTTGTTTAGTGGCTTCTTGTAATAGGGCTTGGACAGCAATTTCACTAGACATCCCTTGTGAACAAACAAATAATACATTCATTATAATTCAACACCTGCTTGTTCTTGCTCTAACATTTTCTTATCATATGCTTTCACAAATGGTGCATAGATTAATAAAAGCAGGACAAGATTAAATAAGACTAAGACTGTCCCTCTCCAGTCTCCACCTGTTGCTAAAAAGCCACTAATTGGTGCTGGAACTGTAAATGGCATATCCACTGAAATGCGTGATACCCAATCCATCTTCATTGCAAAATATGCAGTTGATGCTGTAATGACTGGCCCTAAAATAAATGGAATCGCTAAAATCGGATTTAACACAACAGGTGCACCGAAGATAATCGGTTCATTAATGTTAAAGATTCCTGGAATAATGGACAAGCGACCAATTTGTTTTAAATACGTCGATTTGGCTCGTGTAAAGAGAATCGCCATTGCCAAGGTACCACCTGCACCACCAATCGCAACAAACAGACCAATTAAACCTTCTGTACCAATGTTTTGAGCTACACCACCATTAGCAACAGCCATCATGTTCTCAGCCATTAGAACAGCCCAAACAGGACGGAAGATTGAACCAATGATTGAATAACCATGAACACCCGATGCCCATAATAAACTAATAAATAAAACTGGAATAATTACACCAATATAAGTATTTCCTGCAATTTTAACAAGTGGTGAGAACAACTGTAACAACGCTTCATTAATATTAAACCCAAGGAAATGAGTAATAAACCACACAGAAACAATAATAATAAATCCTGGAATCAATGCCTCAAATGAACGGCTTACTGATTTAGGAACTTGTGGCGGCATTTTAATTGTAATATTTTTTTCTTTACAAAAACGCAAGACCTCAACAGCAAAGATCATCGTTAAGATAGCTGTAAACATTCCACTACCATCAAGACCCGTCATTGGAATAACATTACCTAATGCATCACCAGCTGCTGTCATACCAGGTTGAGGGTATGCAGTGAGTAAAAACGCCGACATCGACAATACTCCACCTGAAATACCATCCATATCATAAGTCTTAGCCAATGCATAACCCATTCCATATGCAGCATACACCGACATCAACCCTGTAGTTAATCTAAACGGAATCATCAAAGTCGCGACATGGTCAGCAACCAATGCTTTCCATGCAGGAACTGGAAATAATGCAATTAAAATAAAGAAACTTCCAATCATAATTACAGGCATTACCGAAATAATACCATCACGAATCGCACGTAAATAACGAATCTCAGCAAACTTTGCCATCGGTGGCAATAACTTTTCTTCAACAAACTTAAAAATTTTGTCCATCATACTCTCTCCTTAACCTCCATCATCTGAACTAATTTCTCAATCATACTACGACTTTCAATCGCTGTCATAATATGATCTTGGGCATGAACCATTAAAAGTGTAAGAGACTCTTCCCCTCGTAATATCTCTTTTTGAACTTTTGAACTTTCCGCAATCAACTGATCTGCTTCAGCTAATAATTCATGAGCTTTTGTATAATCTTTATCTAGAGCTGCGTCAAAGGAATCAAAGCTTAACGCTTTTATCGATCCGGCAAACCCCATTAACATGAATGACTTCTCTTCCATCTGAAACCCCTTTCCAAAAAAAGTCTATCACGAGAGAAAACAATTTTCAACAGTTATTTTAGTGGTAATTATTTTCAATGTAAAGGGAAGTCTTAAAACCCCACTGTTTACGCCACATCTTTCATAACTCCAATTTTAAAAAATATTTTCATACTTGTCTTTTTTGAAAATAATATCTATAATGTCAACGAAAGGATGATCTTATGAAACTCAATATGCCCTACAACATTGATAAGTACCAATTCAGAGAAGGCGCACTTATCAAAATTTTAAACATTATCAAAAAGCAAAAAGAAACACCTAAAAACCAAACACTTTTTTTTGGAGACTCACTCGTAGAACACATACCTAATCATTTCCCAATCATCAACAATGGAATTAGTGGGATGAGCAGCGCTCCTTTAGAGCACCTACTTGATGAACTCGTCGTTAAATTCGAACCCAATCAAGTCTTCCTCCATATCGGAACCAATGATCTGGGAGGAACTAGTATGGTTAGCCCAAGAGAAATTGCTTGGAAGATTGTTAGAATCATGTTGATATTACAACAATGCTTACCCGACGCTAAACTTTATGTAATCTCAACACTCCCTTGCTTAGACGAACTTGAAAGCTACCAAGCAACAGGTAAGGGCATCAGAAATAATGACCTTGTGGATATCATTAACAAAGAAGTTCAAGAACATTTAGTCCACACCAAAGCTCAATTCATCGATTTAAATTCAGCCATGAAAAATTCTGATGGAAGTATAAAAAAAGAATTCTACGTTGATGGACTGCATATCAAGACAGAAGCATATGAATATCTGTCAAAAAAAATAAAAAAAACGTCTGATATTTTGTGACGAACTTAATCCCATACCTAAAGAAAAAATATAAATGATAAATTTACCATCGAATAAAAAAAACTAGGATAACAACCTTTTCGTCAAGTAACGGTTAACTTCATCCTAGTTTCTTTTTTTTCTCTAAATCAATAGAATTATATCAATTCCATTATAATAAGTTTTTCCTTCATTTCCATTTTCGCTTATCTTAACTTCGATAATGAATTATTAAGTTCTTTTGTGTTTCCATAAATAGATTTATACACTCGATAAATCTCATCATATATAATCACTTTTTCTTTCTCTGGATAAACAGTTTTTTCTGACAGTTTTACCAAATCTTTAATTGCTGAATCATAATCACAATACCAACCTTCACTTACTGCAGCAATGATGGCAGCTCCAAATGCTGGTCCTTCTTCTTGTTTCAACGTCTTTATGGGAAGATTAAATATATTAGCTTGTATTTGTAACCAATAATCACTTTTAGCTCCTCCACCCACTGATACAAGCTGGTTTAGAAATATGTTCTCTGTTTTAAGAATCTCGTAAGTATCTCTTAAAGAAAATACAACTCCTTCTAATACAGCATTAACAAAATCTCCTTTTTTATGTGTTTGATCGATTCCAACAAACGTACCTCGAATTTTTGAATCTAAGTGAGGTGTTCTTTCGCCACTTAAATACGGTGTAAATATAAGTCCGTTTGATCCTGTATTACTTGCTTGGGCATATTCAATCATTTCTTCAATTGTTTCATTCTCAAAAAAAGTGTTTTTTAACCAAGTTAAACTAGAGCCTGCCGCAAGTGTAACGCCCATTGAATATTCTTTATCTGAGCTTGAATGAACAAATCTATGGATATTCTTATTTCTTTTGTTCATGTAAAAATGATTATTTACTAACAATACTCCTGATGTCCCAATACTTAACATACCTGTTTCAGAATCATTAATTCCTGTCGCTAAAGCGACTGATGCATTATCAGCAGCTCCCGCACAAACATTAATACTCCCAGATAAGGAAAGGTTATCTTTAACTGATTTTTTGAGTTTTCCAGCTACTTCACTTGAGTTTAATAATTTCGGTACTTTATTTATATCAATATTATAAGTATTTAGTATTTCTAAACTCCAATCTTTCTTCGTCATATCCATCAACAATGTTCCGCTAGCATCTGAATAATCCATCGTAAATTCACCTGTCAAATAATAGACGAGATAATCTTTGGGAAGCATTATTTTACTTACTTTTTCCCAATTTTCTTTCTCATGTTTTTGAAGCCATAATATTTTTGGTAAGGTAAAGCCTTCAAGTGCTACATTTCCTGTAATGTCTACAATATCAAGATTTGAATTTATTTCTTCACATTCATCACTCGTTCTAACATCATTCCATAAAATTGCTGGTCGAATAACTTTATCGTCTTGATCGAGTAAAACTAAACTATGCATTTGTCCAGCTACAGCAATTGAAGATAAATTATCACTAAAATTATCAATTCTATTAATAATTTTTTTTACTACTGATTCAAATGCAATTACCCAATCGTTAGGATTTTGCTCACTATATCCTATTTTTTTGCTAAAAGTGTCATAAGAACTGCTTTCTGTAATAACTATTTGACCTTTTTCATTTAAAACAGTCCCCTTTAATGACCCAGTTCCTAGGTCTACTCCAAGTACATATTTCATACTATAACCTAAACCAAATAATCATTCAATTTGGATTTTACATATTCAATATGTGAAGAATCGTTTTCTATTTCGTTTAGTTCTAAAGCATACTCATATAACTCAAGAATATTTGTTTCTCCATCGATTATTTTTTTACCTATTCCATTATTGTATGAGTGATATCGTTTCTCTAATATTTTTTCAAAAAACTTATCTTCAATAATTTTTTCAACTGATAATAAGGCTCTTGCATACGTATCCATTCCAGCAATATGTGCAAGCACTAGATCCTCCATCTCAAAAGAACTTCTTCTGACCTTGGCATCAAAGTTTATTCCACCTACTCCTAAACCACCAGCACGTATAATTTCATAAACTGCAAGAGTTGTATCGGCAACATTAGTAGGGAATTCATCAACATCCCACCCTAATAACAAATCACCTTGATTTGCATCAATTGAACCCAACGAATTATTAATCGCTGCAACTCGAATTTCATGTTCAAATGTGTGACCAGCTAACGTTGCATGATTAGCTTCTAGATTTAGTTTAAAATATTCCATCAAGTCATACTTTTGAAGAAATGATAATGTTGTCGCTGCATCAAAGTCATATTGATGTTTCGTCGGCTCTTTTGGTTTTGGTTCTAATAGAAATTGCGGAAGATGATCAATACTCTTTGCATAATCAATTGCCATCTTATAAAAACTAGCTAAATTTTTTTCTTCTAAATCCATATCTGTATTTAAGAGTGTTTCGTAACCTTCACGTCCACCCCAAAATACATAATTTTTTCCATTTAACTTTTTACTAATATCTAAGCCTTTTTTAACTTGGGCTGCTGAATAGGCATAGACGTCTGCATTTGGTGATGTCGCTGCACCATTGACAAATCGAGGATGGGTAAATACATTTGCTGTATTCCATAATAGCTTAATTCCTGTCTCATCCATCTTTTCTTTTATAATGTCTGTCATCACGTCTAAATTGGACATGAATTCTTGTAAGTTATTACCTTGAGGAGCTATATCAACATCATGGAAACAAAAGTATTCTACATCCAATTTGACTAACAACTCGAAAAAAGCATCCACTCTTTTTTTAGCAGTATCTAACTCATTGTCACCATACCAATTTCGTTTGTTTACAGAATCTCCAAAAGGATCGTCTCCACCATTAGTCATAGTATGCCAATACGCTATCGCAAACGGTAAATGATCGCCCATTCTTTTACCTAATACCAACTTTTCTTTATCGTAGTATCGATATGCATATGGATTCGTTGAATCAACACCTTCAAATTTCACTTTATCAATTTTATCGAAATACATTACTTCCTCCTTTTTAAGTTTGTTAGAAAACTTAACTAACTATTTATAATTTAAACCAATTGTGATAAAATGTCAAGTAAGGACATTAAATAACAAATAAAAAGGAGATGAATTTATGTACCTAAGCAAGAGTAATGTTCGTTTAGCTAATGTTAAGAGTATTCTCAATTATATCTATACGAACCAACCCATCTCAAGAGCTGAGATTTCTGTGCAAACCGGATTAAATAAAGCAAGTGTTTCAGAAATTACTAGAGAATTAATCAACAAAAAATTTATACTGGAGACTGGAAGCGGAAATAGTACGGATGTCGGTGGTCGAAGACCAATTTTACTAGAGTTTAATCACAAATTTGGAACAGTTATCGGTATCGATATCGGTGTAAACTCAATTCGATATAGACAATGCTATTTAAATGGTGATTTAATAACGAAAGACAAAAAGAGTTCAGATAAGGTAAATCTTTACAATCAAATTTTTGAAATCCTTACAGAGATAAACAAAAACAAAAAGAAAGTACTCGCCTGCACCATTTCTGTTCAAGGAACAACTTTTGACAATAAAATTATTTTCACACCAAATTATAACGTTTTAGATCTTGAAAATTTAAACAATCATTTTAGTTTCCCAATATTGTTAGAAAATGAAGCTAATCTTGCAGCATTTGCTCATTCATTTGAATATTCGGAGTCTAATTCTGCTTCAATTACATTAAGAACAGGTGTTGGTTCCGGAATCATATTTGACCATCAAATTTATTATGGTTTTTCTGGTGCGGCAGGTGAATTAGGACATACGATTGTTTATCCCAATGGAAGAGACTGTATTTGCGGAAACAAGGGATGTCTTGAACAATATATATCTGAAAAAGCACTTATTAATGATTATAAAAAAATCAAGAACTTGAGTAATGCATCTGTGAAAAATATTGCAGATGATTTCCATAATGGCGATAGTGAAACAATCGATTTAATTACTAACTTTACTGATGTCTTAGCAATTGGTATTAATAATTTTTTCCTTCTGTATGATATTCCTAAAATGTATCTTGTAAGCAACATTAGTTCTATTATTCCTGATATTTCTAATATTATTACAAGTAAAATAACTAATGTTTTTATTCAAAACATTGAAATTATCGATTCTCCTTTTTCTAAAGATGCTTCAGCATACGGAGCATGTTTATTCTCAATTAACTATTTTTTAGATAATTGCGACAAATATTAACAGTTAATACAAAATCAAATTCATAATTTGAATTTTGTATAACTCATAACACCTGAGTAACCTTTCCACGATCAAAAAACCCTACAATTGTAGGGTTTTTTGAATGATTTATTACTTCAATGATTTATTTATCATTATATATTATAACTTCATAGTTTGATAAACCAGTACAATTGACAAGTATTTCTCCATCTAAATTCGTTACCTCAATTTTTATATCAAATTCTGGATATTTAAAGATGTGTTCTTGATATCCTTCGTGAGGATTATAAACATGCACGACAACATCTTCATTATAGCTGTAGCATGTTTCATCCTGCTTACCATGAATAATAACTGAGTTTTCCCTAACTAATAATGGCATTTGATTATAGTTATAAGTCTCATTGATCCACACCCCAACGGAATTGTCATATTGCTTATTTGTTAGAATATTATACCATTTTCCTTTCGGAAGATAATAATCTACATTTCCGCCTTCCTTAAAAATAGGTACAACTAAAAGACTATCACCAATCATATACTGTTTGTCTAAATAGTGAGTTCCTAGATCATCTTGGAATTCAAGTACCATAGGCCTCATCATAGGAATTCCATAAACACTAGATTCAACTGCAGAAGAATATAGATAAGGCATCAACGTATTTTTCAAACTCGCAAATTTTCTTGTAACTTCTTCCGACTTTTCACCATACAACCAAGGCATCCTATACTCAATATTTGCATGGTAACGGCTGTGTGTTGATAACAATCCAAATTGGGTCCATCGCTGGTATATTTCTTCTGTAGTGTTGTCTTCAAAGCCCCCAATATCATGACTCCAATATGAAAAACCAGACATCATTAACGATAAACCACCTCGTAGTGAATCAATCATAGATGTAAATTCCGAGAGATTATCACCACCCCAGTGTACAGGGAACTCTTGAGAACCTACCGCACCTGATCTAGCAAAAACCAATGCCTCGTTTTCACCAAGTCTTTCTTCTAATAATTCAAATACAGCTTTATTGTATAAGTAACTATAATAATTATGCATATGAATTGGATCTACTTCATTATTATAAATAACATCTTCTGTCGGTATTCGCTCGCCAAAATCAGTTTTAAAAGAATCTACTCCAATATCAATCAACTCAGAGAGTTTATCTTGATACCACTTGACTGCATCAGGATTTGTGAAATCAAGAATGCCCATCCCTGATTGCCACATATCCCATTGCCAGACATTTCCATCTTGTTTTTTTAATAAATATCCTTTTTCATTTAATTCATTGAACACTTTAGCTTTACGTCCAATATAAGGGTTAATCCACACACAAACTTTTTTTCCTCTGTCATGAATTTTTTTGATCAGACCTTCAGGATCTGGGAAAACTTGACTATCCCATTCAAAACTCATCCATTCAAATTCCTTCATCCAGAAGCAATCAAAATGAAATACTTCAAACGGAATTTCTTTTTCAATCATTTGATCTATATATTTCAATACTGTTGATTCCTGATAATCTGTACAAAATGATGTAGACATCCAAAGTCCAAATGACCAAGCAGGTGGTAAACTAGGCTTACCTGTCAGGTCTGTATATGTTTGAAGGGTTTCTTTCATCGTATCACCCAAAATGACACAATACTCTAAAGATTCACCTTCAACACTAAACTGTACTTTAGCTACATCCTCAGATGCAACTTCAAAAGATACTTTTCTCTTATCATTAACTAATACACCATAAGATTTATTTGAAATGTAAAATGGAATATTAATATAAGTTTGTTCACTACTTGCACCTGAATCTTCATTCCAAATATCAACTACCTGACCATTTTTTACAAATGGAGTAAATCGTTCTCCAAGTCCATATATCAATTCATCAGGTGCAATTGATAATTGATCTCTATAATAGTTTTTTCCATTTTTTTCTTTAATGTATGACTGAGATCGATATAATGATTCAGTCTTTAGTTCACCATCATAGAAGAATTTCAAGTTAAAGTTTTCACCTTTAGCAATTCTAACCTCACTCAATCCTGTTTTAAACACTATCTCATTCTTATTGTCTTGAATGTTAACATTAGTTTTGTTTTCTTTAATTTCATAACGAGGATCAAATAATTCTTCAAAATGCTTCATCCTTACTCTTATTGCATCATCAGCTGGACTGTCTATTGTAATCATAGACATCCCAATATTTAATGTTGTTCCTTTATGAGTTATTTTTTTAAACGGCGCATATAAAACTAACGAATCATCAAGAATTGTATAGTCCCGTAGTTGCTCAGAGTAATGCATTTCAAATTCATCTCTAATCAGCCAATATCCATCAGTAAATTTCATTTTATCTCCTTTTTAACGTTTAAGTCTATAATCTATTTAACAGCACCTTCAGTGATTCCCTCAAGAACATGTTTTTGTGCTTTAACAAACAATATAATAATCGGAATAATTGCAATAACTAAAGCAGCAAGTGCTAAATGCCACTGCTTTGAGAATTCCCCAAAGAAATAGAACATCTTTAATGGTAATGTATACATTCCAGGTTTATTAATTACAAGTGATGGAAGTAAATAATCATTCCAAAACCAAATTGAATTCAAGACTATAATTGTGATAGTTGTTGACTTCAGCATCGGGAAAATCACTCTATAAAAGACCTGCCATGTTGATGCACCGTCAATCTTAGCCGCCTCATCAATTGATTTAGGTATCCCTTGAAGTGCACCATAATACAGGAAAACGCTCATGCTGCTGGCCAATCCATAATACATAATGATTAATCCTACTCTATTGAGCATATTAGCTTTCCCAAATATACTAATTAATGGAATCATTATCCCTTGAAAAGGAACGAGTAATCCCATTGCGATAAGAAAGTATATTCTGTCACTTCTTTTGGATGGACGTCGTGATAAAGCATAGGCGCACATTGACGAGAACAAGACTACTCCAAGTAATGATAATATCGTTATTCCAAAAGAATTGAGTGTAGATTTAATAAAATCCAATTTCTCAAATGCTACAACATAGTTACTTAGAGTAAAGACTTTAGGAATTGACAATGTATTTTGAAATATCTCAGATTTTGTTTTAAAAGAGTTAATAATTATTAAGTAAAACGGATACAACCATAGAGTTGTTATTAGAAATACAAATAATCCCAGTATGTATTTTTTTATTTTTTTCATCATAACTCCTTTTCTTTTTTTCTAGTTATATAAATCTGTATAAAGGACACCATGGCTACAACTAGTAAAAAGACGGCGGCTTTACTCTGAGCATATCCCATGTTTTGTTTTACAAAAGCCTCATTATAAATATTCATGGTTACCATCTGAGTCGATTCATAGGGTCCACCCCCTGTTAATGCCATATTTTGATCGTAAACTTTAAACGCTCCAGATAACGAAAGAAACAGCGTAACGGTTAAAGCTGGAGCTAGTAGAGGTAACTTAATTTTCCAAAAAGTTGTCCATGCAGAAGCACCATCTACCCTTGCTGCTTCAATAACACTTTGGGAAATGTTATTAATAAAAGATACGTATATTAGCATTATGTAACCAGCCATTTGCCAGACATAAAGAATAACGAGTCCCCAGAAACCTGTTGTTGGTGTAGACAACCAATCTTTTAAGAATGCTAATCCTGTTACATCTCCCAAAGAATTAAACGCTTTAATGAAAATAAATTGCCAAATAAACCCTAAAATAATACCACCAATTAAATTTGGCATAAAATAAATTGATTTGATTAAATTATTCATTTTAGATTGTTTTCTTGTCACAATTAAAGCTAAACCAAGTCCTATAACATTCATTAATATCGTACTCGCAATAGTAAACTTGAATGTAAATATCATGCTATTCCAAAATTTAGTATCCCTAAATACATTTAGATAATTCTTTAAACCTAAGAATGCTGTTACTTTATTTCCGTTCCATTCAGTTAAAGAATAATAAACTCCAGTCATGAAAGGAAGGATTATTGTAATTCCAATCAGTAATAAAGTTGGGAAAATGAATAAATTAAATTCTTTTTTAGAAATTAATCCTTTCAAATTATTTCCCCCTTTCCTCCTGCCACTTTGTCTTCATCGTAGTTTCGAATTCATCCCACGAAACTTGACCATCAAAATATTTTTGAATTTCTGGGAACATAATCGTCTGACCATATCCATCAGGATAACCATTATGAATCCAAGGCACTGTATTTCCATCACTAACATATTTTAAAATTTCTTTTGCAAGAGGACTCATGTCATTATCTTCCTCAAAACTTGAGTATGCTGGAATATATTTAAACTCATTCACGACCATCTTTTTGGCTTCTTCGTTCGTATACATCCACTCTAAGAAATCTTTACTTGCTTCAATAATTTTTTCATCTTTTGTTTTGTTAATACCCCAATAAAACGGTGGTCCAACAACTATTCTAGGTTTGTAATCTCCAACAAATGTTGGAACAATTGCTAACTTATCAGCAGCAAATTCTTCACTCATGCTATTCAAAGTTGGTTCAATCCAATTACCTTGATGAATTATCGCAACTTTTTCACCAATGAATTTCTCTTCGACCGATGTACTATAATCAATATTTAAAATTGGTTGAAGATTATATTTATTAATCAAGTCTGTATAGTTTTTAAAATCATCACTGTATTTCATATCTAACTCTTTAGCATTAAATGCATTTATGATATCATTATCAAATTCCGGAGCCATAAATGCAGCACTATACTGTGAGACAACCCAATGTTCTTTCCCACTGAATCCAAAGACTGCTTCTATTCCCAAATCTTCTTTTTTACTATCTAATGTTTCTACAGCAGAAACAAACGCCTCGTATGAATCAATGGTTTCATAATCAATTCCTGCTTTTTTAAATAATTCTTTATTGATCAATAAACCGTATCCCTCTAAATTAACTGGCATTCCTAATACTTTATCATCCAGAGTCACTGCATCTGCAAAACCTGGAAAAACTAATTCATTAAGCTTAAATTCATTAAGTTCCAACAATTTGTCTTGCCATTTATCAGCACTTGACGTCCCTTCCAACATAAAGATAGATGGTTCATCTCCTGATGAAAACTTTGCTTGTAATGCAGCCGCGGCATCTTCACCGCCTCCAACTGTAGTAATGTTTATTTTGGTTCCTTCGTGTTGTTTTTCATATAATTTTGCTAACTCTTCAAGTTGTGGTGCTGTCTCTACTTTAATATTAAATAAATCAACAGTTACACCCTCATCTTTTTTTTGACATCCAGATAAAATTAATAAACTTGAAACCATTAGTATAAATACTGTTTTAATTCTGAATTTACCCATAATTTTCTCCTTTATCAGTTTTTTCAAACTTATTATATCAACTACTTAAATTTGACTACTTTCAACACATTAACTTTAATTATTTTGATATTAGAATCACTCCTCTTTCTATTTGTTAGAATGCCTAACTAACTATTTATAATTTATAATATTATTTCAATATTGTCAAGCCATTTCGCATTGTTCACCGTTTAATAAGTATTTATTAATGAGTGTTTATTCTGATTAGAGCTTATAGCTTTGATGTTTTTAGATAGCCCTTACATATTGTCTCATATTAGATACAGTTTGTTGTATTTATTTTGAAATCTTGTTTTAAATTATAGCTCTCACGTTTTTATCAAGACTTTGTCGTTCACGCTATTCATGTTTAAATCCTTTCTGGTATAATTGTTATTAAAAGGGGGATTATTATGAAAAATTCTAGAGAAATTTTAACAAGTTTGCATACTTCTCACATTGATCACAATCACTCATCCGATTATACTTTTCAAACTGAGTTATTAACAAACGATTCAAACTGGAATCGAAAGGTCTTGACTAACCTTCGAAATGAACTGTCAACGTGTGAAGAATTTTTGTTTTCTGTTGCATTTATTACAGAAGGTGGTTTGACTACTCTTGCAAACCAAATGAAAGAAACCGTAAACCGGAATGTTAATGGAAAAATTTTGACCTCTAGTTATCTTGAGTTCAATGATCCAAAAACTTTTAGAAAACTCTTGAGTTATCCTAACATTGAAGTTCGTGTGTACGATGAAAAACCTCTTCATTCCAAGGGATATATCTTTGCAAAGAAAGATCATTACAATTTAATTCTTGGTAGTTCCAATCTTACCCAAACAGCTCTCACTCAAAACAATGAATGGAATATTAAACTAAGTTCTCTGAATTCGGGTCGTATTGTCAAAGATTCACTCGAAGAATTTTATCGTTCTTGGAATAATGCAACCGTATTAACTGATGAATGGATTACTGAATATGAAAAAAGTTATATAAAACCGACTCTAGATGTTAAATTAAACAAGCCAGGGCATATTATTCCAAATACAATGCAAACCGAAGCCCTTAGAAATTTGGAGAACTTACGCGATAAACAAAAAAATAAAGCTCTACTTATTTCATCAACTGGTACCGGTAAGACATACTTGTCTGCTTTCGATGTAAAAAACGCGAAACCTAAAAGAATGTTATTTGTGGTACACAGAGAACAAATTGCGAAAGACGCTCTAGAAAGCTTTAAACGTATTATGCCTGAAAAATCATATGGTCTGATTTCAGGATCTTGTAGCGATTACAATAAGGATTATATCTTCACCACAATCCAATCTTTATCTAGAGATAACACTTTAAATAAATTCTCTAAAGAACACTTTGATTATATTGTAATTGATGAAGCTCATCATTCAGCGGCTAAATCTTATTTAAAAATAATTAATTACTTTACACCAAACTTTTTACTTGGCATGACCGCTACACCTGAACGTAGTGATAATTATGATATTTTTGAAATATTTGATTATAACTTGGCTTATGAGATACGGCTGAATGATGCTCTTGAAGAAAATATGCTATGTCCTTTCCATTACTTTGGTGTCAATGATTTAACCCTAAATAATGAGTCGATCGATGAATTTTCAGATTTTAACCTGCTTACCGATGACCAAAGAGTTCAACATATAATTGAAAACACCGAATATTATGGTTATTCTGGCAGTCGCTTAATGGGATTAATTTTTGTAAGTAGAAACGAAGAAGCTGAAATTCTTTCAAAAAAACTTAATCTACAAGGATTAAATACGATCGCATTATCCGGTAAAAATTCCCAGTGGGAACGCGAAGCAGCAATTGAAGAACTAACTTCAGAAACAGGCAAACTTGATTATATAATTACTGTCGATATATTCAATGAGGGTATTGATATCCCTGAAGTCAACCAGATTGTGATGCTTAGACCAACACAGTCTGCAATAATATTTGTTCAGCAACTTGGTCGAGGATTAAGAAAATTCCCTAACAAAGATTATGTTGTTATTATTGATTTTATAGGCAACTATAAGAATAATTTTTTCATCCCTATCGCTCTTTCTGGAGATAAAAGTTATAACAAGGACACAATTAAAGAATTTCTGATCGAGGGTAACTCTAAATTGCCTGGAGCCTCAACGATGGACTTTGATCAAATTTCAAAAGAAAGAATCTACAAAGCTGTCAATCAGGAAAACTTTTCAACAATGAGACATCTTAAAGAGCAATACTCACTTCTTAAAAATAGATTAGGAAAAATACCGACTTTAGTTGATTTTATAAACCATGATTCAATTGATCCTCTAGTAATCTTTAAAAACCCTTCATTTAACACCTACAATGACTTTTTACAAAAAATTGACAAGAATTATAAAAGTAATATTTCTACCTATGAAAATCAATTCTTGTCTATGATTACACTTGAGTTTTTAAATGGAATGAGGTTAGATGAAATAGTTTTATTAGAAAGCCTAATCAATAATCAATCCATTACACATAAACAGTTTAAATTAATGTTTCCTAATGAAGCAGTACGAGAATCTCTCTATCATTTATTTAATTTGTCTTTCTTTGTTGCCAATGACATAAAAAAATACGGTATTATTTCTCCAATAGTTTTTACTGAAAATAGTATTTCATTTAATAGCGACTTACAAAATAGTCTTGAATATAACAATGAATTCAAAAATCAATTCCTTGATATTATTGAATTTTCTAAGAAAAGAAATAAGCTCAAATATTCAGATACTTTGGTTTCTTCAAATATGGTTTTGTATGAAAAGTATACAAAAAAAGAAATGTGTCGATTATTTAATTGGCATACCGATGAAAAAGGCGTAATCTATGGTTACCGTTTTAAATACAATACATTTCCAATTTATGTTACTTATCACAAAAAAGAAGATATTTCTGATTCAATTAAGTATAATGATGGTTTTATCTCCCCAAGTTCTTTTGCTTGGCAAACAAAGAACCGAAGAACACTTGAATCTAATGAAGTACTTCAACTTCAAGAAGCAATGGATATGAATATTCCAGCCCAGTTATTTGTACAAAAAGAGGATACTGAAAAAGGTGTTTTCTACTATCTAGGTGAAATGGATCCAGTTGCATTTGAACAA
This sequence comes from Erysipelothrix urinaevulpis, assembly GCF_009828835.1. Lineage (GTDB taxonomy): Bacteria > Bacillota_I > Bacilli_A > Erysipelotrichales > Erysipelotrichaceae > Erysipelothrix > Erysipelothrix urinaevulpis. Next base: position 198,194 of record NZ_WTTB01000003.1, read on the forward strand.
ACAACGATTATAGACGGGAACAACGAATTGCCTATTGTTAATATTGAATTTGAACTAAGAACTCCTGTGAGAGAGGACATTTACGATTTTATCGTCAATAACTAAGAAAAGAAAACCGTTCCTTAAAAAACAAGGATTCGGTTTTCTTTTCTTTCTTTGAGATATTTTGAATTCTTAAGTAAGTCTACTATTTGTATATCAGCAGGTACCCAGTCTAACCCTGATAATTCATCAATCATTAACCATTTTGCATCAGAGTGCTCGTTTAGTACTAATTCTCCATATTTTATTTCACAAAAAAACAAATGCATAGTTAAATGAAATGAATCATATTGATAAGTAATTGTGTCAAAATATTGATTTACCTTTATATCTACTGATAATTCCTCTTTGATTTCTCTAATTACCGTTTCTTCATGTGTCTCTCCTGCTTCAACTTTTCCACCTGGAAATTCCCATTGACCATCAAATTCTTCACCGATTCGTTTTGTTACTAAGATCTTGTCATCCTGTAATATTACTGCTGCTGATACTTCAATTCTCTTCAAATAACTCACCCTCCTACTTCTTTATTCATCTAACCAATTTACGGTTGTTTTCATAATCGGATACTCAGTTTTCTCTACATATCTTAACATACTTGTATCTATTTTTTGACTACATTTTATCTCATTATTATCTTCTGAACATTTCAATTCAGTGACTAAAAAATAATTATCAGTATTTTTTAAAATTAAATATTTTTCATCATTTTCAGCAAGCAAGATATTATATTTAGAAAATACTCTCATTCCTGGCAATGCCAAAGATGCGTGCATATATCCTATTGATCCAGGCAGTATGACAACTGCTATTAAAAAGAATACAGACAGTGATTTTAAATTTAGAGTATAAGTCGTATCCACTTCAAGTGACTTTACTTCTTCCAGTGAAAGGAAAACACAGTAAAACACTGACGCCAACGAAATTTGAATCAATAAGCAATAAAAAACAATAATTACATAACCATTATTTCTAAATGTTATTATTAGCAATACAACGATACAGTAAAAAGTTATTAGTAGTATTTTAAATAGTTTGTTCTCCTCTTTATCGTCAATTTTAATCATAATCTTGATAATTGATCGATAGTTTAAAAATACGCTAAGAATCATTATCAAAGCAGAAATCACTTTTAATTTGAACGATGATATTTTTGACAAAAAAGTTAAAGTAAAAAGAAAAAACACTCCATAATTTGATGTGTAGATTGATTGAATAATTCGTTCCGCAATTGATTTCTTATTCTGGGATTTTTCATCAATTGAGAGTACTCTTCTTGCTTTCCTCCATGTCGATTCATCTATTTTCTTCATTAGTATCCCGAATAATACAAATACACTAAACGTCAACAAAAAATTAATCATTACATGCTTGTCTGATTCTATAATTTGTAAAGATGCGCCAATCTTGAAGTAAAAAAAATGCAAGTACACTTTTGTTATAAAATAGGATATTGGGCCTCCAATCAAAATAATTTTTTCTATGTTATTAAGAAAACTTCGTTTATTTTTAAAATTAATATTCTCCATAATTTCACCCCTCAAAATAATTATACCATCATTTCCCGGTTGAATAATACATCTTCACAATCTTGGGTGGAACCCCTACAACCTTACTGAAAACTTGATTGAAATATTTGTAATCATTATAGCCTACCATCTCTGCTATTTCGTACATCCTGTATTCATGGAGTTTAATGAGGTCGATTGACTTTTGAATTCTAAACAGAGTTAAGTACTCGTTGAATGTCATATTTAGGTGTTGTTGGAAGCGTGAGTTGATGGATGTTGTACTTTTGTCTGTTACCTCGACTAAGTCTTCTAATGTTATTTTAGCTTGGTAGTTCTCTTCGATATGTTGTAATGATTTTGATAAAGTGATGGATACTGTTTTATCGACCTTAGATAAAATTTGGTATCGATCTTCTTTGGGTTGTGTTAGGTTTTTTAACTTGTCTGATCGTTGTTTTGCCTTATCAAGAGTTCTTGATAGTTGTTCCTTTTCTATTGGTTTTAAAAGGTAATCGACGACGCCAAATTTAATTGCTTGTTGCGCATATTTAAATTCTGAATGGCCACTTAAAATGACAATAGAGTATGTATTCTCTGGAAGTGCTTTTAATAATTCGATACCATCCATGATGGGCATATTTATGTCGAGCAAAATAATATCAGGATAAGTATTGGCGATAGTCGTTAATGCTTCTTTACCATTACTTGCTTCGCCTACTAACTCAAGGGACTCTTTTTCCCAATCGATGGAACGAATGAGTCCTTTTCGTATAATAGCTTCGTCTTCTACAATACAAACTTTATATAACATTTAATCCTCCTTTTATTACAATTTCAACGATTGTATTTTGTTGATCACTGTATATTTTGAACTGAGCATTTTCTTCATAGGTTAATTTTATTCGTTGGATGACTGATTTTATTCCATACCCTTGATTGTGATCATTTATATGATCGTAATTATTGAGTTCTTCCACTTTTTGAGGATGCATTCCGCCACCATCATCAATAACATAAATGTATAAATCTCCATCTAGAAGATAAGCTGTAATATTTAATTCTAAATTCATTTTATTGTGGAAGCCATGCTTTAGACTGTTTTCAATGAGGGGTTGTAGTAATAGTTTGGGAAGTTTAAGATCAAGTACTTCTTTATCAATATCAATCGTATAAGTAAATCGTTCTTGTAATCTTGTTTTATGTATCTCTAAGTATTTCTTAATATACTCAAGGTCATCAGAAAATTTTATGTCTTTATCATTATCGTTGATACTATACCTTAGTAAAATGGTTGTTTTCACGATTAATTCACTCGCTAACTCAGGATCATCATCGACAAGGTACTTAATGGTTTCTAGTGTATTAAATAAGAAATGTGGATTGAACTGGGCTTCTAGTTGCTTGATTTCCGCATCTTTATTTAAAACTAAGAGTCTTTGATTTCTGGTAATTAATTCATTCAGTCTTTGATTCATACGATTGAATGCGATTCCTAAGTCTTTAAATTCATCGTTTGACGTTATATTAACACAGGTTTCGATATTACCTGACTCCATCTCTTTAACAGCTTCGTGTAATTGTTTTATAGAATAGCTAAAATCTTCACCTATTCTCTTTGCATACTTTTCATTAAGTTTTTTCATCAGACCATATGTTATAAGCAAAGACAAAGAAACGATCATCATGATGACCGAGTAAAAATTGTTCTTTAAGTAAAAATAAACAACTAAATTATGATCAATAGGTTTTCGGACTAGTTTGTATCCATTATCTTTTTCGAGATTGACTTTATGTGTATTGGACATAAATTCTTGGCTAGTTGATGCAAATACATTATCGAAAGTATCACTTATAACTAGATCATTTTGAATCATATCGAGAGGTTGAAGTGACTTAATATTGGGAATAAAATACATGTAATAAGATTGATGATTTTTATAACTGTAGACTAGGTAACTTTGATCACTGTCGATCGGACGATAAACTGTTGTATTCCATTCATTGATTTCTTGATTTGATAAAATTACACGATTAAATATCTTTAAATAGTCACTTCCTTCTAGAGATGGTTGACTAATAGCTTGTACATCAAAGTTTTTATCGTAAATAATTACTTGTAGTCCATCCGATATATCGGATCTTAACTTATATAAGTTTTGATAAACCGAATTAGTCGTGCTTAAACCATTTTTTCTTATTTTAGTCAGTGATGTTGAAATTTCTCGATTAATTGTTTGCTTAACACTATAAACTCGATATATTCTTGTATAACCGTAGAATATAATAAATAAAACTAAAACCATACCTGCTACAACCAAAAAAGGGATACGTCCATATTGAATGAATGTATCCTTTATTTTTTTCTCAAATGTTGTCGTTTTGTTTTCCATATATCTATTATACCTAAATACTTACATTTTTACCTTTAGATATCTTCATAAAGATTAGAAGTGAGATAATTGTTAGTGTTGTAAGAATTGCTGAAAGTGCGGCGGCTATTCCATAATTTCCACGTATAACTTGCGTATAGATTGAAACTGTTAATGTTTGAGTTTTGGCGGTGTAGAGAATAATGGCTGTGGATAACTCTGAAATCATAGTAATCCAACTTAGAATTGCCCCTGAAATAACCCCAGGTGCCATCATTGGAACTGTTATTTTAAAGAATGTTTTTGATTGCGATGAACCAAGTGAAATAGCAGCTTCTTCGACCGATGGTGAGATTTGTTGTAGGATTGCGACGGATGATCGTGTTGTATACGGAAGTCGCCTAATCACTAAGGCAATAATCATAATCGCATAGGTTCCTGTTAAAAAGAATGGTCCTTTTGATAAAGTTGTTAATAAAGCTATACCCAGTACAGTTCCTGGAATAATGTAAGGAACCATCGTTACCGCATCTAAAGCAGCCGTCAATGCATTCTTCCGTCTAACTGCGATATATGCAATTAATACAGCTAACAATACAATTATTATCAGTGAAATACCAGGGATAAAGAAAGTATTTTGGATACTATTTCCAAGACGTGTAAATGCTTGGCGATAACTGTCTAATGAGTAACCATCAACGAAAATTAAACCTGATGTTTTTAGAAATGACGTATAAAATACATAGATTTGTGGCATATAAGATAATGCAACAACACCATATGTAAAAATGTATACAAACGGAGCCATCTTTTTCGACATTTTCTTTGGCTCAATACTATGTAATGCACTCATTTCAAATTCATTTCGATTGGACAACCAGCGTTGTGTTAGAAAAAATGCGGTTGTTAAGATAATTGCAATGACTGAAATGGCAGAGGCAAAGCCTGTATCTCCCCCCACTTCTGATATAAACTCATCAAAAATTAAGCGAGGAAATGTTCTGTAGCCTTCCCCAATCAACATAGGTGTACCAAAATCAGCGAATGCACGCATAAACACTAGCAAAGCACTGGCATAAATAGTGGGTTTGATTAAAGGAATCACAACACGTCTAAATCGTTCAAATCCTGTTATCCCCATGCTTTCTGATGCTTCAAATAAGGTGTTATCTACATTTTCCAAAGCCCCTTGGACATAAAGGTATACCAAAGGATATAATTGAAGGGTCAAGACTAATAGAATTCCCTTGAACCCATAAATATCGGGTATGGCCAAACCAAATGTATTCAATAAAAATTTAGTTATCAAACCATTTCGTCCTAGTAACAAGATCCATGAATAAGCCCCAATAAAAGGAGCTGACATTGAGGATAGTATAATCACAACGTTCAAAACCTTTTTACCCTTAATCTCATAAACAGATGTGAAATAAGCTAAAGGTACCCCTATACAAAGTGCCAAAATAGTTGCAAGTGCTGTCACTTTAAATGAATTTAGAATTGTACCGAAATAGTACGACTGACCGAAAAACTTACCAAAATTAGCCCAGGTTACTGCATTTGTATTTGAATCAATAAATGACTGTTTTAATAAATTTGCAATTGGATAAACAAAGAAAGTTGCGTATAAAAGTATTATGATTAAAGTACTAACTTTCCAAAAATCGAGGTTTATTTTTTTACTTCTACTCGTAAACATCGTTCACCACTCCTTCGACAAGATTAAGTTTGCCATCAGAAGTATAAATATTTATCTTTTCTTTAGAGATCCCTAAATAAACAACATCACCAGGTTGGTAGTGGTTCTTTAAGGACGATTCAGTCACAACATCGACCATATCCCCTGTGTTTAATTCCATTCTATAGTGGGTATTAAGTCCTAAGAATGTGCTAGTCTTTATTGTTCCTACCAATGATGTCTTTTCAGTAGTGATATAGAATTCTTCAGGACGAATTGAAACTTTCACATCCATATCTTCTTTATGACTTGTAAACTCAATTTTATCTGTCGATAGCTTAATATTATTGTTCAAAATCAAATCATTCTGTTGCAATTGAGCATCAAGAATATTCGAACGACCAATGAATGTTGCTACAAAAACATTTGAAGGGCGATGGTATATATTTTGTGGTGTACCTACATGTTGAATTTCACCAAGATTCATCACAGCAATACGATCTGAGACTGACATTGCCTCTTCTTGATCATGTGTAACATAGACAGTTGTTATATTAACATCTTGTTGAATTTCTTTGATTGCTGTTCTCATATCAACGCGTAACTTAGCATCAAGATTTGAGAGAGGTTCATCCATCAACAAGACATTCGGTTTGATGACGATTGCTCTAGCTAAGGCAACACGCTGTTGTTGTCCACCCGATAAATTTTCTGGCAAACGATCTGCAAAGTCTTCAATTTGCATGGTTTTTAAAATTTCATTAACTCGCAATTGTATTTCATCTTTTGAAACTTTTCTATTTGTTAACCCAAAGGCAATATTTTGTCTCACGGTTAAATGAGGAAAAATAGCGTAGTTTTGAAAGACCATTCCTATATTTCGACGTGAAGGTTCCATGTCGTTTATTCGATCCTCATTAAAATAAAAATCTCCACCTTCAATGCTATTAAATCCTGCAATCATTCGTAGTAACGTTGTTTTCCCACAGCCTGATGGACCAAGGAGGGTGAAAAATTCACCCTCCTTGATTTCAACAGACAAATTAGGGATAACAGTGTTTTCACCATAACGTTTAATTGCGTTTTTTACTGATATATTAACACTCATCCTAATCCACTCCTAGTTTTGTAATTTAGCAAATAATTCTGTATAACGTTTTACAATGTCCTCTTTATGTTCTGTGACATATTCCATGTCTTCAAAGATTAATGGCAATGTACTGTAATCTTTCAAGTGATCACCTGTTTTCACATCTTTTCTAACAGGTCGATTGGTTAAATCTGACCCAAAAATAGTTTGAACTTCTTCACTTAAAATAAAGTCCATGAATTTCTTAGCGTTTTCTTCATTTTTAGTTCCTTTAATTATTCCGGCACCTGCTGGTAAGAAAACACTTCCTTCTTTTGGATAAACAATTTCAATGTTTTTTGCTCCATCTTGAATTAATTTTGAAACAGGATCTTCATAGGTTAGTCCAACCCACATTTCTCCATCAACGACTGATTTATAAACTGAAGATGATCCTGATTGAATTTTGCCATCCCATTGTTTAACAAGTTTTTCGACATAGTCCCAAGCTTCATCATTCATGTAATCTTTGTCAGGACTCATGGCTAATAGAATATTAGTTAACTGAGCAAAAGCACTTGATGAGTTGGCAGGATCAGCTGTCGCAATCTTTCCTTTTAATTCAGGTTGTAATAAGTCTTCATAACTTTCAATGGTTAAATCTTCTGTCAATTCTTTATTCACAACTAAAACAGAACCATCAAGTACGTTGTAAGTAATGAACCCTGTATCGTTCTTATACTCATCCACGACATTCGTATCTTCAGTCGATACATAATCCATGAATAGATCTTTGTTTGATAAGAACTGGGTATACGTTCCTCCAAATAAAACATCACCATACGGGTTTGCTTTCTCAGATTCAATTCGTTTAATCAATTCCCCTGTACCAGCAGAAATTAATTCAACCTTAACTCCCTCTTTATTCTCAAATAAAGGAATTACAGCATTAATCATTCCTTCACTGTTTGGTGAGTAAACAACAAGCTTTTGCTCATCCTCTTTCTTTGCACCACATGCAGTTAATAATAATGTAACTAATAAAACTGAAATTATTTTCTTCATTTTATTCCTCCTGACTAAAGAATATCACTCATGTAAGCGCTTTTATACCTAATATAGGACAAATAAGGGGAATATATCAAAAAAAGATTGAGTTTTCTAAGGACTCAATCTTTTCAAATTAATATTTTCTTGTTTGTTTGACTGCTTCTTTCATTTCATCATATTTCTTTTGAACATTATCATTCGCTGTAACTTCACTCACACCAACTCTCCACCAAGAGCTATAACCTTCTGTCATTGTCTTAGGCAGAACTTTAATGTCGAATAAGCATGCTCTAGTTTGTGTTTTTGAATCTTCTAGAGCGGCAAGTAATTCTTGTTCATTGTATATTTTATAGGTTTTTGCACCTAAACTTTGGGCGTTCATTGCGAAATCAATTGGGACATAATCGCCACTTAATTGATCTGTTTTCTCATCTCGGTATCTAAAGACTGTTCCGAATGATTCACTCCCTTGGTTGTTTTGTAGGTTTTCAATACATCCCCAACCATGGTTGTCCATGAGGATTATATTAATTTTAATTCCTTCTTGGATTGCTGTGAATAATTCACTGTGCCCCATCAGATAACTACCGTCGCCACACATTGTATAAACTTCTTGTGTTGGGGCTGCCATCTTCACACCTAGTGCTCCGTTGACTTCATAACCCATGCATGAGAAACCATATTCAACATGATATGTTTCCGGTGTCGAGGGTCTCCATACACGTTGTAAATCTCCTGGTAAACTTCCCGATGATCCAACAACAATCGCATCTTTGGCAATAGTCTCATTGATAATTCCTAAGGCTCGAGTTTGCGAGAAGCCATAGCCTGGTTTGTGGTTGTAAAGTGCATCCACAATGCTGTCCCATTCTTCTTTAGCTTTCACAATTTCATCTGTGTAGCTTGATTTATAATCTTGAAGTTCTTTTCCTAAAGTTTCTAAACCAAGTTTAGCGTCACCGACGATTGCGGTAGCATTCATCTTTATACTGTCAAACGTATTCACATTGAGAGTGATGATGTTTGCTGACTCTTTAAACAAGCCTTTTGATCCTGTAGTGAAATCACCAAGACGGGTTCCTACAGCTAAAATAAGATCTGCTTCTTTTGCTATTTCGTTTGCTGCTTTGCTACCCGTGACACCGATTCCACCAAGCATCAGTTCATGATTCCAAGGAAGCAAGCCTTTACCAGCTTGTGTTTCTCCCATTGGAATATTAAATTGTTCTGCGAAGTCTTTCAGTGCTTCACCAGCTAAACTATACCGTACACCACCCCCGACAACAATCAAGGGTTTCTTTGCTTCTTTGATTTTTTCGGCTGCTTCTTTAATTGAACGATCGCTTGGAATGGGACGATCCATATACCAAACACGTTTGTCAAAAAACCAGCGTGGATAATCATAACTTTCGGTCTGGACATCCTGAGGTAAAGCGATGGTGACAGCACCTGTATCACTAAAACTTGTGAGTGTGCGCATTGCATTCATCATGGCACTGATCAATTGTTCAGGACGATTGATGCGATCAAAGTATTTTGATACGGCTTTAAATGAATCGTTGGCTGTAATCCCGACGTTATATTCTTGTTCAATTTGTTGAAGAACAGGGTCTGGTTGACGGTCTGCAAAGGTGTCACCAGGTAATAGAAGTAATGGAATACGATTGGCTGTTGCTGTTCCTGCTGCAGTGACCATATTTAAAGCACCCGGTCCGATTGATGACACACAAGGAATAATTCCTAAACGATTTTTTTGTTTAGCATAGCCAATTGCTGCATGTGCCATATTTTGTTCGTTATGACCTTGGTAAAATTTGATGGATTGTCCAGGTTCTTGCAAACCTTGCCCAACTCCCAATACACAACCATGACCAAAGATTCCAAACATACTGTCTACATATTTATGGTCTTCTCCATCAATTGATACATATTGTTGATCGAGAAACTTTAGCAATGCTTGGGCCATTGTTAATTTAATTGTCATAGACCCTCCTTATTGTTTTAATTGTTCTTTACGGATAATGACAAGGAGTTCATCATAGCCCCCAAAGAATTGTGTTAATGTTTTTTGTGTAGCACCTAAATGAACAAAGTCTTCTGGTTTCATCCCTTCGGCAAGATACATCTTTTTGAAATCATCAACGTGCAAGAGTTCATCAATGATTGCTTGATCAACGGGCACATCAATACGTGATTCTACCTTATAATCCCCTTCATTGAATTTTTTAATCCATTTGTGTGGGATTGTCATTTCTAAATTACCACCGACAAAGTCTAACCATTGATTGTCGAAACGGTAAGCTGCTGCAAGCAAGGTAGTTCTGTAGCCTTTTTCTTGGAAAATTGTGTAAGCATTTTTCATGACGCTAACACCTGCTAATTCAAGAGCTTCTGGGCTCAAGTTTATGCCTTGAGTTTCTGCAGCTTCTTTGGTCCAATCACCAACACGTCCGACCATAATAGTACAGACAGGGTGCATGGTGGATGAGTCAAGACCTTCTTCTTCACGACGTTTTAATCCACGCTCGACAGCTTCTGCCACCGCTACGGCTTGGGCAACTGAGAATGATACTGTGGCATTGATACTTACACCGCGATATGTTGCTTCTTCAAAGGCTTCGATTCCTTCTTTTGTTGATGGCATTTTGACTTGCATGTTTGGAGCAAGTGTTGAAAAATACTCAGCTTGATCCGCCATTTTTTCTGCACTACGGTAATATTTTGTATTCGTTTGAATTGAAATACGGCCTTTTTGTCCATTTGTTTCTTTGAAAATTGGCTCGAGAAGTTTGGCTCCTTCAATCGCTGTCATTTCAATAATTCTCCATGCAATTTCATCTTCTGTTTCGTTTGGATATTTCGCAACCATCTCTTGAATAATTGGTTGGTAAGTATCAAATTCTGCTTCAATAACATTCTTTACAATTACTGGGTTTGTTGTTGCTCCAACGGCTCCATATTCAATCGCATACTCTAATTCTGATATTGAGCATGAGTCGTTCCAAAAATCTGTTCCGTATTTTACGGCTGTTTCGTGTAATGGGCTTTTATACATTGTCATCCTCCTAGCTCATCCAATCTGCTTTTTCTTCTGTATTCCATTTTGTTGTAATTTTTGTTAAATGTGACCAGAAGTCTAATGATAATTTACCTGTAATATCACCAAATCCGTATTTTGAACCCTTGATTCCACCAAATGAGAATGGCTCACGTGGTACAGGAACCCCAATATTGACACCTAACATACCTGCTTGTAATCCTCTTAAAGCTTCATCAGATACACGACCATTTTGAGTAAAGACTGAGCCTGCGTTTCCATAAGGTGATGCTTGTTGAATTTCAAGTGCTTCTTTTAAGTTGTCTGCTTCTACTACTTCTAAGACTGGTCCAAAGACTTCCTCAAGTGGCATCTTGTCTTGTAATCCACGCCAGTCAATTACGGTTCCACCAAAGTTATAACCTGGTCCGTGTTTTTGTGTGCGTCCATCAACAAGAATTTTTGCTCCGAGTTTTTCGGCATTTTCGATATAGTTTTCGATTTTTGCAATGGATTCCATTGAAACGATTGGTGGGATATCGACGCCTGCTTTTTGTGCTGTAATCTTTTCAACAACACTGTCTAAGATATGCTCTGAATCTCCTAGCATAACCATGACAGATGCCGCCATACAACGTTGCCCTGACATTCCAGTAGCTGATGCAACAATGTCAGATGGTGCACTGACTGGATGTGCATCTGGAGCCACGACAAGATAGTTTTTAGCGCCACCTAATGCAAGTGAACGCTTTAAGTTTGATGTAGCACGTTTGTAAACAATTTGCGCAACAGGTGTTGATCCTACAAATGATACAGCTTGAATTTGTGGGTGATCACTGATTGCTTCAACAGCATCCTTACCACCATTGAAAATATTGAAAATTCCATCAGGTAAGCCAGCTTCTTTCCATAATTTAGCCATCATTGCTGCACTTAAAGGTGTTAATTCTGATGGTTTCACAATGATTGCATTTCCCATTGCGATGGCATTAGGAACTGTCCAGTGAGGAACCATTACAGGGAAGTTAAAAGGTGTAATGCTTGCGACGACACCTAATGGACGTCGTTCAGTACGACACACAACTCCACGACTGACTTCTTCAATTTCTCCTGCGGCTAATTGAGGAATAGAACATGCAAATTCTGTTAATTCGATTGCCTTGTCAATTCCAGCGTATGCTTCACCCATGCTCTTACCATTTTCTTCATGGTTGATGACTGCTAATTCTTCTCTGTGTTTCAAGAGTAGGTTTCGATAGCTATATAAAACTTCCGAACGTTTCTTAAGGGTTAGTGCACCCCATGCTTGTTGAGCGATTGTGGCTGCTTCAACAATTTCATCAAGTTCTTCTTTTTTTGAATTATATGTTTGAGCAATTAATTCGCCATTCACTGGTGAGTAAACATCGATTAATTCACCCTTACTTTCTAACCATTGTCCATTTCCGTAATTCTTTGATATTCCGTACTTCATAATTTCTCCTTTTTTATTTAATTAAATGTTCAAAATATGGGTCGTTATAGAATTTCCATGTTCTTGTTGGTCCAGCCATAACGTTTAAATAATATAGATCATAGCCTGGAGGAACCGCAACTGGGTGATACCCTTCTTTAACTAAGACAGCACTATCATGCTCTACAACAAAGACTTCATCCACAGATTTGTCATCATTGTATACACGTTGTAAAGCAAATCCTCCTTCTTGAGGGTTTAACTTATGGTAGTATATTTCTTCTAAATAAGATTGGTTTGGTAGATCATCTTCATCATGACGATGGGATGGGAAACTTGACCAATTTCCACCCTTTGTGATGACTTCAACCACTAATAAACTTTCTGCTGGTTCAGTTTCAGGAAGAATGTTTTTTGCTGTTCTTTGTATTTGACCATAGCCACGGTGTTCAACACTCATTGTTTCTGGCTTAATAATTCGACTTGGCATTTCTTTTGATGATGGGGAGGTACAGATTGCTAATTCGACAGATGTAGTAGCAGTAAATGTTAATTGATCACCAAGTCCTAAATAGATCGCATAGGGAGCCACCTCTGCAAAAACAGTGTCTCGATTTCCAATATGTTCTAATGGATTATTGCCAACAGCAACATCGCCATAACCATATAATAAGACTACACATTGTTCTGTATTATCCAGAGCATTCACAGTATAACTTTGTTTTTCTTCTAATTTCACGATTTGTAAACCAGTGTATTCCATTTCTTCACCCATCGTAACAACAATGGGTCTATTTTTTTCAATTCTTGCTTTCATTAATTACTCCTTTAAAAACTTATGTAAATGATTCCATAATGATTCTTGTGTATCAATCTCATCAAGACCTTTAATAAAGTTTAGATCATGACTTAAGCGATGAACATCTGCAATACTATGCAAGTGATCTTTCGATGTTTTGGCTGCAATAAAGAAAAATAAACGTCCTTCACGATTGTAAGGAAATTTAGTGGCTTCTTTAACAAAAACAACACTCACACTGGGTTTAAGGATGGAGGCATCGATATCTCCATGCGGTAAAACAATCCCATTTCCGATAACATAATGACCATCATATTGTTCACCAATTTCAACAATCTCGTCCACATAGTCATACGTTACAATCCCTTGATCAACTAACAATTCTCCACTCATTTTAACGGCTTTTTGCCAAGTTGGTACGCTCTTAACCACAGCAATTGCCTTAAAATCTAAATATTCTTTTAAAGAACGTGAACTTCGATTCATCGTTTGATGGTCTAATTGGTCATGTATTATTTGTACTTTTTCTTCTAACTGATCATTTATTTGTCGATAGCCTTCAAAATGTGCCGATAATAAGACATGATCGTCATCAGTCATCAACGGTGAAACCTGAATAATCGGAATGCCTTGATAGTCCTGACGATTTAAATTAACCGTTGTCACAATTGCATCTAAATCTTTGACTTGCATATCATGAAGTCGTTGTGAGGCCACTAAAGCGACAATCTCAACATTGTAATCTTGTTTGAGAGTTTGATTCATAATTTGAGACGTTCCAAATCCTCCACCACAAACAAGAATAATTCGCTTCGCCTGAATCGTTTTGCTTCGCATCCTCTCAATACCTGCAAGGACGTGTAAGGTTATCAAATAAACTTCAGTATCTGTGATGAGTTCAGCATCAATAAAGTCTAGCTTTAAGAGCGAATCCCTGACAATATCCAAATATTTTTTTACTGAATCACTTTCACTTAACACAATATCGACATCGTTATTAATACCTCTCAACATCCGATAAATTGTCGGTCTAATATGATTCAATAAACCTTCTAAAAGACGATCATCTTGGGTTAGATCATAGCCGCTAGCCTCTGAGACTTCTTTGATAATATGATTAATTATTAGAACAATATCAACCCAGCGTTCCACAATAATACTACTCGACTCATTACCAAGAATTCCTACCGACTGATTTGATATCCAAATAATGTCTTGTTTATCCAAACTAACACCTAATATCTTATTCAATCGATCAACATAACTCGCAATCACGTTATACAACGCTTGATCTCTAATCGTTTGTTTACTTTCTATCGTATGATTATTTATTTTAGCCAAATAAGCAATCAAAACAATGACCCGAATTGATTCATAATAATTCGTATTGTCATTTTGAAATTGAGCCGAGATTTCTTGAAATAACTCATACAATTCTACTTGATCAATATCCAATAATTGTGAGGATAAATAATCATTGGTTGGATTTAATATACTTGTTGTTTTTAATTGATTCTGACTCATTAACAAGGCTGCCGAGATTTCATGAAGTTGAACATTTCGTATCACCAATTCATCAGCAACAATGCTATTTTCCACAACTGATAATCGTTCATCTAAATTTTTTATTACGTCTGTTAAATCAGAACGAATCGAGGTACGACTAACCTCCATCTCTTTTGACAACAACGTCAAATTAACATGACGTTCTATCAATAAGCGTGTTTTAACATAATCCATTCTTTCAAGTTTAGTATACTTATTCAAAGCTTGTAAAATTCCAAGGACATCCGTTTCATTGTATTGAGATGGTATCGTAAGTTCTCCAGCTTTTTCTCGTGTAATTTCTGGAATATTGTACGCTTTTAAAACATAGTTTAAATTGTCTAGATCATACCGTAAGATACGATCACTAATATCTAAACGATTTAAAACATCTTGTACTTTTATCTGTTGCTTATTTTTTAGAAACTCAGCCAACACGATGACTCTTGAACTTACGTACATGTTTTACGCTCCTTAAAGTAATGTTTTCAAATGATTTAAACTACGTTCAATGCTATTAAACATCCCAATTTTACTGTAATCTTGTTCAATACAGAAATACTCAACACCATGTTCTTTTCCAAAATCAATAATAGCTTTAAAATCAACATCTCCATCACCACAAGCGACAAGATTATTTTCAAAATCATTGGGATCTAAACTCGTGATGCAATCTTTCATATGAACAATTGGCATTCTACCTGAGAAATAGTGCATTTCTTTTAATGGATCATGACCAGCAATGCTCATCCAATAAGTATCTGGTTCTGCATAAATACCGATTCCATTGACGGGATCCGTAATATACTGCATAACTTTACGACCATTAATTGTATTGTTGTAGTCATATTCTGGACAATGTAATCCAATTGAAAAACCAAGTGTTGATAACTTTGAAGCAGCTTCTATTAATGCTTCTTTTGTCTTAATGTAACCGTCTGTAGTTTGATCTTCATCTTCAATGTACTTGTCATAAAGAACTTTACAGTTAAAGACGTAAGCTTCTTCTAATATTCCATCAAGATCGTTGAAGAATCGATCATGTTTGATGTGTAATCCAACAACTTCAAGTTCATATTTTTTTAGTAGATTCGCAAATTCATACATGTCATTACCACGCATACCATCGACTTGTACATATTTAAAACCCATTTCAGCAACCTGTTTCAACGTTCCTTCTAAATCTTTTTCAATTTCTTTTCTAAGTGAGTAGAGTTGTAATGCAATTTTAGCTGTCATATTAATCCTCCAAATTTAAATAGTTTACGTCTGCTTCATTTAGTTCTATTTTCGCACCCTCGATTGATGATCGTAATTCTTCAATACGTTCTGACCCAATGGCTGCAGCTGTTGGGAATTTTTGATTCAAAACGAATGACAATGAAATTTGAATGGGTGATACATTTTTCTTTTCAGCCATTTCCACAGCACGATCGAAACGTTTCCAGTTGTTGTCATTATAGAAGACATCAACCATTTCTTCATTTTCTAACTTGTCTGGTGCGAAGGCGCCTGAGAAGAATCCACCTGCTTGTGATGACCATGATAATAGTGGCATCTGTGTTTCTTTATGGAAGTCAATCATTGTCTGATCGGCTGTAACACATCCTGGCCAACGTGGTTTATTGACTTCAGCTAAACTAAGGTTTGGACTATTAAATGTGAACGGTCTTAAGCCTTTTTCTTTCGCATAATTATTTGCTTCAATAATGCGATCTGTCTCCCAGTTAGATGTCCCAATTGCATAAACTTTACCTTCTTGAATCATTTCGTTCAATGCTTCCATTATTGGGCCTACCTCTTGAGTGATATCATCACGATGTAAAGCAAATAATTCTACATGATCAGTTCCAAGCATTTCCAAACTCTTTTCAATATCTTCACGGATTGCAGTTGGATTGACACGTGGTGTATCTGGAAACTCACGAACTGGATGACATCCTTTTGTAAAGATAACGACGTTATCACGGTTGTTTTTTTCTTTCATCCATGTGCCAAGTGCTAACTCACTGTGACGATAATGACGCGCTGTATCAAATGTTGTGCCGCCATTTGCAATAAATTCATCTAAGATGGGAGCTGCTACATCCATGTTATCTTTTCTTAAAAAATCTCCTGATCCCATCATAATTTGTGATAATTCAATATCTATAATTTTATTATCTTTTAAACCTTCTACTTTAATTGTTCTCATGATGCCCTCCTAATAGCTTTGCTGCACCTTTATCAATATAGAGATAACCTGATGCATGATTTCTAACTAAACTTGAAGGCACTGCATTTGATACTTCACCTTCAACAGTTGCTTTGATAATTTCTGCTTTCTTTTCAGCATTCGCAATTAATATCACGTGCTTCGATGCTAACAATGTCTTTAATCCTAAGGTAATTCCTACTTTTAAATCCAATTCTGTGTCAAAATATTTCTTGCCGACTTCTTTGGTCACTGGATCTAAAGGAATAATACCGGCTTCAAGTTCTAAATCTGCTCCTGGTTCATTAAAACCAAGATGACCATTCATGCCAATTCCTAATAGTGATATATCAATACCACCAAGCTCTTTCACAATCGTTAAAATACGCTGTGATTCGGCTTGTAAATCAGTAGCCTTACCATCAAAAAAGTGCACATTATTCTCTAAGTCTATGCCTAAAGGAGTGTAAAGTGCATCATATAATGTTTGATTTGTACTTCCTTTTGTGTCATATCCTAAACCACCCCACTCATCGAGTGAAACAAAATGAACTGATGATAAATCAATGTCATCATTATTCTTCATTTTTATGAGGTTTTGGAATATTTCGAGTGGAGTTTCTCCGCCTGCAAAACATAAAACTGCATCGGGTTTTTCGTTAATTATTTCCACAATTTTATTGCATGCTGCTTGTGAGGAAGCTGCATGATTCTTTGAAATGATAATTTTCATAATATATCTCCTTAAAAGTAACAAAGTTAAGGCAGTAACCTCAACTTTGTTTGATTATTAAAAGTCTAAGTTTAATGCTTCTATTTCTTTATCTCTATCTGTTTTTTCAACTGAATCTTTAACATCCAAACTACGTTCATACATCTTAAAGAATGGGTAATACATTAAGATTGCTAAACCGATAATTACAAAGAACAGTACAATTGCTCGCCAATCCATTGTCGTTAAATATTGCGCTAAAACTACAGGAACACCACCAACATGCACGACAGGTGGTCGAACTATTCCCCATTTAAATACCATAAATGATAATGCTGATAATAAAGGAACTCCAAATACAAATGGAATAAATAGGTAAGGATTAAATGCAATCGGCAACCCGAACACAACGGGTTCAGAAATTGTGAAGATCATTGGAACAAATGATGCTTTTCCAATCGCCTTTAAATCTTTACGTTTACTCATAATCGCTAAAATAACAAGAGCCCCTGTGATTCCACTTCCTGTCGCTCCCATAAAGTAGTCCCAATATGTTGGCGCAAAGACATGTGGAATCGCTTGTCCAGCTTGATATGCTGCGGCATTTGCAGCTAAGTATTGAGTCATAAACGGCATAACAAATCCGATGAGGATTGCATAGCCATTTAATCCAATAAACCAAAATAACATTTCTAAAAATGAGATGATGATCACTGCCCACACAGTATCAATACTTCCTAAAGAGGGTGCTAATACAGATGTAAATGCTTCAGGAACAATTTGACCACCAGTCAACGCTCCAACCGCTAAATTAAGTCCTAATGCTAATAATAAGACTGTAATCATTGGAACAATTGATTCAAAGGTTTGAGAAATCATTTCTGGTAAACCTTCAAATCGCATCGTAAATTTATGTTTAATAAAGAAACTCATAATTTCAACGGATGTAATCGAAGCAATAATTGAAACAAATAATCCACGTGAATCTAAGTATTGCGTATCCATCACACCATCCACAATCTTAACGTTTAAGATCATCGTTGCAATAACTGCCCCAATAATCCCATGAGTAATGGGAACATTCAACGTTCTTGAATGATTATATGAGATTGAAATTGCACTGTATAATGCCAGTAACCCAAAAGTAAAATTAAAGGGTAAATTAAGAATTTCCGCATTGTTAACAAAGAAATTATGAATCGCTCCACCAGCAGGAAATAATTGTCCAATTGCTGAAATAACGAGCGTAAATGATCCTACCATCAAGACTGATATAAGTGCCATCATTCCATTCTTAATGGATTGAATATGACGTTGTTTTTCAATCTTTGAAGCAATAGGACCCAGATGAACTTCCAACATATCAACAGTTTTTGTCATTAAGTTTTTCGATGTCATCTTAGTTTGCCTCCGTTTGATTTATTCGTAAATAAATCGCTTGTTTAAGGATATTGGCGCCATTAACTGTTCCATAATCTTTGGTATCAATGACCTCAATGGGCTTTCCACGCTCATCACAAATTTCTTTTAAATCTAAGAATCGATGTTTGATTTGTGGTCCGATCAGGACAACATCAAAGTGATCGATGTATTCTTTAATATCACTTGCAGGATGTGCTTCTATTAAAACATCAACATCCTTGAGTGCTGTACTGCCTGCTGCGATTTCTCGCATCTTTGTTACCATGACGCCTGTTGACGCCCCTAAATTACAACAAAGCAAAATATTAAGTCTTTTAAAGTCCATGAATGATCTACTCTCTTTCTTTATACCCTTCAATTAACTCTTCCGCAATTGATTCAAACATAACTGTATTCATCAATGTATCCTGCGCATGGATAACAAGTAAAGACAGTTGGTTATTAATATCTGGAATTTCCATCAGCACCTTGTTGATGCGTTGTGCTTCAAGAATTGAGGCTTGAGCCTCCTTCATCAAGACAACTGAAGATTCGTAATCTTTACGTCTTGCAGCTTGTATTGCTGTACGTAATGTTGCGAATGCATCACCTGCATATGAAATAATTCCAAAACTTGTTTCTTCTATATTCATAAAGGCCTCCACTAATGATTAACTAATCACACTTAGATTGTAACCTCTTACAAATCAGCAAACAATTCCCAACTTTTGTAATTGTAGTAGACAAAATATTCCATGGATAAAAATGTAAACATTTCATAATTTAATAGTCAATAACTTCCACCTTGTAATTATTTTGAATCATCGAATGAATGTGAAGTGCTAAATATCCCACTTCACTTTCTTCGAGTTTGATGTGATAAATCTTTGATATATGGTCTGCAACCATCGTTGCAATTAGGTATTCTTGGGGTGCAAGTGAAGCAATTGAAGCATTCAAATTATTTTGTACAGGAATTTGTTGAACCGAACGACGAATTGCAAATTCTAGATGATTGACAAATCGCATATAATAACGCGAACTAATCTCTATTTTTTGACCGATTTCTCGTTCTATAATCATTCGGACTTCATAATTAATTTGATTAAACTCCAAGACTTCAGATACACCTTTTTTTGTTAAGGATGCATGAACATGAAGCACAATAAAACTTAATTCATCTTTTGGAAATGATAAATCAGTGTTTTCATTAAGGTACTTTAAAACCCAACCAGCAAATTCAAACTCTTCTTTGTAATAAATTTTTAATTCGTTCATAAATGGATACGTGATGTTTATACCTTGTTCCAAACGCTCAATTGCGAAGATCAAGTGATCAAGTAGAGTTATGTTTAAATTGGGATTAATGGCTTGATCAAAGACTTCATTTGCTTTTTCAACAATTTCTTGAACCGCTTGAATTAGCTTCTCATCTTTTGCTCTTTTTAAAATCGAATGATACGTTTCTGCTTCGTCACCTTCAAGCACAAGTAAGTTTTTTTCAATGGTTTCAGGCAATGTTATTTCCTCGCCAATATTTCTACGGAAACCAATTCCTTTGTGAAACAAAATTCTTTTCTGTTGACTTGTGTTATGACTACACATCACGGAATTGTGGTTTAGTACTCTTATAATTGTGTATTTATTGTTCATGCTTTTTCCTCGCTAATCTAGTTCTTTTTCAAATTCTTCAACCAATTTTAGGAAATCAATTGATTGATTGGCTTCTTTTGTGAATGTCATGATTGGATTGGTAAAGAGGATAATATCACTCTCACGATGGCCTTCCACTCGAACATAACTATTTGATTTTAAATCAATGTCATGTGTTAAGGAACAAGATTCATGGGTATGAACTATTTTTCCATCGACAATGACCTTCCACTGAATTGGTGTTTTTGATCGACCCATCATCGTATAAAGTCCTTCATCAACACGTGTTAATGGATGAACAATCTTACCACTTGATGATTTATATTCAAATTCTACATCGTCATAACATGTCACAATGATTTTCCCTTGTTTTAAACCATCATAGAGATTGTTGACGGATAAACCATCACAATGAATCGATGTTGTAGGGTAACCAATTGGGTATTTGTTATAGTAATTTTCTTTATGAGCATCGCTACCACCAACCCCTATAAGACAAATTCTATTTTTCCATAAAAAGTCGAAAAATAAAAGAGCTTTGTGATTATCTGTTTCCACTTCCCACAAATGAGGTGAATTGATAACCTCAAGATGGGTTATGTATTGCATATCAATATGATGTTGAAGATCAATCCCTTTAGCAAATGGATGATTAATACTAATTGGATGACCTTCCTTACTCAAATGCTTAAATAAATCATTTAAAACATCCGATTTTGTGTCATTCTTAATAAAATAGGGTTGATAATCAATGATTCCGTTATAACCGTAGACATTGTAATGCCCAAAGTTATCAAACGTAATCTCAACACCTGGAATAATTGGAGCCTGAATATTAGGATAATGCGTTGTTGCAATTGAATGTTCCGTGTGTGATAAGTAATCCAAACCACTTCGTTCAAATTCTTTCGCAATTTTCTCATAAGTTATTCGACCATCTGATGAATCAGAGTGTAAATGGATATCACCTTGATAATATCGACTTAATGTATTCCATACTTTAGAAAAGTCTTGAGTGTAAATTGATGTGTTTGCGTGGCTAGGAGCTGTGTTAGCTTCTTCAATATTGATTTCAAATCGACCACCCACTTGGTATGGTTTAATAATTTCTAAAACCCATGCTCCTTCAACAATTTCTGTTCTTGTTGCACCATTGCTTAACATCGCCGTTAACTCGCCAAAGTAAAGATATTTTTGACGTGTTTTCATGGTGAATTGGGCCACTAATTCCTTATGAGGATTTCTTAGATGAATTAAAACATGTTCGAACGGAACCTCGACAAGTTCTAAACGTAAGAGTTTAGGGCTTGTCGTTTGATTCCAAATAAATTCAAAATATTCATAGTGTTCATTAACATTAAAATCACCTGAAAATTTCATATTACAGCCCTAATTCAAAGCGAACATCTGCACTGACTGATGCAACATGAGCACCGTAAATAATTTGAACTGCATTGTCTAGACGAATGACACCCATTGCTTCGAGTGAGTTTTTCCATAAATAATCAGGGCCAACTTTTTCTGCATCTTTAACAACAACACGTAAACGTGAAATGCAATTATCCACATCAACAATGTTTTCTGCTCCACCCAATGCTTCAATAATGCCTTGAGCTAGAGCTTGATCCGCGTCTTTTTTACTTAATTCTTTAATTTCTTTTTGTTGTTCTTCATAATCTTTCTTAGAATATAATTTAATGTCTTCTTCACTTTCTAAACCTTCTTCACGTCCAGGTGTTTGGACTTGGAATTTTTCAATTAAGAATTTAAAGATGAAGTAAGTTGCTATGAAAAAGAGTGGGAATAAGAATAGGTATGGTTTCATATTTAGTTTTTCAGGTCTTAAGAAGAATGGTATCCAGTCTTTAAGATTTCCCTGATAAATTGATACTTTAAAGAATTCTGATAACATTTCAGCAAGTGCTGCTAATGGAACATGAACTAGGAAATATAACCAAGGTGCAACAAACAAGAACGTAAACAAGATTGGCTCTGTAATCCCAAATAATGTTGTTGATAGAATTGTTGGAATAAGAAGTCCAGCAACTTTTTTCTTGTTTTCTGGTTTCGCTGTTTTATAAATAGCAAATGCGGCTCCTGGGAATATTGCAAAGTTAACAATTCCTGAGCCTCCCATAAATGCTCTGACTAATAATTTGTCTGGTGTTGGTGATGCAAGTTGTGCTAATTGAATTGCTGCATTACCTGTAACCAATACGCCATCAACAACCATGCTTCCACCAAGTTCTGTCCAACGCATTGGCAATGACAAGAGTGGGTGTAGACCAAATGGAATGAGTGATTCCACAACTAAACGATAAATAAATGTACCCGCTAAACCACTATCATGAACAAATTGTGCAAAACTTCCAAATAATGAACCAATCAATGGCCATGAGAAGTTAAAGAAAATCCCTAAAGCTCCCCCTGCTAGTAATGATAAGATTGGAACGGTACGTGTTCCTGAGAAGAATGATAAGACCATCGGTAATTTCGTACGATAGAATTTTTGATGAATAATTGAAATGATTGTTCCTACTGCAATACCACCAAAGACACCGGTACGGTATGTGAAGAACCCAAGTTCAGTTGTAAATAACGCAGCTTGTTTTGACGCTTCAATAGGATCAACCCCTGCATCAATTAACCCTTGAACAGTTTGTGTCGCTGCACTTAAACCAGCTTGTTTTAAGAATGTTTGGATTGTTGCTTGCATTGCTAACCATGCAACTAAGGCTGAAAATGCTGCCCATCCTTTTTCATTTTTAGCAAGTGAGAATGCAACCCCAACTGCATAAAGTACTGAAAGGTTTCCAAAAATAACATCTCCTAGCCCTTTCAAAATTAAGAAGAATGTAAAGATAGCACCATTTTCATAGGTACTCCAATTAATACCAAGGGCAGATACAGTCATTTCATTTGTAAATGCTCCCCCTAAACCTAAAAGCAACCCACCAAGTGCAACCAGTGCAATTGGAACTAACATTGCCTTTCCGTATGTTTGTAACTTTTCTCTCATATTAGCCTCCTTTTAACGATATGAGTGGGCTAATCTGAGTAAAAGAAAAGCCCAAAAAAAAGATTTTTTGAGCTAATGCCTGTCTCCAGTTACATGCTTAACACTATAATAACAACCCATGAAAGCGTTGTCAACGAACAATGTGAATTTTAGATAACTTCTAACACATTTTTTCACAATATATACATTCTATTAACATATCACTAACATTATTCATCGTATTTTAACAATGTAATCATATTATTTTTTCTATAAATCAATCCTTCATCTTCAATTTTTTTAAACTTTCTCGACAATGTTTCTGGTGTTGTTCCCAAAAACTCCGCCAATTCTTTCATCATTAAAGGTAACTTGAATTTTTGGCTGTTATTTAACTTACTTAAATTTATTAGATACGTATTTAATCTTTCTTCAACTTTTTCAGTTGTTAAGAAATATGTTTGCTGTTCAAGTTCCTGCAATTTTTTTGCGTTATCTTCTAACATTTTCAAGGCAATTTTAGGATGTTGGATTAATATTTTTTTGAAATCGTCTTGGTTTATGATACATAAATTTGTATCGTCTAATGCTTTACCATATCTATTTTCATTCTCTACTCCAAATAGTTGATTTTCACCCTCGTAGTTTCCATTTTCTACTATTCTTAAAAGTTGTTCATTGCCATTTTTTGAAAGTTGATATACTTTCATTTTTCCACTTTCTACGACAAGAAGGTTAGAATTATCATCAGGTGAAAAAATTGTTTCGCCTTTTTTATAATTTCGATGCTTAATCAAACTATTAATTATTTTTAAATCTTCTTGTGAAAGGTGATTGAATAAATCTACAGAAGAAACACACATGATTGAATCATGACAACATTCTTTCATCTTACATTGACCTTTTTCACTTCAAAACCTACGTTTTCAATCGCATCAACAATCTTTTCTGGTGTTGTCATTGATGCATCAAATTCAGTTATTAATTTACTTGCATTAAATTTTACAGTAGTTTTATCTTTAATCACGCCTGTTTGCTTATTGACGGCTGCTTCTATTTTTTGAACACAAGTAGGACAGACTAGTTCTTCTAATTGTAAGGTGAGTTTTTTCATTTATTTTCTCCTTTTTTATATAGTTGTTCTAACATCTGATATGTTTTTTTATACGTATCACATACATCTTCCGGTACTTTAAAATTATTTGTCGAAAAATTTATTGTATCAAGAGTTTTTAAAAATTGTTCTTCATCATCTATATTTCTTTCTAATTCCTTAAATAAATGACGTAACTCGATCACTTCTGGATGATTTTTTGCATGAGCTTTAGTCAATGCATTGGTATAAAGATCTAATATTTCTTTATTTGTTTCAAAATATTTTTTCATACTTTCTCCTTTTTATTATAATCTATATTTTTTTAGACGTATAGCATTCAATATCACCAACAAAATACTTCCTTCATGAAGCAACATTCCAATAGACATATTCATCCAATCACTAACAAATAAATTTATCACTAAAAATAATACAACAATAATTGAAATAACAATATTTTGAATCATATTATTTCGTGTCGCTTTACTTAATCCATAAGCAAAAGAAATATTTTCATCTAATAACACAATATCAGAAGTTTCAATGGCAACATCAGTACCATTACCCACTGCTATACCGATATCTGCACTCACAATCGAAGGACTGTCGTTGATTCCATCACCAATAAAAGTTACTACTTCACCTTTTTCCTGCAGATTGTTAATGAACTTGGCTTTATCTTCGGGCATTAAACCACCATAAGCCTCTTTGATTTCCAATTCGTTAGCAATGATCTGTACAGAATCTGAATTGTCCCCTGATAATATTACAAATCTGTCGATTCCTAATTTTTTTAATTGTTTTATTTCATCAGCAATATTTTTTTTAAGTGCATCTTGAACTATAAATACCATTTGAATCTTACTGTGTACCGCAACACAGGCTATAGAAAATCCTTTTGCTTCACTTTCTTTTATATCTTTTTCTACTTCTGCACTCCACTCAACATTTTCTTGTTCCATAAGAGCTGTGTTTCCTACCAAAATCCTAAGTTTCTTTACATTTGCCTCAATTCCTAAACCTTTGTGAACACTAGTATTCGATACCTTCAATGAATTAAATTCACCAATATAGTCTAAAATAGCTTTTGCTATAGGATGATTTGATTCTTGTTCAATACTTCCGACGTAATCTAAAATCTCAACATATTCATTCGAATAATTAAAAACATTGTGGACCTGAGGACGACCTGTTGTTAATGTACCTGTTTTATCAAAAGCTATCACCGATGTCTTACTGAAGGTTTGTATTATTTCACTTCCTTTTAATAAGACACCATGGGATGCTCCATTTCCAATACCAGATACATTTGAAATAGGAACTCCAATAACTAATGCTCCAGGACATCCAAGAACTAAGATTGTTATTGTGGTCTCAATATCACGACTCAACAGATAATAAATAAGTGATAATAGTAGTATTAGAGGGGTGTAGTATCTTGAAAATTGATCAATAAATCGTTCAAGTTTACTTTTTCTATCCTGTGCATCTTCTACTAATTCAATAATTTTTCCAAACACAGTATCTTCTCCAACTTTTGTTGCAAGCATTTGTAATGTTCCATTATCTAACATAGTTCCAGCATAAATTTGCTCATTTTGTTCAACCCATCGTGGATAAGGTTCTCCTGTAATATTCGCTTCACTAACATACCCTTCTCCACTTATAACATGACCATCAACTGGTATTTTCATTCCCGTTTTAATAAGAAGAATATCATTAATATTAATCTCATCAAGATCTATTTCTTCGAATTCATCATG
This sequence comes from Erysipelothrix urinaevulpis, assembly GCF_009828835.1. Classification (GTDB taxonomy): domain Bacteria; phylum Bacillota_I; class Bacilli_A; order Erysipelotrichales; family Erysipelotrichaceae; genus Erysipelothrix; species Erysipelothrix urinaevulpis. The sequence goes on from NZ_WTTB01000003.1 coordinate 224,564, forward strand.
GTTTATTTTCCTCAAAGCTACATCTGGCATCATACTAACTAAATCTTTAATTGAATTTCTAGTCTTTTTGATTGTTTTTTGTTCTAAGTATGAGCCAAAGAGAAATAAAAACGTTACGATTGCTGCTTCTTCATAATTTTTTATATAAAAAGCACCAAATACTGCAATACTAACGAGTAACTCTATACTGACAATCTTTAGCTTTATGGCACTGATTGCTTTATAAAACACTGGTAAAACACCAATCAAACCTGCTATTAGCAAAGCAATTTCTGTCAATCTAGATTCTTTTAATACAATACTAAGTACGAACGATAGTATAACCATCGTTCCATTGATATACATGAAATAATCACCATGCTTCATCATCATTTTTGTCATATTTTCACCTTCTTTTCTACCACTAGTATAATTGGAATAAACACCAAAGTAATTGATACCCATCAAGTTTCTATATCTAATTATGCTTTTAGACAACCAATCTTTGCCCACCTGACGTTAAACGAAAAATAGATTCAAATCACAATGTTACTATCAATAGTTGAACTTTAAAACACATGAAAATAGACAAACTTTTTTGAATAAAGTCTGTCTATTTTCATATACTTTATAATTCTTCTCCACGGGTGTGGATGATATCTTTATACCAATAAAAAGAATCTTTTCGATATCGCTTATAGTTACCCGATCCATCATCATTTTTGTCCACATAAATAAATCCATATCTTTTCTTCATTTCACCTGTGGTCGCGCTGACAAGATCAATGGGTCCCCATGTTAAATATCCAATAACCGGAATACCATCGTCTATTATACATTTTTTTAGTTCCTTTAAATGTTTTTCTAAGTAGTCAATTCGATACTGATCATGGACTGTTTTGTCTTCTTCTAACATGTCGACTTCTCCTAATCCATTCTCAGTAATCATGATTGGTAAATTATATTTACGATAGGTATGGTTAACGGAGTATCTTAAGCCGATGGGATCAATTGCCCAACCCCATTGACTCTTTTCCAATAAGGGATTTTGATAACCTGTAAACAAGGTTTTATCATGATCATCACCTTTGGGCTTCATGACACTAGAACTGTAATAGTTCAAACCAATAAAGTCGAGTGTTCCTTCCTTAAATGCATTTAAATCTTCAGTTTCCTGCTCAATTTTTATTCCAAAGCGTTCATATTCTTTGAGTTTATATTGAGGGAATTCGCCTTTACACATTGCATCAATTTGATAGTAATCACGATCCGTTGCATGAAGAGCATCCAAGGCTGTTTGTGGATCAGAATTAATGGGATAAACAGGTGTTAAACCAAACACACAGCCTATCTGATTCGTTTGGTCAATTGTTCGACCCAAAGCGCAAGCCTTTACGCCTGCAAGTGTCATATTATACCCTATTTGCGCTAAGGTTTGTTTTGGATTTTCCATATCACTATATTTTAATCCCGCAATCATATACGTGAAAATATCCGATGCATCTGTTTGGGGATCAATGTGATTCATTTCATTAAATGTTACCCAGTACTTGACCTTACCCTTTAAGGCTTCAAACATTGTTTCAGCAAATTTCAAATAAAGATCAATTAAGATTCTATCTGTCCATGAGTTATACTTATCAACTAATGCTTTCGGTAATTCAAAATGATATAACGTTACAATTGGCTCAATATTATTTTTTATTAAGCAGTCAACCAAATTTTGGTAATAGTTGATCCCAGCTTGGTTGGGGTATTCATCATCACCATTCGGATAAATTCTTGACCAATCCACAGAAATTCTAAGCGCCGTAAATCCCATTTCAGCAAATAATCTAATGTCTTCTTCATAGCGATGATAAAAATCAATGCCCGTATGGGAAGGATAAACTTTATTCAAGTCAATGTTTGAGGTGAATGATCGAGGAGTATCGACAGATCCTTGAGTCGCGAAATCCATGATACCAGGACCTTTACCATCATGATTCCAAGCACCTTCACATTGATGAGCGGCGATACTTCCGCCCCAATAGAAATTTATTGGAAACTTTTCTTTTTTCATCATACTTTCTCACCATTCTAGTCTAAATGACGAATGTCATTGATTGATTCGATTGAATATTTTCCATTTGAATATTTTAGAATCGTGATACTAGAGTTTTCAATAATTTCACCATTGTAAACACCTGGCAATGCAATCTCCATCATTGTCGGGATCATCCCACCTGAAGAAACAACTAAAATATTTCCGCCTTTCGATTCTTTAACTAGTGTATCAAGTGCGTCTGTTCCTCTTTCAACAATTTCATCGTAACTTTCCGCAGCTTTTAAAGGATCTAAAGCAGCAATTTCATCTGCGGCTCCACGATCACCAATTTTAGCCATCAATGCTTCGTAGTCAGTCCAATCTTCATCAAATGTGAAACCATGCTTTTCCATAATAGGTGTCCACATTTCGGCATTGGTTTTACCTTCAAAGCCACCATAGTTCCATTCTTGGAATCCTATATGTTCATTGAAAGGTACTTCTTTTTTATTGTTCTCTTCGATTATGATTCGTGCTGTATTTCGCTGGCGACCTAAATCTCCTGTATAAACAGATTCAAATTCAATATCCTTCAAGGCAACACCGGCTTTTTTTGCACCTTCGATTCCCGCTTCTGTTAATGGAGAATCTGCAAACCCTTGAACTTGTCCTGTCGTGTTAAAAAACGTCTTGCCATGGCGCACTAAATATACCGTAAATTCATCACTCTTTGTCTCTTCTTTTGTTGCTGTACATCCTGTAATGAGTAAAACGAATAGTAATAAAACTGACAATTTTTTCTTCAATTTTTTTCTCCTTTTATTTTATGCTTCTTGTTCTTGTTCTAACATTTGTTTATCCATAATTCTAAAGAATGGGTAATAAATTACAACTGAAATAACAACAATAAGTCCTGACCATACCGTTGTAGGAATATCGCCACCACTCATCGCATAGCCGACAAATACAGGTGGAATAGTCCAAGGAACGTTACCAATAATTGGCATTGATATTATATTGTTAGTCATAAGAATATACGTTACTCCTGCAATTAATCCTGGTGTTAAGACAAAAGGTAATAAGAAAATTGGATTAAAAGCTATTGGCGTACCAAAGATAATTGGTTCGTTAATGTTGAAGATTCCAGGCCCCAGTGACATTCTTCCCAATGTCTTAAACATTTTACTTTTTGCTGTGAATGCCATCAGTAATACTAGGCCGATTGTTGCTCCTGTACCACCTGCCCAAATCATCGTATCGACCGAATTGGTTGCGACAAATTCAACTGTTTTTCCTGCTGCATATGCCGCTTCGTTCGCTAATGAGTTTGATGTTAAGAATGCTTGGAATACTCCAATAACCACTGCTGAGTTAATACCTAAGAAGAAAACCATAGCACATAACATATGATAGATAACATAACCTGGTAATGTATTTAAGAATTTTGAAAGTGGTGATAATAATAGCATAATGTTATCATTCAAATTAAATCCAAAAACAACACTAATCAAAGTAAATCCACCTAAAATTACAATGGCTGGCAACAAGGATAAGAATGACTCTGTAATCGCCTCTGGCACGCCTTCAGGCATTCGAATAGCAATCTTGTGTTCTTGGAATAGTTGTAGGATTTTTACACTAATAATCGCGACCAAAATACCTGTCATTAAACCCGATACACCTAAGCCATCAACATTTAAAACTGGCCATCCTTCAACAATCGAACTTTGTGTAATTAGAAATCCTACAACCGCTGTCACAACACTTGTAATTGAGATTGTCTTATATTCTATACTTGCATAATATGCAATTGTAGCTGTTGTAATTAACCCCATCATCCCTGATGTGAATGCATAAATCGTATTAAAAAAATCATTACTTGGTGCTAAGAAATTCGCAATTCCTTCATGTGGAAAGTTTGTTAGCAGTATTGATATACTTCCTAAGATTAAAAGCGCTACTGTTGCCGACATTCCATCACGAATTATTTTTAAAACTTTATTACTACCTAATTTGCTTGCAAACGGTAATAAATACTTCTCTAACCATTGAGATAATTTTCCCATTTCTTCTTCCTCCTTATATTTTCGATTAATATTTTGGATTTGAAAAAGAAGTTGCTTTCCATGCATATGCCCATAATCATTGTCATTAATTAGCATGACAGTTACATCATATGGTTTCGCCATTGCCTTAATTCTTTGATATTCAAAATCAATTTGTGGAGCAATCAGTACATAGTCGACTAAATGAATATATTCTTGTACCCGCCCAACATCAACCGATGAAATTAAAAAATCAAGACCTAAATGATTAACCTCTTCTCTGAGTGATTTTACCATGATGCTTGAAGACATTCCTGCCGCACAGCATAGGAGTATTTTTTTACTGCTCTTCTCTTTATCCACCTTTACTATATCCTCCTTTTTATACTACTTCCTTAGAATGTTTTTCCTTTGATTTTCTAGTTTAAAGGAAATTACTTGAATAAGCGGTCAATATCATTCGCCTGTTCATCTTGCGCAAGACTATATAAAATTGCTTTAAGCGTTTCTAACGTTGGGGTTTTCGAAAATTCCAGCATCGCTTTACTATCCAACGCAAGTGCAGACAATACTTCGTGAAAGAGGCTTAATGATTCGTTTTTATTTTTCGATACACTCATTAACAAAACGAATTTAACATAGTTTTCTTTCCAAATAATCGGTTTTTCTAAAACACCTATCGCAACAAATGTGGAAGAGGTTATAGCTTCCATCGGATGGGGCATTGCGATTTGGTTTCCAAACTCAGTTGAAGCATACTTTTCTCTTTTTAGAACTGACTTTTCAAACGACTTCGGTAATGGCTTTACAGTTTCGATTCTCGAACACATTTCTTTAATGATTTGTTTGGAATCAGTCCCTTTTAAATCAGTAAAAAATAAATCTTTTGAGAAATAATCTTCAATGAAATCAAAGTTATCCTCATCACCTTTTAATAACCCAGAGATGCCCTTAACATCATCAGAATTAAGAAAATAATTAACTTCGATCATCGGTATTGAAACCTGTTGGTGAATAGGGACAGTGCTCAAAATCAAATCATAATCGTCTAGATTCATTGTATCTAAAGCATACAGTTCACTCACATCTAATTTATCAATGCTTTGACCAAATTGTTGTTTCACTTTATGATAAAGGATCTGTGAACTTCCAACGCCTGTTGCACAAACAATCAAGACATTCTTCTTACTCGATTGTTCTTGAAAGTTTTCAATTGATAAGGCAATGTGTAAGGCTATGTAGCCAATTTCTTCTTCACTTATCGTGAACCCCCAATGTTTAGAAATAATGAAAGCAACCCCAACCGCTATCTCAAATGCAAGGTTTTGTTCTAACTTAATCGTAGCGAGTAAAGGGTTTTCTATCCTTAGTCCATATTCCAATCTGTTTTTCATCGGTTTAAAGTGTAGTGATAACGCTGTATACAGATCGAGATCATGGGCGAGGTTCATGTTGTAATTCTCTTCAATATACATGAATATTTCTTTAAATAATCTATCATTTTCTTCAAAAGATATTTTATTTGTCTTAATGTGCTGAGATGATTCTTTTCCTGTTAAGTGCATTGCAATATATAGTCTTTCACTCGTTGGTAATTTTGTTTTATATTTTATTTCCAACTGATCACACAGCACATTCGCTAGATCATAAGCCTCACTTTGAGCCAAGTCTTGAATGTTGCCAGGTTGGGGCACATAGTAATGATCCTTCATTCTTATCAAGGTAATAATTATATGAGTGACTAAGTTTTTAAACCCCAAATCGGTGAGGCGAAATTCATGTTCATGCATTAATTTTAGTAAGATATCTGATATTTCGTTATAAATACTTTCTTTATCACGTTCTACAATGATTTCACTGTATGTGTTGGCACCGTAAAAATAAAGAGAAATTGCTGACCGGACTCTCATTTCAGAGCCTGTAATCTTCAATCCAAAGGCAGGTTTACTTATTATTTCTAATTCAAAATACTCCAACTTTTCTTTAACCTTAATTAAGTCATTGTCAAAGGTTGATCGCGATATATATATTTCATCTGCTATAGTTTCAGCTTTTATATAGTCATGACTCACCAATAATCTTTGAATTATATAATGAATTCTCTCATCAGGTTCACGAGGAATTGACTTCATCTTTAAATTAGTATCTTTAATTGAGTCTGATAAGTAAGTGTAATAAGCTTCCTCATCCACAATTTTAAGCTTATATCCACGACGATGAATCGATTCAATCTCAACACCAATTGCTTTTAAGTTTTCTTTTTCTTTATTTAATTCGTTTCGTAAAGTACGTGTTGTTATTCCAAGTTCAAAACAAATTTCTTTTCCGCTAAGAATCGCGTCTTTATCGTTCAGTATTTTTATTATTTGAATCATTCTATTGGAAATCATAGTATCACACTCCATTTTAATAGTAGCATATTAATACACTAAATTACGTTTGGCAAAAATTAGCCAAGACTTTCTTCCACCTTTTTTTTATAATAAAACTAACACGAAGGAGGAAAGCAATGATTGAGACAAAAGCAAATATAATTCGCTGGTTAGCATACTGTGATGAATTGAATGTTTATCCATGGGAGTATGATTTTAAGCAAACCTACAAACTTGCAACAATCCAAGATAATCAAAACGGAATAGACATGCTGATTGATTATAAAAATTATCAATTTGACGAACAGGGATTCTATCTCAACCCCAACGACCCCATTCAGCGGCAAGGTAAATACGCAGATGCTGATAAAGAGGCTCACGAAATTTACAAAGTACTGTGGCCTGTCGATAGCAGCGGTATAATTCGGGGTGATGTTATGAACTCTTTTATCACAACATTTAATGCAGCTTACAAGCAATCAAAATCATATGACAAAGCAAAGAAGCATCAAGACAGTTATTATAAAAACTTAAAAGAAAGTTACAAAAACTCTGAGCTAATTATTGATAACCTTGAAGGGTTTAATCGATTTGGAAAGTTGACACATACACTGGGTAACTTTATCGTTCTTCCTCATTGGATGAATACCGGTCGGGCATCTTTTTCAAAAGACTACTGGGATGTTACTTTAGCTTCACTTAAAGATTTTCTCGAACCGATTCATGCTTGGAAAAATTTTATTGAAGTCTATCAACTTCAAGTCTATGTCAATAAAAAATCATTAACCATTAATCCATTGTGGAAAAACCACTTAAAACACTATGGAAAAACAAACGCATACACTCCGCAAAACAATGAAGAATTTTATACATTTCTAAACACCGTTAATCAACGAATTGAATATCGTGGTAAATTATTGACGAAGTTCTTATTGGAATCGCTTGATTTAAAAGATCATCATACTTATTCACTTGTTAAAAATTTACCTATTTATTATGCCGATGATTTATACTATTAAGTAAGAGGAGCAAAATACATGACCAATAACAAACAAAGAATTTACAATTTCCCACACGATACCTATACTTTGGTTGACATTGAAAAAATCAATCTTGATTTAGAAAATAAAATGCATGGTGGACGCAAGGATATCTTTGAAAACATGACAACTTTGCATCAATACTTTGCAGAAATCTATACAGATTCAAGTGGCAATGAAATATATTCTTATGATGATATTCGGCGGTTTTTGGGAAGAAAAAAAGGAGGAATAAGTCATAAAAAAGCAATGACTTTGGCCAATGAGTTTGGGCTTATTTTGAAAAATGATGAAACATTTTATATGACGGATATCGAGGATGTGCTGCAAATTTTGACCTATCAAAAAGTGAGCGACATTCGCAACTATTTAGAGCCTATGGACTCTTTGGAAGGTATACTTACCGGATTTCGTGACATTTTACTAAAATTAGAATCATCTCAGCATTTTAACTATATTCCAAATACGACACTTGATGGATTTGCTTTTTTTGGCGAGTGGATTTGTGAGCTCAATCGTGCCATCTTTAAATTAACGCTTGGTAACTTGGAGCTTAAAACAAAACTGATGACCATCCTTGAAGAAATTGAGTTTTTTATTCGTCAGTACGAGGTTCCTGGCGTAGTTGAACGATGGTTGGAAATTAACCCATCACTTGCATATTATGATGTCGTTTATCAGATCATGGATGAGCATCCTCAACTCTACGAAAAGATTCGAACCAAACATCATTCTCTGAGCTTTTCTTTTTATCCAAGCAAAAAAGATCTCATAAATCGAAATCAATATTTTGAGTCAATTAACAAGAATAACACAAAAAAAAATCTTCAATATAGTCAACAAAGACTGTTTCAAAATGAATTAGAAAAAACGTTAAACCTCATTATTGATCATGACCTTATCGATTATTTACATAAATAAAAAAACTGAGTGCTGCCTCCTAATTTGGAGTCTGTACTCAGTTTTTTAAAGTTTACACATTACTTTTTTTACTTGAACTCATAACAACTGCTAGCATCAATAATCCCATACTAATTCCAGATTTAACTGTAATTTTTTCACCCAGTAAAATTATCCCAAATAAGGTTGCGAAAAGCGCTTCTGTTGATAATACGACTGACAAAGCTGTTGGTGATAATGTTTTACTAGCAAATAATTGCAGTAAGTACGCAATCAGCGTTGAAAAAATGACTAAATACCCAATGGATACAACGGAACTAAGATTTAAAGTGGCTAGAAATGAATAATCATCAATAATTAGTGAGGCAACAAGTGAAATCATCCCTGCGACCACCATTTGCATAAATGTTGTTAGTAGCGTACCAACATCCTTGGCTTTGCTTGAAAAAACCACATGTAATGCAAAGAATACTGCACCAATTAATGAATATAAATCCCCCATATTAAAGCTAAGATTCACACTACTCATTGTTAATAATGCAACTCCAAGCAAGGCTAAAAGACTCGCTAAATAGTCTTTTCTATCCGTTTTTGTTTTAAGAATCACACTGGCTATAAATGGTGTAAATACAACATTCAAAGCTGTTAAAAAGGAATTGTTTGATACAGTTGTAGCTGCATTACCAATCGTTTGAAAATAAAATGCTAAGAACAAAAATATTCCTAAGGGCGCAGTTTTTATCAACTCATCCTTGTGTGCTTTCAGTATTGTCTTATAACCAAAAATAAATAAAACAATTGCAGAAAGTGTAAACCGTATGGCAAGGGTTGCCATCGCTGGAATTTGTTCTAAAGCATAGGAGGTGGCTACAAAGCCACCTCCCCAAATCATTGCAGCTAAAAATATACTTAGATATGCTTTCTTTTTTAACATTATAAGGACAACTCTTTGATATTTGTTGCAAAGACATAATCATCAAGGTAAACATTGATATAGTCTTTAATTAACTCATTAACATTATTTTTTACTTTTCCTTCTTTAACGTTTCTATACTGAATTGGCAAGTATTGTGAGAGAAGATTAAGTGGAATTTCTTGATTTGAAAGATTACTCTCAAGTTTACTAATTGCTTCAGAAACTGCAGGTTGTGGAAGGTAATAGCGAGCACGATCACTAAAACTAAATTTACGTTTTCGTGCTTGTTCCTCTTCTGTACCATGGTAGTATTTTTGCCAGTTTTCTGGTGACTCAATCATCGTATTTTCTAAAACGTCAATAAACTTCGAAGAGTCTTTCACTAAATTATCTTCAATGTGGCTTAAAGCAAATAAAGCTTCACGATAGGCAAGTGTTAATGCTGGTCCTACTTTTAAAATATTAATGCCATCTTCTACCATATTCTTCAGTAACATCGGTGTTTGATAATCCGTTGAATGTCCCTCAAACACAATATTAGGATAGTTGGATTTCAAGTGATCAACTAGCTCTTTTGCTTTTTCACGATTATAGAAATCAATGTTTTCATCACCAAATTCTACTCCAGGTTGAACAACAATTGCAATGATATCATCAAACATATCGTCTAAATTGGCTTCAGAAAACTTAGTCTTAAATACATTATATGTTGTGTCTAGATCATCAACTGATGTGACAACCATTTCTTCAATTTCTTGAGATCCTCCTGGAATTGGTACTTCTGAACCAATGATGTAAACTGGAGGTATTGCATCGATATTTTCTTTTTGTAAATCCGAAAATGCTTTTTTACATGATTGGGCTAAACGTACAGTACGATTAGCAATTATTTCATCGCTTAGTTTCGAATTTTTATCATCATTCGCAACTTTCATGGACGTATCTAAATGAATCTTAGTAAAACCTGCATAGACATAATCATAAACAAGTTGTTCTGCATTTTTCATGGCTTCATCTTCATCTAAATTAACCCATGTCAATGGTCCTAAGTGATCACCACCTAATATAATTTTATCGTGTGGGAAGTCTACTTTATCTGCAAGTTCATAAACAAAGTTTCTAAAATCCAAAGGCTTCATGCCTGTGTAACCACCAAATTGATTTACTTGATTGGCAGTCGCTTCAATCACAGCAACACTGTTGTCTTTTTTAGAACGTTCAAGAACCGCTTCAATAACTGTTGAATTTGCCGTACATGCTGAGTATATTCCTATTGCTTTTTTATTGTTTAATTTCTTTAATTGATTTTCCATCATTAATCTACATAACACCCTTTCTCCCAATCATCCAAGAATTTATCAAATGTATCTTCATAAAATTTGTATGTTTTTTGATCAATTAAGCGATCAATTTCCTCAACTTTTTTAACATTGTCCACACTTGCATCAAATTCTGTTGTTAGGAATGTTTCTACAATATCTTCAATGAGCCCAAATCCTGCAATTCTGCCGCCAAATCCAATAATATTTGCATTATAAGTTTCTCGTGCATCTTTTGCAGTTGCTACATCTCGTACAAGTGCTACACGTGTACCATAAACTTTTTGTGCAGCGTTGGTAATTCCAACACCTGTTCCACATAATACAATTCCTTTATCAACAACGCCTTGAGAGACTAATTCTCCAACCCTTTTTCCATAGATTGGATAATGAGTCCGAACATTATCATATGTTCCACAATCAATTACATCATGTCCTTGATTAATTAATTGATCCCTTAACCGATCTTTAACATCTGTGACAATATGGTCACAACCAATCGCTATTCTCATAAGTTTGGCTCCTCTAACATGGAATCAAGCATATCAACACGTATTTGATGTCTTCCGCCTGCGTAATCATGTGTTACAAAACGATTCACAATACCACGCATTACATCATTACCAATAATATCTTGTCCTAAAGTTATAATATTGGTATTGTTGTGATCACGTGTCATCAATGCTGATTGTTCATCATTGAGTTGTGCACAAATAATGCCTTTGTATTTACCTGCGACCATAAATGGACCATTGCCCGTGCCATCCACTACAATTCCAAATGCGTTATCTTCTAGTACTTTTTTCACAACATTTTGTGTTGCGGAAATGGTATTTGCATCCTTTTTTGTTAAATCTTCATACGCAACATCTAATTCATCAAGATAAAGAAGCACGTTATTTTTTAATTCTAATCCGTCTGGTGTTGCTGAAATATATATCATATGTACCTCCTAAAAACTAATCATTAAGTAAAATTGAACCATTTGATTCAATTACATTTTTATACCAATGGAAACTTTTTTTCTTATAACGATTCAACGTTCCCGTACCATCTTCTTGTAAATCAACATAAATAAATCCATAACGTTTTTTAATCTGTCCTTCTGTTGTTGAGACCACATCCATGGCTGACCAACTGAGGAATCCCATAATATCAACGCCATCCAGAATCGCTTCATGAACTTGTTGAATATGTCGTTCTAAATAATCAATCCTATAATCATCGTTAACGGTATAGCTTCCTTGACCATCTTCAATTAATGTATCCATAGCCCCTAAACCATTTTCAACTATGAAAATTGGAAGTGCATATTTGTCATACATCTTATTCAGTAAAATTCTAAATCCAACTGGATCGATTTGCCAACCCCACTCGCTTGATTCTAAGTAAGGATTTGCCACTTCTTTTACTGTGATTGTATCTTCAGATACATCGCGAATGTCTGGTGCTTCGTCATCTAAAATGGTGGTACAGCAACTACGATAATAACTTAAAGAAATATAATCAACTGGGTAATCTTTTAAGTACTTTAGGTCTTCTTCACTCACATCAAATGAGATATCATTTTCTGCAAAGAAACGTTTAATATATGGAGGGTATTCACCACGAACATGAACATGAGTAAAGAAATCAAGTTCTTGTTCTTTTAACATGGCTTGCACCCCATCTTCAGGTACTGGACGTAATGGATAAACGCCTTTAGCTGAAATCATGCAGCCAACTTGCATATCAGGATTAATTTCATGCGCAATTTTCGTTACTTTCGCGCTCGCAACCAACTGGTAATGTGCTGCTTGAAATAATTGAGAATTTGATAACTCCTCTTCTGGTGTCAAGATTCCACCTGCAATAAAAGGTGTTTCTAAAATTGCATTAACTTCATTAAATGTAACCCAATATTTTACTTTGTCCTTATATCGTTCAAAGACAGTTCTTGAGTAATTTTCAAAAAAACCAATTAATTTAGGATCAAGCCAACCATTGTAATTTTTTGCTAATGCTAATGGTGTCTCATAATGAGCAAGTGTAATCATCGGCTCTATGCCGTATTTTAAACACTCATCAATGACATCATCATAGAACTGTAGCCCTGCTTCATTTGGAGTTTCATCATCACCGTTTGGGAAAATTCTAGCCCAAGAAATCGATGTTCTAAAGACTTTGAATCCCATATCTGCAAACAACTTAATATCCTCTTTGTAACGATGATAAAAATCTGCTGCACCTAATTTAAGGTTATCAGGTGTTGGTCCATCGGTAATAATTCCTCTAGCACCATTGGGTGTTACATCTTGAACTGTTAATCCTTTACCATCAACGTCAAATGCGCCTTCAAAATGATATGCTGCTGAGGCACTTCCCCAAAGAAATCCTTCTGGAAAGTTCTTATAATCTAATGACATTACTAATCTCCTTTACTCATTTCTGCTAATACAAAATCTGCTGCTAATTCTTTATCTCGTGTCATTGCAATGTATTCTTTACCTGTTGTCATCGCAACTTTTGCACCATACTGACTTGCTTGTTTCTTCAAGTTTTCATAATGGCTTGACACTTGAGGTGCTAACACGACAAGATCATAATTTGGTAAGATATCATTATGTTGTCCATAATGACCTGCTTGTGCATTAAGCTCAATGCCATGATGTACTTTTACTTCATTTAAAGTGTTGGCGAACAACCCACTTGTTCCCCCTCCAGCACATAAGACTAAGACATTGACTTTATCGCTCAAGTCTTTTGCTAAACTTGCTACATCAATTTTGTTTTCATGCCCATCTAGTTCATTGTCTAAACTTAATAGTTCTTGTTCTAGAACCTGTTTTTCATATACTTTAAAGAATGGATAATAGATGGCAAAGTCTACCACAATAATTAAGAGAACAAGGACAAATGATAATGGATGTAAGTTCGTTCCTAAAGGTAAACCAATCGGAGCGGGTGTCGTCCAAGGCACTTCCATAATAAATGCATTCATCCCAAGCGTTGCTACAAAGAATTTATAAAGAATAGTATTGGCAATTGGTGCGACCATAAATGGAATAAAGAACAATGGATTCAAGACCAAAGGCGCCCCAAATGTTAACGGTTCATTGACTGCAAACATAACTGGTAAAATTGCTGCTTTACCTACGGCTTTATTTGCTTTAGATTTAGATAAGAACGCAAACATAAAGACCAATACGAGGGTTGCTCCAGTACCACCAAATGCTGCCGTCATATCATAAGCTGAATTGGTCAGAGTTTTAATTGGTTGTAACCCTTGAGCATATAATGCTTGATTTTCTGCTAAGTTCATAAACATTGCTGGTTTAACTGCTGGTAATACAACATCAGGTCCATTGAGACCTAAGAATTGAAAGAACGCTGCCGCTCCGTTAATAATTGATAATCCCACATATGTATCCGCCATGACAAAGATTGGATTTAACAAAGTCATAATTGCTTGAGAAACGTTTATTCCTCCAGAGAAATGTCTAAACACAATATCGAAAATCCAAAACACTGAAATCGACAGTGAGTATGCAATTAAACTTGCAAATGTTTCAGAAATATTAGGTGGCACTTCTTTTGGAAGTCGAACAGTTAAATTACGATCAACACAGAATGCATAGATATTTGGAATAATAAACGCAATAACAACTCCAAATAACATTCCTGAGGATCCTAAATAATCAATGGTAATTCCACCTTCAATTGGGTCGGCCATTAAAATCATAAATGCTGAGAATGATGAAATCATAATTGCCAATGGATTTAATTTTTTATTAATTGGTCGGTCATTGTTTTTTAAATCTGCTAATGCTTTTGAAACAGTAACCGTAACAATAATTCCAAATAATCCCATTGTGAAGTCATATGGTTTTAATAATAAAGCCATAATCTCATCACTCCAATAGAATCCCCATGTGTTTGGTACATAACCAATCATCATAAAGATACTTGAGAATAATAAGACATACATCGGTGCAATAAGTCCATCACGCATTGCACTAACATATGTATTTGCTGTAAATTTATCAAAATAAGGCGTAAGTTTTTCTAAGTACGAAATTATTTTTTTCATTTTCTTCTCCTATTCACTGATTTTTTTAACTAAAATCACTTCAATAACATCACGCAATAATACAGTTCCCATGAGATGGTCTTGCCCATGCACCATTGTCAGGCTGTAAGGAAGATCAATCCCCTGAGCTTCCTTTGCAAGCATATCCATCTGAGTTTGGTGAGCATCTCTTATTAATTCTTGTGCTTCATCAAACAATACTTTAGCACTTTCATAATTTTCATCTAAAATATGATTCAGTGCTACCATTAATTTAGATTTTGCTTCTCCTGCATAAGCAACTATCTCAAACCCTAACATTTGAACATCCGTTTTATCCATTAAATCCCTCCTTGATAGCGGTTGCAAATGAATTGTAACACACGAACAAACAAAAAACAACACCAAATGTTCGTTTGGTGTTGTTTTTTGTTTGTTATTCGAACATTTTATAACACTTTAATGTTCTTTTCATAACGTTTAAGCACATTTTGATCTGTTTGACTATCTGTTATTAAATAATCACAATCACTTAAATTGTAGAAGTGATAAAAGTCAACTTGATCTAATTTTGTATTATCTGCAACAATATATTTAATTGTTGCATTATTTAAGATCTTTTGCTGAGTTATACCCTCTTCCTCATTGTAGTTCATTATGACATCATCATCAATAGCGTTAACCCCAATAAATGCTTTATGAACACGAAGGTTCTCGAGTGATTCATTGGCTAACGTTCCCACAAATGAGCTCGTTCGTTCTCGAAAGGTTCCTCCAATTAAGATTAGACCTTTATTTTTTTGAGCTTTAAGCTTCATGAAGAGTGCCAGAGAGTTTGTAATAACTTTCAATGTTTTTTCTTCAATCAATTCAGAGACTAATTCAATTGTTGTTCCTGCACCTAAGAAAATTAATTCATCATTTTCAATTTGTGCTGCAATTTTACGAGCAATTTCATGTTTCAATTCTATATTCATTGACATTTTATGATCATGACTTAATTCACTATACACTAATTCTGATTTACGATTGTTGGTTATTTTAGACGCTCCACCATGTAATCTTTTAATGAGGCCTTGTTTTTCAAGTTCGATAAGATCTCTTCTGACAGTCATTTCTGAAACTTTATATGTTTCACTTAAATCTTGTACTGTTACCATTTTATTCTTTTCAATCTGTTTTAGAATAAGGTCTTGTCTTTTATTCTTCATAATATCCTCCACCATTAACTTTATCACATATTCAAACATCTAACAACATTTTTGAACATCAACTCGAACATTATAGATGCTAAAGGGGTCTTATATCTTAATTATTTTTATGAATCTAGCTCTATCTTCTTCAAAGAACTTACGTCTAAACCATGCTTTAACCAAATTCGATCAAATTCGTACAATTAATGCTTATCTTTTATTTTTACTATGATATAATTATTTGTATATTGAAAGGGGATTCACATGTCAAATCTTACACATTTATTTGATATTTATAAGGATAAGAATCATAAGGATTATTTATTCGCCAAAAAAATAATTCATAAAATTCTTTTTTTTGGTTTAGCAACATGTTTTTGGATATTTATAGTAATAAAAGAGTATGTTTCTAATAACCCTGCAAAGCAGCTTTGGTTATTGTTTGGTTTATTTATTTTAGCGAAATTAGTCATTGAAGTCGTATTTTCTTTGAGTGTTATCAACACGTATTCCGCTTTGATTGAGGATGAAAACGCAAGTAATTCTCGCTTAGCGAAATGGATGTCTAAACGTTTTTGGAAGTATTATAACAAAAAAACATACGGTTGGAAGTTTATGGGGTCTTACAACACCAACAAGTCTTACACTGAAGGTGCTTATCGTGGAAAAAGAAATGCATCAATGGGTGATGATTTCATCGGAGCTTTCGGACCTGCTTTACGCATTACCAAAGCAACCTACGACCCGTTCTTCAAACGTAAATTTAAGTTTATGTTTGAAAACTTAGCAATCCTTATAAATACACTAAATCACTACGCAGCACAACCCTTTATTCTACCTGAAGAATACAGTCTTCTTGATGATTTTAACCAATACAAGCAAGAAACATCAAACCAGGCTTATTATGAGGGTCAAAGAGAATTTGATCGTGGTTACTATGACGCTCAAAATGATGACAACTATTAAGATGTAAGTTTAGATTTAAAATGCCAAGATTTCTCGAATTGAGATCTTGGCATTTTTATTATATCGTTAGTGTGTATTATTCTGCTTCTTCTGCTGGAAGTTTATACCACTCTACCAATGGTGTATAACCACCATCAAGTGCCTCTCCGTCTGCATCTAATGCGCCTGAATCAGCGGTCCATATTCCAAACGCTGTACCAGTTAAACCAATAACCAATAAGAGTACGATTGCTTTGGTTGGTGTCCAATTTTTCTTCTTAACTAAGAAGAATAGTAACAATGTAATCGCTAAAGGAATCAGTTGTGGTAAGATACCATCTAGAATTTTTTGGAAATTAATGACAGCTCCTCCACCTTGGTCATAAATGACTCGAATTCCTGTTGCACCATAGTTTGAGACTAATGCCCCAACAATAAAGACCCCTAAGATACTTGCTGATCGGGTAAATTCTTTCGCATTATTGGTAAATAAATCAATGGCATTAATTCCTAATTCATATGATTTATGCATTAAGAAATAACGAATCGCAAATTGAGCTGCGTTAAAGATTAATAGGAATAATATTGGCCCTAAAATCTGACCTTGAATTGCCATATTGGCAGTTAGTCCTGCTGTAATTGGAACTAAAGTTAACCAGAATAAAGCATCTCCAATTCCACCTAAAGGTCCCATTGCAGCAACCCTTACCGCACGAATTGTTGGTATATCTGCTTTTTGTTGTTCCAATGACAAGACGATACCCATTACGAATGTAACAAGGAATGGGTGAGTATTAAAGAACTCTAGGTTATGTTTCATTGAACGTGATAAATCTTCTTTATCAGTATGAATTTCCTCTAATCCAGGTAGGATTGAGTATAACCAACCACCGGCTTGCATTCTTTCATAGTTAAACGATGCTTGTAAGAATAATGATCGCCAAACCATTTTATTGAGTGCTGATTTACTAATATTTTTTGCAGGTGTTAGATTTTCATAATTATTATATTCCATCTTCGTCACCTCCAGTTGATTCAATAGACTTTATTTTTGTATTCATTTGGAAATCATAAATTGCAATTGCTAAACCAATTAAAGCAATAATTAAGAGTGCTGAATCTTTCAAGGATCCAATTCCACCAACAATGGATGCGAATGCAAATCCAAGTAAGAAGAATCCCCAAAGTTCACCAGACAACATAATTTTCATTAAAATAGCAAATCCAACATAACGCATCATGTTACCAGCAGCTGCTAATCCAGCCATAAACCAACTGTTATCTGCTGCCCATTGCATGATACTTGAACTCATTCCTGTACCGACCTTCATTCCAATCATGACGATAATTGCAAATAATGTACCAATGATTAACATACCAAGATAATTTATTCGCTCAATCCCTTTAGGATCAGCATTCTCAGCTGCAAGATCTGCTCTTGCCATTAAAGGTGACATTAATGTAAATGCAGTTGTAACGGCATACTGTCCAAGCAATGCGAATGGAACGGCTAGACCGACTGCAGCACTTGCATCAATACCTTGAATACTTATTGCAAACACTGTTGCCATGATTCCACCGATAACTGCGTTAGGTGGCTGTGCACCTCCAATAGGCATACTACCGATTTGAATCAGTTGATATGTACCCCCTACTGCTAAACCAATCCCAATATCTCCTAAGATCCAACCAACAATCGGGCCAAGCACAATAGGTTGATACAAGGACTCTAGAAAGCTAAATTGGTCAATTGCAGCAATAAAGGCGACGATAAATACTAATACATATTGTACTATTGTAAAGTCTGCTCCCACTTTTTTTCCTCCTTATTCTTTCAAAATTTTATCTATGTTCTCTTTGGATTCGTTTGGTACTTTTTGAATTTCCAAAACGACACCCAGGTCATTCAATTTTTTAAATGCTTCGACATCCGCATCATCAACAGCGACAGTTTGTGCTACTTGTCTTTTTCCATTGGACATGTGCATATTTCCAATATTTACCTTTTTTATTGGAACACCACCCTCAACAAGTGTTAAGACATCTTGAGGGCTTTCACAAATAATGAAAATTTTCTGCTTCGACGATGCTTTATGAATCGTTCCAATAGTCTTTTCTAAGGTCCAATAACGTGTTGTAGCATAACTTGGTGCTGCCATATTCATAAGACCTTGTCTCATTTTATTTGTAGACACCTCATCATTTGCTACCAATAGTAAATTGGCTCCTACACTTGATGACCACTGAGTTGCAACTTGACCATGAATCAAACGATTGTCGATTCGAGTCAGAACAATATTTGGCATACAATACCTCCTCCTATGTAAGCGCTTAATCTTTGTACATTCTAATTATGACATAGTTTCACATAAATTAATTTACACTATTCATTTGCATGTTTGCACTTTTGACCAAGAAAATATTAAAACTTTGTAAATTCGCAAAGAACGTATATACTTAATTAAAGGGGGATGCATAAAATGTATCTAAAAACGACAAGTCCACAGTACTATAATTTTGGTTATATTTCCGATGCTAAACACACATATGATATTGAACAAAGAATATACTCTAATCGTAAACCCGGCTTTTACAAAGCGTTTGACTGTGAAGTTTCCTATAAGGTCAATGATGGGATTGCTCTTTTAGTTTTATTGGATGAAAACAACGAACACCATCAATTTGTCATTCACCGAGAATCTGTTGTTCATGAGAATATCCCTCATGTTCTTATACCATTAACAGACTATGTAAATCTTGATGTCTCCAAATTTACAAACAATTCATTCAAAGAAAAAACTATCCCTACACAAGAATCGATCAAGTACCAACCCATTCAATCAGAAGTTTATGTTTCAGATATTTACTCTTATTATTATAGTGTTAAAGGTCAACGTTACTTTTTCTTAGGAGAATCTCATTCGTATTGGGAACTTACATATGTAGATACAGGCGAACTTATTTCAACCGTTGATGGTATTGAACATACCTTAAGCAGTCAAAATATAATGATATATTTCCCGCAACAATTTCATCAACAGAAAATTAAAACAGGTAAAGCATGTTCCTATTTAACGATTATGTTTGATTTAAAAGTATCAAGTGAGAATGTTTTTGACTTGAAAAACAAAGTGTTAGAATGTACTGATGATATTCGTCATCTTATTCAACAGTATATTAAACAAGCAACATTAATGGAGTCTCACAATCAGCCTTATTCTCGAAGTTTAATGATTGCTCACCTTCAAGAAATCATTGTCTATCTTTTACAAAACAATGCTGGCGTGAGCGATGAATTATTCCTCACAAGTGCAAACCCTGTTCAGACAAACTTTGAAAATGAAACAATTGATGAAATCAATAGCTTCATCCTTAGAAATATGGATAAAAACCTCACTGTAACGGATCTATGCGAGCACTTCTCATTTAGTCGCTCCTCATTACAGCTTCTCTTTAAAAAGCATTTGGGCTTACCACCCAAAGAGTACATCAATGACTTAAAGATGAAAGAAGCACAGCGTTTGGTCAGTTCGAATAAATATACATTAACTGAAGTTGCTCATCGATTAGGCTTCAGTTCAATTCACTATTTCTCTAGAAAATTTAAATCGCATTTTGGCATTACACCCAGTGAATATTCTCGTTCGATTTTTAAATCCAATGAGGTATAAAAAAACGATCACAATCATGATCGTTTTTTAGTTAATTATATTGTTGATGCTATACAGTGCAACTTCAATTTCGCTTCCATCATGCAACTTAATGATTGCACTCACATCTTTATCTTTAACCCTTACAAATTGACCGATTAAACCATTTGCAAATAAAACTTGGTCGCCTGGTTTTAAAGTGTCAATGAGTGTTCCACTCCGATTCTCTGTTTTTTTCATTACACTTTTAGTTCTAAAAAAATAAACGCCAATAATTGCAATAATAATAATGATAACGGTCATTGCTGTGTACAATACAACGTGCCAAGGTGTCATCGTAATTTCCCCTTTCTAGATACCATCGCTTTCGTTTTCTTCTGTATCTAAATCTTCATAGACAAATCGGTAGACTTGATCTTTCCCTGTTTGTTCAGCATTCATTGCTAGGTCTTTTGCTGTTTCTATAAACTGTCTGGACATAATGGCTTCAATCAACATGGCAAGATTGGTTCCAGTTAAAACCTCACAGTGTTCATATTGACTTGCGACCATCACACTTTCCCTAAACGGCGTTCCTCCCTTTAAATCAGTAAAAATTAGTGTTCCTTTATCACTAGAGACTGCATCAATTGCTTGTTTTAAATTATCAAGTAATTGATGTTCTTCGCCTTCCAAGAAGGACAAAACCTCAAATGAATCTTGTGGACCTGCGATCAATTCAACGGCAGTTTTCAATCCATTTGCAAATTCACCATGTCCTACAACTACAATTCCAATCATGATGCTTCCTCCTCAAAGTCATATAAGATTACGCCTTGAACAACACGGTTTACTTCACCACTTGGCCAAGGATTGTCAGGTCCCTTGCCTACTTGCAACGCTTTAAATAACGACATCATTTGAACATACAAAGAACTCGCCAAAACCGAGAGGTCTTTACTTGAATTATAGGTTACCGGAAGATAAATATCAACCAATGACTCAAGATCATGATCATGTAACTTATCAACAACCATAATTTTGTTCCCTTTTCTTTGACTTGCTACTTCTTTGATTAAATCAATTTGGTACTTACGAGTGTAGTGATTGTTTGACATCAAGACAACCATCAAGGTTTCACTATTTAAGATTGATTTAGGTCCATGTCTAAAGCCTAAAGGGGTATTATAGGCTACAACAGTCTCACCAGCAGTTAACTCTAACATTTTTAATGATGCTTCATGGGCCAATGCCTCAAGTTCATCATCACCAATATAAACAATACGGTTAAAATCAAAGGAATCAATGATTGCTTCTATTTTTTTGTAATCGTTTAATCGTATATCATTCGCTTTTTCTATTGCTTCATCTACTAACTCTTTTTCTGACTCGATTGTATCAAGATTAAAAGCCAAATATGCAGCTAAAACCATGTTCGTATAGCTACTTGTCATTGCAAAAGATTGATCATTTGTTTCAGGAGGCAACTTAATCGAATAGTAATTTTCACCTTCTCTTAACGCTAATTTCCCCTCATGATTACATGTAATAATTAAGTGACTGACATCCGGATTTATTTGATTAGCAAGATCAACACTTGCGATAGACTCCGGTGAATTTCCACTTCTTCCAAACGAGACAAGTAAAATCTTACCTTCTTCATGAATATGACGTTTTGGATTCGCAACAATATCGGTTGTTGGAATACTTAACACGCGATCAAAGTATTTTTCTTGTAAGAGCGGAACTAGCGTTGAACCAACAAACTCACTTGTTCCAGCGCCTGTAAATATAATGGTACCTTCTTTTTTAAAAGGTTCAATATATGTCGATAATGAATATTTTTGATTTTCAATTAGTGTCTTTGTTTTTTCCCAAGTGTCAGGTTGTTGATAAATTTCATTGGCTGTATTGTACCCATTTAATTCTTTCCATTTTTCAACTTTTTTACCTAAAATCATAGTTCTAAGCCTCCTAAAATAATTTATCTATCTGTGTCGCATAGTGATAATCTTCATAATATAACTTAATATAATCTTTAATTAAAGCAGTCGCTTCCAGTTCAATTAATCCTTTTTGAACCTTGCGATATTGATAAGGTAAATGTTGAGATAAAACATTCATAGGAATACCTGTTTCATTGATATTCTTAATGAGTGTTGTAATTGCTTTTTGAACATCATCTTGTGGTAAATAATATCGAGCACGATCACTGTAACTAAATTTGCGTTTTATAAATAACTCTTTCTCATTTCCATGATAGTGATTCTTCCAATTTTTAGGTTCTTTCATCATTGATTGTTCTAAAACATCGATAAAATTAGAAGGGTTTTCGACTAATGTGTCTTCGATATAACTTAATGCAAAGAGTGCTTCACGATAAGCAAATGTTAAAGCAGGGCCAACCTTTAAAATATTGATCCCATCTTCGACCATTTCTCGTAAATGTTCTGGTGTTTGGTAGTCTGTTGAGTGTCCTTCAAAGACTAATTGTGGATACTTTGTTTTTAGTGTTTGACTTAAATCTTTTGCTTTCTCTCGATTATATTGGTCAATCTCTGCATCGCCAAATTCTACCCCTGGTTGAACAACTATTCCAATCACCGCATCGAAAACTTCCATCACATCTAACGCAGCAAATGTTTCTTTAAATACACCATAGGTTGTTTCAAAGTCCTCAACTGATGTTACTTGCAATTCCTCTTCTTCTTCCTGAGCTCCACCTGGAATTGGGACTTCCGATCCTATAATAAATGCAGGGAAAACTGCATCTTTATTTTCTTTTAATAAATCTTGATATCCTCTCAATGCTTCTTTGGCTAAAATTGCTGAACGTTTGGCGATTGTTGCATCCGATAATCTTTCATTTTGGTCATCATCTGCTACTCGCATTGAAGTATCTAAATGAATCTTTGTAAAACCTGCTCTTACGTATTCATATACCAAGACTTTCGCAAGTTCCATCGCTTCATCTTCATTTTTATCTGTCCATGTTAAAGGACCTAAATGATCGCCTCCTAAAATAACCATCTCGTTTGAGATTCCTACTTTATTCGCAATATCATAAACATAATCTCTAAAGTCTGTCGGTTTCATGCCGGTATATCCACCGAATTGATCCACTTGATTAGCAGTGGACTCGATAACAACTGGTGCATCATGATCGCGTGCAAACTCTAAGGCTGCTTCAATAGCTGTTCCATTTGCAGTACAAACAGAATAAACTCCTACTCCTTTCTTATTATTTAACTTAAACAATACATTTTTTTTCATATCTATCACCTCTTATCTCAATGCTATCAAAGTTTTTTTGCTAATTATTTAGGTTTATGATGAATTCCCTTGTACAATTCAACAAAGTTATCAAGAATACGATCTAATATTGAAACATCTTCTTGATTGACTTCACACAATCCCCTTATATAATTCACAATAAAACGAACTATTTACACTATTTATTGTCGTGATTCTTGGTGTTTTTAGGAAAATTTGTATCGTGAACAAGGAATCATCGGAATACACCTCTGTTTTGTTTGATGAATATTTTCTCTTGATTTTGGTATCTCTTGCTACCTTGGTGGAATATGATGTTGATTCAAGCAAATAAAAACAACCTCTATCAACAAGGAAAGATAAAGGTTGTTTTTTATGTGTTTAGTTATTGTTCTTTTTTGAATTTTTTAACACGATACACAAAGTAGATAAATGAAGCTAGGGCAACAAGTGCTCCGACTGGATTTGAGATTGAGGTTGGTAATCCAAATCCTTCAGGTGCTTGAAGCAAGTAAGTTGCTGATACAGCAGTCATAAACACAGCTGGTAAAGTCGTCATCCAATGGGACTTGTTTTTATGGACTAAGTAACTTGATGATGTCCACAGAACAATCATCGCTAATGTTTGGTTTGACCACGAGAAATAACGCCAAATAATATCAAAGTTCATTCGGGTTAAGACAAAGCTAACCGCAAACAATGGAATCGCAAGAATTAATCTATTTTTCTTTTCAACTTGATTAAAATTCATCGCATCCGCAATCGTCAGACGAGCTGATCTAAATGCTGTATCTCCTGAAGTAATTGGAGCAGCGATAACACCAATGATTGCTAGTATTCCACCAAATTTCCCTAACATTGCTAAAGATATATGATTTACAACAGCTCCTGGTTGTCCGCCACCAGCACCGTAATAAAACTCACCTAATCCTTCAACGCCACCAAAGAATGCCATTGCAGCTGCCGCCCAAATGATAGCGATAATTCCTTCCGCAATCATGGCACCAAAGAACACTGGACGTCCTTGGTTTTCGTTTTGTAAGCAACGCGACATCATTGGAGTTTGTGTTGCATGGAATCCGCTGATCGCACCACATGCAACAGTGGTAAACAACATCGCCCAAACTGGTAATCCTTTAGGATGCAGACTTGTAAATGAGAAGGCTGGTAAGGTATAACCGCCTGTAAACAAGGAAATTCCAATTCCACCTGCCATGATTAACAATGTTAACCCAAATACAGGGTATATTTTACCAATTATTTTATCAATCGGTAAGATTGTCGCTAAGAAATAATAAACAAAAATTATGATTAACCACGTGTCAAAGTTATCCATTCCTGGAATCCCTAGACCTGCTAAAAGGTTTGCTGGACCCGTCATAAAGACTGTACCAACTAACATCAATAACACAACCGAGAAAACTCGCATTAACTTACGCGCCGGTTCACCTAAGTAAACACCCACAATTTCTGAAACACTTTTTCCATCATGACGAAGTGATAGCATCCCAGTAAAATAATCATGGACCCCGCCTGCAAACACACTTCCCAGTGCAATCCAAATAAATGCCATCGGCCCAAAGAGCGCACCTTGGATGGCTCCAAATATTGGTCCAAGTCCAGCAATATTTAATAACTGAATTAAGAAAACTCTCCCCTTTGACATCGGCATATAATCAACACCATCTTGTAGTCTGTAAGCCGGTGTTTCTAATTCTGGTTCTGGTCCAAAATGCTTTTCAACAATCTTACCATAGGTAAAATACCCAATAACTAAGATTGCTATTCCTATTACTAATTGAATCATTCCTCTTCCTCCTTAGAAAACATGTGACCATATTGTAGTCTGTAACGGCTTTCTTTTGGGTAAATTTTTCTGTAATACAAAAATAGTGCACTCAAGTGCACTATTCTATATTCATCATTCGTTTAAATTGTTTTACATTACTACGACTCACCGGAATTGTTTCATCAATGTAATTAAGCTTTAAATTAAAGGTATAATTTAACCATGGTTCTATACTATCAATATAGTTCGTATTAATAATATATGACTTATGGCATCGAAAGAAATTTTTCACACTGAGCTTATCATAAATCTCTTGCAAGGTCTGTGATAAGTAGTATTTATTATCTTGGGTCCTTAAGACCGTATCACCATTTTCAATCGTAACATAGATGATTTCAGAAAAATCAACAGGTATTAATTTCCCTTGAACACATACTGTTATTTTATTCAATCGTTCAGGTGTTTCTAACGTTTCTAATTTAGCCTTTATTTTATTATATTTTTGCTTATATTCTAACATCGAACTCATATATGCTTTCAATTCATCAATAATAAGTGCATCAAGTTTTTTTTCATCAATTGGTTTCAATAAATATTTCAGGTTATTTAAACTGAACGCTTTTAAAGCACTGTCATCATCATCCATCATAAAAATTATTTCAGCTGGTTTTCCTTGATGATTCAGTGTTTTAATCAAGTTCAACTCTTCAGTATCTAATCGTTCTAAATCTAAAAAAACTAAGTCTACATTTGACATTTTGTCAACCATTTCTATGGTATTAACGGTGTTATATACACACTTTTCAATTGTTAAAAAACTATATTTTGATAACGCTTTAACGAGCCTATTTCTAGTTGATTCGTTGGCATCCACAACTAAACATCTAAACATCTAAAGCACACTCCTTATTAGGTATAAAGTAAATACTTTTTTAGATACTAATGCATTGATTTTTGTGAATACTTCTTGACGCTTATTCGTTTGATTTTAAAAACTATCACGAAGTGAATCGTAATAGTTTTTGTGTCAGTATATCTATTCTTTAGTCAGTAGCAATTTATCCAAATAAATTTAATAACACACCTGCAGCAATCGCTGATCCAATAACACCAGACACGTTTGCTCCCATGGCATGCATTAATAAAAAGTTTGCTGGATTTTCTTCTTGACCCACTTTTTGGACAACACGTGATGCCATTGGGACTGCCGAAACACCCGCAGCACCAATTAGTGGATTAATTTTACCTTTCGATACTTTACACATAATGTTTCCAAAGATAACACCAAATGCCGTACCAATTCCAAAGGCAATAAGACCTAAAACAATAATCTTAATGGTCTGAACATTTAAAAATGTTTCAGCATTCGCTGTCGCACCAACAGTTATCCCTAAGAAAATAGTAATAACGTTGACCAAACCATTTTGTGCCGTTTCAGATAACCTTTCAGTTAATAAAGATTCTCTAAATAAATTCCCTAACATTAACATTCCCACAAGTGTTGCAGCTGATGGTAGTAACAAGGAAACTACAACCGTAACAACAATTGGAAATATTATTTTTTCTAATTGTGATACTTCTCTTAATTGATCCATTACAATTGAACGATCTTCTTTTTTAGTTAGTGCTCGCATGATTGGTGGTTGAATAATTGGTACCAAAGCCATATAAGAATAGGCTGCGACCGCAATAGGTCCTAACAAGTGAGGTGCTAACTTTGACGTTAAAAATAACGCTGTTGGTCCATCTGCACCGCCAATAATTCCAATGGATGCTGCTTCTTGAGCAGTAAACCCAAGTGCTGTTGCTCCAATAAATGTTGCGAATATTCCAAATTGAGCAGCACCGCCTAATAATACTGATTTAGGATTGGCAATTAAAGGACCAAAATCAGTCATGGCACCAACCCCCATAAAAATAAGAGGTGGATAGATACCAAGTTTTACCCCTTGGTATAAGTAGTAAAACAAGCCACCATTTTCTGTTGCTGTTGGTTCATTCATTATGCCTGCTAAGGGAAGGTTTGCTAATAACATTCCAAATGCAATTGGAATAAGTAGCAACGGTTCAAATTCTTTTGCGATTGCTAAATACAAGAGTAAAAAAGATGTTAATAGCATTAAACCTTGACCCATTGTAATTGATGCTAATCCGGTTCCTTCGATGAAACCTCTCAACATATCTAATAACACACTACCACTTCCTTTCGACTACTCAATAATCACTAGCTGATCGCCAGTATTAACACTAACACCTTCATTGACCATAATTTTACTTACAGTACCTGCTTGAGGTGCTACGATTTCATTTTCCATTTTCATTGCTTCTAAGATCAAGAGAACTTGGCCTGCTTCGACAGTTTCGTTTTCTGATACATTGATTTTGAATATACTTCCTGGCATCGGTGACTTAATATCCACTTGACCCTCTACCACTGCTGCCTTCGGTGTTTGTTTTTTAGGAGTTGCTGCTTTGGGTGCTGGCTTTGCTGCTTGAACGCTTGGTCTTACAGGAGCATCACCACCCACTTCTTCTACATCAACTTCATACATTGTTCCATTTACATTAATATTAAACTTTCTCATTGTTCCTCCTTATTGGACTTTTGTGGACATGTGTTCATGTAATCCTGCTTGAGTCCAACTATCCATATTATTTACGCGAGTAATCTTTTGTATCACAAGGTTATCAGTATGTGTGTCCATAACAACTGCTAATGCAGCAGCAATGACACTCACTATTTCATCGTCATCAACCTTTGAGTCGACGTCAATCAATGACCCTTGATTTGATTCTTCACTTAATTTATTGTCATTATTTTGGCGATTGCTTAACACTCTAAGCAAGCTAATCACTGCTAGTATTATTAACAGTCCAACAAAGACTATAAGCATACTAAAAGCACTAATAATGACACTTTCACTGACTGTAATAAATTCTTCCATTTAATTCACCTCACTATAATGGTAAATTACCATGTTTTTTTGTAGGTCGAGTTTCGCGTTTGCTTTTGAGCATATCGTAGGTTGAAATCAAACGTTGTCGAGTTGTACTTGGTTCGATAACATCATCCACATAACCTCGTTCTGCTGCCACATACGGATTAGCAACAGCTTGGCGATATTCTTCGACTTTCTTATCTTTTTCTGCGATTGGGTCGTCAGCATTATTAATGTCTCTTCTAAAAATAATATTTGCTGCACCATCAGGACCCATAACAGCAATTTCTGCATTAGGCCATGCATAAACCATATCTGTATTTAGATGTTTACTACACATTGCAATGTAGGCACCACCGTAAGCTTTTCTCATAATCACTGTTGATTTAGGGACTGTTGCTTCACTGAATGCATAGAGTAACTTCGCACCATGACGAATAATTCCATTGTGTTCTTGATTGGTTCCCGGTAAAAATCCTGGCACATCAACAAGTGTTAATAATGGAATATTAAAGGCATCACAAGTTCTAACAAAACGAGCCGCTTTATCTGAACCATCAATATCTAAACATCCTGCTAAATAGTTGGGTTGATTGGCTACGACACCAACAGCTTCACCATTTAAACGCATATAACCAATCACAATATTTTTAGCAAAATGCTCTTGAACTTCAAAGAACTCACCATTATCAGCAAGTATTTCAATCACATCTTTAACATTGTAGGCTTTGTTTGGATCATTAGGAACGATGCTATTCAATGCTTCATCATGTCTATTTTCATCATCACTCAATTCAACACTTGGTGCTGTTTGGAGATTGTTTGATGGTAAATAAGATAAGAGTTCTTTGACTCGATTCAGTGTTTCTTCTTCAGTTTCGTCCATAAAATGAGCAACACCTGAAACAGCATTATGTGTTAAGGCACCACCCAGTTCTTCTTGGCTAACCTCTTCACCCGTTACTGATTTAATAACTTCAGGACCGGTGATGAACATTTTTCCTGTGTTTTCCACCATAAAAATAAAGTCTGTAATAGCCGGTGAATACACAGCTCCACCTGCAGATGGCCCCATAATAACTGATATTTGAGGAACGACACCCGATGCGATTGTATTGTTATAAAAGATATCGCCATACCCTGATAAGGCATCGACACCTTCTTGAATACGAGCACCACCAGAGTCATTAATTCCAATAATTGGAGCCCCCATTTTAATTCCCATTTTTTGAATTTTAGTAATTTTTTGTGCATGTTGCTGTCCAAGAGAACCACCTAATACCGTGAAATCTTGTGCATAGACATACACCAAACGACCATCAACTTGTCCATACCCTGTAACGACACCATCGCCTGCAATTTTCTTATCTTGCATGCCAAAATTTGTCGCACGGGTTGAAACAAAAGTATCAACTTCAACAAATGTTCCTTCATCTAACAACATATTTATTCGATCTCGAGCAGTTCTTTTACCCATTGAATATTGTTTTTCAATTCTGTCTTTTCCACCACCGAGAGCAATTTTTTCTTTTAACTTTTTTAATTCATTAATTGAATCTGACATTTTCACCCTCCTATAAGATGATATTTCAATAATATAAGACTAATGCGTCGCAGCATTAGTCTTTTTTAAATCTAAATAAAATCTAAGTTAGCTTCGCCATTCTTTTCAACAAGGCCACATAAGATTTCAAATGTTCCAACTGCATCATTCATATTCATTAATTCAATTGGTGAGTGTGTATAACGTCTTGGAGTTGCAAGCATTGCAAATGGAATACCACTTCCTGCGAAACTTAATCTTGCTGCATCCGTTGCATACCCTTCACCAATTAAGGTAATTTCTTGTAATTTAACATCTTTTAGTTTTGATGCTTTATCAATTTGATCAATAACCTTTTGTGATGAGAAACTGAATAATAAACCAATCATAATTCCATCACCAACAACAAGGACTGGACCATCCCCCAAACGAATTGGCAGGTCTTGCTCAGTGTTAATATCTGGTGTATCACCTGAAGGAATTGTATCGATTACAATTGCATAGTCTGGATCAACGTTGTTACCTGATACAAATGCACCCTTCATTCCTGTTTCTTCTTGAACTGTTGCTACACCAACAATTTCTCCTGCAAAATCAATGTCGTCTAATTTTTTAAATAATTCAAGGAGTAAAGCACAGCTAATTCTATTGTCGATTGATTTTGTACATACATAGTCAGGATTTTGCATAACAGTAAAATCTGAAACAAATTCGATACGATCTCCGACTCTTATTCCTAAAGCTTCTACTTCTTCTTTAGAGTTGGCTGCAATGTCAATGTAACTTTCTTTTGCAGTTTTAATACTGTTTTTCTCTGCTGCGCTTTCTAAGTGAGCAGATTTAATGCCAATAACACCTGGAATATTTCCGTTAATCATAACTTTACGTCCAGTCATAACACGGTCAGATGGTGTTCCGACTTTATCAAATAAAATGAAACCATTTGCAAGAATATTCTTAACTGAAAAACCAATTTGATCAACGTGTGCCGCAATCATCATTTTAGGTCCTTCTGTTTTTCCTTTTTTACTTGCATAAACGTTTCCTAATTTATCGATGGTTACTTCGTCTGCATACTTACTTAATTCTGTATACATGTGTTTTACCATTAATTGTTCATTTCCACTAACACTTGGAATTTCTACTAAAGTTTTTAAAGTTGCTTTTAATTGTTCTTTCATTTTAATCCTCCGCTTTCATCATTTGAAAAAACTATAAATGCATAACTCCAATCCCTATCGTTTTATGATTTGTTACTTTATGTACAGCCATATTTCCATACATCGCGACACATAACCAGTTATCTCTTCGGACAATGGTTGCTTTCAATTGGAAACTTTGTGAGACTGGTGAATCAACTCGTACGCCCATTGCTGCATCAGCAGTAGCATGAATTACTGCGTGCATTTCATGTTGTGTTTTGTCTATGACCCTTTCGTTTAGACTCGCACCGACAACAGCACTTACTAATTTCTTCCTAACCTCATCATTCATTCCCGCAACACCTGTAACAACACATTTATAGCCCATGTTTTGGTACATGTCGATGTAGTATTTTTCTTCTTCATGGCTTTGCGTCATTGCCAATAAAATAGCAAGACGTTCTACCTCGTTTTTTTCATTTCCGATCTGTACATTTATATAACTTTTTTCCAATTGTTCCACTCCTTCTCTCTATACTGAAATTGAAATATCATCGTATGATTTTCGTTATGTCATTATTTTTTAATTACTTAACAATATTTTTTTTGTATAATCCTCTGATAATCATTGGTGTCCCAAAGACAACAACAACTAACATAAACCATTGTGGTAAATTAAAGAATTTATACATAATCAAGGACATTGGTAAAGCAATAATTCCAATTTTTGGATTATTTAAACTTAACTGTCCGTATAATGCACCAAATAGAGCTGGTATCGTAAATTCATTAAACGCACGCTCAATACTTGGTGGCATAATTCTCATAATCTGTGATCCTAAGATTACACATATCGTTAAGAACGCTAGGTTTGTAATAATTGATCCCGCAATCCCCAACATTGAGACTACCTCGCCTTTAGGTGTTCCATTTTCAACACCGAGCACTTCTTGTGCTGTTGCTGAGGCAGGTAATTTTAAATTAACCATATTCCCTGTACTAATCGCAAGATAAGACCCTGCTGTCCCGAAAATTGGGAAATAAGAGAATAATTCAATTAGATAAAATGGACCGAATGTTGTCGCTACCCCTACCCAAGCATTCACCAATTCATTAAAACTTGGTATAACACCATACTTAAGGTATAAGTAACCTACCGGAAGAAATGATGTAATCATTATAAATAAAATCGAGATTCTTCCAATCTTAATCGCTGGTTTTATCCACTGTTCTTGATAGTTATAATTTTTCATAGTTTCCTCCTAACCTAACATACTTCCAAATATCATTCCTATTACGAGTGCAAACCCTAACGCATATTCTTTTAACCACTTTAGTTTTGGGTTTTTGGCAACAAATAACATCACCGCCATTGAAACACCCCCTGCAATCACTGAACTTGAGTAGCCACCACCTTTTAAGATTTCTGGTGCCGCAAAGAATCCAAACAAGCCCAATGTCACTGATGCTGTTAGCAATTGCAACCAACGAGGATCGCCACCACCTATTTTTGTTCTAACTTTCTCCATTCGGTGATTGAGGAAAAATAGAATAATAAGCCAGCCAATTCCATTCGCTGCAATACTAAACCATGACGCAGATAAACCAGTTAATGTAAACCCTTCAGAACCAAGGCTTTCTCCAACAGAAGCCGCCCCAATCTCTGCAGATTTTAGTATAACCGCTGAACCTCCAGTCATATTCAATCTCATCCAGGTCATTGGACCACCAACAAGTGCCGTCATTGCAAATACAACAACAAAAACTGATATTGCTGGACCAACTGAACTAATGAGCCCAGTTTTGAATGCTTTCTTAGCATCATCTTTCGATAAGCCAACACCTTCAGCATTCTTGAAAGATAAACGAATAAACAAAACAGTCTGAACAATGATAACGCTTACAGCAATACCCGCACAAATCCAGATACCCCATCCATTCGCTACTTCCATTACCTCTTTTAATGACATATAACCCCTCCCTTCTCTTTCGTAGTCATCAAATTTAGAGCTTAAAACTTTAGAAATTTAAATTTTAGACAACAAAAAAAGAGCTTAATACAAAAACAGGATCAACCCATAATTTGATTTCGCTCTTCACTCGTCACTATAATAATCAATATTATTAGCAATTTTGTAATCTATCAATTTACTTCTAAATAATCTCTTCTCTTCATCACTATACATTCATATTAACACAAAAATTTCATAATACAAATATTATTTTATTATTTTTAAAAATCAACACTTATGCTTTGATTCCCAAAGATTTTAGTCAAACATGCTGTATTTATGTAAAATAAAACACTCAAAAATTAAAATAATAACTGTTAAGTGTTTATTTTGTTATTTAAAAAAGTGGTTTAAATTGCGCCTTCTTCTTTTAATTTCACAATTTCTTCATCTGAATAATTTAAAATTTCTTTTAAAACTTCCTCTGTATTTTGACCTAAAACTGGTGCTGCCATTCGGACTTCGCCTTGAGTTTCACTCATTTTAATTGGCACACCTGGTATAGATATTTTCCCTGCTGTTGGGTGATCAACTTCAACAATCATCTCGCGAGCAATTACTTGTGGATCATTCACAACATCCTCAATTTTGTTAATGGGACCATTAGGAACACCAACATCATTTAAGATATCAATCCATTCTTCTGTTGTTTTATTAAGAAATGGTTTAGCCAATAACGGTCTCATTTCATCATAATTTTCACCACGTAATGGATTTGTGTGGAAACGAGGGTCTTCAATTAATTCAGGTACCCCTAAGGCATTACATAAGAAGCCCCACAATGTGTCATTACCAGCAGCAATCATAATGCTGCCATCTTTTGTTTCAAATGATTCAAATGGAATAATTGAAGCATGACGATTACCTAACGGTTTAGGGGATTCACCTGTAGCCATGTAACGTGCAATTGCATTTTCAAGAATCGACACTTGCGTATCAAGCATGGCAACATCTACTTTTTGTCCTTTACCAGTTTCATTACGATAATTTAAAGCTCCTAAAACACCAATTGATGTATACATTCCTGCAATAATGTCAGAAATAGATGAGCCAACTTTGGTAGGTTCTCCATCGAGTTCTCCAGTTATACTCATGATACCACCCATTGCCTGAACAACAGCATCATACGCTGCACGTTTACTATACGGACCTGTATGCCCAAAACCTGAAGATGCTGCATAAATTAATTGTGGGTTAATCTCTTTTAAGACATCATACCCTAAACCAAGTTTTTCCATCGTTCCAGGACGATAATTTTCAACCAACACATCCGCATCTTTAACTAGTTCTAATAAGATTGCTTTGGACTTTTCATTTTTTAAATTCAATGTCATACTCTTTTTATTACGATTAATACTCATGAAGTATGAACTTTCACCGCCCACATATGGACCAAAGGCACGTGAATCGTCACCTCTGTTTGGTATTTCAACTTTTAATACATCTGCACCCATATCTGCTAAAATCATTGTCGCATAGGGTCCAGCTAAAACTCTTGATAAATCTAATACTTTCAATCCTTCTAATGCTTGTTTCATGATACCCTCCTATTTGAAAACTAAACATTAACTATTTCCAATTTTCATGCTCAGAAATAGTTGAACAGGGTCATAAAGTATATTAAATCTATCACTCATCACTCATTTACTTTAGATTTATACACAAACCTATGTGTTAACATAGTACATTCACATTATACATAAAATATGGTTCTTTGAACAATTTTCTCTTTATATCTCTAATTAAAGTTTTTAATTTCTATTGATTTTTTCACTTATATAATAACTAATTCCCATTGAAAGCGTATCGGTAGGTATGAAAATCAAAAAATAAGAAACGAATAAAGTCTTCATATCTAAGGTTATATTTAAGAAGTTTTTTAAGTTTAAATAAAGGATGGGTAGAGCGATGACATATAAAATCAATTCTCCACACAGTAATGCAACGACTCTTTTAGGTCCTTCTAAGCGATGGTAGACTTTGTTGATTGTTAAGGTCATCGGGATAAAACCTAAAATAAATCCAAAACTTGGAGATAGAATAGCTTGAGGTCCAGATACTCCACCAGCAAACACTGGCAATCCGATCAAGCCCAACAATACATACGACACAATGGCAAAGCTTGCTTGTTTGAATGACAACATCATCGCTGTTAAAGAAATCGCAAAGACTTGCAGCGTAAATGGAACAAGGGGTGTGGGAATTTGAATGTAAGAACAAACTGCAATAAAAGCTGTAAACATTGCCGACAACGCTAAATCTTTTGTTTTCATTTTCGATATCCTCCAATTGAAATTTCTCCAGAAAATAGTTCACTTGTTTGGCCTTTTGAATCTTCGACCACTAAATGTCCTTGCGGTGTAATTCCTGTGACTTTATATTTATTTATCGTATCGTCATTCACATATACTTCCTGACCGATGACAAAACAATGTTCTTCATAATCATGCAGCAATGTTTCAACATTGTCCGGAAATTGTGTTAATAACGCATTGAATTCATTGATAATCATTGCAATCAGTTTTTCTCGATGAATCGTTTGATTCGTATGCTCTTCTAATGAGGTGTATATATCACTTAACTCATCAGGTAAGTTTTTGTCTTGATAGACATTTAAGCCCATCCCCAAAACAATATATTTATATTTCTTCAACTCTAAGATTATCTCACCTTCAGTCAAAATTCCGGCCATTTTTTTACCCTGGATAAAAATATCATTCAGCCATTTAATATCAACGTCTAATTCAAGCTCTTTCTTCAATGCTTTGGTTAACGCGACTGCTGCGAGAATGGTCAGTAATTGCGTATTTTCTAAAGATAAATCAGGACGCAAAACAACACTCATATAAATGCCATTCCCTTTGGGTGAATAAAATGAACGGCCTTGTCGACCTTTACCTTTTGTTTGTTCATCACTAATAAACCAAACATTTTCGTCATGGCTTTCATTCGCATACTGTTTTGCAGTGTCATTGCTGGATGATAACGTCTCATATACCTTCAGTGTTGTTTCATGGTCAATGAAGTGTTGGATCCCAGAAACTGAAAGGATGTTGTTTGCTGAAACAAGTTGATATCCCTTATTTCTTACTGACGCAATTTCCATGCCTTGTTTTCGTAATTTTTCGATTTCTTTCCATACATTAGCTCGCGTCATTCCCAGTTCATCACCAATTTGCTGACCACTAATATATCGTTCTTTATTTGCTTGTAAAAAGTCT
Organism: Erysipelothrix urinaevulpis; assembly: GCF_009828835.1. Lineage (GTDB taxonomy): Bacteria > Bacillota_I > Bacilli_A > Erysipelotrichales > Erysipelotrichaceae > Erysipelothrix > Erysipelothrix urinaevulpis. Next base: position 260,895 of record NZ_WTTB01000003.1, read on the forward strand.
AATACTGTTTTTTCTTTCATTGTATCGCCTCTTTTTTGATGGTATCACACCTTTCTTTCTTTGTAAACCTAATTTACACAATAGTTTACAATCGAAAAAAATAGTGTCTAATGACACTATTCGATATTCAACATTCGTTTAAATTTCTTGACATTACTTCGACTCACAGGTATTGGTTCATTAACATGAGCAAGCTTTAAATTAAGAGTATAGTTAAACCACGGTTCTATTGTATCAATATAATTCGTATTGATAATATAGGATTTATGACATCTAAAAAAGTTTTTAACATTCAAGCGGTTATAAATTTCACTCAGTGTTTGTGATAAATAATACTTGTTTTCTTTTGTTCTTAAAATCGTTTCTTTCTCTTCAACAGTGATGTATATAATGTCTGAAAAATCAATCGGCAACATCTTTTCATCAATACACACTGTAATTTTTTGCAGACGTTCATTTGACTCCAATGTTTCTAACTTATCTTTTATTTCTTGGTATTTCTCTTGATACTCTGTGTTAGCTTTTTGATGATTTTCAAGTTTTTGAGTCAACGTTATATCTAACTCTTTTTCATCAATCGGTTTCAAGAGGTAGTCAAATGCATTCACCCTAAATGCTCTAAGGGCATAGTCATCATAGGCTGTGATAAAAATTATTATGGGTGGGTTTTCTTTGTTATTAATAATTTCTGCTAGCTCTAATCCATTAATTTTCGGCATCTGAATATCTAAAAAAAGGATATCTAGATCGGGAATTGTTTCTAATATTTTTAAAGCCTCGATAGCATTGGAAGCTTCTGCTTCAACCTGCATTGATTCGTAGTTTTTCAACATGTACTTTAACTCATTTCTTGCAAGTTCTTCATCATCCACAATCATACATTTATACACTTAAACTCCTCCTTGCTTTTGGAACTTTAAAGTAAACATGGGTCCCTACATTCACTTCACTTTTAATTCTTAAACTGTAATCTTTACCATATTTATGAACTAATCGGTCATTAACATTTTGAATTCCGATACTACTTTTTTTATCATGATTTGAAAAACAATACTGCTGGACACTTTGAGTCATTCCTACCCCATCATCCATAACCACGATACTAATATCATCTTTTTCTTCTTGGACGATAATTTTCACAGTGCCCCCTTCGAGCTTATTTCCCAAACCATGTTTGATTGCATTTTCAACGAGCGGTTGAATAATCAAAGGTGGTAAATCACACTCCAGTGTTTGATCTAGTTCCACATTAACAGTCAATTTTGAACCAAATCGTGCCTTTTCAATTTCTAAATAAGAATTAACATTTTCAATTTCATGATGAATTGACACATCGTCATACTTGCTGTCTAAATTATTTCTAAAATATTTTCCAAGGTGCAGAAGTAATCGCCGTCCTTCATTGGGATCAATGCGTATTAAATAGGCAATTGTATTAATTGCATTGAAAAGAAAATGTGGATTAATTTGACTTTGAAGTGCTTTGAGTTCCGCTTTCGTTAGCAATTCTTTTTGTGCATCAATGTCACTTAATTCTAATTGTGTTGAAAATAATCGAGCAAGTCCTAATGCTAATTGGATCTCAACTTTAGTGATACTATGTTCTGTTTTTTTGTAAAGTTTTAACGTTCCAATAACTTGATCTTTCTTCTTCAAAGGAACAATGATTGCTGCTTTGAGTGGACAACGTTTATGCGTACAACTTATTTCATTTTTTGTACTGCAAATTTTATACTCACCCGACTCAATAACTTCTTTGGTAATCGATGTTTGTAGGGGTTCAACAATATTATGATGGTCACCTGCCACGCCGACATGAGCTAATATTTTTTCACAATCTGTAAATGCAATGGCATCAATGTTCGTATATTTTTTTATGATCTTGGCTATTTTTAACGCCGTTTCTTCATTTAATCCCGTTCTAAAATATTTCAAGGTCTCATCTGCAATTTGTAATGAGAGTTGAGATTGATAGGCTGCTTCTGTTTCAACTTCTTTATATATGTTTTTCATAATTGCAATAAATGCTGCTATCCCAAACGCATTGGAAAAGATCATCGGAATACCAATGAGTTTAACTAGTTCAAGTGCATCTGAGTAAGGCTTAGAAATTAGTAAAATAATGAACATTTGGAGTACTTCACTGATAGCTCCCCAAAAGAAAGCCATCTTGACCTTTTGCGGTGTTTGATGAAACTTTCCGCTTAATTTCCCTGACATAATGCCTGCAATAAAGGTAGCGAGCGCACAAGCCAGTGCTGTAAAACCATTAATATCAATGAGATAACGATGAAGACCTGTTATGATTCCAGTCAGTAATCCCACAAGTGGACCACCCAACAAGCCTCCTACAAACACCCCAACGACTCTTGAATTTGCGAGTGCACCATTAATTTCAATACCGGTGTAGGTTCCCAAGATCCCCATTGCTCCAAAAATCAATGACAAAACAATAATATCTCTCAAGCTCAAATTTTGTTTTAGAAATGCCCGTTTGATAATTGAAGTATTTGAAATTAAAAATGCAATCATCAAGATGAGGGTAATTCTATGCGTTAAATTATTCAAAGCAATGTCTAAAATAATACCATCCCCTTCAACAAATGTACTTTTAGTATACATGAAATTATCCTTTATACTAAGCCTTTTTTTATAATTTTTTCACAAATCACATTGATTGAAACAAAGTTATTGACCGTGATATATTAATTTTGTTAAGCGTTTACATAAAATGAGGGGAGGGAGTGTTTTGAAGATTATTAAAGAATTATTTATCATCTTTCTATTTTCTATGTTGGGTGAGTTGGCATCTTTTATACTCAGTGATTTAATTGTTATTCCTGGAAGTGTCATTGGAATGGTTCTTTTTTTCTTAATGCTACATTTTAAATTTATAAGTCTTGATAGCGTTAAAGAAAGTGGAACTTGGTTAACCAATAATATGGGAATATTTTTTGTACCCGTTGGGGTTGGTTTGATCAATAATTTCGATATTTTAGCAACGTCTTGGATGCAATTAACAATTACAATTTTAATCAGTACAGCCTTGATGTTAGTGTTTGTTGGACGTTTGACACAAGCATTAAAAGAAAGGGGTTCATAAATGTTAAAACCACTACTATCTAGTCCGTTTTTATGGCTTTCATTAACTGCTGGTTTGTATCTTTTAGCAGCGAAATTATCTAAAAAACGGCCAAAATTTGTCCTGTTTAATCCGTTAGTTTTTTCAATAATTTCAATTATTATAATCTTATTAGTCTTTGATATACCAATTGAAAAATACGAAAAAAACACCAGTGTATTAAGTCTTTTTATCACACCCGCTACAGTTGCATTGGCCGTTAAATTAGAACAAAATTACGATCAACTTCGTAAGTATTGGAAAGCTATTTTAATTGGTATTGCTTCAGGAGTCTTATTTCATACAGGGTTAATCTATGGCTTAGCTTTAAGTCTAGATTTTGATCACGTTATGGTTGCGACATTGTTACCAAAATCAATTACCACTGCGATTGCTGTTGATGTTTCAACATCATTGGGCGGTATTCCGTCGTTAACAGTTGCTGTGGTTGTTTTTACCGGTGTCATCGGTGGCATTATTGGCCCGCCTCTTTTCAAGCTCTTTAAGATTAACGATGAGGTTGCACAAGGTGTCGCCTTGGGTAGTTCTGCCCATGCGATGGGGACTGCAAAAGCGATTGAATTGGGAGATGTTCAAGGTGCCATGGCTGGTCTTTCAATTGTTATTACAGGGATTACAGTTGTTTTATTATCACCCTTAACTAAACCAATTACAGATATCATATTTAAATAGAAAGAAGGAAAATCTATGACAAACAAAATGGAATACAACGCACCAACAGAAGTAAAGGAATTAGAAATCATTAGCACATACCACCTTGAAGAAGAAGCAAAAAAAGTCGTTCCAAAGGGAGGATTTGATTATATGTCAGGAGGGTCTGGTAAAGAATGGACACTCAAAAGAAATGACGAAGCATTTTTTCACAAAGGAATCTGTCCACGTGTTTTAGCAAATGTTGAGTTTCCCGAAACGAAAACATCGATATTAGGACAAGAACTTAGTGTTCCATTTATCATGGCACCTATCTCTGCACATGGTCTAGCTCATGAGAGTAAAGAAGCAGGTACCGCAAAAGGGATTGCTGAATTTGGCGGATCCATTATGTCGATAAGTGCATATTCTGGTGCCACGTTCGAAGAAATTGATGAAGGTTTAAACGGCAACAATCGTTGGTTCCAAATCTATATGAGTAAAGATGAAACAATGAATAAAAATATTCTTGATGAAGCAAAAAAAGATGGGGCAAGTGCAATTATTCTAACCGCCGATGCAACCCTTAGTGGGAATCGAGAACGTGATTTAAGTAATAAATTTGTCTACCCATTTGGTATGCCAATTGTTTCTCGCTATTTAACAGGTTCAGGAAAAAACATGTCACTCAACAACATCTATGCTCAATCAAAACAAAAAATTGAACCCGACGATGTTCGTTTTATCAAAGACTACTCAGGTTTACCAGTCTTCGTTAAAGGTATTCAATGTCCTGAAGATGCCTTACTCGCTATCGGTGCAGGTGCAGACGGTGTCTGGGTGTCAAATCACGGTGGTCGACAATTAGATCATGCCCCAGGGTCATTTGAGACTTTAGAATCAATCGCTAAAGCAGTTGCCGGCAAGGTTCCGATTGTATTTGATAGCGGTATACGTCGCGGAGAACATATCTTTAAAGCCCTCGCAAGTGGTGCCGATATTGTAGCAATTGGCCGACCAGTCTTGTTTGGCCTAGCACTTGGCGGTCATAAAGGCGTAACATCAGTCTTCAAGTACTTTGAAAATGATTTAAAACGAGTGATGCAACTTGCTGGAACTCAAACAATCAAAGATGTCAAAAATACTCAACTCATTGATTTGAAATAAAATAAAAACGATTGATCTTTAACAATAAGATCAATCGTTTTTTTACTTAATTACTTAATTACTTACTTAAATTAACAGGATGACCGTATTTATTAGGTTCAGGATCACCAGGTAAGCAATAAAAATAAATAACAATAAACTGCCCTATAACTGGTATTAAGTTATAAAAAATTGTCCACGTTGAACGATTTGTATCGTGTAAACGTCTAATTTGCATAGCAACTGTTGATAACAAGACTGCCATATTAACAAACGCAAGCACAAAAGCAACCAACCACGGTAACTTCACAACCGTACCAATTAAATGTGCAACAGCACCAAACGCTAAACTGAAGACAATATTAAAAACAAAAACCCAAAGAATTGTCATCCAAAAATCATGTCTAGAAATTCTCCCCTGACTATCTAGCATGTCTTCGAAAAAATATTTAAGATAATTCATTTTCTTTCCTCCTATTAGGTACCTCTATTATATAACTAAAACCAAAGAAATGAACACAAGATGCATCAAAATAAGAAAAGACTTTTACACCTGCTTAGGGTAAAAGTCTCTCGTTTATTTAATCAACAAATCCGTTAATTTTTCAATTCGTTCGCCAAAGAGACGTAATGTTTCATCAACTGCTTTGGTATCTTTCATATCAACACCTGCTTCAACTAATACATCAAGTGGATAAGCACTGTTTCCAGCTTTCAAGAAATTGAGATAGGGTTCAACATCGCCACCATTATATATGTGTTCTGAGAAGAGTGTTGCCGCAGAGAATCCTGTAGCATATTGATACACATAATAATTATAGTAAAAATGAGGTATACGAGCCCATTCATAACCAATCTCTTGGGTGCTAATCTTTTCACTATAATAGAATTGATTAATCTTGCTGTATTCTTCAATTAAGTAATCGGCAGTTAAAGCGATTCCCTCTTGATCTGATTTATGAATTAGATGTTCAAATTCTGCAAACTGAGTTTGTCTAAAAACTGTTCCTTTTACCGTGTCTAAATAATGATTTAATAAGTATGCTTGTACTTTTTCATCATCTTTATATTGATCAAGTAAATAATTCAACAATAGATTTTCATTGGTTGTTGAAGCAATTTCAGCTAAGAAAATTGAGTAATCACCATAAATGAACGGTTGATATTTACGGGTAAAATAGGAATGAACAGAGTGCCCTAACTCATGAGCGAGTGTAAACATATTATCAATGTTTTCTTGCCAATTCATTAAGATATACGGATTGGTCCCATAAGTACCTGAAGAATAAGCACCACTTCGTTTTCCTTCATTTTCCACAACATCAACCCAACGCTCTGAAAATGCACGTTTAAGAACCGATACATATTCATCACCCAAGACTGACAAGGCATCAAGAATAACTTCTTGTGCTTCTTCATACGTAAATTTAAGGTCAACATCATCAACCATTGGAACATAGATATCATACATTTGAATATCATCAAGACCCAATGCTTTTTCTCTTAAGTCGACATAATCATGCAATAAATTAATATTTTCATGAATACTGTTAATCAATGCATCGTGAACCGATTCATCAATATGATTATTGGCTAAAGCAGCATGACGCGCAGAGTCATAATGACGAACACTTGCTGAATAATTATGAACCTTAACCGATCCAGACAATGTACTAGCCAACGTGTTCTTTAATGCTCCATACGTATTTTGCATAGCCAAGAACGCTTCCTTACGAACAGCACGGTTGTCACTTTCCATAAACAATGAATAACGACCATGTGACAGTTGTACCTCATTACCAGCTTCATCTTTAACTTTTGGAAACGTCATGTCGGCATTATTTAACATACCAAATGTTTTGGATGCTGTACCAAAGACTTCACTTGCTGAAGCAAGCAAACGCTCTTCTTTTTCACTCAACGTATGAGGACGACGTGTAAACAGACGCTCAAACTCATGCTTGTATAACGATAACGCTTCTTCTGACTTTAAATATTCTATTAATTTTTCTTCATCTGAATCTAATAATTCAGAATCGTAAAATGATAACGCAGCACCAAAGCGTGATAATAATCCTTCCACTCGAGCTTGCATTGCTTGATATTTAGGATTGGTTGTATCCACATCGAAATTTAAATGTGCATATACATAAAGAATCCCAAGATCATATGAAATCTCATCTCTAAACTTCAGACCTTGTAATAAGCTTGCAGCACTTTGTGTCAGTGAACCTTGGTAATCAGAGACTTCATTAAGCCTTGACTCAAGCTCCTTAAACGTTGCTTCCCATGCATCATCACTTTCAAACATAGGCGTTAAATCCCATGTATCTTCTAGAGCCACTTCTGACCGAAGTGGTAACTTGTATTCTGACATATTCGCACCTCTTATCTAAATAGGGACTTTCATCCCAATTACATTTATTCTACCATATTTTAGGATTAAAGAATTAATTTAAACAAAGTTTCAAGAGCTTATCACGTTAAAAAAAGAAGATATGAATGATCTTCTTTAGTAAGCCTCTGCATGAACATGTACATGATTGTTCGCCTCAATGAGCTTCGAAACTGGACATTGACCATGTGCTTGATTCGCTAATTTTAACGTTTCTTCAACAGTATACCCTTCAACTGAAGCATAAGCATTCATTGTAAAATAATATCCCGGTTTACTCTCTTCCTTATTAAATGTAACAACCACTCTAACTCTACTCTCTTTTGGTGTCCGTTTAGCATTCAACATAACTTGCATTGTAGCATTTAAACAAGTACTCCAAGCCATCCCCATAAATTGTTCAGGATTCGGTCCTGTTCGACTTGGATCTGTTGGTGATGAAACATCTAACTTTAAGCCATCATCTGTTTCAATAAACCCCGAAGTACCTTTTTCATTAATAACAACTGTTTCATATATTTTTGACATAAAATCCTCCCTCATAGTATTAGTATAATTGACTTCTCAATTTAATACACTAATGTGACCTATCTTCTAAAAGCATTCAATCTATGAAAGGATTGTTCCTTTGTCATTCTTATGAAAATATATCGACACTCCTTGATGACTTGTAATCTCGTTCAAAACAAGCCTTAGTTATAAATTATTACTTCAACTTTTTAAATAATATGCTGGACGCTTTAAAAATAAAAAGCGCTAACATCCAAGCATATATCAAAAATTCCATAGTACTTATGTTTTCATACCCTAGTCGCCAAAATAGATAGAAAAAATAAATAATAAAAGTGATTGGGTTAATCATTCTTTTTAAAAGGTCCATGTTCCTAAAGCCCAAACAGTTCCACCAACACTTACTCCAACAGCGATTTTAGCTACTGATTCAGTGAAACTAATCCCTTTTCTAGCTGCATTCCACATGATCTTTCCAACTGATGCAAGCATAGCTCCTGCAATTCCCATAGCAGCAAGGTTCGTTAAATTTTTGGCAACTGTATATGCACTCCAACCGCCATCTAAATACATCATTTCTTCTTGTTTTAATAATTCATAATTCATCGGCATTACTAATTCCATAATATTAACCTCCTTTTCTATGTACTTAATATTATGTCTCAATACATTAAACTAAACCAAACGATGTTTTTTTCCTAAATTAAACTAAATATTGATTCAGCCTTCTTCCATTCCTTTTTTCAAGATAGAAATTTTTTTAGTCAAGTTCATCCTAATTGAATATAAGGTGATATGTTAAAAAAAGCCATTTGCAGTTCTTAAATATTTACAATGTTATCTTCTTGTAGCGATTTATTGCCTTAACAAACGTATTTTTATAATTTTCAAATATGATTGGAATAGAGTATGATCGCATACAAAAAAACTTACATCAAACGATGTAAGTTGTTAGGTTATTAATGGTGACCCGTACGGGATTCGAACCCGTGAATGCATGCGTGAAAGGCATGTGAGTTAACCGTTTCTCCAACGGGCCACAATGGCGCTTGATGTAGGATTCGAACCTACGACCCACTGGTTAACAGCCAGTTGCTCTACCTACTGAGCTAATCAAGCACTTTTAATGCTTATAAAATATACCATATATTTTTTACAAAATCAATTAAATATGCACTTTTTCTTAAATAATCTTCAATAGCATGTAAAAACAGGTCTTTTCTTGAAGAAAACATAGATATCACTTAAGAAAAGCTTATAAAATAGTTACGTTTTATTTCTATTTTACCTGTTGTTTCTATGATTAAGGTCTTGCTTATCTTATTGGCTATCTACAAAAATAACAATGCACCCCATAAGTTGAGCCAACTCATGGGATGCTATCATTTTACTCTTAATCTTTTTTCTTGAATACTTTAATGAATAGTCCTGAACTTGCTAAGACAAGACCACTCATCGTGATTAAACTCAATCCCATACCCGTTTGAGGTAGTGGATGATTTGGATCAACCGATGGTTTTTCCTCTTTTATCAATTCTAAGTTTTCTATTGCTGATTCCATTTCTACAATGGACTGCGTAAGATTTTCTTGAGTTGGATTTTTTAAACTTTGTTTAGCTTTCTTTATTGCACTTTCAAGTTTATCAACACTCGCACCAGTATAGATAGATTTATCAATTGATTGAGCTTGATTTAATAGGTTTTCTAATTTTTGAATTAAGCTTTCTAATTGTGGTTCTTGTTTTTTACTTAATTTAAATTCATCAATGACCTCTCCCTCATGCGTAAAGGCTTCAAGTTTTAATTCAGTTTTACTTACCGTAATATTACTGGCTAATTGTTTTTCTTTGGCAAACGTTACATCTGAATAATCTTGATTTTCGCCAGGGTAGAATTTCGGACCAGAACTTCCACCGATAATATAGATAGGTCCTTGTTCTTGTGGTTTTCCATCTTTAAGTGGATACGTTCTTAAATATGAATGATCATGGCCTGTTAGAACCAAATCAACGTCTAAAGCTTCCAAAACTGGAGCAAATATTTTCATCGTTGCATCATCGGGACGTTTAGGGTTAGCTTTATAAGGTGAGCGGTGGAACGATACAATTGTCCAAGGATTAGGATTTGTTGTAACTGTTTCTTTTAACCACTCAACTTGTTTCTGCATTCCCTGAACACCGACTTCAGAATTTAGAACAATAAATCGAACATCTCCATAATCTTGGTAATAGACTGAGTTCTTGAATTCTTTTGGACCATTTTTAGGATTTTGAACTAATGTATTATACGTCTTGGTTCCTTGTCCATAGACATCGTGATTTCCCATGACTGACATAAGTGGTAAATTCGTTTGGTCTTGGCATTTTAGGAACATATCCCATTGATCTAAACGATTGCCCTCTTCAACAATATCTCCAGCATGAAGCAAGAATTCTGTATTTGGATTTCGTTTCTTTGCTTGTTCAATGACATTTGCATAAAGTTGAAAGCCTTTTTCATCATATGCTTGAGAATCAGCAACAAGTGTGAATGTGAATTCATCCTTTGTTTTCGCTGCCGTCTTAAGGATTTCTGGTTCTGAGAAATTTTCTCCATCCCCCACCTGATATTCATAGGATGTGTTTTCTTTCAAATCTGTTCCTTCAACATGATGGACTCTAAACTCGCCTGTAGCATCCGCTATCAGCTCAGAATCACCGCTTATCGTAATCCACTGTGAATCTGATTTCATTTCTTTTAATCTCAATACAGTATCTTTTTCACTTGTATCCGTTTTCCAGGAAACATGGATTGAATCCCTCGCATCATTGACCCAAGTTAGTAATTTATTTTGTGGTGTTTTCTCACCCAATTGTGGGGCAATTTGAACTTCAAGGACCTGACTTACCAATTTCCCTTTTTTTGCTTGAAGTTTAAGTGGCAATTGACTGAGCGTTAATTTGTCAGTTTCTATTTTTCCATCTTTTGATTTTGATGATAAGAGTGAATTCCAGTTCACTTCTTCAACATCATCCTTATGAACATGATAATAACGTTGTTCACCATTAGCGATATAAACACGATAATATGGGTGACTTGTTGTGTATGATTTTGCCATCACGACATAATCATCTTTCTTCATAGCTTGGAAATGATCCCCTGCCAATGAACTGCTTGCTGATTTTAATATTTCGCCATCTTGTTTAAATTGCAACAAGGTATAGTTATCTAAAATTTGTATTTCAGCACCCTCGACTGGTTGATTATCTAAATCTGTGATACGAATTGTTGAGGGTGTCCCTACTGATACACCTTCAATTGACAAAGTCAGTGGTTGAATAATATTTGATTCATAAGCATCAATATAAAACTGTTTTGTTAAATTGTTTGTTGTCGTATAATTTGCCTCGTTCATCTCAATCACAACTTTACCACTTGAACTTGCTGACAGCGAGTAAGTAATTTTTCCTAATGACATGTTTTCTTGATCAAATTTTTGTAAATTCTTAAAAACATAAACATTGTTTACCAATTCGAAGTGGTCCTTTAATTCAGGATTAACATCAAAGTTTAATGATTCTAAGTCCGTTTTACTCTTCAGACTAAAGCTTAATGCATCAATATTTTTAAAATTTTTCGCAAGGATATCAAATGATGTTTCATCGCCAGCAATTGACTTATCTTGAGTTTCCATTTCAAGTGAAAAATTCCCTGCATCCACTCTAAATGTCCATGATTCAAAATGATGATTCCCAGCATGATCAAAGATTTCTAAGAATATTTCATGAAGACCATCTGCTAACTCATCCTTCACTTTATACTCAAGGACATCATCCTTGTAGGTTGGAACTATTTTTTGACCGTCAAGTGTCATTGTTATTTTTGTATCATCGATCCCTGATTCTAAATCTTGGATGTTTACATGAAAATATGGTTTCGCATCAACGATTGTTTCGCCTGGTTCAGGACTTCGTTTTAATATTTGAGGATTGGTGACGTCTTCGTTAATATCATCCTCATACAACGCGATTATTTTATCAACATAAATTCCGCCTGTATTTTTGCGGTCATCTTTCGTTGCCATATAGCGAATTCCCTGTTGATCAATTGTGAACGGCGCTTTCCAAGTATCTGCAATTGGTGCTTCCACATATTTCCAGCCTTGCCAATTGACACCACCTGGATGATCGCCTGTTAAATCAACATTAAAATTTTGACCGGTACTATCTTTAAGTTGAAACCTTAACCAATGTCCAGCACCATCACCATAAATCCACATCCCTAATTTTTTTGGCGCTCCTGGGATTTCTATTGGGTTGGTCGGTTGAGCATAGACACCTGACACACCTTCAGTTCCGTTAAAATCATACCCCATAAATAAAGAGTTTTTATCAAATCGCACAATATTTTGATCTTTACGTACATCAAGTTCGTTAAAGCGAGCACCTGCCGCTTCCCACTTTTGACTTCCTTCAAAATCTTCTATAACATGATACTTACTTTCTGCATCCACCACAATGGATGTTGAAACGTTAAAACCAATACTCGTTAACATTAATAACGCACTTAAAATTAACTTGGTAAGTTTTTTCATCTTATCCTCCATACTCTATGTTTTACGTTTATAAAGTATCATATTGAAATTATATTTCAATATCATTATCCAAGTCTTGATAAAAATTTACTCTAATTTTACAAAGTTAAACCTTCCTTAACCCTTGTATAGAGTGTCGATTTGTTACTTCATTAATGTAAGGGCTTTCTGTTTGTGAATTTTTAGTGAAATGTCTTTCAGGTACTTTTGAAAATTTATTTCGGTTCTATATCCTGAAATAAAAAAACTTACACCCTAAGAGGTAAGTTGTTAATTGTTTATGGTGACCCGTACGGGATTCGAACCCGTGAATGCATGCGTGAAAGGCATGTGAGTTAACCGTTTCTCCAACGGGCCAAATATCTGGCGCCTGATGTAGGATTCGAACCTACGACCCACTGGTTAACAGCCAGTTGCTCTGCCTGCTGAGCTAATCAGGCATTTCCAAGCGCTCATAAAATATACCATAATAAAAAATGCATTTCAAGTCTTTTTTACAATAAATCTTCGTTTTATGCTTTATCCTACAAATAACAGCGTTATAGTGCTTATTATTCGCTTATTTTGTTGTAAGTTTTTTCTAAAATATCCATTACAAATAGAGTTTCTTTCGCTTTTACTTTGCTTTTTTTGCCTTTGACAATGACATCATAAAAATCTTGATATGCGTTTGCATAATTTCCAATTTCACTTTTAACACTCTTTTGTACGAGTTTTTCATTGTCATAATAAAATATTTTACCGTAATGTTGTTTTTCATCCAGACCAAAGCCTTTCCCACCTGGCATAACAAAACGTTTCAGAAATTCTTCTTGGCGATCTTTCTCTTGTTTTATGTAGTAACCTTGAGTTCCATTGAGTTCAAAACTAGGACGTGGCTGAACTCTAAAATAACTTGCTCTAACAGATACCTTTAATGTTGGATAAAACAAGTCAATATCAAAGTAGTCATTCATTTTCCCGTGTCCTAATAGTTGTTTCGCTTCACTGTGATAGGATTCTGGGATTCCAAATAACGCCACTGCTTGATCTAATATATGACTTCCATGAGTATATATGAGTGCCTCATTTTTTGTCAGTTCTTCTGATGCATTTGGAACTTCAGGTCGGTTATAGTCAAAGTGAATATTGACCTCATAGAGTTCTCCTAAAATTTTCGATTCAATAATTTTAGACACAGTTAAAAAATCACTGTCATACCGCCTGTTTTGAAAAGCTTGTAAGACAAGATTTTCGTTATGTGCAAGCTCGAACAATTCTTTTGCTTGCTCATATGACTCTGTAAAGGGTTTTTCAATCATACAGTGTTTCCCACTCATTAACACTTGCAGAGCATACTTATAGTGCGTGTAAGGAGGCGTACAAATAACAACCGCATCAATCGCTGGGTCATCTAGAATATCATTCAAATTATCTGTATACTGAATCGTGTTATCTGGTTCCCATGCCATCGTTTCAAGTTGCCGATTATAAACTTTTTTTACTGTGATAATTGTATTCAGACTTTTAACAAAAGGTAAATGATATCGATTGGTACTTTTTCCATTTCCTATATAAGCAATATTAAGCATTTTTTCTTTCCTTTATATAGGCTTTTATTTTCTTAGTCGCCCAATCATAGTGACTTGCTGATGAACTAACAAAATATGACCCCAACGTCGAACCGATGGCCCAATCATAAACTCCCTTAGTAAATAGTTCATCATCAGTAAACTTCTCTAACAAAGTCATGACCTCTTGATGAGAATCATTTAAAAGCCCTTTAGCAGTCTCTAAATCTGTTGATTGATGTCTATTCCTAAATTCCACATTTAAGTCTCCATAAGTCCGCCAATTGTAAGGTGCAGGAATAAACGTCTGAGCATCACCACCGAGATTTGATGTTACCCAATTCAATATCAACTGATGCCATTCGTAGAGATGAACCAAAACATCCCGAACATTATTGTCGCGTTGCCAATGTGCCTGAGTACGACTCGCTTTATCTTCAAATACAAACTGTCCATTCACTTCCTCTTGACTCATTGAATCAATCAAAGCAAACAGGTTTTCATAGTTACATCTTGCTTGTTCTAATAACTCTTTTTTTGTCTTTGCTCTTGCCATCTTTCTCTCTCCTTTTCAAATATTCATCCAGTGTCTGTATATAGTCATCCTCAACAACAATCAACCTTCCCACTTCCTCTTTAAAAGAAGCACGATGATCATGATGGTCATTCAAAACAGATTCAAGGGTTACATCAAATGTCTGCCTTGTTTCAATGCTATTTCTATTGTCCACTATTTGTGAAAAATGTTGTGTAATATAATTATCCGTAAAAACAATGCTAATAAACTCAATATTATTTAATTGCTCTCTATTAAAATCTTGTCTGTAAGTATAAGGAATGTAAATGCCTTCAACGATTAATTCTTGCTCATTCTCAATCGCTGTTTTTATAATTTCTTTAACAATCTCCCATAAATAACCTTGGAGTAACATATCATCTTCAACCGTTAAATCTGTCTTAGCGCTACGAATTAAGCCCATCTTCAAATGATCAATAGACATGTAAGGACGATGTTCTTGTTCAAGTATTTTTTGTGCCAGGTATGTTTTTCCTGCATGGCTTGGTCCCGTTATTAATGTAATCAACCCCATCACCTCACTTTCATTTTATTACTTCCTATAAAAAAAGAACTAAGTTAGTTCTTTTAAAAACTCTTTATCTCGAGTTGGTAAACATAAAACAGCAATAAATAACATACTTGTTTGAACAGCAAAGAGCGGTATATCAAAAATGCCATACATAATCGTAGAAATAATAACCGATAACGCCAACGGATAATCGAGATAATATGCATTGTTGTAATAGTAATAAATCTTCTCAATTACATACACAAGAAAAATAAAGGTTCCCATTATTCCCATGCTTAGAAAACTTTCAATGAAAATATTATGGGCATCGGAACGATCGAATAAAAACTCATAGGTAAAGAGACCTTTACCAAACCAAGGTTCTTTCTGAATTTGTGTGAGTGCTGTTTCCCATATTGTAAACCGTATTTCACTGTGTTGAGATATTTGCATAAATCTAGGAAATAAACTTGCATTCGACATAATAAATAAAACAGCCGCTGCCCCTAAAAATATCAAAACTTTTAATTGCATCCATTTTCGCTGTGCTAATAATATCGTAACCAAACCTAATCCTAGTGCAACTAAAATTGAGCGCGTTCCTGTTAATAATAATGCATAAAAATTAATGATAAAAGCACCGATGTAGAAAAACATGAGCTTATAATTTTTAAAGGTTAATTGGAATTGAATCTGATTAAAACAAACTAACAAAACAATCAATAATATGAATGCATAAAAATTAGGATTATCAAAGGTTGAATAAGCTCTCATATACCCATCACCATAAAAAGGCAATCCTCCAAAATCAATAATCCATGAGAACTGACCCATAAACCAATCATACCAAGAGGGACGCCAATGAATAAAGTTAAAGAAGAAATTAAAGAGTGATGAAAACACAATATAAAATTGCAGTTCCATATAAGTTTTGGGTGTTACTCTACGCTTAATGGACCCTCCATAGGCATAAAGAATAATTAAATAAAGCGCACCGGCAAAACCTTTATAGTTTTTTGATACTAAGGAGACGATCATTAAATAGAGTAGCAATAGCCAAAAAAAGCTCCAATTAAACCCTTTGTACTTAAAAAACTCGTACATGACAAATATCCAAGCAATCCCCATCGCCGGATAGAGTGCATAATCAGGTAAAAACAATATAAAAACGAGTAAAAACAAACTGTTTTCACTCATAAGTGTTTTTATTTTGTTAAATAAGTTTATCGTAGTTTCCATTGTTGCTCCATCTCTTAACTATTATTCTGTTGTTTCGACTTCAGCGCCTTCTCCTTCGACACCCTCTTTAACTGGATTATCACGGTTATTCTGAATTTCTAATAGCTCATCTCTCATTTCCTTTGATACAGGTTCTGAAAGATATTGTTTGTTAGCCTTTGTCATTCTGGACGTTTTATTGATGATATAAATCAAAGAATCTTCACTTAACTCATTATAAGTATAGATTTCATAATCATATTGTAACTTTGAACCCTCAGCGCTAAAATACTGTTTCGGATCAAATTTACTGTTTAATATTTTTTCAGCTTCGTTTGCCGCTGCTTCCACAGCTTTTTTATCACTTTCTTGTGGCATGTCCAAGTAGATTCTTAACGTTGCAGTTTTAAGTTCTACATTAACTTTTTCAACACCTTTAATTGACTCAAGACTTTGCTGTAATGCACTCATGTCATCTTTTTCAATCTTTGGAGCTAGGTCGTTATCAAAGCGATGACCTATAATAGGTTTCCCTGTTCCACGTGTTGCTCTAAATAAGGTTACTCCAACAATCAATGTAGGAATTAAAATAATAATTAAACTAACAACAATCGCATAAAAAGACCAATCACGTTTCCCTCTTCCGTCTTTCGAAGCGAATTTAGCTCTTTTTCCTTTAGTTTTAGGTTGTTTATTCTTACCATTATCTTTTTTAGGTGCTGTCTTTTTTACATCCTTGATCGGCGTAATTTCAACAGTATTCTCTTTTTCTGGACCAATTATTTTCTTCATAGAGGCCTCCTTAAATACATTCAAATTGTATATGATTTATGCTAATTTCGCAAGGATTTGCTCGACTAACATATTGGTAAATTGTGGGTTTGCTTGACCTTTAGAAAGTTTCATAACCTGACCAACCACAAATTTCATACTCTTATCGAGTCCATTTCGATAATCATCTAACACTTGTGGGTTATTCTCAAGAACATCCATTATCCACTCTGTAAGGACTTTTTCATCACTAATTTGGACCATCTTATTGTCTTTAATGTATTTTTTAGGTTCAATCCCTTCTAACAAACCAGTGAATACTTTTTTAGCTTGCTTTGAAGATATTGTCTTGCTTGAAATTGCATCAATAAATTGGACAAAGTAATCTGGAGTAATCCATTCTGTCATTGATTTATCTTCTTTTTGATCAAAAACCGCAAGCAAATCTTGAGTCAACCAATTAACCATTAGTTTATACTCTGATGATTTCGATGTTAACGCATCAAAATATTGACTTATTTCTGGGTTATTCACTAATACTTTCGCATCATAAGCTGAAAGATTATATTCACTCTGATAACGTTTCATTTTGGTAAGTGGAAGTTCAATAAGTTCAGCATTCAAAATATCATCATGTATTTTAATTGCAGGAATATTGGGATCTCTGAAATAACGATAATCGACAACATCATCTTTCGTACGCATCAATACAGTCGTTTGGCTTGCTTCATCAAATCGACGTGTTTGTTGAACAACAGCTTCTTTATTATCTAAAATCTCTGTCTGACGCTTAATTTCATACTCAATTGCTTTCTCAATATTATTGATTGAATTTAAATTTTTTATTTCAACTTTAGTCCCAAATTTTTCTTGTCCTTTTGGTCTTAACGAGATATTAACATCACAGCGCAATGACCCCTCGGCCATTTTTCCATTGGATACACCTAAATGAACGACTAGCAAACGCAAATTTTCGACATACGCCGCCGCTTGTTGACCTGAACGAAAGTCTGCTTCTGTAACAATCTCTACCAATGGTGTTCCGGCACGATTGAAATCGATGAGTGTTTTATCAATTTCATGGAATTGTTTTGCTGTATCTTCTTCTAAATGTAATCGATTGATTCGAACATCCATTACTTGATCAGCAACCATAATTGGAAATAAGCCATCTTTTCCAAGTGGATAGTATTGTTGAGTAATCTGATATCCTTTTGGTAAATCTGAATAAAAGTAATTTTTTCGATCAAATCGAAGCACTGGATCCAGTGTACAATTGAGGGCTTTGGTTAACAGTACTGCTTGTTTAACTGCCTGAGCATTCACTTGAGGCAATGTTCCAGGATACGCTAAATCCACCTCATTAATTGCTGTATTAGGTTCAACACCATAACGCAAAGGCGATGCGGAAAACATCTTTGTATTTGTTAAAAGTTCGCAATGGACTTCAATTCCTATAACTGCTTCGTACATACTAAAACTCTCCCTTCCATGCAATCAGTGACTCAATTTTCTTGGCATATGCAAACATTGTTGTTTCTGCAAACGGTTTTGCTGATATATTAAGACCAATCGGCATTGAATCACTCATTCCCATCGGTTGAGTCAAACTTGGGTAACCAGAAAAATTATCAATCACCATGTAATTATCAGCAATTAAATGTTCATCAGAAAATAAATCTTTGACTTGTGTTTCTTCGATTTTAGGGGCTGGATTAGGTGCTGCTATTGATAGTAATACATCAATATCATCGAATAGTCTTTCATAGGACTCCACAATCAAACGACGGACCCTTTTAGCTTTATTGAAAAGAATCTCATCACCTTCATCTAAAAACATGGATGCACCATAGATTAAACGTTTCTTGCTCGCTAATGATAATTGTCCTCGTGTATGTTTCATTAAATCATCTAAATTTTCACCTGCAATTGCATTGCCAAAGCGGACACCATCTAAGTTTGAGTGATTGGAACTTGCTTCCGCATTCGCAATACTTAAATACGTTGGTAAAAGAGCACGTAAAAGTGCTTTGTCCATTGTTTTCTCAACAAGAATTGCACCTTGTTCTTCTAATTTATTCAAAACATCATTAAATGCTTCTTGTGTTTCTTTATTTTCTACTGCATCGTTCACAGTTTTAAATACACCAATCTTTTTTCCCTTTAAATCTAAGTCTAAAAGACTTGCATAAGCATCCACAGGTTCATATGAACTTGTCATATCTCGATCATCTCTTCCAGCTAAAACTTCTAATATTAAAGCTGCATCACTGACATTTTGACTAAAGTAGGCAACATGATCAAGGGATGAGGCATAAGGAACAACACCATAACGAGAGATTCGGCCATAACTTGGTTTTACCCCAACAATGCCACAATAAGCTGCGGGTTTGCGTACAGAATCACCCGTATCACTTCCAATTGCAGCTCGAACATCACGGCTTGCTACTAACGCCGCACTCCCGCCCGATGACCCTCCCGAAATACGAGTTGGATCATAAGGGTTTTTGACAGGGCCTGTTAATGCGGAACGATTTGTTCCACCCATCGCTAATTCATCCATCGACGTCTTTGCAGTTACATGCACGCCTTCCGCTAACAACAAATCACAGATATGTGCATTGTAAATCGACTCATGATTTTCGAGCAGTGCTGAACTTGCAGTCGTTTTGCTACCAATTAAATTTACATTGTCTTTAATTGCAAATGTCCAATCGTGTAATTTTCCATCATTTTTATTTGTTTGTATATCTAGTTTTTCAACAATCGCATTATACTTCATTTACTAATCACCTGTACCACTTCTATAAATTGATTATCATGCTTGGGAGCATTTTTAAACATTGTTTCTCTCTCTAAGACATATTCAATTGAATCGTCTCTTAAATAAGTTGTGACTTCATCATATGGTAAATGCATCATCGCCACATCTTGAGTATCGATATTTTGCATAAATATTAAATAGTCATTAAAACTTGTATCTTCAACAATTGCTTCAACCTCTTCTTGACTCACATCAATCATGAGCATATTTGCGAGTGATTCAACTTTCTTGTTATTATATTCCATCTTATTCCTCCTAATTTAACTCAATAATCTTGCTATCTTTACCTGGACTTCGCTCAATCACGACCCTTGATTTTTGATAAATACGTATATCAACTTTAACAGGAACCTGATAGGCATCAAACATCGCCAACTCTTTATTAATGTACTGAGATAACGCATATATTTCTAAATATGTTTTCGACCCCGTCACAACTTCAATATTAATTTTTTGTAAGCGATCATCAACCAAGAAACCACTTGCAACAACACCAATATTTTCATCACCTGCAAAGGTATGAATATTTTTTCGTAATCGACTAAAACTACTTGCTGCATCTGGAATTTTATCTCTTGCGATTTTATCATTCAATAAAATCCACTGTTCATTATCTTTAACAAATTGATCTGAGCGAGTTTTAAAGAATGCGTGCCCAATATA
The DNA here is from genome assembly GCF_009828835.1 of Erysipelothrix urinaevulpis. Lineage (GTDB taxonomy): Bacteria > Bacillota_I > Bacilli_A > Erysipelotrichales > Erysipelotrichaceae > Erysipelothrix > Erysipelothrix urinaevulpis. Next base: position 281,384 of record NZ_WTTB01000003.1, read on the forward strand.
ATTCCCAGGTAAATATTTCCCAGGCAATTTATCAATGTCAGATTCTTGCGCATATAAGCCAATATAAATAGGGACATCCCCCATTCCTTCCAAAGAACTTAGATAGGAATACAAACGCAATCCAAGAGTTCTCCCAACTTCAAATAAGGTCTCATCACTAAGCTTATGCGTTGATCCAATCTTATGGTCAAGGATCTGAACCCTTTTTAATACGAGCGCTACAGCAATACCATCAACCTCATCAACTTTATTTGAACGATGGAAGTTAATTTCGACAATATCGCTGACAAACGTTGGATCTTTTAAGGTTACACTGCCATCTTTAATTTCAAAAGGTTTTAAGTTTAATCCATTGGGGTTTTTGTCTGATTGATTTCCTAATAAATTATTGTAGCGATCACGATCAATCAAACTTCCTTCTGATACAGAATATTTATCAGGATCAAAGAACTCTTTAGACCTTTCTTGTAATCCTGAACCTATTTCCATCATATCTATTTCTCTAAAATTAGAAGCATAACTTTGACGTAAGGGCGAATTAATAAACGGGACCAGAATTGAATAATCGCCTTTATTCGAATCAACGATTGAGACAGGTTTATCCTCTTCAACTGGCTCCTCTTTCTTCTTGCTCCCACATGCACTTAACAATAACATTAAGGCTAGTAGTAAGGTTATTTTATTCTTCATGCTTGTTCACCTCTTCTAAAAATTGTTCCTCTGTCCATGTTGTGATTCCAAGTTCTTGAGCTTTCGTTAATTTTGAACCTGCTTCAGCACCATAAACAACAACATTTGTTTTTGAACTGACACTTCCAACGACGTTTCCACCAAGTGATTCAATAATTTGTTTCGCATCATTACGTTTTAAGCTTGTCAGTGTTCCTGTTAAAACAAAACGCATATCTTTAAATCCATCTCCGACAACCTCGTCTTCGTAGCTAGGATTAACTCCCAACTCCTTTAAATCATTCAATAATTGCAAGTTATCATCAACGCCAAAAAAGGAAACAATTGATTCCGCTATTATACCACCAATTTCATCAATCTTAAGTAAGTCTTCATAACTTGCCTTACTTAATGAATCAATTGATTTAAAATGATTAGCAAGAACTGTTGATGTCTTTGACCCTACATGACGAATTCCAAGACCAAAGATAAAACGATCAAGACTTTGTTCTTTACTCTTTTCAATTGCATTTAATAATTTTTCAACACTTTTTTCACCCATCTTCTCAAGTTCATATAATTCTTCTTTACGATCTTCAAGAAGATAAATATCCTTGATTGTTTCTATAAGTTTATGATGATGAAGTTGTTCAATTCTTTTTTCGCCCAAGGTGTCAATATCCATTGCAACTCTTGATGCATAATGGATAAGAGATTCAATTGTTTTTGCTGGACAACTGACATTGACACAATAACTATCCACTTCGTTTTCAAATTTCATTAAAGGATCATGACAAACAGGACAGATAGAGGTTGGTTGGTAGCGTACACTTTCCGCACCCCGCTTTTCAAGATTAACTTTCACAATTTCTGGAATAATTTCTCCAGCTTTTCTAACTTGAACAAAGTCACCGATACGAATATCCTTGCCTTCAATATAATCAAAGTTATGCAATGTCGCATATGACACAACGCTACCTGAGATCTCAACAGGTTCTAATTTAGCGTTGGGCGTAATTTTACCTGTTCTTCCTACCGTCAGGAAAATATCAAGGACCTTTGTCTCGACTTCTTCAGCCTTAAATTTATAAGCAATTGCGAACTTAGGAACTCTTACGGTAAAGCCCAAACGTTCTTGACTTGCGAAGTCATTCACTTTTACAACAACACCATCGGTGTCATAAGGTAATTCATGACGGAAGGTGTCTATCTCTATTATTCTCTGATACACATCGTCCATATCAGAATAAACTTTGTTTTCTTTATTTGTTTTAAACCCTAAGGAATTTAGGTACTCAAGGGCTTCAGATTGAGTTTTCAAACCATGACTTTCAGGATTAATGATGGTATACCAAAACCCATCAAGTCCTCGACTTGCAACAATTTTCGAATCCAGTTGACGAATCGTACCCGATGCAGCATTCCGACAATTTGCAAAAAGGACGAGCCCTTCTTCTGCACGTTTTTTATTTACTTTCACAAATGAAGGATGAGGCATAAACACCTCGCCCCGAACAATTAAATCTACCGATTTATTCAACCGTAAAGGAATCGAATCAATGACTTTGATATTATGACTTACATCTTCACCAACCGTACCATTACCACGGGTTAAGGCGCGAACAAAACGTCCTTCCTCATACTCTAGCGAAATCGCTAAGCCATCAATTTTCAATTCAACATCATAGGTCGTTTCTGGAAAGACTGCTTTAATGCGTTTATCAAACACTTCAAGATCGGCTAATGAAAATGCATTGCCCAATGAATACATTGGATAAGGATGTTCAACCTTCACAAAGCTATCCAAGACTTCTCCTCCGACTTTTTGTGTCAAAGAAAGTGGATCAAAGTATTCAGGATGATCTGCTTCTAATTGAAGCAATTCATTGAAAAGTTGGTCATACTCAAAATCAGAAATACTTGGTTGATCTTTAACATGATAGTCATAATTATATTTTTCTAAATCTTTTCTTAACTTTTCTATTCTCTCTTTACTCATCTTAAACTCCTTTTCGTTTAATGCCTGCAAATGACATCGCAATTGTTTTGGTTCCATGAGGGAAATTAAAGGCAACAGTCATTTTATCATCTTCGATGTTAATAACAATTCCCTCACCAAAGACTTCATGAATCACAACATCCATTATTTCTATAGAGCGGCGATGCTCTCGTATTTGAAGACTTTCCTCACTAGATTGAATATATTCTGAAGGCATTTCAAAGACCTCTTTTTCAATGTCCATCTCCTTGATAAAACGAGAGGGACGAGATGATCCTTGCAAGACAAAACTAAATCCACTGTTATTCGAGATAAATAACCTCGATTTAGCACGTGTTATTGCAACGTACATTAAACGACGTTCTTCTTCTATCCCTTGAGTTCCTTCTGAGATACTATTTCGGTTAGGAAACACACCATCTGATAACCCCATCACAAAGACCGTGTTAAACTCTAATCCTTTTGCTGCGTGAATCGTCATTAAACGCACAACATCTGCACTTTCTTGTTCTTCTTTATCTGTGTATAAACTAATCATTTGTAAGTAATCAATTAAATCTGCATCACTGTGATCTTTGATAAATGATGCAGCATCGTTCCATAATTCACGAACACTGTCTATCCTTGAATCCTCACCTTTATCCTCATAATGTTTCTTCAAACCACTTTGAGTGAAAATCAATTCCATTAATCGATTTAATGGCAATTCATGGGCTTGTTCTTTGAACGATTCAATTAAGTCTACAAATTTTTTAATGTTGTTTTTTGCAACACCAGATTCCACGTCCACCAACATCATCTGGTAAATACTTGCTTGATGTTTCTCTGCTCTATTTGCATAGCTTGCTAATGACTTCTCACCAATCCCACGACGTGGTTTCGCAACCGCACGACGAAGCGCTAAATCATCACCATGACTAATCATTCGTAAATAGGCAATCATATCTTTTATTTCCATACGATCATAGAAACTTTGTCCGCCATAGATAACATAAGGAATTTGATGCCTTGAGAATACTTGTTCCATCACACGAGACAAATAATTCGATCGATATAAAATAGCGATATCTAAATAGGGGGTTCCTTTTTCATACATTTCATGTATTTTTCGTGCAATCCATTCAGCTTCTTCTTGAGCATCGAGAAACTCTTGATACACCACTGGATCTTCTGCTTGATTATGAGCGACCAGATCCTTATGTGGTCTGTTTTTATTATGTTGAATCAGTGCATTAGCATGACTTAAAATCGATTGTGTTGAACGATAGTTTTTATTCAACACAATCGTCCTTGCATCAGGATACAACGTATCAAACGTAGATATAAATTTTACATTGGCTCCGCGCCATGAATAAATTGTTTGATCGGGATCACCCACAACATACAAATCATTGTTCTTGCCAGCTAAACGACGAACAATACCGTATTGAACTTCATCAACATCTTGAAACTCATCAACACAAAGTACATCAAAACGATTTTGCCAACGCTCTAAGACTGCTTTATTATCCTTAAGTAAATAATAAACCTCCAATAAAATCCCATCAAAATCAAGAGATTTTAACTCGATTAAACGATCTTCATAATATTTATATACCTGTGATTTTTTTCGATCAGCTGGGTATTTTGTCGCTAAAGACAACGCATCGTCTGCGGAAATGTGTGCCATTTTATGATTTGAGATATAGTTTAAACATTCACGATAAGACAGATCTTGTTTTGAATAGCCAAGTTTGTCATATGCTTCTTTCATAATTTGATTTTGATCAGCTGTATCAAGAACTGTAAAACCACGTGGTAAGTCAATGGCTTCATGCTCAATTCGAATGATCAACACACACAACGAGTGAATGGTGGATACGTGAACTTCAGAATAACCATCAAGCATCGCCATTAATCTATCTTTCATTTCATTGGCAGCTTTATTGGTAAACGTAATCGCACACAACCGACGTGGATCATAGTTTAAGTCCTTCACTAAATGAACAAGACGAGTGGTAAGAACCCGAGTCTTACCACTTCCTGCTCCTGCTATAATTCGTGTATGTTGAGAATCTGTTAAAACAGCTTCTCGTTGTTGTTCATTAAGACCTTGCATATAATCCATACTATCACCTTTTTTTATTATACCATATTCGTCACCGTTGATTGCATGCTATAATGATGCAAAAAGGAGACAATCATGTTAAAAAATACGAACTGGAAAGATTACGAAATACTCGCCTTAGAGAAAGGGTTTAAAGTTGAACGGTTTGGAGAGGTTATCCTCAAACGACCAGAACCACTTGCCCAAAATAAAAAAAGAACATCAATTCCTGTTGATTCAACATTCATCGACAACCATTGGTCCCATCCAATCACCTCATGGACAATACAGTACAAAGATTTAAAGTTCACTTTAGAAACAGGTAAATTCAAACATGTCGGTATTTTTCCTGAACAAGCAGATAACTGGGATTTTTTAAGACACTGTTTAAGAAAAATTCCCAATGCAAAAGTTTTAAACCTTTTTGGTTATACGGGTGCAGCAACAATAGCTTGTGCCAAAGAATCACCGCAAGAAATTGTTCATGTCGACGCATTAAAATCAACACTTGAAACCGCGCAAAAAAACGCTCAATTGAATCAAGTTGATGATCAATTCATCCGTTACATTAATGATGATGCCATTAAATTTTTAGAAAGAGAAGCACGACGCGAACGAAACTATCAAGGAATTGTGATGGATCCGCCTAGCTTTGGACGAGGACCCAAAGGTGAAATGTGGAAAATAACCGAACAGTTACCCACCCTAATCGATTTAGCGTTAGATCGTTTGCAAGTAGAAGGTGAATTTCTAGTCATTAATACTTATTCAACCAATTTAAGTAAATACGATGTCCGCAAACTTCTCATTGAAAAGCTTGAAGAACACAATTTACCTATAAATGTTAAATCGTATGACTTGAGCCTTCCAATCAAAGATTCAACGGATGTATTAAGGGCAGGACAAACGGTTCGCTGGGCAAGACAAAAACACCTTTTATAATGATTAATTGTCAAATTAAGCGCAACACTTCGTTCTCAAATAATATTTCTTGAGGTGTATAGAAATTTATACACTTACGTGGTCTTGTATTAAGCCTTCCTATTTTTTCTTCTAGGTCATTTGGTGTAACTAAAGATAAATCCATACCTTTCGGATAGTATTCTCTTAATAATCCATTAGTATTTTCATTTGTACCTCGTTGCCAGGAACAGTAAGGGTCTGCG
>NZ_WTTB01000004.1 GCF_009828835.1 Erysipelothrix urinaevulpis
ACACCAAATGACCTAGAAGAAAAAATAGGAAGGCTTAATACAAGACCACGTAAGTGTATAAATTTCTATACACCTCAAGAAATATTATTTGAGAACGAAGTGTTGCGCTTAATTTGACAATTAATCAAATAAAAAAAACAAGGAATATATCCTTGTTAATTTGACGTTGGAAGCACGCGATTGACTTCGCCAGCTAGATTAGAAATTGGCAAGGTTTGTAGTTTAACAAGCCCAGGTCCAGTTAACTTAGCAAGGAAGAATCCTTCACCACCAAAGAGTTTATTCCCAAGTCCTTTTACAGTTTGAATATCAAATTTGACACTTTCTTCAAACATAAACAAGTTTCCTTGATCTACTAAGAGGACTTCGCCATCCTTTAAATTGTAATCAATCAAAGAACCATCTGCTTCAAGAAAAAGATGCCCTGTTCCGGAAAATTTTTGAAGTATAAACCCTTCCCCTCCAAAAAGACCAGTACTGATTTTTTTTGTAAAAAATGTATCAAATGTCACGGTGTCTTCAGATGCCAAAAAAGCACTCTTTTGAACAATGTAATTTTTCGTTCCATCCAAATAATGGGGATCAATGACGCCTGGCATCGTCATAGCAAAAGCAATTTCTTGATTATCGTCTTTCGCCGTGTACTGATTTTGAAAAAAACCTTCGCCTGTGAATGCACGGCCAAATGATTTTTTTATACCACCAGATTGTACTTTATAATCCATACCACTTGTCATCCACGACATATTACCTGCACTGGTAATAATTGTTTCATCACGTTCTAAATAACATCTCAACACTGGATATGTTCCTTCTATCTTATACTTCATAAAACCCTCCTTTTATATAGTATATCATTATATCGATTCACTCGATAACAGTTTTTGTGAGGAATGGTCAATAAAGTAAGCTGCGAGTGGTGCGGTTAAAACGATAGAAAAACTTGCTAATGCTAGGATATGCTCTCCTTTTGCTACACCATATGATAAAGGAATACCTGCTAGGGCTGCCTGAACAGTTGCTTTGGGTGTATTCGCAATCATAATAAATACTTTTTCCTTTCGGTTGAGATGACTTCCTAACAATGAAAGTGTAACGCCAATCATTCGAAATACAAGTCCAAAGATGATGAGGAATAATGAACTAAAACGAATCAAATGTAAGGATTCAAGATTAATGCTTGCCCCTAAAAGCATAAATAAAACGATTTCACCCACTGCCCAAATTGTATTCAGGTAATTTTTTAGTTCTAATGATTCAATAACTCTAAAATGATTGATCCCTAAGCCAAATGCTATGATGGCAAGATAGGAAGAAATAGGCAGATTTGTTTCCAACCATAATAATAAAAATGCAGACAATAAAATAAACAGTTTAGGTATTTTGAGAAAGTGTCTAAGGTGTTTTAAGCAAAATGCCAACAGCGAACCAATCACAATCCCCCCCATTACCGTCAATGGTACATGGAGTAAAGTTTTAGCGATTGATGATGATTGACCTGAATATATATTTAAAATGATCGTAAAAATAGTCATGACAAAAATATCATCAAGCGATGCTGCACCTAAAATAATATCTGGAATGTTTTTATTTGTCCCTAAGTTTTTATCTTTTAATTTAATCATTGCAGGAATGACGACTGCAGGTGAAACGGCTGAAATAATAAATGCTAACATTAAGCTTTCGATCAAACTAAACTCTGTTAGTAAGAGCATCGATAACGTGATCGCGAATGCTTCAAATAAAGCTGGAACAAAACTTAATAAAATGCTTTCTGCTTGCATTGCTTTAAGACTACTTATTTCTAAACTCGTTCCCGCACGCAAGAGAATAATGGCTAGAGCAAGTTTTCTAAGTGTATTCGATTGAGCTAGCACACCCCCTTCAAACACATTCAACCCAAATGGACCTAAAAGGATACCAACCAGCATATAAAAAATAAGTGGCGGAATTTTAGTTTTTGTTATTCCTTTTCGAACCCATAAACAAACGACAACTGCAAGGATAAATTTCATCTTTCTTACCTCCATAAAAAAACTCCTACACCAAAAATGATGTAGGAGTTATTAGCGTTAAGCGGTTAATGGAGAACCCCATCTCCGTTTTATTCTATTTGTATTATATCATACTGTTAATGTTTTTCATCATCAAATTGACTGTTATATAAATCAGCATAGAAACCACCTTGTTTGAGTAACGTTTCATGATTTCCAATTTCAATAATATTTCCATCACGCATAACTAGGATTTTATCTGCATTTTTAATGGTTGATAGACGATGAGCAATCACAAAGCTTGTTCTCCCTTCCATGAGGCGAGCCATCGCTTCTTGTATCATTGCATCCAAACGCGTATCAACAGAACTTGTCGCTTCATCTAAAATCAAGATACGTGGATCAGACAAAATTGCTCGAGCAATCGTCAACAATTGTTTCTCACCATTGGATATATTTGATGATTCTTCATTTAATTCCATATCATAGCCATTTGGCAATGTCGTAATAAAGTGATGAACATTCGCTTCTTTTGCTGCTTCAATAATTTCAGATTCACTCGCATTGGGTTTTCCATAAGCAATGTTATCCTTGATTTTCCCACTAAAGAGCCATGTATCTTGTAAGACCATACCAAATAGTGAACGCAAGTCATCACGTCTCATATCACGGATATCAGTCCCATCAATTAAGATTGAGCCAGAATCAACATCGTAAAAACGCATGAGTAGGTTGATAATTGTTGTTTTTCCTGCACCCGTTGGCCCAACAATTGCTACCATTTCTCCAGGTTCGATTTCAACACTTACATTTTTAATAATCGGTGTATCAGTGTATGAAAAAGAGATATCATCAAATTTAACTGATCCTTGATAATCTGTGATCATTGCTGGCTTACGTTGCTCAGGTACTTCATTTTCTTCATCAAGGTATTCAAAGACACGATCCATGGCTGCAATGGATGACTGAATTGTTGGCGCTAATTGAGTAATTTGAGTTAAGGGTTGATTAACTTGCCATATATAACGAACAAACGCTTGTAAGGCCCCAACAACTAAGATTCCTTGACTAACTTTTAATGCTCCAATAAAGACAGTGATTGCAATAACTAAATATGTCATCATTGATACTGAAATACTCATCAAACCTGAAACAAAATTCGCTTTAAAACCATTCTCGCATAATTTAGCATTGGCTTCAGCAAATTCTTCAATAGCATTTTCTTGATAATTATATAATTTAATTTCGTTAAACCCTGTGAATTTTTCTTGGACAATGGCATTCATATTCCCTAAAGATTCTTGTTGAACTGTAAACATTGATTGTGATTTTGATACAATGTATTTACCTGACAAATAGGTCAAAGGAATAATCATACTTGCGATCAGCCCCATTTGCCAATTAATGGCAAACATCATAATAACCGCCATGATCAGACTTAAAATTGCCATGACAATTTGAGCAAACGATTGTTGGAGTGCCATCGATAGGACCTCAATATCAGTCGTCATACGACTCATCAAATCTCCAGTAGAATGCTGATCAAAGTAGCGAATTGGCACTTTTGCCATTTTCTTTTTAACTGCCATTCTTAAATCAAAGACTGCCGATTGAATCGATTCAGCAATTAAGTACTGCATTAACATTCTTGAAGCGGCATTCACTAAGTACATGGTTAAGAGGATAATAATTATTTTCTTTAAAATATCATATTGAATATGCGCACCAGCAACACCATTACGAATATTTACAACATCATTGGCGAGCTGTGTGGTTGCCATCCCTTCAACAAACGGAGCTGCAGCAGTTAATACAGCCGCAATGAAAATTGCTGCAATAGCAACAAACAATTTCGATTTGTATGGTTTTACAAATTCAAACATTCTACGCAAGCTTTTCATATTTTTCCATCTCCTTTTCACTCATCTGCGATTTCGCAATTTCTTGGTAAATTTCGCAAGTTTTCATTAGGTCTAAATGTTTACCATGACCAACAATTTTTCCTTCATTTAAAACTAAGATTTGATCAGCATCAACAATTGAGCTAATGCGTTGAGCAACAACTAACATGATCGAATCTTTTGTTTCTTCTTTTAAATTTTTACGAATCATTGCATCGGTTTTATAATCAAGCGCTGAAAAACTGTCATCAAAAATATAGATTTCAGGTTTTCTGACAAGCGCACGAGCAATACTTAAACGTTGTTTTTGACCCCCACTAACGTTTGTTCCACCTTCACTTAGCCACTCGTCATATTGCGACGGTTTTTGTTCTATAAAATCTTTTGCCGCTGCTAATTCTGCACTTTCAATGACTTCAAAGTCTTCTGCAAATTGTTTTCCATAGCGAATATTTTCTGAAATACTGCCGCTAAACAACAATGCTTTTTGAGGTATAAAGCCAACTTTATTACGCAGTGCGTAAAGATCGTAATCTCGCACATCAACCCCGTTAACCTTGACACTTCCCTCACTTACATCATAGAAACGAACAATTAAATTAATGAGACTTGATTTACCACTCCCAGTTGAACCGATAAAAGCCACTGTTTGACCTTTGCTAACTGTAAAGTTTATGTCAGTAAGGACATTGGCTTCCCCATCTGGATACGCAAAGGTAACATGATCAAACTCAATTTCTGTTTCCTTCGTTCCATCCAACACTCCATTTTCTGGATTCATAATTAATGGCTCTTTGTTTAAGACTTCTTGAATTCGACGTGCACTGACAGACGCTCTTGGATACATCACAAAGACAACTGAAAAGAGTAGTAATGAAAACAGTGCGTGGAATTGATACTCCAAGAAAGCAACTAGATTTCCAACTTCCATTGTCCCCATATCAATCATTTGCGCTGCAAAAAATATGATAAATAGAACAGCAATATTCAAAATGCTGAAAAAGAGCGGCTCAGCACGGCTCATTAAAACAAACAAACGTTTCGATGTTTCTGCATAATCATCATTCACATCCTCAAAACGTTCTGTCTCATGTTTATCTTTTCTAAATGCACGAATAACACGCACTCCCGTAATATTTTCTCGTGTAATACGGTTTAGTGTATCCATTAATTGTTGTTGTTTACGACTAATTGGTGATGATAATTTTCCAGTAATAAAAACAACCAATAAAACAAATGGAATGCTCCCTAAAACGACCAATGCTAGGGTTTGATTGGTGTGAAAAATCATCCAAAATGACGATCCAATCATAATCGGACCTAACAACCCTAAACGAAGCAACATTTGAACAAACAATTGTAATTGGTAAACATCACCAGATACACGAGTTATAAGAGACGATACACCAAACTCATTGTATTCAGAGTGAGATAATTCTTGAGATTTTTTAAATAAATCATTTCGAATATCTTTTGTCATCCATGTCGCAATACGACTTGATGTAAAGTTTAATAATAAATTACCTAAACCTCCAATTACCGCAATCCCTAATAAGATCATCCCTTGTTGTTTTAAGAAATCATAGTTCCCAGTCGTGATTCCCTCATCAATCATTCTTCCCATAATCGTCGGAATCCCCAACTCCGTCACAACAAAGATTAAAACTGCTATGACATTAAGAAATAGCAATACTTTATACTTCTTCATATATTTTAATATTAATTTCATACGATACCTCCTCGACTTTATTGCTCAACTGAACTATAATAAGGTATAAGGTAACCTTACAGTCAAGCAGGAGGATTCAATGCAAGATACACTCGATAAATTAACCACGGGCCAATTTGCTAAATTAGCAAACGTTGAGAAACATGTTCTTTTTTATTACGATGAGATTGGTTTATTTAAACCAGAGTTCATTGAGAGCAATGGCTATCGATACTATTCCTATCATCAGTTCTATGCCTTCATGGTCATTATATTTATGAAAGACATGGGGATGTCCTTGAAAGAAATAAAAGAATACTTAGATAATCGATCATCCGAAGAATTTGAACAAATCATGTTAAAACGATTAAGTTCAATTGATCAAAAAATCAAAGAACTCGAAAAATCAAAACGATTTATTCGGCATACTTTGAAAAACATGAAAATTGCTAAAGAAGCGAAGTTGAACCAATGTGAGATCAATCATTACAATCAACAAACCTTAATTCTCAGTTTACCCTCTAATCCTGACACTCATCCAACCATCATTGATGAATATGTGCAATTTATTAAAGATCAAAATATTGTGTTTGCTAATTACGTTGGAAGTATTGTTTCAAAAGATGCAATAAGTGATGACACTTTACCACGACATCGTTATTTATATATCCATGACCTTGGTAAAACTAAACGAAACAATACATATGTGAAAGAAGCCGGACACTATGTGACATACTTTCATCATGGGAGTTTCGCAACTCTTCACAAGGCCTATCATGCAATCATCGAATTTGCGAAAGAAAACACGTTAACACTCGATAAATATTTCTATGAAGATTTATTAATTAATGAAAGCACCGTCATTAAAGATGAAGATTTTGTCATTCGCTTAAGCATTAAAGTCTTAGATTATCCTTAAAAAAATCACGGTACAAAAAAAGATTGCTTGTTAAGCAATCTTTTTAGCGAGGAAATGTTACTTTTTCTGGTTCGGGGTAAGTTTTTCCTTGTAAATTTACCGTAACTTTCTTCATAATTTGTGGTTGTTCATCGACGGGTTTATCTCCAAATGTTCTTGGAACCTCGACAATTTCATCCACAGTTTCCATACCTGAAATCACTTTACCAAAGCCTGCATAGGCATCATCCAGATATTCTGAGTTTTCGACCACAATAAAAAACTGAGAGCCAGCCGAGTCAGGATTATTTGATCGTGCCATTGATAAAACACCACGTTCATGGCTAAGGTTATTTTCAAAGCCATTTTCCTTAAATTCTCCAGCAATCGCATATCCTGGTCCACCCATACCCGTTCCTTCTGGATCTCCACCTTGAATCATGAATCCTGGAATAACGCGGTGAAACATAAGTCCATCATAAAATCCATCCTCAATCAGAGCAATAAAATTATTCACTGTATTGGGCGCAACTTCTGGATAAAGTTCAATCTCAATCTTTTTATCATTTTCCATCGTAATTTCTACAATTGGATTGCTGGCGGACTCGCTCCCGACCTGACCATCATTTTCCTCTTGTTTTGGTGCACTTGCGCATGCTGATAAGACAAACAAGCACAGGATTAGCACCACCATTTTTTTCCTCATACCTTAATCTCCTTAAATCTTTCTCTTCAAGCATAAGGATAAGGCATTTTTGCTTTTTTTGCAATCTTTCTTCTAAACAAGAAAAACCTAAAACATAAGTCTTAGGGTCTTTCTTGCTGTTTAATTGAAATACTTGTTTGTTCTGTATTGAATATGACATGATAATCCCAAAATCGCAGATGAAATTCAACATCATTGTCATAATCTAATAAGCTATCCATCCTTTGTTTTTCAACAATCAAATCAAGGCTATTTAGCGGATAACTTATCCTTTGTTCTATTTTAATACCTTGCACATTGTGAGTAAACAACCCTAAGATTGTCGCTGCAACAAGAGTAATTTTTTTAAGGGACCAATATAATTGATTACGCATCAATATCAACGATAATTTCAAATTTAAACAGGTCACCATCAATGCTAATTTTATAGCGATGGTCTAATATTTCTAAGATATTGCCGACAATTGAAAGTCCTAATCCACTTCCTTCTGTGTTTCGAGAACGATCTCCTTGAACAAAACGTTCCATTAACTCATCACTACTAATATTTAACTGTTCAGATGATGTATTTTTAATTCTAAACTCAAGGCTGTTTTCGTTGTGTTCAAGATCAACATAAACGCGTGTTCCCTCTTTTGAATAACGGTAAGCATTTGAGAAAACATTTGAAAACACACGCCACATCAAATCTGGATCTGTCATAATTTGTGGTAAGTTTTCACCAACACCCAAGATCAATTCAAGATTTTTCTCATCATATTTGTCTTGATATTCACCCACAACTTGATTGAGTAATAAGCCTAGATCTACGTTAATTTTATTAACAGGGATCGTTTTTGAACTGACTTTTGACATCTCGAGCAAGTCATCAATTAGCTTTTTCATTCGTTGTGATTGTTTCGTTAGGATTTCCATATACTCTTCAGTTTCCTTCGTATCCGCATGCTCAAGTAAATCCAAATATGAAATAATTGCTGTCAAAGGTGTCTTAAGGTCATGGGAAACATTGGTGATTAATTCAGTTTTTAAACGCTCATTCTTTAGTTCATTATCCACAGCAACTTTAACACCCTCTTGAATTTTTAATAAATTCTCTGCGAGATCTTTTAATTTAGGATCCGTATAAATTTGAACACCATGATCATCTAATTGCCCGTGCGCAATATTATGACCTAGTTTTTTTACTCGATCCAATTCTTCTAAGAAAATCATCAGCCGATACAAGCCATAACCTATTTCAATCATGAAGATAATTGGATACAGAAAACCTGTTAGTAAAAATAGTGGAAACTGTGCCAAGATAAAGATAATGATAAATAAGACGACTTTTTTACTATCTTGATCACGATAGACATTTTTAATCGATGTTGTGAAATCTGAAATCGATCCAAATATGTTTCTAAAAATCATGCCAATGATTGAGTTTGAAAGTAAATTTTTGTGTAAGATTCGAACAATTAAACTTTTAAACGATACGATGCCAATGAACGATACCGCAATGATATAATTAACAAACACATAAATCTCATAAGTATTATATTGTAAGTTTTCTAACACTGAAACCATAATCAAGGATAAGATTGTCACTAAGATAATGACCAATGTTAGATAAATATCTGAAGGGATCTTGTCGATCCATGTTAAGTCTGTTTTCGATGTGTACACATAGAGTGAGAAAAACAAGAGCGTTACAATACCCAATATGAATGAAATCATGACGACAAATTCTTTGATATCGTATCCAAACGTCATCAATTCTGTGGCAAAACGAAGCCCATCTTTAACAGGATATGTTTCATCAATCTCATAAAATACAGTTAAGAGTTCTTCATTCGCAATCTCACCATTTTTTTCTCGCACAAATCGCGAAATCTTGTAAGATGGCAGTTCATCTACTTTCTTGTCAATATTTGAGTAAAGAGGTTTATTCTTCTCATCTTGAACCTCTATTTTAAAGTTAACATTCATTTTTTCAAAGGAACTTTCAAAATCGTTTATCGACTCATTGTCAAAGATTCGATTGGTAGTCTTATCTAACTGTCTTTCAATCACACTTTCCTGCATTGATGCAATGTAAACTTCTTTTTTTGTTGTATAAGCATCACTTGCAACAAGCGTTCCAGCGCCTAATGTTGTTAAGAGTGTAAGAACCAAAAAGATCGTTGCAAAAAACAATGTTGTATATTTAGCTATATTTTTTTTCATTTTTTATTCACCTTTAAATTTATAACCTTGGCCCCATACAACCATAATATATTGCGGGTCTGAAGGGTTAATTTCTATTTTTTCACGTAAATGTCTAATATGTACCGCAACGGTGCTTTCGTTACCATATGATTTTTCATTCCAGATATTGTTGTAAATATCAGCTGGAGAAAAAACTTTGTTTGGATTTTTCATCAGTAATTTTAAAATATCATATTCAGTGGGTGTTAATTTAACCTCTTGGTCATTCACCACAACTGCCTTTGATCGATCATCAATCTTTATATCTCCAAACTCGAAGGTACTGTCATTGTGTTTGGGTACATATCTTAAATGGCGACGAATTTGTGATTTTACACGAGCAATTAATTCTATAGGGTTAAAGGGTTTTGTAATGTAGTCATCCGCCCCTAAATTTAAACCTAATATTTTATCCGTATCTTCACTTTTGGCCGTAAGTAAAATTATTGGAACAATACTTATGTCTCTTATTTTGGTCATTGCAGTGATGCCATCCATGACTGGCATCATAATATCCATCACAATAAGAGCAACCTCCGGGTATGATTTAATCAGATCAATGGCTTCTTGGCCATTTTCTGCTTTTAATATTTCATATCCTTCTGCATTTAAATAGATTGCCATTGCATTTAGAATATCTGGCTCATCATCACATAGTATAATTTTCATTCTCTCGCCCCTTTACACTCTTATTATAGGTTTTTAATTATTAAGATACTAGTTTCTAAATGTTTAAGATTTTATTAAGATATAAAAAAACTTAGAATATATCTAAGTTTACTTAATAATATGGAATCATTGTTCCTTCAATGACTTGATTTTGAATATCTTTTATCGTTTCAAGATTTAAATGTTCTTTTAGAACCAAACTAAGATCGGCTCGTTCTTGAGCGATGATAACAACCGCCTCTGTCATATCGTTTAATTCCTCGAAAGGTTCAAGTTCATGACTGATGAGAGAATCAAGTGCAAAGTTGATTTCATCGTAATTCCAAATGATTTCATCAATGATATCATTTGAGAACAATTGAAAGAGTCGTTGGCCATCAATTGGCACAAAATCAACATCTTCATCTTTATAGAAATTTTTAGAGAGCAAAACTTGATCCTCAATATGAAGGTCAAGCCCGACACGTTTCTTGGACTTTGTTTTTTTATTTATTTTTTCAATTCGTTTAATCTCTTTGACCAACGTTTCATTTCCCATTCGTAATAAAACATCAATTGAATAGGGATGCTCTTTCAGCCAATTAAGCGCTGAAGCATATGAAACAATTGCATAGTCATACTTGCCACTGAGTACTGCCTCTATACGGTTCTCAGAGCCTTTCATGTAAGCCATACTTACAGGCACTGGCAAACCAACACTTTTACTCGCTAAAACACCCGAAGCTAAACCTTCATAAACAGGTGAATAGGGAAGAGGCATGACGCCCATAATGAGATTAATACTGGCAAACTTCAATAATTTATCAACATCTTTATTCAAGAGAAAAGAACCAAGTTTACCACGCGATTCAACTTCAATCGCATTCACATCTTTTAAAATCTGCAACGAGTTTTGCACCGTTCCTCTTGAAACCGGTGCCAGTTCTAGAAGTTCTGAAATCGTTAAAATACGATCACCATGATTGACCTGTATAAAATAACGAGCGAGTTTTTCTAGCACAAAACTCGATTTGTTGGGATAAGTTTCCAACATATATACACCCCCTGTACTTCTATATTATAATTTTACTTCGCATGTTTGTCAAAGACATGAACTATACTATAGAAGCCGAATAACTAAATGATAAAACCTACTCAATAAAGCGTCTCTTAAGGATTTATTATTTCGTCAAATGTTAAATTACTACGATATACTTTTTCAGCATAGTCTTTACCAACATATCGTAAATGCCAAGCTTCAGGTGCATATTTTGTAATATGTTCTTTACCTTCTGGATAACGAATAATAAACCCAAAACGATGCCCATTTTCTTTAACCCATTGATACTGCTTAGTTTGCCCAAATGTCCACATGCTTCCACCAGGTGTTGTTACATCAACAACCAAGCCAGTTTGATGCTCCGAATGACCAGGACGAGCAGAAATTCTATCCGCTTCTTTTTGACCCAAATCATTTACATAGCCACTGTATAACCTATTTTGAAATTCATAATTTCGATACGATGACGTATTCAACATCCATAAACCAGTTTCTTGTTTCAAAGCATCATTCATTAACACAAAATGATCAACCATTTCTTTTACACCGCGATAGCCTGTATCAACAGAGTAACCATCAGGAAAGTAAACAATATTTGCTGGTACATAATTGGCATCAAAACCATATTCACGGTTAATATATACATAAGGTTTACCTAAATAAAGGGCTTGTTTCTTTTGATACTGAGGTTTGGTTTGTGAAGAAGTATCGTTGGTCACCTCATCAGGTTCTTCGTCCCTCACAACTTGCTTTAGTGTATAGGTAATCTCAAGTTTTTTTTCAACCTTTGTTTTTAAACCTTTAATTTGATAATTGACTGTTTGTTTTCCTTCTTTAATCTCTAAATTATTCTCTTCAATTTGTAGTTCATCCAACTCTTTACATTCTCCAAATTGTATTTGGCAAGGTTTAACACTTAAATTTTCTAATTCATCAAGGCTTTCGATTTCAAGCTTGTCATCATCAAGTCTTTCATTATCAAAATAGAAATGAATATCATATGCATTTTTATCCGATAGTTTTAAATTAATTTTTGTCTTTATAAATAAATTTTTATACATCAATGTCGCATCAGTCACAGCAATATATTTTCCTTCAACATAATCCAAACTATATTCTTTCGCAACTTCTTTTTGTTGGTGAACAAATGCTTCGTTTGTCAACGTCTTTTCATTAATTGTAACTGTCTTTAAATCTGTCAAAGCCAACCCTAACTCTTGATGATACGTTTCTAGATCAACAACTGTATAAGGATCAACCTCAACATCAACTTCATTAACCTTATTTAATTTGTAACCAATCCCTAATATGATGGATATAATTATGACAGTTAATGTTCCAAGCAGTACTCTTTTTTTTCTCATAGGATACCTCTATCTTCTTTTTTTCACTCTTCTTTATTATACACTTCTTTTTTGACTTTTCCTAAGAAAAAAGGGTATCCATTTGGATACCCTGACTGCCTACTTATTAACTCTATTAACAGTATCGCCTGTCTCTAAAACTTCTAAAACTGAATTCAATGCAATCTGCATAATGTTTCGAACCGATACATCAGTGTAATGAGCAATGTGTGGTGTGAATAATATTTTTTCGTGGTTTAGAACCTCTAAGAATAATTCATCCTCAATTGTTGTTTCACTGAAATCTTTAGGAATAAAGGTTGATTCATGTTCATAGGTATCAAGTGCTGCTCCTGCAATTAACCCTTCATCCAAGGCTTTGATTAAACCTTTTGTATCAACTACAGATCCGCGTGCAGCATTGACAAGATATGCACTTGGTTTGAATTGTTTAAACATTTCATAATCAAATTGATGATGATTATCTTTGGTTGCTGGGACATGCAAAGACACTACATCCGCGACTTCCACAACAGCTTCTACTGACTCTTTATACTCTAGATATGCTTTTGCATCATCATTTTCATATAAATCATACGCAACCACTTTTGCGCCAAATCCTGCAAATAATTGTGCAGTAACGCGTCCAATATGACCTGTTCCAATAATACCAACTGTCATTTCATTCAATAATCCTGCTCGAATTGATGGCTGCCAACGGAAATCGTGTGCTTGAGTTTTTTGGTCAATAAGACGTAATTTACGAATCATATTAAGGGCAGAGGTCACTGAAAATTCTGCAATTGATTCTGGTGAATAACTTGGAACATTACTGATAATAATGTCACTTGCACTCGCTGCCTCAAGATCATAATAATCAAAACCTGCACTTCGTTGAGCAATTTGTTTGATTCCATATTCTTTTAGAAGTGTATAAGCTTCCTTAGGAACCGGTGAATTTTGACTTGTTGATAAACCATCGAATCCTTTAACCATGTGAATATTATCCATGGTTAATTGATCATCAACAAATGTAATCTCGACATTATTAGCTTTAGCCCAATTAAGTGTTAAATCAACTTCTTCTTCTCTAACATTAAATACTATAAATTTATACATTCTAATCTCCTTTTCTTATTTACCTTCTGCTGCAAACTTGTACATTTCGTCTTTATATAATCCCATTTTCGTAAAAATTGTATGGGTGATGATGGCAATTCCTAATGGAACGACCAAGTATTGGACAATCAGAATTCCAATATTTACAATTGAACTTCCACTCATAAAACTGTATGCGTTAATCGGTCCAGCTAACCCTGTCAAACCAAACCCTGCTGAAGCAGTTGTTCCTTGAATCTTAAAGATAAAAGCAACGATTGATGTGACGGTCGCATTAATAACGATTGGTAAGGTCATGATTGGATTACCTAGATAATTAGGCATCAACATTTTAGGACCTGCAAAGAATAATGCAAACGTTGTTCCTTTGCTATTAACTTTTGATGATCCATATGCAAGCGTGAACAATGTTGCTGTAATCCCAACGTTAGCTGCACCTGAACCAAGGCCTGCCAATGAAATTGCATAGGCAATTGCAACGGTTGATAAAGGTGTAACAATAATCAACGCAAAAGCTATCCCCATAAGAACCATCATCATAAATGGTTGTAATGTTGTGAAGTTTTCAATCATTGCTCCCAATAACGCTGTTAATTGACCTACGAATGGTAAAGTCAATAATCCAAGAAATCCTGCAAAGACTCCCAATAGTGGAATAATAACAATTGCTAAGTTTTTAACACGATTATTGTATAACTCAATAATTAATACAGCGAAAGAAACGGTCAACATAATATTAATTAAATCACCAGTTCCCTTTAATAACCATGCTCCATCAACAAATTGCGCAGCTCCACTACCAACAAACGCTGCTCCAATAATCGATGCCATTTCAACACCTGTCTTTTTAAACTGAATTGCAACAAACATCCCAACAAGCACTGGCACTGTAAATGAGAATGCACTTACAATTTGTGACAACATCTGGAAAATTTCTCCATATCCAGATAATGCTTTAAATACTTCCCCCAGAATGGCGTTAGGAATTAATCCAACAACAATCCCCATTGCTGCACCATTTAAAATTTTGTTCATAAAATCTTTGACTGTTAAGTCTTTCATAAACTCTCCTCCATTTTCTAAACACATAACGGAACGTGTTCTACAAAAAACTTACCATGACAAAAACAGACGGTCAATTTTATTCATTAATCATGTGATAGATTTATGCTTCGAGTTTGTTAAATTAGTTAAACCATTCACAAACACAAAACTTACACTACAAAAACCCACATCATAAGTTGATATTTTTTATGGTGATAAATCTTGTGTATGACCCTTCAATAAGCCTTTAAAGAGTGTTTTATAAAATATATTATTGCAGAATCATTGAAATTTATAGTTGATTAATGACCTAAATATTCGATTTTTTCTTACACTTACAGTAAAAAAAAGAAAACCTCATCATTTTCTCAGTTGTTAACTTTGTGCACTTTCTCACAAAGTTATCTTGCTAATTCTTGATTATAGGGGTTTAAAAAAAACAATCTGACTCTCATTTATTTTCAATCCATTATTCATTGAAAACGTGTACATTTCATTATTTTAAATGTTATAATGTTTGAAGAAACACATATCTTTTTAGGAGGGATATTGATGAAAGTAATTATTAATGCTGATGATTTTGGTTTAAGTGAAGGAGCAAACAAGGCTATTATAGAAAGTTATAAAGCAGGTACGCTCCCATCAACATCATTAATGGCAAATACAGACTATACACAAGAGGCGATTGAACTTGCAAAAGAAAACCCTGGTCTAGGAATTGGGGTTCACATGGTCTTAACGACCCGTCGTCCTTTATTAACAACACACAAAACACTCATCAAAGAAAACGGAGATTTTAAGTATCGTCCAAACACACTTGATGAAGCAATTGATCTTGATGAATTATACGCTGAATGGGATGCTCAAATTGCTTCCATTGTATCAGAAATTGAGGTTGATCATCTTGATTCACATCACCATGTTCACCTTCACCCTTATTTAAGACCTGTTGCAGAAAAATTAGCAAAGAAATACAATTTACCGATGCGTTCAACTGTTACTCACTTGCCCAATGAGGTTATTTGTGATGGAAATTTTTATAAAGACGGCGTAACACTTGAATATTTTGAAAATTTATTTAAAGAAAATAAACATGAGGTCGTGGATGTCATGGCACACCCTGCCTATGTTGATGACCATTTAAGAAACATTTCAAGTTATACGGATGGACGATATAAAGAACTAGAAATCTTCTTGGATCCACAATTAAAAGAACTTATCAAAGCATATGATATTGAGTTGATTCGTTATTCTGACTTATAAGTGAATGATTGGCTTAAACATTGAGTTTAAGCCTTTTTCATGCTATCATTTGCATATCAAAACATCCAAATGGAGGCCATTATGAGTCACAAATATACAGTTATTGCTAGAGATATTGAATCAAAAATCCTTAATAACACTTACGCTTCTGGTAGTAAATTACCAACCGAAGAATCATTAATGAAAGAGTTTGAAGTCAGTCGCAACACAATCAGAAAGGCAGTTGATTTACTCGCAAGAAAAGGGTTTATCATGCCAGTACAAGGCAGTGGTCTCTTTGTTCGAAACAACACCACAAGTGATGCAGTAAGTCTTGAAAACTTCCACGGTCTTACCGCTGACAATCAACATAAACATATTGAGACCATTATCCTTGAATTCAGTGAAATTCAAGCAGATCAAGACATCGCTTCCAAATTAAATTGTGAACTTGGTCAAGCATTGTACTATGTCAATCGTTTACGAATTGTTGATGGGGAAAAATGGGTTGTTGAGTATTCTTATTTTAATAAAAAGCATGTTCCTTATCTTAACAAAGAAATTCTAAGTGAATCAATCTATGATTATATTCAGAAAGCATTAAAACAACAAGTTGGTTATGTTGATCGAATTATTGAAGCGGCACCACTGGATGAGAAAAATGCTAAGCTCTTAGGACTTAAAGTTGGAGATCCATGCCTTGTTTCAACAAATAAATCAATGTTTAAAAGTGGTGAAATCTTTGATTATTCCATTGACGTCCATCATTATAAGCATACAAAATTTTCACATCTTGCCAATTTAATGTATTAATAAAAGGAGTTGATTTTAAAAATCAACTCCTTTTATTATTTTTGTGTTACTGTAAAATATAAAGTTCTTCCTAACTCAGACCCTTTTACGCGATCTTTGACATGACGAATTGCTTTTTCAATGTCTGGATTTGTGCATTCAAAATATAAGTTCATCCCCTCAGATTTAACATATTTGAATTCAAAATCATCAATTTTATACCCATCAACCAGATCAATCATAAAATCTCGTTTCAAAGGTGATGCTATAACTATCATAATTACTCACTTTCTAACATTTGTTTCATAGTTTCTAGTTTACGACGAATTTTTTTCTTCGACCCTCGTCGTAAGATTGGTAGGGTAAAGACTGAGAAATTTAAACTTCTAAGTTTACTATCTTTCCCCACGCCTTCTTCACTAACAGATAAGAAAGTACCTTCATCATCCCTCTCAACATGGTAAGAACTGGTAATGATATCTTTCGAATTTTCTGATTTCATAACAAGTTTTTCCATCGATTTTAATTCTGTAATTTCTTGGTGTACTGTTGTTGTTTTACCTGTAAAATTAATCGTATCTGCAATGACTTGTTGATGCTCTAGATCATCAATATTACAATCAAAAGCCAACGCAAATTGTTCAACAATAAATGTCCATACTTCTTCAACTGGTCGATTAATATAAATTGTATCTTTAATCATTCTTATTCCAAATTAAACATCGCTTGGATTTAACTTCGCATCTGCACGGTTTGCTACAATGACAAATGGTAAGTAAATTAAGAACGCAATCACGAGGTTTAGGAATGCTATCAGTCCTGCTCCTGGATTAAAGTTTGTGGCGAGCAATGCATTTAGGACCGGTGGTGTTGTCCAAGGGACAGAGTTAACAATTGGTCCTGCAAATCCTGATTTACTTGCATAGAAAGCAATCATAGCCAAGATTGGCTGGTTAAGGACAAACGGAATAATATAAATAGGATTCAATACAATTGGAATACCAAATAAAACTGGCTCATTAATCATAAAGATACCTGGTGCTAAACTTAAACGTGCAACTTCTCTTTGATCTCTAACTTTTGAGAAAACTAAAATAGCAATGATTAGAGGTAGTGTTGCTCCTGAACCACCATGATAAACATACGCATCCCATGATCCACTGACCCAGAAAGCTAGTGTATTGGTTTCAAGAGGTCTTGCACCTACTTCTGTTATTCCTTCTTTAAATGCTTGAAGGTTATGATTTTGTAGGTTTCCATAAATTGGACTGGTTACAGCTGCTAATAGGTTAGCACCGTGTAATCCAAATGACCAAAGCATTGGCACTAACAATGAGATAATGAAGACTAACAACGGTCCTTGTGAAATATTAGCAAATGGCATGGCAATATAAACTTCAAATAACATGAAGATTGTCGTTGGAGCTTCTCCAAACATTGCTTCCATTCCAACAAAAGGAATTTTAGTAAGTGCAAATTTAATCGTTGCCGCTAACAATAGTACAATGGTTCCAGGAATAATTCCCATAAATCCACGGGTTACTGCTGGAGGCACTGTGTCTGGCATTTTAATTGTCCAGTTTTTATTAACGATACCAAAGTAAATAGCGGGCACCACTAATCCAACAATTAAAGCAACGAAAACTCCTTGACTACCAAGGTAGTGTCCTACCCAAGGTGCAACAATTAAATTCTCTCTTGATAAAGCACCCAGTGTAATATATGCTCCAACAGATATAATCCCTGTAATTAATGCATCTTGATCTTCTGCTTGGGCTCGTAAATATGCAATGGCAAAAGCCAAAGCTAATCCAAGAATTGACAATGTACCACTATCGACTGTACCTAAAATTGGTGAGATATATTCACCAAAGAATGTATAAATTCCTGATTCTTCTGCTTTCAATAAGGTTGCAAGTAATCCTCCTGGACTAAAGACAACATTATTAAGAAGTAATGCAATCGCACCTGCCATAACAAGTGGCATCAATGCAGCAAACGCATCCCGAATAGCAATCAAGTGACGTTGGTTACCGATCTTAGCAGCAACCGGAACCAAGTGGTCCTCAAAAAACTGAATTAATTTATTCATAAAACTTCTCCTCTCCCTTTCAATTGGCCTCACATTTATTCGTTGGTACCAATTATAATTGTATTGTAACCCGCAAACATTATAATGTAAAGGCTTACTTTTCTAGATTACACACATTTTAGGAGTGTTTATGTTGAATTCATCACTGTTAGAGCGGTTATTTTACATTCGATAACATTATAATCTTTTAGACTTCTTCTGTATTTCATAAGAAAAAAGACTGATTTTTCAGTCTTTTAACGTTCAACAATACCCCCATGTTGGGTTATCAATTCTTTTATTTTTTTATATGGTAATTGATCAATCGCGATATCTTCTTGGCTTGATAGTGAAGCAATCAGTCCAGCTGATTGTCCTATTGCCATACAAGTTACACTTACTCTACTTGCCGCATGAGCTTGGTGTGTTGCACTAATGGGTCTTCCAACGACGAGTAAATTATTAACCTCATCGGATTGTAACATCTCAAGATCAATTTCAAAATTTTTGAGTGTTTGATCTTCGACGTATTCCATCAATGACGAGTCTGGTGCATGAATATCAATAGGATAACAGCCCACTGCAATGGAGCGTTCTTGCTTATCCCCTCTGAGGACATTTAACTCAGTCAGTGTTTTCTTTCCTACAAGATGTCTTGATTCTCGTACACCAACACTTCCGATATTCTTTATTGTTGCATCTTTGAACGCTTCTATGTTTTCTTTTAGCCATGCAAACAATTTAGTAACTTGATCTTGCCCAATTATCTCAGCTTCACTTAATGATTGTGTATTAAGGCTTGTTTTGTCTAAAATTCGCGTGGTATTCATGCCCACATCATTCTTTGTAACACCTTGGAAGAAGAGAAGACGATCACGTTCAATTGGAAAATTTGAACTCTTGCTTACTTCATCAAAATAACCTGATATTGCGACGTAATCCATCCGTTTTCCTTGACGAATTTCCTCACTGACAACAAAATTATCGGGATTTTTCATGACATCATCGCGAACCATTTCTAAATTGACATTACTCAGGTTAAAACACATTGTCATGGGTTGGGACTTGTGATCACTTTTTCGTCCCACAAATAATTCACAACCTGCAAGCATTGCGACATCAGCATCACCAGTTGCATCGATGTATTGCTTTCCTTTAATTTCAAATCGTTGACCATTTAAGTCACTTACAACAACAGAAATAATATTAGTCTGTTTTTTGCTCACATCAACAACGGAATGATTGAGATACATTTCTACTTTCGCTTCGTTTGCCATTTGAATTAATTCAAGCTGCATCAATGAAAAATCGACTGGTGTTAATCCGTATGCAAAATCAATTGGATCATCAACATGACCGATTGCTCCACCTTTTTTTATTAATCGATTAATGAGTTCTTGAGGTATTCCACCAACTATGGGCTGTTTATCTTCACCAATAAAAGGAACTAACGGTCCGACAAGTGAAGCAGTATTTGTTCCACCTAAAATTGATTTTTCTTCTATTAAACAAGTTTTGGCTCCGTTTCTAGCACTTGCAATCGCAGCCATAGCCCCTGCACTTCCACCACCTACTACAACAACATCAAACATTACTTACGACCTTTCTTTTTCAGGAAACCTCCGACAACAACTAAACCTAAGGATGAATACAGCGCCATGTTCCCCATCCCTGTTGATGGAAGAACTCCTGGTTTGACTGGTTTCACGGGATCAACAGGATCAACGGGTTTGATTGGATCGATTGGATCGATTGGATCGACTGGGTCGACTGGATCAACCGGATCGACTGGATCAACTGGCTCGACCGGATCAACTGGCTCGACCGGATCAACTGTTAGATCTTTGTGTAGAATATCAATCTTTGATAATTCACGTGATCCATCTGTAATAAAATACACTGCTTCATTTCCTTCTTTTGTATCGCTGAGTTCAAAGAACCCAACTGTTTGCCCTGTTTTGACACTCTTTAGTGTATCTGGATTTGTTACTGTTAAATAACCACCTAAATTACTATAAATAAGTCCATCTTTACCAAAGCGAATTTTATTTGGATTCCAAAAGCCACGACTGGTAATTTCTGGGTAAACATTTTCATAAGCCTCAACTTCAAGTGTTTCAGGATTCATTCTAAAAATTACACCATTTGCTGTTCCCCATAATTTTCCATGATTATCAAATTCCAAGCCACTGATCATTGGAGCTGTTTTAATATTTGGAATATCAGGTTGGAATATTTTTTCGAGTGTTTCAGTTTTTTCATCCCATACAAACATAACTGCTGATGATTCAGTTGGGTCTAATCCTAATCCACCATGGATTGTTGTTGAACCATAAATTTTTCCATCTTTATAAGCTAAACCAACAATACTTTGATTATTAATTAGTTTTTCATACACTTTAACATCCTCTGTTTGCGGATCATAAATCGCGAGTGAACCGCCTTGGCGTTGATAATTAGGAATTGTTCCAATGTAGAGTTTGTCATTATAAAACTTCATAATATAGGGTCTATCTTGATCATACTTGTCCCCTAAATTAAACAATCGAACTTTACTTAAATCTGTTGTATTCATTTTATCAATATGAGCACCGGTATAGATTCCAAAGTATAGATCATCATTATTTCCAGCGACAATTCCTTCTGCTTGACCTTGATTAAAAACATCATATGTTTCGGTATCAATATTGAATCTAGCACCTTTAGGGCCACCTGGATATGTTGAAAGATAAATATTCTTATCATTACCAACTCCCACATTGTGGAGCAATAATGCTTTAGGCTTTAAAGCATTGTCTCTCACATGACCTTCCATGTTATCGAGGTTAACTTCTAAAATTTCACCAGTACGCAAGAATGTATACATCATGTTTTGTCCATCGACTACTTGTGATGTTGCGCCTCTTAATCCTAATGTTAACTCAATCCCTGTATCAATTGTTTCACCAGTTTCTGGATTTAGACTTTGAAGAGTTCCTTCATGACCTATCATTACGTTTCCATTATGTTTGACAAGTTGATTGAATCCACCTGCACCAGGTTTATCTGTTTTATGTAAACGATAAGGTTTCCACGTTTCATTAACTGTGTCATAAACAACCAAGGAATCTGATTTATCTTTATCAATTCTTACAAAGAGTAAATCATCAACCATTGCCATATCGTAAGCAAAATTCATTGTTTGGTAATCAATGCCAAGTGAATCATTAATTGTTGCGGTAATGTCTTTAATTTCACCTGTATTTAAATCACGTTCGTAAATATGGGGTACAACGCCTGTTCCATAGTATAGTTTATTATTATGAACTGTCATTGAACGAACATAATTTGAATCACGTCCCACAGCCCCTAAATTAATTAATTCTTTGCTTGATTCATCATATTGCATCACTGCAGATTCGTTTTTTGCTGGACTGTAAGTTCCTACAAATACTTTACCATTGGAATCCGTTGCAACACTCCATGGGTCTAAATTACCTGGAAGTACCGCTAATTTCACAAGCTCTTGATGTTCAGGGTAATAGCCCCATAATTGATTTTCATTGTTTGAGACATTTCGGGCTGCGAAATAGACTGATCCTGAAATTGGATCTGCTGCCATCGCCCACAACATTCTCATTCCATCGATATCTTCAGTAAAAATCAATTCATTTTTTTCAACATCAACAACACTGAATAAGCCATTGTCAATAACACCATAACCATAAGTTTTACCCTTATAGTTATTAAAGATTGCAGTTCTAAGGATCGAATCTTCAATGGCAACACCCATATCAATTTTTTCTGACAAATCAACTTTAGACATATCAATTTCTTTTGTTTCAGCATTCATATTTACTGGAAGTGACATAAGCATCAAGACCAGCAACACGAAGCTTGTAATTATTTTTTTCATTTAGTTTTATGTTCTCCTCTATTTTTATTGGGTGAATCCCACACCTTAATATATAAATTACGTACATATTTGCTGCCATTTCAGAACATGCTATCTTTCTTTCTTGGGCATAGGCCATATAGAAAGGTTTTTTATAATATTCATAGACATGATACAATTCATGAATTAAGTGTATTTTAAATGCCATTGACACACCTAATTTTTGTGCATAGTGATAGACCCACGCTGGATTGATCCAAATACATGAGACACTATCACAATTTTTGGTCATACCGTGCAAATGATTAAGTGACTGATTGTGTTCAAATTTTAAATGTACATTGTTAAGTTTAATCAAATCTAACCAAGTCACTTCATGGTTTATGATTGATTCCACAAATTCTTTAACATCGTTAAAATCCTGTTCAAAATAATATTGGATTGAGTGATAATATCGTTCAAAATCTTCTTTAAATTTATCCACGACGCGTCACAACAAAGATAAGCATCTCATCCTCATCCGTCATTTCTAAATCCAATGCAATGATGTCTTTTAACTGCTCAGTATTCATTAAACCTGAGTAATCATATGTTTGATAGCCGGTGTATAAGATACATTCGGGGATTGTTTCTCCTGCATCGGAAAAAATTGAGAAATTGTCGGTGATATGTTCTAGAATTGAGTGAATGTTTGACTTGGGACCATACACAATATTCCCATGTTTTCGGCGTAATTTTACAATACCATCTTGACTCATTACCACAATATATTTATTTTTTTTCTTAAGTTTTCTGAAAATACCTGTAATGTGTTCTTCAACTTCGATAAATTTAACATGGTAATTGCTGATTATTTCTTTGGCTAAACCATGTTGTTGTCCAACCGATTCTTTGGCTAAGTTTAATGCTTCAGTGGCTGATATTTCTTTTGCATTGTCTTTTTTATCCATTTCACTTGATCCCATTGCATTCGCAATCAACAAATGATTCAATGTATCGACCGTAATGGTTACTTCGATGGTCTCTTTGATGGCTCCCATCGAAAGCATTTTTTCGATAATTTCAGCTCGAATCTTTTTAATTTCATCCTCACTTGGATTGACAACACTTTTTTCAATTGTTTCAGAAATCATTGCTAAAGCAACACCAATCGTTGAAATATAAGGAGCATCTGTCACAATTTTTGTTTTATAATCAAAGCGTGTGCCAAGATGTTTCATAAAGACACCTGCACTACCGCCTCCACCATAAATTGTAAGGAATTCTCGATCAAGTTCATACTCTTGGATGAGTGATTCGATAATATCGTTGAGTTGATCACAGGCCTTATCCATACATTCATTCGCAACATCGACTCCATCTTTACCAAGATAATTCCCTAATGAAATCCAGGCTTTTTCAAAGTCTTTGCGATGACTATAAGAATAATCATCAGCATCGATATGCTCAAGAAAGTTTGCTGCTCCTGCTAAGGTGAAAGCAAGCTTTTTATTGTCAATATCAACTGTTAAATAATCTTGTGGATCTTCATCTTTTGGTTTTATTAAGTCAATAACACAGGAATCATTCTCTTTAATTTCATTAAAACATTCATATTCTAGACCTGCTAAATGTGATGATCGTGGACCAATCTGTATCTTTTCATCAAAGTAACGAATCATGGTACCACCAGCAATGGCTGTTGTTCTTACATCAACTGATTTTAAGTAGGTTTTATGACCACCAACCTCAGCATTTTTTATCATAACTTTGCCATCTTTAATGACCGAAATATCTGCGGATGTTCCACCAATTTCTATGAAGATACCATCTGATATTTTTTCATACATGATTGCTCCAGCAACACCTGCAGCTAAGCCAGATAACATAGTTAAAATCGGTCTTTTTCTTACTTCATTGATGGTCATGACACCACCATCAGCACGCATAATCATTAAAGGTTTTTTTATCCCTACATCTTGTACAACTTTTTCAGTTGTGTTCGATGTTTCTAACATTTTAGGAATCAAAGAACCATTAATTACTGCCGTTCTCGTTCTTAGTTTTAAACCAAACAACTGTGAAATTTCATGACCGCCTGTAACATTAATTCCTCGTTCTTTGGCAATTTCAATCACTCTATCTTCACGACTGTGGTCATCAACTGAAAATGATTCACTAACAACAATCACTTCGGCATTTTGCTCAATCAAACGATCAATTGCTGTATTAATGAAAGAATCAGAGAAATCTATGGTATTAATAAATTCATAATAGACATGAAGTCTTTTGTCATTGGCTAGGTTGATTGGTTCCAGATTTGTTTCTTGTCTTGCATTTTTCCCTTCACCTATTCCAATTAAACCAATTCTCGCGACATCACCTTCTAATAAAGCGTTTGTTGCTTGTGTTGTTCCATGTGATATAAAAATAACATCTTCTGCTTTTATGTTGACCTCATCCATCAATACTTGGATAATCTGATTGATTCCCGCAGCTACACCATCTTGGTGGTTATGACTTGTCGCTATTTTTCTTTTCGCAACAATTTTTTTAGTGTGGTTATCAATGACAACTGCATCTGTAAATGTCCCACCGACATCAATTCCAATTCTATAATTTCTCTGATTCATAATCTATCTCCTAAACAATTAAACAATAAGTGGTATTTTCGCAATTAACACAGCATAAGTAAGTATTAAAAATGCTTGAAGAATACCATAAATAAAGACTTCTTTCAAAATATCATTCACATCAACATTGACGAAATCAGCAATCCAAATATTGTGTGAGTTTGTTGGATCCCCAAATGCTTGCATATTTCCATCAGCACGTAATGCCCAAATGATCGCAACGGGTGAGAATCCTGCTGCTCCAAATAAACTTGGAAGTGCTCCACCAATTCCATAACTATTCATGGGCCCTCTATAGAGTGCAAGGACAGAACCAATCGTAAAACCAATTACATAAGTCACTGGATTTTTTAAGTATCCTGCAACCATTTCAATTGACGGTCCAACAATTGTTTGTACAGCTGGGTATTGGACTCCCTTAATTAAAATACCAAGACCCATCATTAATAGAATCACACCTGCAACATCTTGAGTCCCTTCAAGTAGTCCTTGTGATACAAGTTGCATTTTATTGTTTGATTTTGTTGTCAATAAAACAAAGAGTATCCCAATAATAATTGCAACCTCTGTTGGAATTGCAAGCTTAGTAAATTGTGCAACTAGAATAATTACAACAGGAATGATTGGAGCTAACATCGAAATTTTTGATGCTTCACTTCCATGATCAATATTTGATTGTTGCGCCCAATGACTTACACTAACCTTGCGATCAACATTTTTGAAAATATAAATAAATGGAACTAAAAATGTAATGACAAAGATTGGCCATCCTGATTTAATAATTGCCGCTTGCGCTTGTGCAAGGTCACCTCCAAATTGTGGTGCTAACAACGGAATATAAATTGAATAATTCATCGGATTCATAATAAGCCCTGATGAAAAACCAAACAAGAAAATAACAGCTGATACCAAAGGCTTAATTCCTGCAGACAACATGATTGGTAAGATAATTGATCCTACTAAAATTACGCCACCTAATCCCCCTATTGCCATAAACATAACTGAAACAATAACATAGAATACAATTGCAATCACAAATGGTTTATCACCAGCATATTCAGCAGCAGTTTTTATGATTCTTTCAATGATTTTTTGTTTCATCATAATTCGCGAAAATGCTGAAGCAAATATAACGGTTACGATGGCACCAGCCATCATCTTTGAACCATCAATCAAAACAAAACCAAAAATGCCAGGTGCCATTGCAGCTTCACCTTCAACCATAATTTCATACGGTAATAAACCAGCCAATGGTTCAGAACCAAATGCCGCAATCACGGCAACAAACAACCCTATCAATGGTAATGCAATAATTGTAGGAACTTTCTTCTTCATCATAGCAACAATGAATCCCACAATAACTAGAATAATTAAACTTAATTTGAGAATATCCATGTTCTCTCCTCCTCTTTTTAGTAAGCGCTTACCGGTGAGTCTAGAATATCATTATGAAAATTAGATACAATAGTTAAAAAACAACTTGAAAATGTTTTCATCATGTGAATAAGCGTTGATTCCAATTCTTTGGGTAATTTAACGATATATAATTTTGTATTTGAAAACACTTTCATATAGTTTATACTAAGCGTAGGTGATAACGATGAAGAAAGATGTATTATTTCACATTCAATATAATTTAAATTCATACAATAAAACAGAAGAATCTATTGCCTATGTTCTTTTGAACTTACAGCAAAGTGATGACTTAGATATAAAAACGATTGCTAAAAGATCATTCACTTCTCCGTCTTCTGTCACACGTTTCATTCAAAAATTGGGATTTAATAATTATAAAGAATTCCGATATTTATTAAAACAAAGTTTAGAAAGACCTGTTGATGATGATCAATCTATTGCTCAATCTCAGTATCTTTGGGATAACCACAATGCATTCTATGAGAATACGTATCGTCATATTGCAGCATTGGATATCAACACATTGAGTAATCGCATTGTACAATCTAAAGATGTCTTGTGCTTTGGTTTTGGGAAAGCACGGATTATTAGTGATATCTTTGAAAATCAATTAGATGAAATGAATTTACTGACTCGAAAATGTACGTATTGCGAGAGTTTAACTCAATTGATTAACACAAGTCTCGATTACAATTCACTGATTGTTGTCTTTATCAGCGATCCTCTCTATATTGATTTACTCAATGATATTATTAAAGCTTGTAAAAAGAAATACATCCAAATTGCTGTAATTAGTCTAAAGGACACGAGTGATATTGAAAAAGGTCATTCGATTACTTATAGTCTTCATCCAAATATCAACAATGCTGATATGTTTCATGCTGCAACCATGTATACTCCATTTCTTATTTTTAATGATTTACTCGTTAGTCTTGTTGGACAACGATTATCGACTCAAACACTTGCGTTTAATCTATAAAAAAAGAGAACGATTAATTTTCGTTCTCTTTTTCTTGTTCTAATAATTGTTGATCATATTTATAAAAGAATGGATAATAAACTAATAACGTTGATGCAAGAAGCATCAAGCCAAGAATAATACTACGCCAATCTCCCAATGTTGAAATAAAAATACCAAGTGGAACTGGAAATACCCAAGGAGCAACAATTGCTGGGGTACGAACATAGCCATAAGCAAACGCACTATACCCAATCACTGCTGCAATGATCGGTGCTAAAAAGAATGGAATGCTAAATAACTTATTGCCTACAATCGGTGTTCCAAAAATGACTGTTTCATTGATATTAAAAATACTGGAGTGAAATGTATCTTTACCGATCGATTTTAAATGTTGGCTTTTAGCTAAAAACTTCGATGCAAATGCTAAACCAAACGTTGCACCTGAACCACCAAGCCAAACTGCCCATTGGAAAAATGTTTCTGATCCAATATAAACAGCCGGTTGTCCTTGAAGTGCTAAGTAGGCATTCACTAACATCATATAGAACCAAAAAGGTCTAAGGATCGTTCCAATGACACCAACACCATGAACACCTAAAATCCAAAAACTACAGATTGCAATAATCGTAAGTAAAACAAAAATTGGACCTGATATAAAGTAGGTAAGCCAAATTAACCCTTGAGCTAAATACCCTACATAACGATGACCAAAATATGCAAGAATCAAAACAAGCATAAACATTAGCAATGTCGGGATTAATCGATTTAGATAATCGTTGACCGCTAATGGAAAAGATTTAACTTCAATTTTTAACTTTGAAAATTGATGCAATCCAATATAAATAAGAACGGAAAACAAGAGTGAATAAACAGTATATTCCATAATTATATTATTGGCATAAAAGACCAAGGCTAGAATTGTTGAAATAAAAACACCAGAATAAATTAAATGATTTTCATGATGTTCAACTAACTCTTCAAGTGTGACATATGTAAAAATTACACCAATTAAAATACAGTACACTTGATAAAACAACACCAAACCTTGTTGAATATTAGGGTTTATCGTTCCATATAACATAAACTGATAAACCACAAAAATAACAGCTGCTAACGCTAATTGAATATACGCTACTTTAATAACTGCTGTCTTAGTTGCATTAAAATAACGATTTTGTTGAATCATGTTGACAATTTTTTCTAAACTCATACCTAATTTCACCTATCTATCTCTATTTAAAAATTAAAAAGAAGGGTTACCCCTTCTTAGTCAATGCGAACAAATTGTATTTTAGTATTACGATCAATATAATCAACCAAAGATACAAAGTCAGGATGTATAAATCCTATCACATTTGTACGTGCATCCATAGGGAAATCTTTTTTTGTAATTTGAATTTCTCCACTATAGCGACCTGACAATGCATTCTCAATTGTAATTGATCCTTTAGGTCTTGCATTATTATCAGTGATAGCTATTTCTGGAATACGTGGTGTTGCCATACGAATGACATTTTCTGATAAATCTCGTCTTACATTATAAACTTCTTCATACATTTTTACATAGTCTTTATTGAAGTGAACTGGTATATGTAGTGTGTTGTCTTCCATGTATGCTTGAATATATTCTAAAGTTTTGTTGTGAGCTAATGAATCACCAATTAAAACATCATGGATGCCGCAAGCATGAATTAATTCAACTGCCGCAACATATGGATTAACTTGACGATGTTTTTCTACTGTTGGTAATCCTTCATACAATGGGAATCGTTTTAAACGATCTCCAGGCACGAATGCCATAATATGAATTCCATGTTTGATAAATGATGCATTACGTTTGTTGAAATAATCTAAACTTAACCCTGTTTCTGTTTTTGGGTAGAAGTTATGCATCACTGAAATATTCGTGAAGTCAACACCATTCGCTTTTGCATCAACAATGTACTCTTCGTCGACGACACTTGCATTTAATACAAGATCGAAGTCTTGGAGTAAGGCTTTGATGACATCATAGTCATCAAAACCGTAATCCAAACGAAGTACTTTAAATCCTTTTTCTTTTAGTGCTTGATAATCGTTTTCTTCAACCCCTAATTTCTCAAAAGTTGCTGGTGAAATATCAGGTACTAATTGTAAGCCTAAATCTAAACACGCTTGTTGAAACTTAGGTAACATTTCATCTAATTTTGACAAGTCCTCTTCTGGAATGTGCAATGATGTAAAGATATACTTTGCACCAATTTTTGCTGCATCTTCAAGGTACTTGTAATCTAAGTCTTTAAAGTAACTCGAAATCCCTAACATTATTCTACCTGCGCTTCTGCTGCTGCAATTTCTTCTAAGTCTTTTTTCTCCATTGCTTTAACGAATGGGTAGAAGATAAAGAACATGAAGACCCAACCTGCAAGAACAAATAGAACGGCTGGAATACTACCATTTGTTGCTGCCCATGTTTTAAATGGTGCTGGTGTAATCCATGAAATAATCATAACTGGCACTGGAATTGCTCCCACTGATGTTAAGATGATTGCAAAGATAGCAAGAACCATATATGACAAAATGAATGGAATCATCATTAATGGGTTTAACATGATTGGTAAACCAAAGATTAATGGCTCTCCAATGTTAAATAATGCTGCTGCAAGTGATAATTTACCAAGTCCTTTTAGACGTGGTGATTTTGATGTAATTAAAGCTAATGCTAATGGGAATAAGCCTGTCCAAATATAGTTATCCATCCAAACTGATGTATATGTATATTTAAGAGCTTCTAATGATCCTGTTGATTGGAAAATTGCTAAGTTTTCGTTTGTCATTTGTCCCCAGAATGTACCACCTACTGAGTTAACAATATTTGAACCATGAATACCTACTGACCATAATGTACGGTTTAAGAATGTTGCAATCATAACAACGATTGGGCTATCTCCAACTTGTACAAGTGGTGTAAATACTCCTGCTATAACTTCTGGTAAGTTAATGCTAAATACGTGTCCAACAATCCACCACATTGTGATAATAATGAATGTAGGGATTAAAGCGATAAATGATTGAGATACCATTGGTGGAACACCTTCTGGCATTTTAATAACAATATTTCTATTAACAACAAAGCGATAAACTTCGACTGTAATAATTGAAATAATTAAAGCTGCGAACACTCCAAGAGCTCCTAAATACATTGTTGGAACACCTGTGAATGAACCAGGTTCAGTAACTCCTTCAACTAATGTTGTCACTGTTTGTGCTGGGTTTAGTAATAAGAATGATGCTACTGAGAGAATCATTGGTTGAACAATATCGTGGTTTTCCCCTTCACGTTTATTGTAGTATTCAACTAAACCATATGACGTTGTAATAACTGTATATAATGCAATAAAAGATGTACCAACTCCAGCAACTGCTGCAATTGTCCAACGGAAGTCTCCTAAGAACTCTAACCATTGTGGATTAGGGAATGATGCTACAAGTAAGAAGATTGATCCTACGACTAGCAAACTCATAATTCCTAAACCTGTACGTTGCATGACTTGAACGTATTTAAGTTGTGAAAACTTAATTAGCGGCGGAGCTATACGTTCTTCGATAAACTGTGTTAATTTTTCCATTTTCTTTCCTCCCGCACTGGTAGTGCTTTCACCAATAGTCTACACCCATTGAAATTATTTTTCAACCTTTTTAGAAATATATCGAAAGTTTTTTTTAATTGTATTGAAAAACCATTGGGTTACTGCTATTATAATAAAGAATAAGAAAGGTGGTAAATTTATGAAGACAATTATTATTAACAGCCCAATTATGCAAGACAAAGTCCAAAAGATTGTTGAAGCTATTGAGTCACCTAAGTTTACGTTTGTGAAAAAAGAAGGAATCAAATTATACTTCGAAACAGATGCAGAGGATGTTGAAGCTGCATGTAAACTAGTCAAAGCAGAAATTAAAAGCGATCCGATTGCAGGAGCAATCATGTTCACTGTTAAATCAGAGGAATATATCTAAAAAACTGCTAAAATAATTAAGCCTAAGATTTAATCATCTTAGGCTTTTTTGTTTTTGTGTAATGTGTAATCATTGTTCATTTATTAAGCCATCAAGCCCATCGCGTAGATAACGATTAAAGCAACGATGATGACAACAATCGCTGTTAAAATTCCAAATATCATCGGTTTTAAACCAATTTCTTTCATATCTTCAAAATGAGTATTTAAGCCAATGGAGGCTAAAGAAACGACCATTAAAAACTTACTCAAATTTTTAATCGGTGAGACCCATTTTACTGGAATAATACCAACTGAATTAAAAATTGCTAAAGCAATAAAACCTAAAATAAACCATGGAAATAGTTTTATAACACTAACTTTATTACTTGTATCACTCACTTGCTTTTTAGCACTCAAATAAGTAAATATCAAAACTGTTGGAATAATCGATAACGTACGTGTCAATTTCACTGTGGTTGCAAAATCACCCGCAGCTTCTGAAAATGCATAGCCAGCCGCCACAACACTTGACGTATCATTCACTGCTGTACCTGTCCATAATCCAAACGCGACATCGGACATCCCTAATAGATGTCCCATCAAGGGAAACAATAAAATCATAGCAACATCAAACAGAAAGGTTGATGACATTGCAAATGCAACCTCTGAATCTTTGGCATCAATCACTGGTGACATGGCCGCAATTGCAGATCCACCACAGATTCCATTTCCTGCTGCCACCATATTCGCCAATCGCCAATTCACACCAAAATATTTGCGTGTCACATTCGCAAAGAGAAATGCTGCACCTAAAGTAAAGATAATAATCGACAATGACATCTTCCCAATACTCATAATCAAACCAATATTCATTGTCCCACCAAGCAAAATAATTGCAGCACGAAGAATATACTTAGATGTAAATTTGAATCCACTTTGATAATTCGAAGCTAAGTCAAGTTTCGAATTGAGTAGTATTCCTAAAATTAATGCAATAACCGATGCCCCTATGAATTCAACAGGAATAATCTTTTCAAAAAACACAGAAATAATCGCCAGTACTAATGCTAAACAAAATCCAATGATCGTATTTTTTTTCATGTTCGTCTCCTTAATATATACTATAATACTATATATTTAACATTGTTTTTTCAATAATTGACATAAGCTTTGTTTAATTGTTTAAAATCGACTTGATCTTTACCGTTGTAAAAGAGAATTATCCCCAAACTATAATTACAGTTTTTTCTTCGATATTTATGACTTTAAAAAATAGGTTTAACATAGATTTAACAATTCTTTATGCAATTTATTGTTATAATACAATTAAAGGATGATAATCATGAATTACAAAATTATTGGAATTGATGAAAAGGGATTTTCTGAAATTTATAACAATTATATGATCAAGGATTTTCCTCAAGAAGAATTAAGATCATTAGAGGACTTTCAAATTGCAATTAAGGAACAAGTTATTTACGCTTATGCCCTTGTCTTAGACGATGATTTCCTTGGATACGCAACCGTTGTGCGACTTGACGACAGTGATATTATGCTCTTGGACTATTATGCGGTGAGCGCCAAACAAAGAGGACTTGGCTTAGGTTCTTATTTCATTAAAGAATTATTCAACTTGCTACCTGCTAAAGCCTTTCTATTGGAAGTGCAAAACCCACAAAAAGTCTCCAAAAAAGAATTTGAAACAGCTGTTCAACGTGTACATTTTTATGAAAATAACGGTGCTCATCACACGAACTTAGAATGGACTTCTTTTGATAACAATTATATTATTATGTTTTTGGGTTCGGAAAATGCTTTAATTGATTTAGATTTCGAACATTACATGCGTAGTTTTTATCGCTTATTAATGCCCGACCATGTCGTTGATAAGTACACTCATGCAACACTTAATAAATCACGTAATAAGATTTAAACTTGAATTAGTCTTGTTCATTAATCCAGCAAACAGGGAAAACTCTCAAAGAGCTTTCCCTGTTTTTATTATATTTTACTTGATACTCAAACTATAAGAAGAGAGAGAATATCTAACGGTTCATTTAGAACGTAGGTTGCATCGAAAGCTTGAGTTTCAACACTTCCCCAGGTTGCAAACGCAAAATCAATACCACAATTTTTACTTGCTTGATAATCATCATACGTATCGCCTATATAAACAACTTCATCTTTCATTAATCCTAAACGAGAAATACATAAGTCCAAGGGTTCTGGATCAGGTTTGTGATTAAGGGTATCATCGGCTAAAATAACAACTTCCATATATTTATCCAAACCATTACCAACACAATCAATTTGATACTGCTCATTTGTTTTCGCACTAACAATTGCTTGTCGAGTTCCCATTTGATTCACATGCTCAAGAACCTTGTCAACATCATCGAATACAGTCGCACCTTCTTCATAATTGTTGACATATTTAACCCATCTTTTATACGTTACTTCAATATCTTCAACACCCAATTCTTCAATGACTTTCAACCCTGGATACGACGCATATTTCAAAACTTGATCATAGGTCCAGACTTCATCAAGTTCTTCTTCAATAATTTGTAAAAGTGGAATCATATTCATTTTTAATGTGTTTAATAAAGTATTATCGATATCATAAATAAACGCTTTGTATTTTTTCATATCTGTCCCCTCATTTATTTGATTATAACACACATAGTAGTTAATTATACAACAGCACTACGAATGCATTCATTAACTTAAAATAACGGCAAAAATATAAAAACTATAGCTCTTTTGTTTCCAAGTTGTTTGAAAACTTTATCCATAAAGCAATGGATACTAGAGCCGTTAATGCTTCAGCACCAATAATAGCAGTCCAAATGCTTGATGCTCCAAAAAGTAAAGGAAGGATATACAATAGTAAATATAAAGGTATTGTTGAACGTAAGAGTGATAAAACAGTTGATATTCTTTGCTGATTTAGTGCTTGAAACAGTGTTGCGAGAACAATATTGATTGCAGCAAACGGAAGGTTTAGAAAGTATATTCTAGAAATTATTAGAGTCTCGTTGATTAGCATTCTATCGTTGGTAAATAGTGAAATAAAAAAATCACCTTTCCATGAGAGAAGTGTCGTTAACACCAAAGCAACAATAAGGTTATACATCACAATTAACGTTGATAAGCTTCGTATTCGTTTATAATTCTTTTCACCTGCAAAGTAACTCATCGATGGTTGAAGTCCTTGCGATGACCCTAAAAAGGCTGTAATCGCAATCAAAGCAATGTAACCGATAATGACATATGAAGAAAGTGCTGTTTCTCCTAAATGATTTTTAACAATCGTGATGTTATATAAAAAAGTTACAAGTCCGATTGAAAAATTAGTGATAAATGCCGCCATTCCATTCCGACAAATTGTTATCATATCCTGAATTGAAAATTTAGTCCACTTAAAATGTGAACGACCTTTTTTCATCAAAAAATGTGGTAATAAAAGTAGAACACTGAAAACTGGTCCAATTGCCGTTGCTAGAGCAGCACCAGACATTCCCCAGTTTAAAGGGTACATAAATAACCAATCTAAAAATATATTTGAAATTGAACCAACAATCAATGCCCACATCGCTAACTTAGGGTTTCCATCATTTCTCACGTAGGTACTCAATGTAAAACTAAACACCAAGAAAGGTGATGCCGTAATAAAGTACCGCAAATAGATTAATGTATCATTCATGATTAAATCCGTCGCACCTAATATTTGGGCTAAGTCCCTCACAAAAACATTTCCCGTAATGACAATAATTAAAGAGACCAAAAGTGTGATCGCATTCGATTTATTAAACATCTGATTCGCTTCACTATATTTTTTTTGTCCATAGAGATTCGATATGACAACACCTGCTCCAACCGATATCATCATGGATAATGCTATCATGATTTCTACAACTGGAATTGCCACCCCTGCCGCTGCTAAAGCATCAGGACCAAGTCGCCATCCAATAAACATACCATCAATGATGAAATAAATTGAATTGAAAATTAAACCAATCATTTGCGGAATTGCAAATCGAACGAGTAATTTCAAATCACTGTACTTGTTATAATTCATAAATCCTCCTTGAAATATACAAAAAAAGGCCAAAGTAGCATTTACTTTGGCCTTGCATGCATCATTTATTCACATTTTATTTGACTCGGCAGTCATTAAAATGTTTCCAAACAATAATATCACATTAATCGTTTAAGTCAACTTTTTTTTAATGATGTTGATAACTTAATTTTCTTCCACAATATTCACATTCAGTTGTCATGTGTTCAATGACCTCATTACTTGCGCCACATCCACCACAGCGAATCATTTTACGATTAATCATTTCTTTAATTGAATTAACAAATGCGCCTGTGATTGTATTATCAGTTTCATTAACACGTATGTTTTTAAAATAACCGAGTTTAATGAGCATTTGAATTTCTTTTATAACTATTTTATTTTCTTTACCAACATGAGATGCAATTTCTTCAGTTGTGAACATTTCATTTTGGTAAATTATATCGTAATACTCGCGATAATTTTTACTTAAGATGTTTCGTTTAGTACCAATATATACAATAATTAATCCAATTACCATGATGATAAACGCCAAGACAAATTGAAAATTGCTATATCGATAATTGTTTTCTGTTTCGATAAACCACATGATAAATCCAAACAAATAAATCACTATTCCAAAATAAAATACAAATGTATTCTTAGGTTGAAACCCTGATTCACTTCGTTGAATATTTTTTTGTCGGCGTATTTTCCTCTCAGTTTTTTTCATGATATCCCCTTAAAACTCATCGATATTTTTCTTATTAAATGTTGATATAAGGATTAATAGAATAACCATAATTGTATGTATTAGAATTTGACTTATATGCAAATACTTTATTTCCCAGGAATTAAATAACAAGAATAACAGTGAATCAATAAATGAAAATAAAATATAAAAACTTGAGACCATTATTGCGGAAGCTTGAATAAATTCATTTCCTTTATATAAAACTCTTGCACTAATCAATGTTGCAATTACTTCCATCCCTACAATCCAAATGATACTAGGATGAGTTACGATACTCATAAGATAAGCGATGAATAACGTAGAGACAACACTTAAAAAACCAATCAAGATTACACTCAAACTCTTTTTCTCTTTCATTCAACAACCTTCTCTCCACAATCATGACAAAATTTTGCATTATTACTTAATACTGCTTCACATTGATGACATTTCTTTAACAAGCTGGATCCACATTCATCACAAAATTTTTGATTTTCATTATTAATGATTTGTCCGCACTGTCCACATTCTTTTTGAAATGTTTTGGAACAGTTACTACAAAATTTTGAATCTTTTGAGGATTCATAGCCACAATCAGGACACATAATATTGTCCTCTTTTTTTAAGTTTTCATTGCTTTCTTTTAATAGGGTTCCAAGTTCGTGTCCCATGACCGTTCCCATTCCTAAACCAATTCCAGCGCCAGCAACCGTACCTGCTTGTCCTTCGTTTTTTGCTGCACCAACCAATGCATCGTATCCACGTTCTTCTTTATAATCATAACCAACAATGTCCATTTCTGCTTTTTTATTCAATGCAGCTTTTAATCGACTGATACCTTCATCAGTCTCAGGTACACTTATATCTTCCACATAGAAGTTTAATAACTCTAAGCCGTACGA
The DNA here is from genome assembly GCF_009828835.1 of Erysipelothrix urinaevulpis. GTDB lineage: Bacteria > Bacillota_I > Bacilli_A > Erysipelotrichales > Erysipelotrichaceae > Erysipelothrix > Erysipelothrix urinaevulpis. The sequence continues at coordinate 37,291 of NZ_WTTB01000004.1, forward strand.
ATTAAATCCTTCTGCCATGTCATTTTTCATATACTCTGATAATTCTTTTAAATGCGCTCCAAGCTCAAGAATCGTAATCTTTTTATTGACTAGATAGTTTGATATCTCATCCTTCACATTCGTTGTATAGAAACCTCTAAAGTAGTTAATCACATCGTGTTGACCAAAACTTGGTAACGTTCCCACTAATTTTTTTAGAAATTCTTTAGGATTATTAACTGTTATTCCAAATTGACCATAGGCGCTGATAGGGATATAAATACCATACTTAGGATCTTGAATATTTACAGGTGAAGAAGTCCCCCACTTAATATCCAATGAATGAGTCATGTTTACAAACCACACCTCTGCTTTGAATGGTGTTTCTCCACCAAATGGAAGGTTGATAAGTTTATTCAATAAAGGCATATTCATGGTCTCTAAGGTATGTCGTCCCGCTTCATACACATCATATGCTTTTCCCCCTTTAAATAAAACAGCAACCTGTGATTCGTTGACAATTAATTGTGTTTTAGTTGATAATTCATCATTGGGAAATCTCCAAGCAAATTCTTTTTCATTGCCATTATATTTAACGATATCAATTAGTGCCATAGTTTACCTCGCTTCTTTCATCTTAAAATTCGTTTCTAATAAATTGGTATTATTCATCGTACGGACTTTTATCTTCAATTCTTCTTCTTCATTTTGATAGATATAACCACCTCTAAACACATCAAAGACAAATGTCATTTTTTCTTTTTCATTGGGTAAAATTTTGTGTCTCCCCACTGTACTTGAGTAAGTATCGAACCCACTATCTCTAGGTTGCAATGAAATATCCAATGTTGAACTGTCAATTGTTTGATCTGTCTTATTTGTCAATGTCACTTCAATTGCTGTGTATTGTGTTTGACTATCATAAGAGCGACGATTTCGCTTATCGAAATAACTTGGTTTATGGGTTGCTACTCCATTTTCAATCTTATGAAGTTCTAATTCAATGAGCTCTCGATCGTCTTCTAGCATAAGATCTAACTCAATTCTATCAACAAGGCTGGTGTAACCATCCCCATGACCAACCATATGAACGGTCAAGTTTTCAACACTTGTTAAGTACTTATCGAGTACACTTGGAACAACAGGCATCTCTATTTTTGTATACTTAGAAAATAAATTATGAGAATCAAATTGTTTTTCATCTCTAATGTCAGGTCCTGTCATCATAAAAGACCCCTCAAAATAAAGCTGATTAAACGATGTTTGACTCAGTGGATAAACAAAATTACCACTCAATTCACTTTTCGGTTCAATTTCCTGCTTCCTAGAATTCGTGGTACTTTCGTCTGCTAAGTTCTGATTAATTTTAATTGCCTCACCTGATAATGGTCTAATGGTATGGAAAAGATTGTTTTCAGCATTACCCCAATATTCTGGAATAATTTTGGAGGAACGATTATTTTTAATCGTTACATTAACCATCATAAATTTATCAGTTGTAAAATTATTACGTAAATTCTCAACTTTAATTCCATCTTTAACTTCAAAAAGTTCATAACCATTGATGCAAAAATCCACATCATTTGATTCTAAACAATATGCTTCATCGAGTCTAAATAGTAATTCTTTCATTTCTGTTCCTAATGAGAACATTAATTCTTCTTGCTCTAATGAAAAATCATACGAACCAACGACATCTGTGTAGTCTTCATTAACAATATATCGGGGTGTTCTCATTGTATTGGGTCTATTTTCCCATACTGTGTAACCAACTAAAAAAGTCATTACTAAGAGTAATGATACAAATACTTTATAATTCATGAGCCATCTTGTTATGTTATTTTTATTCACTTCGCTACCTCTTCAATGATAATCGTATCGCCTGGCTCAAATAAATGGTCAGAATGTAACGAATGGGGGATATTATGGAATAAATTACTCTAAATATACCTTGAAAGTCCCCTAATGTATTTCTTAATAAAAAAACTTGGAAAAATTCCCAAGTTTTATTGAATATCTACTTCATGAACTTTTGAATGAACCATTGGTCTTTTCCACCAATACCTTGGTTTACCTCATCCACTCCATATTCTTCATATAAAGTCTTACTCTCAGAAAACATATCGGTTCCAATTCCTAATCGGGACCCTTTAACCTTAACATTTAGAGATGATAAAATCGTTGGAAAGACATCCATACTGTAATATTTTCTATTTTTATCCTGAACATTCTCAATCACTTGTTCATCAAGATTAATAAATAAATTAAATGTATTTCTTTTATAGTTCTCGTCTAAAGTCTTAAAATATTCTTTTTCCATACTTAAATGATCACCATGAATTACAATCACTGTATCCTTATAATAATCCTGAGATTGAATGTAACGAACAAATTCACTCGTCATTTTATCAACACATCGAATTGAATTTTCATAGGGCTCAGTTGAGTCTTTTGAGCAGGATTTGTCAGTATAACCATTTGGAAAATGAGTATCATCCGCTTCGATAATGATTGCGAAAGGTTCGTCTTTTTCTGAAAGTTCTTCGAGTTTGTTTCGACTGTATTCGAATAACTTTTTATCTTCAAAGCCCCACCATTCTTTGTAGTCTTTAGGAATCAAGCCTTGATCTTTTGCTCGATTATAATCTAAGATATTAAAATCTCCGTGTGTCTGATAAAAATTATCAACACCAGCAAACGTAGCATCCGCTCCAACCAAAAATTCTAAATTGTATCCTTCTTGTTGAAGTATATCACCTAATGTAATTGCGCCAGGCGCAAATCTATTTTGTTCTCCATATTTATTTCCATCCATGGTCACTTTAAAAGGTAAACCCGATTGTTGGGCGAACATACCTGCTATGGAATAACCTGTTGATGGCGCCTGGTATCCACCACCAAATGTATCCTTATCAGAAAAGGATACATTATTACTCTCATGGATAATTTTAGTCAATTCTGGAAGAAGGTTTTCATTAACATTGCCGCCCAACTCTTTTGAAAAATAGGTTCCCTCAAACGATTCTAAATAAATATAAATTAGATTCTTTTTATGTTGAGGAAACACAACATTTTTCTCACTTGGCTCAATGTAGTGCTGCTGGATAAATGTGGTTTCAGGCGCATTATAATAATCGGATATTTTTAATTTATAATTCATAAAAAAACCACTCGCTATAACAAGACAAACTGATAATCCCATCATCAATGTCTTGACGATTACTTTATTTTTCAACATCTGATTTATCTTAACCATAATAATTGTTAGTAAAACTCCAAGTAATATGACAACGACAATATAAAAAGCAATTTCAAAATAAAAACTAAGGGGTGTCCCTTGAGTTGGAGCGGTTAAAGTAAACCATAGCTGTTCAAAATCAATATCACCAAATACTTTTACACTCCATATCGATGTTACCGTAATTAAAATTGCGCCAACATTAAAAAGCAAGAGCATACTTTGATAGATTCTTTCTTTTGTTATTTTTTTCATCTGTTAATCACCGTTCTTATCGTATCATTTTCCGGTTGTGAATCCTAGAAAAAACCTCCGAGAACTCGTGTTCTGTGGAGATTTTTAGCTTTCAATAATTTTTGATAAGAGTTCTCTGTTTCCTTCATCCAATAACTCTAACGTTTCTACTACAAATATTAAAACTGAAAACAATTTATCTTTTCGTATTTCATAATAAATTCTGTTTGATTTGGTGCTTGCATTCACTTGGACTAACCCTTCACTGACTAACTCTTGAATATGATAAGAAATTGTTGCAGGCGTTAGATCTAAAGCATCGGCAAGTTCTTTTCCATATTTTTGAGTTTCCACCAACTCTTTTAAGATTAAAAATTTACTTTGGTCACCGATATTTTTTAAATTTTTACATGCTTCATCAATCGTCATGATGGATTGTTGAAAAAATTCTTTTGTAAAAGTAATTCCTACCACTGCAGTATCAGAGCGAATCGCTATTGCATTCATTCCCATGACTGATGCTTGTATATTTAACTCTTTTCCTTCATAACTTAATCCGACTTCTTCTTCTAAAAATTTATAAATTGTCTTATTATCAATTCGTTCTTGCCATTCAGTATGAATAATTGAAACTTCATTCGCGAATGTTGATAAAAGTGGGGTTAGAAGGGGCACTAAGCGTTGATATATTTCCCTTAAATCATCATAATACTGTTCAGTATTTTCCGAAATCAAAAGGACAAGCCATTTTTGTTCATGACTCAACGTCGTTTTTTCTAAGATACTTACAAGCGATAAATCATCGACAACATCAGATTCTTTATCTACATAAGCTGATAAGAGAGCTTCTTTTGTGAGTCTTTCAAATGATGACATATCCTTCTTCGTAAAATCAACATCAAAGATTGCTGAAAAACCAGTAAAGGACTGTTCTCCTTCGAAAACCTTAATGGCATCCGTGATTCTTGGAAATTCTACCATTAATTGATCCATTTCTTGAGAACAGGTATCATAAACAAAATCAATTTTTTCCTTCGTCGATTCCTTTGCTCGTGCAGCATATCGATTATCGCCACAAACATAACGACTATACATGATATAAGCTTCATAGTTGTAATTTAATTCTTTAATCATTTGCATATTTATCTACCCCAGTGTCTTTACATAATTATAATATATATTCTTATTATACATTAATTCTTCATGATTGCCTTGTTCAACAAGCTTGCCTTTTTCTAAAACGACGATTTCATCTGCATCGTTAATTGTGCTTAAACGATGAGCTGCAATTAAAACTGTTTTTTCTTTTCGAATGTTTTTCAATGCTTCTTGAACCAAATTTTCTGAATCACTGTCCAATGCTGACGTTGGCTCATCCATGATCAAAATAGAAGCCTTACTCATAAAGGCCCTAGCAATCGCAATTCTTTGACGTTGACCACCCGATAATCGACTTGAATTTTCACCAACGATTGTGTTATACCCTTCTGGTAACGTCATGATAAAATCATGGATCGCTGCTTTTTTACAGGCTGTTATGATGTCTTCATCTTTAACATGGTGATAATCTTCACTTCCCAAACGAACATTCTCTTTGATACTTACATTAAAAAGTGGTGATTCTTGTTGAACATAAACCATTTGCTTGCGAACACTTGCTAAAGTATGCTGATTAATATCTTTACCATCCAACTTAATTGTCCCATTGTCCAGGTCATAAAAGCCTAACAATAATTGAAATAAGGTTGATTTACCACTTCCTGATTCACCAACAAATGCGATTGTTTTTTTAGGTGGAATTTTAAGTGTGAAATTATCAATGGCTAAGGTTGAGTCAGTGTAGCCGAAAGTCACTTCTTCAAAATCAATGCTTCCATTTAACTGATTATCATAATCAGCGATCGTATCGAGTTCTTCTCGTTCATTTTCTAATTCTGTTTCCAACATCGTTAAAATGCGGTGAGCCGACGTTGAAATTTCTAGTAAAAAATTCCAAGATTGACTAAGACTACCAAACATTGTACTAATGTTGGGTTGAAGCATCAAAATCAACATTATTTTTGTAAATTCGAATTGACCTTGCATACTTAAATAAATACCAATAACTAAGAAAGAGACTTTTAACACTTGGTTGAATGAATCATTCCATAAACTAACTTTATGTTTCAAAGACTCTGCTTTTAAAATATCCTGTCCATATTCTTTATTCTTTTCATTGTATTTATGTGTGACTACCTTATCAATTGAATTCAAGCGAATCATTTCTTCGTTGCCTAAGATTTCAGATAATTGGTTCGTTGCCATATTTTGTGTTTGTCGTGCTTTAACGTACTCTTCTTGAATCGTCTTAGAATATCGACTCGATACCAATACAGAAATAATACCTACAAGAACAGAAACCAATGCAAGTCGAATATCAATAACTATCAACGTTATTAATGCAGCAATTCCTGATGCCAATGGGTGAAAAAACATGTAATTAATCCCTTGGAAATAGAAGTTATTAACAACATCTGTGTCACTGGTTAATAAGGTCATCATGTCCCCACTATGACCTTTTGTTATTTCTGATTCTTTTTGTCGTAGTATATGATGGATCATTTTCTTTTTCAGTCTCTTCTCTGCATACTGCCCTCCTGTGACATTCGCGATTTGACCAAAAATTAAAACTGGAATCATGCATAAAAACCATATACCGAGTAAAACAAAAGGATCTTTATCAAATATTCCTAACGAGGCTTGTTCAATTGCGGTTTCAGTAACTTTTCCTGCAAAATAAACAAGAGCGTAATTACCTAAGCTAAAAACAAGTGAACCAACAATAGACACAATAAACGCAATGGAGCCTATTTTAGAAATATTCCAAATAATTTGAAGTGTATTTTTAAACGTTTTGTTCTTCATTCTTTAGTTCCTCCATTTGGTTTTTATACATATTCGCATAAATCTTATTATGTTTCATTAAGTCGTCATGTGTTCCTTGCTCTCGCAATTGTCCTTGATCAAAAACGAAAATGACTGAACAGTGTTTTAATGTTCTCAGGCGGTGTGCAATAATAATTTGTGTTTTATTCTTCAAACCTTTGTAAAGTGTTTCTTGAATTTTTTTCTCTGTTTTGATATCTAATGCAGACGTTGCTTCATCGAAGAGATAAAGGGTTGACTCTTTCAAAAGAGTTCTTGCTATCATGATTCGTTGTCGTTGACCTCCAGATAATTTACTTCCACGTTCACCAATCAACTCATCTTTGCTTCTCGTATCAGCCCAATCTCCTAAATCAACAGAGTGTAAAAGTTCTTTTAAAGATTCATCGCTCGCATTGGGTTTAACATATCTTAAATTTTCATACACAGTATCATTAAATAAATAGTTATTTTGAGTCACGATAGCGATTTGCTCTCTTAAAGATTCCTTACTCCATGCTTGAATTGAAATTCCTTTATAGTAAATTGTTCCTTCTGTTGGTACATACATGCCCATTAATAATTTGAAAATTGTCGACTTGCCTGAACCACTGGTTCCAACCAATCCCACGGATGAGAACTCATCAATTTTAAAACTTAGATTGTCAATTACTTTTATAGGATTTTCTTCATCACTAGGATAACTAAATGAAACATTTCTGAATTCGATGAATGGTGCATTGTCTATTCCATCACCACTATAACTGCCAAACATTTCTTTTTGTGCATCCCAAATTGGAAATATTCGTTGTGTAGAAACAAGTAAATGCGGAATGTTTTGTAATGCATTCGTTGCATAATTAAATTCCATCATCGCTAATTGGATAATCGTAAATGCACTCACTAATTGGGTAATATTAATGATGCCTTTTTGTATCCATAGCGCACCAAATCCGCCTACAAAAAAGACAGGTAAAATAGCTAAGATAGCTGTTGGTGTTTGGATAATATACAATTTAGAAATTCCTTCAATCCCTGTTTTCGCAGATTTTTTCAATGCTTTCTCAACCCATGATTCTACTTGTTCATAAATTCTAAATACACGAATACTGGTCCTATTATTCAATAAATCTTGATTCAATGCATCTGTTTCCCCCATCGCAACTTTCCAAGGCATAATTAAGTCCAATGATTTTTTACTTGCATACACTTGGATTAAGACGATGAATGGAAAAGGCACTAAAAAGATAATAAAGAAACGCCAATTTGTCAGAAATAACGCCACCATTAGCATCACGATTATGATCAGTGATTTCAACAACATGATACTCGAATTGGACGCTGATACCAGACTCGAAACATCATTGTTTAAACGATTAATCAAATCTCCCTGCTCTTGATTTTGACTAAACTCATGACTGGACTCCAAAATACTTTCGACTGTTTTATATTTGAATTTAATCCGCATTTGTTCAATCACACGTGTTTGTAATAGATTTGTAACATAAGTCAACCCAAGAATTATGATTGCTAAAACAATAAGTAATCCTAGTATCTTCTTCGCAGTATCGACATTAAGGTTGATCATATTTTCTGTGATACCCCCTAATGCATTCGCTGATAATATATTCAATAATCCAATCATTGTAAAAAGAGAAACCAAGCGAAATAGGTTTTTTACCTCGCAACTTTCTTGCCATAATCTTTTTAATTTTTGAATCATAAGACCCCTTCTTTCATATGTATCTAACTTAACCTTAGATACATATTAACAAACTTCAAATACCATGTCAAGGAATATCTAATGTGTTGTTAGATGGTGTTCCAAGCAATAAAAAAAAACACCCTTTCGGTGTTTAGTTTAATCGCGTGACTGTATCAGTCATCGTATTATTTTTTATTGTTGAAAACATTTCTTCAAATTGACGAGGACCAATTGGTTCACAATTTAATGTAAGCGTCTGTTCACCTTTTGTGACATAGAGATTAATTGTATCTGTTGACCCTTGACTCGACACAGTTTTATAACCAAATTCATAGTCTTCAAATGAATAGAAATCTTCTTTTTTTCCTGATTTGTAGAATAACCCTTGATCAGTTACTCTGATCACCACTTTATCATCAACAAATAAAATTTTTAACATCCAAATAAAAATAAGTATCGACAGTGCGGCTGAAATAATCTCAACTAGTTTTTGATCCATTTTAAATAAACCTAAAACAAAATAAAGAAATAAAAATGCAACAGCCGGTGATAAAAAAGTATAAATTGTATTTTTAATGATGTTAATCACTGTACGTTTATAGATTTTTTCTTCCATAATTACTCAGCAACCTCCACACCAAATTGATGGGTATCTGTATTGAAATTCAAGCGATACCTTGTATTGGCTTTACATTCAATTTCTACATATTCTGGGTCTGAGTAGGTTGTAACGCTTTTATGCATTATACCAGGACGAGTGTTTTCATAACTTACAAGTAATTTATTAACGCCTGGTTTCAATAAAAGACCATGTGTCATCTTCTCTGAAAAATACTGTGATTCTTTCGTTTGTAGTTTTCCCATGACAGCAATATTTTCTTGTACTGCTTCATTATTGACTTCATGAACGGAAATTATGGTTGAGCTAATAAATCCTTTTTGATTAAGAATCAACCGTGCAGCATCGGGATGTAAATCAAGAAAACCATCCTTTTTAGCTTTCGCCTTTCTCATTGAAACAATACCAATGATAAGTGAAATCAACATTAACGCAACATAGTACCATATAAATGGATTTTCACGCATAAAACTGATTATTTTCTCCATATTTTTCTCCTATAATTCTATGGTTTGTTGAAGCTTTTTTTTTTGCATCAATCTGTACAATTATAGTATAGGAATTAAGTGTGGGTCAACTCATATTATCTCAGTTTTTTTACTAATCTCTCAATCTTTTTTGACCTTGAATTTCTTGGAATGGTTTGATATCCATAGAAGTTTCTAATGTTCCCATATAGTTCCCAAACTTATCACGAACTGCATAGTAAGCGATATAGATTAGCTTACCATTCATTTCGATCCAAAAGCTCTCCTCATCCTTAATATTTGCTTTGAAGTCATGCAAGATCCCTTCAACAAGATCAACTGATTTTGGGGGATGACAGTGTTGCACTTTACGACCAATTTGAGAAGGTGATCGGAAAAAGTGACGTCCTTTGGTTTGATTAAAATATTTGAATGTATCGTCTTTATCAACAAAAGTCACATGGATGGGCAAAAGATTTAAGATGGCTTCTAATTCTTCAAAATTAAGCGTTCCAACATTAAAATGAATGGCTTCTTCTCTTGCTGCTAGATCTTCTTTTACTTGATCATAAAATGATTTTCTTTTAGGAACCCACTCTTTTTTAGGACTCACTAAACAGTAGCCAATTTCTTGGCTTTCTTTCGCAATTTTCAACCAATCATCTTCTGTAATTTCTTCCACAATCATCGGTAGTAAAATCTTTTCTTCCTTAAATATCATGTCCTCAATACGTTTTCTAAGGGCGGAAAAATGATGAGATAGTTCAATTGGTGATTCTGATTTAAGTAAATCATAAAAGTTTTTTAGATCTAGACGAATTTCATCATGAACACCCCACATAACTTGTGATGGTGCAGTATATCCCTGTTTTTCTAAAAATGGAAAATAACACTCTTCTTTACGTTTATAATGCTTATCAAGATCATACAAGTCGTTTGTCAACGTGATTAAGCCAAAGCGAAGTTCACTTGAGTCTTGTTTTATTAACATGCCTATTGCTTTATCCATGTCTTCCAACAATTCTTCCAATGCTCTGTTTTCTTCTTTTAACACATGAACTGGATGACCCGGCACTTCAAATTCATCAACACTTGCATGAATCTCTTCAATAGAACCATTAAATACATCCGCGTGGATATCACATAAGCGTTGAATTTCACTGATAGGCATTCCATTTTTAACCAACTCTTGTTCCATCTCAATGATTTCAGCAGCAGAAACGCTACCAAACTGTTCTCTAAATGATTCCTTTACAATTTCAGGATCTCGCCCATCATGAAGTTCTTTAATAAGTTTACCTAAGCCTTCTGCTTTTTTTTCATCCACAAATGTAATCTCAAGTCCTTCATCAATTAAGTCCTGATTTAACTGATCAACATTTGTTCCAAGATGATCAAGACCCTTTCTTAAGGTGACTATTTTCCCCATGGTTTCTAAGGTTATTTTCTTTTTCATTGGTTTAAAACCAAAGTCAATCAAAAAATCTAATAAACGTTCATCTTTCGATACAACATCATAAAACGTTTCATCAATACTTATTTTCATTTTTGTACACCTCTCTTTTATTTATTATAGCACTCAATCATTCATTCCCTATTCTATTTATTATATAATTCTCACAAAAAAAGATTGAAAGACTAAGTGTTGTTTAACACAAAATATTTCAATCTTATTCTATTCTTATTGATTCTTTAATTTTGACTGAGCATTGGGCCATTTATCAAAGAAGGTATTCATAATTAACATCGGCATCATATAAACAAATTGTCCACCCATTAAACCTAACATTGGATGCTTGAGTCCTAAGTCATTTGATCCAAAAGGAATGAGATGGTGATATTTTATCCATACGATCCCCAAGATTGAACCAACAACCAAAACAGTGATTAGTCGCATCGACAGTCTTTTACCAAGACGAGCCTTGTCGCTTGATGGATAATCATAAAACAAATGATGCCACGTTAGCAATACATTAATAATTGTTAAAACAAATGATGCAACAACTAAATCATTATCTAAATTAACACTTGTTGCAAGTGGGGCTAAAATACTTCGTAATAGTGGTAAAAGTGTAAATGCTCCAATCAAAGCGATCAGTAATCCTACCATTCCTGAGTAAGGTTGCTTATCAGTGAATATCTTCTGTGGGTATAGTTCTCCACCTTCAGCTGGTAGCAGAAAAAAGAAAATAAAAATCTGAGCCCAAGCCAATGCAGTCGACCAACTACCAAACGGCTGTTGAGTTGCCAATACCAATATTTCTTGACCAGCAACTTGAACATTTGTTTGCAATTGGATGAAACTGGGAAGTATAAATGTATTCCAATTAAGTAAAGCAATAAAAAAACTTAAACCTAAGGTACCAAACCCAATTGACCAGTCACTTTTGGAATATTTAGAAAATGGGTATCTTTGAAATAGACTAACAATTGGAATTTGAGCCATGATAACCGATAAAGCAAAGAAGTTTATTGCACCCCACCCTTTAATCGCTAGAGCTGCTTCTACATTTGTTTGTGGCGTAAATAAAACTTTCCATTTGAACGGTTCCCACCATATCCCATGCAAACCTACAAAGATAATAAAGCCAACGAATCCGGCTGCAAGCGACAATAAGAAGTATCTAAAACCTGCTTGTGGTTGCTTTGATGTTTTAGCATATTTTCCATAGTTACCTAAATCTAGACTAAACCAAACCCACGATGAGATGACAAGCCAAAAGAAACTTCCTTCAACAGCATTTAATAAAAATAAATCTTGTAAACTCGAATCGATTGTTTTTAGACTATCCCCTGCAATGATTTTAAATAATAAATTAAATCCTTGTGACCAAACAATCCAGCCTATTGACGCTACGATCATAACAATAAGCACAGACACTAAACCATTTAAAATATCATTATCAAAGCGTTTTTCCATAATATATTCTTTCATAGTTCCTCTTCTCTAATTTATGCTAAGACCATTTCTTTAACATTATCAGCAACGATTACATTTGCTTCTGTTTTTTCAAGAACTTCTTCAACACTAACTCCAGGAGCAACTTCCGTTAACACAAGACCATCTTTGGATACAATAAATACTGCTAGGTTTGTGATAATCATATCAACTACACCAGAGGCCGATAATGGTAATTTACATTGTTTTAAAACTTTTGAATTTCCTTTTTTATCCGTATGTTGAATTGAAGCAATTACTTTGTTAGCCCCAACTAACAAATCCATTGCTCCTCCCATTCCTGGAGATAAAACCCCTGGAATTAACCAATTCGCAATATCCCCATTTTCAGAGACTTCCAATGCTCCCAAAACAGTCATATCGACATGTCCACCTCGAATGATCGCAAAGGATGTTCGCATATCAAAGGTTGATGCGCCTGGTAAAAGTGTGATTGGCATTCCTCCTGAGTTACCTAAGTCAGGATCTGAGGTTTGTGCAGTGGGTGTTCCCCCAAAACGGAGTGCCCCATTTTCTGCTTGTAAAACAACGTTAACACTTTCTGGAATAAAATCAGCTGAATGATTTGGAATTCCAAACCCTAAATTCACAACCATTCCATCCGAAAACTCTTGAGCAATTCTTCGTGCAATTATTTCTTTTGGATTCATCTTTATTCCTCCCTCAATACATTTGTACTTTTCCACAATTCATTAAAGTATGTATGACTTTCTTCAATATTCATACCTTGAACAATATAATCAACTAGAATACCTGGTACCTCAACATCGTCTGGCTCTATCTCGCCAACTTCAACAATTTCATTGACTTCCGCAATTACGGTTTTTCCTGCTAAAGCCATCGCTAGAATTGCTGATTTGGAAGTTCCACGTGTTGTTATATTGCCATATTTGTCCGCTTTAGCACCTTTTATAATTGATACTTCTGAGCCAATCGGACGATAATATAGATAATCTTTTCCATTAATCGTGACCTTTTTGTTTTCCGCTTCTTGTTGAGTACCAATACCAACAGGTGTTAGAACCCCGCCCAATCCAGCACCGGCTGCGTGAATACATTCCGCTAAAGTACCCATCGGAATAAACTCAACCTCTAATTCACCTTCCAAATACTGCTTACTTAATTCTTTTGAAGTTCCGATATGCGCTCCAATAAATTTTTTTACTTGTTTGTTTGCTACAAGTTTTCCAACATCATGCGTAACACCTGGGTAAGCAGAAACCGACATCACTAAGGTTAATTCGTCTTTATTACTCTCTGCAAGTGCATCAATTATCCCAATCGGTGACCCTACACCCAAGAACCCTGAAATCATCAAGGTGTCTCCTGAGTTTATTTTGTTTATTGCTTCGTCAATTTTAATAATTTCAGCCATATTTTCTCCTTTATTTATTTAAAAATGTTGCTTTACGTTTATCGATAAATGCACTCATACCCTCTTTTTGGTCTTCGGTTGAAAAACAAAGCCCAAATACTTCTGTTTCTAAATTCAATCCTTGCTCCAAATCAAGATTAATTCCTTGATTCATCGCACGTTTTGATGCTTGTACAGCATAAGGCGCGTTGCGATTTATTTTGCTTGCGAGATCTTTTGCAGCATTTAGAACGTCTCCTTTTGGAACTATCTGACTGATAAGTCCCATATCTAATGCTTGTTCGGCTTTAACATTTCGCCCAGTAAAGATCATTTCTTTTGCTTTGGATAACCCTATCGCTCGAGATAGCCTTTGAGTCCCACCAAAGCCTGGTGTTATCCCTAAACCAACTTCTGGCTGTCCAAACAAAGCATTTTCACTTGCGATACGAATATCAGTTGCTAGTGCAAGTTCACATCCGCCACCTAAAGCAAAGCCATTAACCGCAGCTATTGTTGGTATTTTCAAGTTTTCTAATTGACTAAATACCTTATTTCCAAGTTTAGAGAATATCTGGCCTTCCACAGCATTTTTATCTTTCATTTCAGCGATATCAGCGCCTGCCACAAATGATTTTTCACCTGACCCGGTTAAAATTAAAGCTAAGATATTATCATTCTTTTCAATTTCATTTAAAGCTAAAGCAAGTTCTTGTAGTACTTCTGTATTTAACGCATTAAGTGCTTTGGGACGATTAATCGTTAATGTCGCAATTTTATCTTCTATTAGTAATTCAATTGAATTTAATTTCATTTATAAGCTCCTTTTCATGATTGTTTATAGTCAAAGAATCCTTTACCTGATTTACGTCCTAACCAACCTGCTTCAGTGTATTTCTTTAATAGTGGTGCTGGTCGATATTTAGGATCTCCAAATCCATCGTTTAATACATTCATAATCGCTAAAACTACATCCAAACCAATTAGATCTCCTAATGCCAATGGACCTAATGGGTGATTAGCGCCAAGTTTCATCGCTTCATCAATTTCCTTGGCACTCGCAACACCTTCTCCTAAGACAAAAACTGCTTCGTTAATCATAGGAATCAGAATACGGTTTACGACAAAGCCATATGAATCATTGACACGAACTGGTGTTTTACCAATCTTCTGTGAGACTTCTATCACAGTTTCACTTGTTGATTTCGACGTTGTTAAAGCATTGATAACTTCAACGAGCTTCATCACTGGTGCTGGGTTAAAAAAATGCATCCCAACTACTTTATCGGGACGTTTTGTCGCCATAGCAATCTCCGTAATTGATAATGATGAGGTATTACTTGCTAGTATTGTTTCTTTTGGTGCAATACGATCGAGTTCTGAGAATATCTTTAATTTAATTTCTTTATTCTCTGTTGCAGCTTCAATCACTAAGTCAACATCTTTAGCATCTTCATACGATGTTGATTTGCTAATCTTAGCCATTGTTTCCGCCATTTGTTTTGTAGTGATTCGTTCTTTATCCACACTACGTTGTAATTGGCGATTGATGTTCTTAACTCCCCCCTCAACAAACTCCTCCTTGATGTCATTTAACACTACTTCAAATCCTGATCGAGCAAACACCTGAGCAATACCACTTCCCATTTGTCCTGCCCCAATAACCATTACTTTTTTTATAAGCATTCCATCATCCTCCTTCATCTAATTCCCTGATGTACGCAACCGCTTACAATTAGATTCTATCACGCATATTAGAATCACTTTATAGCCCTTAGTTATAGGCTTTATAAGCATTTACTATGGACACTATTCGTTAAAAAATTCACACTTGATCCCTTCATTTTAAGCATAAAAAAAACGAGAGAAAAACATCTCTCGTTGCAATAAATTTTTAAAATAATTAATGATTACTTTTAGAAAACTCGATCATTTCAGATGCAAATTTCTTTTCATTTTTGTCATTGGATTTCCTTTTCTGTGTCCATAAAGAAATTATAAATGGGATGGGATCCTCAAAGTGTCTTGAGGTCATTTTCTCATCTAAGTACTTATCTGCTACCTCCGATGCAAAAAAGCTTAACATATTACTTTTTTTACAGACATCCATAATAAAATTCCATGATGTTGAGGTTAATGAAATTTTATTTTTTATTTGCTTATCGGTTAATTTTGATGTAACCAGATCGTAAGTTTTAAATCCATTATTAAAAAGAGCGATATCGGTATAACACATATCTTTCCAAGTGAGTGTTTCTTTTTTACTTAGAATATTGTTGTTAGACATATAGGCAACTAATTCGTCACTCACCAACGTTGTCTTAGAAAATTTCTTCTTATTAAGCTCAACAGGTTCAACTAAAACAGCAAAGTCTAGTTCATGTCGTTGCAACATTGATGCTAAGGTTTTTGAACCTTCCTCATAGATTTCCAGTTTAATCGTTGGATTATTCTTAATGAATCGATCAAAAAAATCCTGGTAATAAATTGTGGTGATTTGTTCTGGGATCCCTATTTTTAAGACGGACATTTGTTCTTCTATTTGTTCATCAATTTTCTCAATCATGTGGTCATATTTTTCAACAATGTCAACAATTTCTTGATAGATTTCCTTACCGACAGGTGTTAATTCTTTCAAACGACCTTTCTCACGGTAGAATAAAATTAAACCATATTCTTTTTCAAACTTTAAAATCATTTGACTAATTGCAGACTGTGATGTGTATAACTTTTTCGAAGCAGCAGATATATTGTTGCCATTTTCAACAACTGCAATTAAATATCTTAAGTGCTCTATTCTCAAAATAGTACCCCTCTCTATTAGAGTTTGTTATCCATGTTTAAATTATAATCAGTCTCTTTCAACAACAACTGAAAACCCTTGTCCACCACCTATACAAAGTGTTGCTAATCCTTTTTTGCTGTCACGTTTGTTCATTTCGTGAATAAGCGTAACAAATATACGTGCTCCAGACGCACCAATTGGGTGTCCAAGAGCAATGGCCCCTCCATTAACATTTACTATATCACGATTTAGTTTTAAGTCAGTAATAACGCTTAATGCTTGAGATGCAAATGCTTCATTAGCTTCAATTAAATCTAAGTCTTCGACCTTCCATCCCACAGTATTTAACGCTTTTTGTGTTGATGGAATTGGTCCTGTTCCCATTATTTTAGGATCGACACCATGTGCAGAACCCGCTTTATAGGTTGCAAGAATTTTAAGGTTTAATGCGTCTGCTTTTTCTCGACTCATGAGTATAATTGCTGCTGCTCCATCATTGAGTCCTGATGCATTTCCGGCAGTTACCGTTCCATCTTTTTTAAACGCTGGTCTTAATTTCTCTAAGGTCTTCATCGTTGTATTAAATCGCGGGTACTCATCTGTATCAACGAGTAGATCATCCTTACGACGTTGCGGCACAGTGACAGGTGCTATTTCGTTTTTGAAACGTCCTGATTTTATCGCTTTTTCAGCCCTGATTTGACTATGATAGGCTAAATCATCCTGTTCTTCTCGTGTAAACCCGTATTTATCGGCAATGTTTTCAGCTGTAATTCCCATGTGAATATCAGTAAAAGCGTCCGTCAATCCATCACATAACATTGTATCAATTACGCTTTTATTACCCATTCTTGCCCCAAAACGTAAATCGTCTAAGACGTATGCTGCTTGGGACATATTCTCAGTACCACCTGCAATCATTACATCTGCCTCACCAAGCATAATTTGTTGAGCTGCAAGATGAATTGTTTTTAGGCCTGATCCACACACTTTATTAATTGTATAGGAAGGGACTTCTTTTGGTATACCAGAATGTATAGCAACTTGACGGGCAACATTTTGTCCGAGCCCAGCTGATAACACGTTTCCGAAAATTAACTCATCAACCTCAAATGGATCAAGATTAATTTCATTCATTGCTGCTTTAACAGCTGTAACACCTAAATCAACCGCACTCGTAT
This sequence comes from Erysipelothrix urinaevulpis, assembly GCF_009828835.1. GTDB lineage: Bacteria > Bacillota_I > Bacilli_A > Erysipelotrichales > Erysipelotrichaceae > Erysipelothrix > Erysipelothrix urinaevulpis. The sequence continues at coordinate 54,716 of NZ_WTTB01000004.1, forward strand.
TTTTAAATACACCACTATAAGAACCAAGTGCTGTACGCATAGCTGAAACAATAACTACTTCTTTCATCATTACCTCCTGAGTCGCTTATGAAAGCGCTTTACAAACTTTAATTTAAGACCCTTATCGTTTATAGTCAACCAATAGGCTTAGAAATAAGGGTGTTTTCGACCGTATTTCAATTACGAATTATAATAGACCTATAAGGTTTGCTTATAGATTGAATTCATGTATAAATAATAATGTCCATGATGAATAAGATTTGGATAATAGTCAAATAAAGGCATATTTTTTTCAAAGTATTGAGCATAGCCTCCCGTTAATATACGTTTGGCTTTTATCCCTAATTCTTCTTCTATTTCACTAATCATCGCTTCGATTTGAAATTTAATCCCATACATAAAACCTGAGCGAAGTGCGGTGTCTGTATCACGCCCCAATACAAACTCTGGGTACTCAAGATTGATCTTAGGCAAATGCTTCAGTGTTTCTTCAAATGTTCGTAAACCCAAACCAATGCCAGGAAAAATAATCCCACCTTCGTAAACAAAGTCATCGCCTACGACAATGATTTTATTAGCAGAACCCATATCAACGATAATAACTGCTTCTCCAACGAGCTGATATGCTCCATAAGCACAAGCGAGTAAATCTGCGCCAATCGCCTCATTTCCTTCTAATCTCGACTCCATCTTTCCAATTGTTTGCATATTTACATCTAAAAGCACAGATGAATAATAATGTTTAAGTATCACACGAACACTTTCATGAATACTTGGAACAACACAACTCAAAACAATAACATTTATTTCATATTCAATTTTTTTCAAACACTCCATAAAATATGATCCAAACTCATCTTCTTGATGTGTTAACTCTCTTTTATTGTAGACAATAGAACTTGTTTGATCATAAACCACAAAATGCATGGTTGTATTTCCTATATCAAGACTAAGTAAATTCATATAACCTCCATTTATAAAAATAAAGAAGTCTGCTGATTAGCTAAACTTCTTTACTTTAAGAACAAATAACAATGATAGGTTTTAAAAAAGAGATTTTCAGTAATTAAGGAATGCTTATCATCATGGAAGATAAATAGTTGTTGATATTTATACTGTCATAAGCACTTGGAATTTTTATTATGATAATTGGCTAGAAAGGAACCAAATTCACATCAATGGCTCTATCTGTTTGTTTGTTCTCGCCCTATTCGGCGCTTGATATCAATCAAGTAAGTTCACAATAATACAAGTAAAACCCAAAGTCAAACAAGGTACTGAAAGCGCATTCAAGACTATTAGTTAAGCTTATACCCTTCATTTTAATGATCACTTTTTAGTGTGTATTCAGTCGCTTTTTTCTTGTTAAACATTTCACAGAAATATGTTCTATAACTAAATCTAATAGCACAAAATGTTCTCTTTATCTCAATACAGTGATATCATTGATTTAAGAAAGGATGAATAAAATGTCAATTACAGAATTATTTGGTATTAAGTATCCTATATTACAAGGAGCAATGGCGCAAATCTCTACATCTCAATTAGTGATTGCGGTATCAGAAGCAGGAGGACTTGGGATTATCGCTTCTGCTGGAATGGATGCTGAGCAATTAAGATCAGAAATTAAGGAAGTTCAAAAACATACAGATAAACCATTTGCAGTCAATTTGATGTTAATGATGAGCAATGTTGACGAACTTGTTGATGTATTAATAGAACAAAAGGTAAAAATCGTTACGACTGGTGCTGGAACGCCAAAACGTTTCATGGATAAATTTAAACAAGCAAATGTAAAAGTTGTTCCTGTTGTCCCTTCTGTAAAACTTGCAGTTAAGATGGATGAACTTGGCGTCGATGCAGTCATCGCCGAAGGAACCGAAGCTGGAGGTCATATTGGAAAAACCACGACGATGTCCTTAATTCCACAAGTTGTGGATGCTGTTAACATTCCAGTAATTGCTGCAGGAGGAATCGCGGATGCAAGGGGATTACTAGCAGCTCAAGCACTGGGAGCAAGCGGTATCCAGGCAGGAACGCTTTTCTTAACCGCTCTAGAATGCCCGGTTCCTAACAGTTATAAACTAAAAGTTTTAGAGGCAAATGACACATCGACTGTTGTGACTGGACAACGAATTGGACGAATGGTCCGTGTGATTAACAATCCAATGTCCCAACAATACTTAGAAATGGAGTATAATAACGAAAATCAAGATAAACTCGACAGTTTAACCAATGGTTCTTTAGAAAGAGCTGTTCACAACGGTGATGTCGAAACCGGTTCAGTGATGGCTGGTCAAATATCTGGGCTTTTAACAGTTATTAGGCCTGTCAAGGAAATCATTGAAACGATTATCAATGACTATCAGACACTAAAATCAAACTTATAATAATCTCTACCACTAAAGATCAAACACAAAGTTTGATCTTTTTTTCATGTTAAAATAACTGGAATAGAATTGTTAAATATATCACTATTTAAGCCATCGTAACTGCTTATAGGTGGTATTATATTTGCCTATTATAATTCTCATCATATTCATTTCTTTCTCTATTTAAATTTGATTAAATGGATTTGTACATGAATGCGCTATCAGCGCTAGAGGAGGAAATATGTTAGATTTAGATTTTGGACCTGATTTACTTGCTTATTCAAACGACCTTACAGACGGTGAAAAAGAGGTTTTGGCTAAAGTACGAACAGTCTTAAATGAAAAGGTGAAACCTGTCATTAATCAGCATTGGGAAAATGCGACATTCCCCTACGAAGAATTTGCAGAGGTTGTAAACACTGGAATTATGAGTGACTCCAAATTATATGAAGGACGTGATGGCACATATTCACAATTATATAATGTATTTTTATACTACGAATTAGCCCGTGTCGATGCTTCGATTGCAACATACTATACAGTGCATGTCGGCCTCTATCGTACCGCTCTAAAAATCGGTGGTAGTCAAGAACAAATTGAACGATTTGAAGTTCCAGCCCGTACCCTTGGACTACAAGGATGTTTTGGATTAACAGAACCAGATTCAGGTTCTGACATCGCTGGCGGAATGAGCACAACCGCTGAAAAAGTTGGAGATCAATGGGTGATCAATGGAGAGAAGCGTTGGATTGGTGGAGCAGATACAGCCGATGAAATGATTATTTTTGCCCGGGATAAAGCAGATCAACAAGTCAAATGCTTTGTTGTTCCTGGAAAAGCCAAAGGGGTATCCGTTGAAAATATTTGGGGGAAAGTATCCTTAAGACCCGTACAAAACGGACACATTACTTTAAAAGATGTTCATATTGACGATGACCGTCGTTTAGTTAATATTAATTCTTTTAAAGACGTAAATAAAATTTTACAAAGAACACGAGCCGATGTTGCTCATATTGCGACAGGAATTCAAGCAGGCGCCTTAGAAGCAGCATTAAATTATGTTAAAGAAAGAAAACAATTCGGACGTCCTGTTGCTTCATTCCAAATTATCCAAGATAAAATTTCTAAAATGGCTGCAAACTTAACTTCATCACTTGCACTTTCAGTCCAACTCGCCAAACAGCAAGATGAACATGGAATTTATAGCAATGAAGAATCATCTCTTGTGAAAATGAATAATGCATTACGCATGAGAGAAACCGTCGCACTTGCACGAGAAATTGTCGGTGGTAACGGTATTACACTGGATACCGATGTTGCGCGATTCTTTGCAGACGCTGAAGCAATCTATACATATGAAGGCAGTCATGAAATCAATTCTCTTATTGTGGGACGTGGCTTAACTGATATCAGTGCCTTTGTTTAATCTTTTATACTCAAAAAGTTGGTTAATGACCAGCTTTTTTTATTCTTTAATTTGAATATTCCTAATTATTTCCCAGGCTATATCTTGATCTTCTATATATAAATTTTCACAATCAGCATAACCTGAAAAAACACCTTCTATAGTAGGATATAAACGATCTTTGTCATCGTATAAATTAAGTTGAATCGATACACTCTTTGTTTTTAAAAATGCAATTTGTAAAACATCATCTATTTCTGCTTGTGTCATTTGCGGAAGTTTTTTTCCCGTATCCATTGCATCGTTTTTATTGTCATCAATCACTTTCTTTAATTCGTCTAATGCAAACGCTGTCCCCCACTTTAAACCAAATGAACGATCTTCATAATCATTGTAGTTTACAAACTCTTTTTTAGTTCTTCGTCTCATCATTTAAACTCCTTATTTTCAATTCCACCCATACCACCTGCATGACCTCCCACTAAATTACTACGAGCAATAGCCCGCCCACCAGCAATCAAACTGCTTGCATAAACTAATTTTGTAAATCCATATCTATCTCTAATCTCATCAACAACTTCATCAAATTTATTTTCTTTATCTTTTACTTCAATACTTTCAAACAAATTGAGTTGTTCTAGTTGCGGTTCTTCTAACTTAGAACATGTTATTCCAACATTTCGTATGACTTGGTTAGTATAGAACTGATCAAATATTTTAAAAACTGCCTCCGCTATTTTTTTACTGTTATGAGTCGCTTCAATTTTCATTTGTTTACTAAACCCACTTTTTCCATGTTTATCAACATACCACAAGGAATAGCCAACCCATAAGCTAACACACGTGCATCGTTTTCCACTTCGTCTAAGACGAGTCGCAACTTGATCACTCATTTCTTGTAAAATAATTTCAATCTCACTACGTTTTTTATAATCACGATTTAAGACCTGAGAGTTACCAATAGATTTTGATTTAGGAATATAAACTTCTCCAAGAAAAGTACGATCAATACCCCAAGCATGAGCATAAAGTTGAGCTCCAATAACTCCCATTTCTTTTTTAATTTTATAATAATTGATGTGTGCTAAATCGCGAATGGAATGAATCCCCATTTTTTGTAAACGAAGGGCTGACCGTTGACCAATTCCCCAAAAATCAGTTAAATTAGGAATATTCCATACTTTCTCTTTAACATCGTCATACCGCCATTCTGCTTTCATATCCTGATTGTATTTCGCTTCATTATCAAGTGCCAATTTAGCGAGTAAAGGATTATCGCCGATTCCAACGGTAGTATAGATACCTGTTTCTTTAAAAACATCGATTTGAATTAATCGTGCGAGTTCATGGGCACTGTCACAATTAAAGTAACGCAGTGAACCTGTTACATCTAAAAATGTTTCATCCACTGAATAAACCGCTATGTTTTCATCATCAACATATTGGCGATAAATTGTATTAATTTTCTTTTGAATACTCATGTATAAATTCATACGTGGTGGAGCAATCACAAGATCTTTAGGATAAGGATATGGCAAGTCTCTAGCACGGCTAATGTTTGATATATGATACGCTTTTTTTGCTTGAGGACTTGACGCTAAAATTAAACCACTGCCACGTTCTTTAACATTATCACTAGGATAACTCATAACGACAAGCTTTACTTTTAAAGGATCGAAGCCCCGTGCTACCGCTTCACACGATGCATAAAAACTTTTACAATCAATACAGAGAATATCTCTTGAAGGTTCTTTATCATAATCAAATACTAAATTCTTCATGCTTATCATTCCTTTTCTTGTATTTATTCTATAATTAATAAACGACACTTTATGACATGTATTCACATTTCTTTATATTCATCCTCAAATAAGACAAAAAAATCTAATCCATGTCTAGGGATGTTTGCACTAAAAAGTTGTCACTCTATCCAAAAAGAAGCCATCATCATCCATTCATTTCGTAACTTTGTTATAATAAAGTTTAAGAGAGTATAACTCTTGAGGAGGAGTAAGAATGATTAAGTTTGGTACTGGTGGATGGCGTGCGATTATTGGCGACGAATTCACAAAAGAAAATGTTCAAATTTTAACCCAATCATTGGCTGACGAAATGACGTCAAAGGAAATTGTGATTGGATATGATCGTCGTTTTTTATCTGATGTGGCCGCAATGTGGATGGCTGAAGTATTTATTGCGAATGACATAGGTGTTTATTTTATTCCTAAAGCTGTACCCACACCCATGACAATGTTTGCAGTCAAAGAGTTAGGATTAGAGTATGGCGTTGCTGTGACAGCAAGTCATAACCCTGCCCTTTACAATGGGATCAAGGTCTTTACAGAAGGCGGAAAAGATGCCAGTGAAGACATTACAAATAAATTTCAAAAGAGAATTGATCAAGGGATCATTGTCAACTCAATCAGTACAGACGAGGCGCTAAAAAGTGATCTTTTTAAAGAATACAACCCTAAAAACAACTACATTGACGCAATCTTGAGTCATGTCGATCAACAAGCAATTCGCGATGCTGAACTTAAGGTAATGGTCGATCCTATGTATGGCGTATCGAAGACATCTCTATCCATTATTCTCAATACATTGCGTGCAGATGTCGATATGATCAACGAACGACACGATACCTTGTTTGGTGGTAAATTACCTTCACCTGCATCCGCAAACCTACACGAACTTGAAGAAAAAGTAATTGATGGAAACTATGATATGGGAATCGCTACTGATGGTGACGCCGATAGAATCGGAATCATTGATGAACTTGGTAATTTTATACACCCCAACATGCTTCTTTCACTCTTGTATTTTTATTTATTAGAATACAAAGGTTTAAAGGGAGATGTCGTAAGAAATATATCAACAACTCATCTCTTAGATAGAATTGCGAAAGACCACAATCAACAATGCATAGAAGTTCCAGTCGGTTTCAAACATATTTCCGAAAACATGGAAAAACACGATGCACTCATTGGTGGTGAATCAAGTGGTGGACTAACAATTCGTGGTCATATTCAAGGAAAAGACGGTATTTTCGCAGCAACCTTACTGGTTGAAATGGTCAGTGTCAGTAAGAAGAGCTTAAGCGAACTTGTCAAAGAGCTTGAAGAACGCTATGGAAGACTTTACAATGATGAACTCGACTATAGTTTCACTCAAGAAGATAAAGAACGAATTCAACAAGATCTCTTTGTAAAAAAAGACATTCCAAACTTCCACTTAGACATTGACCATATATCATACATGGATGGACTCAAGGTTTACTTTAAAGATGGGGCTTGGATTTCAGCTCGTTTCTCAGGAACTGAACCTTTAATCCGCGTCTTTGCTGAAGCAAATTCACAAGACGACATTATTAAACTAACGCAAACCTTCGAATCATTCTTAAACTTATAATCTAAACAAATAAACTGAACATCGTTCCTAACCATGGATACAGACGTTCAGTTTTTTCATAATAAAAATACCAATACCTTTTCATTTTACAATGAATTGATAGAAGTATTCTTTTTTATATTTATCATCTTTGTATAATCGACCATTTTATGTGCAACTACAGATTAGCATTACTACTACCGACAAGCTCCAACTTTTTAGCTACAGTTTAAAATAATGTCCCATAGTCTTCTTAATAGTTTCAAAAAAAAAAAGCTAATTACATTATCTTATATTAATGCAAATAACGATTAAATTTCATGCCTAAAGCTATATTCTTTACCTGCTCCCAAAGGCTCAACGGATACTTCAACACTACCGAAATCTGCAGGAAATGGCTCATTTTCCTCCCCGCTTATTAATACTTCAATTATAAAATAATTTTCAGTCTCATCTAAGTAAATACGGCCCAATGTTTTATATTTTTTTTGAATTTTAAAGTAACTGTCGATAATTTCTAAAGTCTTAGATAAATCATTAATCGCATTCATTTCCCATTTATCTAGACTTGATAAAATGATGTAGTTTATTTGGAGATTATTAACTGTATTTAAAAATTTTGAATACTTTATATCAGTCTTATATAAACAGAAATAAGGTATAAGTATAACTATTTCGTAGTAAACTATATCTGAGCATAATTCAATAAAACTAAATCCATAATTATATTGATCTTTAATGATTAATAATACAGCAATAAGTCGATAAATAATAAAAACGTATCTTGTACGTGAAAAATTTTTATTTCTTGAAAAATAATAGAAAAAATATAATGAAAAAATGTAAATAGTGGTTTCTAAAAGCATTAAAAACAATTCCATAAAGGACCTCTTTTCTTAAAGATGCTGAAGTGATAATGGAATGTCAACCTTGTTGTTGACACTCATCTATATAACATTTTCTAAACGATACTGTACAGGCGTTAAGTAATTTAACGTTTGATGGTATCGTTTATTATTAAACCACCACACATACACTGACAACTCTTGTTTCAATTGCTGTGGTGTTTCGAACCTATTTGGATAAATAAACTCTGTTTTTATTGACTTAAAGGTCGCTTCAGCGACCGCATTATCATATGGTACTCCAGTTTCACTCAGTGATCTGGATATCCCAAATATATTAATGAGGTCTTCTATAAGAGAACTCTTAAACTTCATGCCTCTATCACTATTGAAGTATTGCACATTGTTTAAACTTCCATTAACTGTTGCGAATGCTTCTTTTACGAGCTGGGCCGTTTTTCTTGGACCTGCACTGTAGCCTATTATTTCCTACCCCAACGTAGGTGAGCTCACTTACGATGACTTCTTTTTGCTTTCTACCATTGAACTCTTGATTAACGATGTTCATGATTGCTCTCGGTTAACATTTTGCCTTTCTGGCTTGAACTGAACTACTGTATAACGTGATACAAGGCCTTCTTCTGCCATGATATGACCAATTCTACGTCGTGATAAATTAATCCCTTGTTCCTGACAAGCACGCTTAATTTTGCGGGTACCATAGATTTGATTACTTTCATGAAATATCTTTATGACTAAGTCTGTATGAATATCTTTTTTCTTGGAGAAGTCTTTATCTCTATATTTATAATATCCGGATCTACTAATCTCTAAAATTCTACACATCTCGCTGACTGGATACTTGTGTTCATTTTATTTCATTACTTTGATTTTCGTCCCATAATCAGCGTCGCTTGCTTTAAAATATCGACCTCCATTCTAAGTTTTTGATTTTCTTCACGGAGTTTTCTTGACTCATCTATAGATTCTTTATTATCTACAGTAACATCATCATTTGAATTAGATCCATACTTTTTTTCTCCACTGATATATCGATGCGGGGACCAATCATACTCATCAATTAGTTCAGCAGGAGATTTTCCTGACTCATACAAAGAAACCATTTGTTTCTTAAAATCTTCACTGTAAGTTCTTCGTTTCTTTGAACTCATAGTATCATTCCTCACTTACTCTCATTATAACATTTCGTTATATAGAGAAGTGTCTACCTGAGTGTAACCTTTCCACAGTTCAAATAATTATATTGCGATAATCAAACATTATTAATTATTACGATATAATTATTTGTTTTGTTGATCAAAGTGTGGCCCATTCTTATCAGAATTATTATCATTTTTGATTAGTCATCGATTTATTTCTATAAGAATACAGTAATTTCAATTCCGTTTTTATATTGATCTATTTGTATTCTTAAATTTTCTTTATTAAAATCTAAATGGATTCGTTTTGCTTTTTCACCAATAATCCAAATTGTAATTTTTTCTTTACCTATATATCCTATATTAAGAAGTATTGGTGAAGTTATAATTTCATTTTCAACTACTTTAAGAGCTTCAATTACATCATAACAATCAACTTCTTCTAACTTGCTATATGATGTACTTAAAAAATAATTAATTACACTTGAGTTAATTTGATAGTATAATCTCTTTTTTTTCTTATCTTGATAATAGGTTCTACATAAAAAATATATATACGATAATTGTAGGTATGTAAAATACAGCACAAATTCGTAAGATATTTCATTTTTAAAAATTGACGTGAATAGCAATAGTAATAACAACAATTGTAGCACACGTGCATATAGCTTTGTAATATTGAAATTTATATTTCTTAAAATAAAATATATTAAAGTTAGTAACTTTTCAATCACAAATAATTTAATAAAAACAACTAAATAATATTGCATAATAGTCTCCTAGAAATCATTTAGGAATTTAATCCCTAAATGATTGATTTTACAATTTAATGTTGTACCCCGCTTTATTTCCTAGCCAAACAGCTCCTGCATATAGTGCAGTAACCACAAGTATACCTGCTAATGCAGAAGTTAGAGCTACAGTAACAAATGAACCAAATGTTCCTTTTAGTATTATTGCTTTTGCTATGGGTATAGCTTTTGAAGCAATTACACTTGCAACTTTAGCCAAAGATGCACCCGCTAATTCGCTGATAATTTTTCCACCAACAAACATTAGAGCTCCATGTAAAACGGCTTTATTTATTCTGAAACTTCTACCGCCATCCAAATACATCATTTCTTCCTGATCTAACACTTCATAATTCATTGGCATTACTAATTCCATAATATTAATCCTCCTTTTTTTATATACTTAATATTATGTGTCATAAGATAAACGAAATCTATATATACATCTTGCTCTATTTCCAAGCATCACCTCCTTTAAGTTTTCAATTTTTCAAGTTAAGCATATTAAGCATCCAGTCTAAATATGTTTCTTTTTCGTAGACTATTCTTGCTTCAACCGGCATCGATGAAATAATTTCGATTGTCTCATCTTTGCTTTTTAAAATATAAGAATCCGAGTTTATTTTAACCCTATATAGAAGCATATTGCCTTCTTGAGACTCCTGGGAAATTGTTCCTGAATCTATAAATACAAGTTTCCCTTTTAACGTGCCAAACTTTGTCGAATTAACTCCATTAACCGCTATATTTACATCATCATTTAAAGATATCTTCGAAATATCCGAAGCTAAAATATAGGCTTCAATAATGAACTTATCGATGTCTTGAGTAGAAACATCCGCAATAACTTGATTTTGCTGGAGTGAACTTCCAACCCTCATGGGATTTACATAATGTATAACTCCATCATGTGTAGCTTTAATTTGATATGTTTCTTTTTGTTCTAAAGAAAGTTTCAAGTTTGATTCTAGTTCAGTAATTTTTGTCTCAACTTGACTTCGATTTTTACCGAGTTCCATCATTAACTGAGATTTCATTTGGGATGTTTGATTCATTGGGTTTTCAAACTGGTCTTTTAAAGAATCAAGTTCTTCTTTCATACCTTTAATTTCGTTAATTTTATTTTCGAGTTCTATCTCTAAATCACTCATTTCAATAATTTGGGTTTCAATTTGTTCCAAGTCATTTTGATGTTTGTTATCTAAATCTTTATATTTCTGTAAACTCTTTTCAATTTCTGTTTTCTTATCTTCGTCTTGTTCTTGAGTAAATTCTTCGCCTAATTCATTAATCTTCTTCTGAGTGTTTTTTATATTCTTCTTTATTTCATTTTTTTTTATTCTATATCCTGAAGACTTAAATCTATGAATGTCATTTTCCAAATCTTTAACTTCTTGAGATACTTTACTAAGATGTTTCTCTTTATTTTTGATTTTCTTCGACTCAATATTATCAGAAAAATTATCAGATTCTTTTTGTTGTAAGTAATATTCCATATAACCAAAATATTCTTGTTCTAATCCTGAATTTTTCATGTAATTAACAGAATTAGTTAAAGACTCTTGATACTTATCCATTGCGTTGACCTTTTCATATGCCTGTTCCAATTGCTCAATGATTACTTTCTCTTGTAATGATTCTTTTCCATCAGATACTACAAGCAGAACATCATTTTCTTTTACTGTAGATCCTTCGCTTTTCATTACTTTCGTAACCATTCCATTGACATTTGAAGAAATATACTGAGCATCACTCCCTCTAACAACACCCTGTGCCTTTACTATATAGGTTTTTTTAATAATGCTTGAAGCAACAAGTGAAGCTATCAATAGAAATCCAATAAAAATAGAGAAATATGTTCCAAATTTTGGTGGTTCCTTATCAAAGAATATTCGACTATCTCTAAGTTCGTTTTTTGAATACAACTTCATAGTGTTTTTACCGGAACAAATAAGTCCATTATTAAGAGTTCTTCTTTTTCTTCAACGATTATGGAGTAAGTAACATCACTTGAAATGAGTTCTTTTTCATAGAAATGAAGATTTATCTTGTCATGAGCGAAATTTGAATATTGTGGGTGGTCAGAAAATCTAACGTATACACAATGTTCAGCAGTTAGTTTATCATAGGTTTTGTATATATTTTTATACTGAGTATAATCATGTGCTTGGATCATAAGATCATAATTTGTTGTTAAATAACCTTCATCGCTTATATTTGTTCCAAAGTTTTTTGTGATTAAGGGACCAAATCCTTGTACTTTCAATACGTCAAGTTTGTTGATGAATCTATTTATTTCATCTTCTAAAGAATCCAAGGAAATATCCCTCAATTCATGAACTAAAACATTTTTTAACACTAATTTTTTATTTTCTAATACTTCTAATTTAGCCATAAGTGATTTCTTCTCCTTCATAATTGTGTTCATCATATTTATTTTTAACTTCTTCTATATCCATATGTGACATTTGCATATTGATCATCGATGCATATTTACCATTTAAAGCCATAAGTTCATGATGATTGCCACTCTCAATAACTTTTCCTTTATCAAGTAAGTATATATAATCACTATTCATTATTGTCGAAAGTCTATGAGCGATAATAATTGTTGTTTTCGATGTAATTTTATTGAATATCAAATCATGTATTTTTCTTTCGCTAAAAGAATCTAGATTAGAGGTTGCTTCATCAAAAAGGAAAATCTCTGGTTCTTTTAAAAGTGCTCTTGCAATAGCTAATCGCTGTTTTTCACCACCAGATAGATTACTTCCACCTTCTTCAATGTATGATCCGTAGCGATTCGGCATGCTTTCGATAAAATCAGACGCGCCAGATAATTTGCATGCAGTTACAATTTCTTCATAGGTAGCAAGATTATTACCTACTTTTAAGTTGTCAATGATTGTTCCAGAAAACAATTCAATATTTTGAGGAATATAAGCAATCTTATTTCTTAAGAATTGATGTCCAATGTCTTTAATGTTGTATCCCGTTAGTGTTATTTTCCCAGATTCATTTTCAATGAACTTCATAATAAGTCTGGCTATCGTACTTTTACCTGCACCACTTTCCCCTACAAAAGCAACTTTTTTTCCACTTGGAATTGTTAAATTTAAATCGTTTATTACAGGTGGTCGTGATCCATAAGAAAAACTAACATTTCCAAAAACAATATCTCCATTAAGTGGAATATTAGTCAATAGATTTTTTGACTCGTCCTCTTCAACATCCAAGCTCATCAACTCACCTAAGCGTTTCATTGAAATTTGCGCTTCTTGAAATGTTATTTGTAATGAAACTAAATTTTGAATTGGTTCTGTAAAATATTGACTTAATGTTTGAAATACTAAAAGATCACCAATACTCATTTTTCCATCTATAATAAATAGTGCTCCTACCCCCATAAACAACACATTTCCTAACGCACCAACAAAATTTGCAAGAAACCCTTGAAAATTTTGTAGAATACCTACTTTGTATTCAAGTTTCAATGCATTTACATATCTTGATTCTAGTTTACTTATTTGAGAAGATTCATCTGACATTGATTTAATCGTCTCGATATTTTCTACTGATTCAATTAGTTGGGCATTCAACATTGCACTTGATTCCATTTGTTCATAATTATATTTTTTATAAGGTTTCTTAAAGACATAAATTAAAATTATATTAATAATTACTATCAAGAGTAAAATGCCGAATAATTTCGAATTCAAATTCCAAAGTACAATTGCAGATATTACCGAAAGGAGTACATCCATAACTAACGAGATTGATAAAGAGGTGAATATTTCTTTAATTGTCATAGCATCTTGAAAACGCGTTAAGATATCTCCAACTTTTCTTGTAATAAAGAAAAAGTAAGGTAATCTTATAATATGATTGTAATACCCAAGTAATAAAGGTATATCAATTTTTCTTGACAAATATAAAAGCACATGTTGACGAAATGCCGAAAGTAAATTTTGAACTAGCGAAACAAGAATAAAAAACAATAAAAATACATACAGACTCTTCTTTAACTGAAATGGAATAATTTCATCCATTAATACTTTAGAAAACAAACTAGATAAAATCCCTAATAGACTTAATAATAACGAAATCAATATTGTTGTAAATAGAAGTCTCTTTTGTGGAAGTATCAAAACTTTAAATACTTCAAACATTGATTTGTCTTTTAAAGTTGACTCCTCAAATTCGCTCGTTGGAATGAGTACAATAAAAACGCCAGTAAACCACGAATCAAAATCTTCGTACGTTTGCTTACTGACTTCATTTGCTGGATCCGATATTATAAACTCATTCTTCTTAGTGATTTTGTTAAGCACAACAAAATGGTTAAGACCCGATTCTGTCTTAACTTGAGCAATTGCTGGTAATGTGATCTCTCTGGTTAAATCTTTTGTTGAAGTTCTAACCGCCTTAACATTGAACTTAAGCTTTTCAAAACCCTCAACGATACCTTTTACACTGGTACCATAAGCATCAGTTCCAATTATTTCCCTAACCTTCATGAGTGATATTTCTTTTTTGTATTTTAAAAGTATCGTAGAAATTACTGCTGCAGCACAATCAGACGAATCGTGCTGTTTAACATTTGGATACTTTTTTAGTCTTATTTTTGATAACATAAAAATCGCATTTAACCTCCCCCCGGAATTAAACTACAATTACATATTCACATTTATTTTAAACTATTTTAAATTTAGCATACATTACTTAGACTGTCAAATGTTTTCTATTTTTGATTGTGTAAAATGAATGGGGGAATACAAAAATAGCGATTCCGTAGATTTCGCAAGTTGCTGGTAGTTTTTTCTCATCACATGGAGAGGGTTTACCGAATCAATAATAACACTCATACCTAAATTCAGGTTCTCCTTATGCCAGGTTCATTATGGCTTCGTATCGTTCTCCTCTTAATCCTGTATCCACGTTAAGTTTATTAAAAGGTACCACTATACAATCTAACCGGAGGTAAACAAGTGATAATTCTTTTGCTAAGCCTTCGCTACCGTTGTTTTTCTTCTGCCCGGAAGCTCGGCCTTTATTATAAGTAAAGGACTTTTATTTCCAAGTTTAACGTTTGGTTGCATTCGTATCATAGCTCTTCTTTCATAACATTTTACTAAACATACTACGTAGCATTATTTTTTGATTTAATTGATTTCATTTTCTAATCCTTTGGATTAATATTACTTTTGTACCTTTTTTATGCTTACTATATTCATTCAATTTGTAGACTTGTGTTATAAACATATCATAATTTATAACCCCTTTTAAATTACTTACCTATAAAAAAAACAAGATGAATTGATTCATCTTGTCGTTATTTATACATTGGCTGGGCCACCTGGGATCGAACCAGGGAATGTCACAGTCAAAGTGTGATGCCTTACCGCTTGGCTATGGCCCAATGTCTTTTCCTCTTGCTGCGAATTTAATTATAACACAAGGAAAAATGAATGCAAGGCTTTTTTAAAACTTTTTTAAAAGAATAGGCCTCAAGTTGATTTGAGGCCTATAGAATGCTATTTAATAACGTTTTCTGTTTCTTTATCAAAGAAGTGTCCCTTGCTAATATTGAATGCTAACTCAACTTTTTGACCTGGTGAGTATGATTCATTGACACCCACCTTTGCAATAAATTCATGGTCGCCAATTGTAACATACAACATTGTTTCAGCTCCTAATAATTCCGCAACTGTAACTTCAGCATTGACAAGTGATTCAGTCATAGAATCTAACACTAATTGCTCATTGTGAATATCTTCTGGTCTAATTCCAAAGATGACATCTTTACCAACGTATCCTTGTTCCTCCAAGACTGAATATTTTCCTTCTGGAATTCTTAATTTAACACCATCTGTCGTAATCAGATGATGATCTTCGATCTTGCAATCAAAGAAATTCATTGCTGGTGCACCAATGAATCCTCCAACAAAAACGTTGTTTGGATTATTATAGACTTCTTTTGGTGAACCAATTTGTTGGACAAATCCACCTTTCATAATAACAATTCTGTCAGCCATTGTCATCGCTTCAGTTTGGTCATGGGTAACATAAATTGTTGTTGTTTCTAAACGATGGTGTAGTTTTGTGATTTCTGCACGCATAGCAACACGCAATTTAGCGTCTAAGTTACTCAATGGCTCATCCATCAAGAAGACTTCTGCATCACGAACAATCGCACGACCTAAGGCTACACGTTGACGTTCTCCACCAGATAACGCGGATGGCTTACGATCAAGATATGTTGCTAATCCTAAAATATCTGCTGCATTTTTAACAGCCTTATCAATCTCATCTTTAGGAACTTTACGGATTTTTAATCCAAAAGCCATATTATCATAGACTGTCATATGTGGATAAAGTGCATAGTTTTGGAAAACCATGGCAATATCACGATCTTTAGGTTCTACATCATTAACAATACGATCGTTAATATAGATTTCACCTTCTGTAATATCTTCTAATCCAGCAATCATACGAAGAGTTGTTGATTTACCACAACCAGATGGACCAACAAACACGATAAATTCTTTATCTTCAATCTCTAAATTAAAATCTGTTACTGAATAATTTGGGTTTTTATCATAACGCTTATAAATATTTTTTAATACAATTTTCTTTGTCATAAAATATCCTCCCTATGTAATTCCATTATAATAAAGCGCTACCATATATGATATAGTTAAAGTGACCAAAGTTATTGTGCAAGGAGTAATAAATATGAAAATTAAAGATTTAAAAAAAGTTTACCCAACGGCCATTGAATCAACAATGAGTAGTCCTAACCCTGCTCTTTTTAACTATTATGACGGATTTAAATATTTGCATATATATAAGGATACAATGAATGAGAGCGAACAAAAAATTCTTACACTCTTAATGCAACCTGAAGAATCTCGATCGGTATGGTATCAATATTTGATTCAAGACTCCAATATTCTTCCAGAAATAGATGGTGATTTTATGACCATTCATTTTCATGTAAAAAACTTAAATGAACAACAGGATGCTTGGTTAACATCATTTGAATCTTTCTTCCCTGGTGCTCGTGATACTTTTTTTGTGGATCGTGAGTATGGTGTTCTTATTGCTGATCAATATAATCAAAACATGGATCAGCTTTATGGTTTTATCTCGATGTTAGACGATGACTTCTCAACAACAACAACCTTATTTATTGGTATGATGTGTTCAGTTCATGTGCTTCGTGATGTTTTCAATGAAGAACGAATTCTATTTTCAAAAAATATTAAAAGCGAAAGAGTCATTCAATACATTGATGCTTATGTTCCTTATTATATAGCCCCTAGTTTAAGTGAGAGCATCATCGCCCAAGAAATTAAACAGAAACTTGGACATGATGATGAATTGATTGCTCTTATTTCATCGTTATGGAAACATCAAGGGAACATTAGTGCAACGGCCGATGAGCTTTTCACCCACCGTAATACTATTAATTATCGTATTGATAAAGTAAGTAAAGATACAGGTCTTAACTTGAGAAACATGCAACAATTATTACTTTGTTATTTGTTAACACTTTAACTTGTGCAAACTAACACAAATTTCCTCAATTCATGTATAATAAGGAATGTATAGGAGGAAATTATGGATTTATTTGAAGGTTTAAAACAAAAGATCGTTGGGAAAAAGATCAAAGTTGTTTTCCCCGAAGGAAATGATGAGAGAATTATCGGTGCGGCAGTTCGTTTAGCAGCAGATGACTTAGTGCATCCTATTGTACTTGGTGATGAAAAAGAAATTAATGAAATTGCTGCGAATATTGGGTTCATGACAGATCGTCTTGAAATTATTAACCCTGAAACATATGACAATGACAAAAAAGAAGCAATGGTTAATGCTTTAGTTGAACGTCGTAATGGTAAACTAGATGCTGCAGGTGCTGCAGAATGGATTAAAAATGTTAACTATTTCGGTACAATGTTAACTTATATGGGTGAAGCTGATGCCATGGTATCAGGAGCAATTCATTCAACAGGTGATACAGTACGCCCTGCATTACAAATTATTAAAACAAAACCTGGTATTAGTCGAACAAGTGGTGCGTTTATTATTTTTAAACGTACTGAAACTTATTTATTTGCCGACTGTGCAATTAACATTGATCCAAATGCTCAAGAATTGGCTGAAATTGCAGTTGAGAGTGCAAAGACAGCTGAATTATTTGATATTGAACCAATTGTTTCATTAATGAGTTTCTCAACAAAAGGATCCGCAGCTGGTCCTCAAGTTGATAAAGTTGTGGAAGCAACAAAAATTGCTCAAGAGTTAGCTCCTGAGTATAAAATTGATGGTGAATTACAATTTGATGCCTCATTTGTTCCTGCTGTTGCTGGTTTAAAAGCTCCAGGTTCAGATGTTGCTGGAAAAGCACGTGTCTTTATCTTCCCTGAAATTCAATCAGGTAACATCGGATATAAGATTGCTCAACGTCTTGGTGGTTATGAAGCAATTGGACCAATCTTACAAGGTTTAAACAAACCAGTGTCTGACTTATCACGTGGATGTGTTGAGGAAGATGTTTACAAACTTGCGATCATTACCGCAGCTCAAACATTGATCTAAAAGCCTAGAAATAGGCTTTTTTATTAGGTTTTAAGAGCTTTTTAAAAAGTTTTTGAAATAATTGCATTTTAGTGTTGACACTTCATTGATACTCATGGTATATTATTAAGGCGTTAAGGAAACGCATCAAGCAAATGGAGATTTAGCTCAGTTGGGAGAGCATCTGCCTTACAAGCAGAGGGTCAGCGGTTCGAGCCCGTTAATCTCCACCATTTGCCGACTTAGCTCAACTGGTAGAGCAACTGATTTGTAATCAGTAGGTTGGGGGTTCAAGTCCTCTAGTCGGCACCATTTAAAATATATGACATTTATCGGGGAGATAGCGAAGTGGCTAAACGCGGGTGACTGTAAATCATCTCCTTAGGGTTCGGCGGTTCGAATCCGTCTCTCCCCACCATGGGACCCGTTAGCTCAGTCGGTAGAGCAACTGACTTTTAATCAGTGGGTCGTAGGTTCAATTCCTACACGGGTCACCATTCTGTCATATGCGGGTGTAGTTTAATGGCAAAACTTCAGCCTTCCAAGCTGACTATGGGAGTTCGATTCTCCTCACCCGCTCCATTAAACATTGAACACAACCAATTTGGTTGTTTTTTTATTATATTTTAAAGGAGTTACTATGAAAATACTTGAACAATTACTTATAATATTTATATTCTCAATTATTGGAGATTTGATAAGTTCCGTTTTACCTTTTCCAATACCTGGAAGCATCATTGGACTTATTTTACTTTTTGTCTCTTTAAATCTAAAGTTGTTGAAACTCGAAGATATTAGCGGAAGTGGTGAGTGGCTTAAAAATAACATGGCAATTTTGTTTGTGCCTTTGTCCGTTGGCATCATGAACTATTTCGATTTATTGATCGATAACGCTATAGCTTTAACACTGATCACAGTTCTTTCAACACTTGTAACTTATTTTGTGAGTGCAAAGGTCAGTGAATATATCTTAAAGAAAGAGGTCCAGTAATGATAGAACATCCTTTATTCGGTATTTCGTTAACCATTCTAGTCTTTAGCCTATTTAGGAAACTGCAGGTTAAAACTAAAATCAGTCTATTAAATCCACTGCTATTCTCATCCATCTTAATCATTCTAATACTCATTGTCTTTAATATTTCATATGATGATTATAATGGTGGTGCCAAGATTTTTACATCGCTTATTGGTCCCGCTACCGTTGCATTAGCAATCCCTTTGTATAAACATCAAGATTTATTCTATAAGAATATTAAACTAATCTTAATAAGCGTTTTAAGCAGTGCTATTGCACATGGTTTGGTCATTACATTATTAGTTTACCTCTTCAAATTAGACCTTAAATTAGGGGCTAGTTTGATCCCTAAATCAGTCACAACAGCTATTGCGGGTGATGTTAGCACTGCATTAGGAGGCTACACAAACGTTACCGTCGCAATTGTCATTATTACAGGAATTATAGGTGCAAGCTTAGCACCTTTGCTTAACAAAGTCTTTAATATCAACTCTCCTATTGCTCAAGGACTAGCCTTAGGATCCAGCGCCCATGCCGTAGGCACATCAAAAGCAATTGAACTGGGTGAGACACAGGAAACAATGGCCACCTTGGCTTTGATTTTAACGGGTATTCTAACCGTATTCCTTTCACCATTTATCTACTCTGCTCTCATGTATATCATTTAAAACACCAACATTTGATGGGTTAATATCTAACTTTAGATATAGCCTTTCAACGTGTTGGTGTTTTTTTAATATTCAATATTCTTTAATGCTAAGAAAGCCATCTGCTCATAATCATATTTTTTTATAATTGACATCGCAATTCCAGATGATATATGATCAAACGCTTCTTTTTCTTTAATATGGGATTTAAACTCAAACATTTCTTTATAATCATGACTCATAATAAATAAACGATTGGAGTCATTAACACAAACCAGTACAGTTTTCGTGTTTAATAATTTTTTCATCTCTTTAAAAACACTCGACTCGTGTGTATCAACTAAACTAACCTTCTTTAATACCTCGATTGAACAATGAACAACATTTGCCTTTTCCATTAATAAAATCATTTTTTCATTATCAAAACCTTCGTAAAAACTCAACATTATTTTCTTGTCAGAATATCTCTCCAAAGCATATTCCGTTGCCTTAATATTAAAGTAGGAACCGATTAGGATCAAACTCGAATCTCTTAACAATCTATCCTGATTTAACAAATGATTAATAGGTAACGCATCCATCGCCTTATTATCATGAATCACTTGATGATAATCCCCTTCTCGGTCTAAACTCATACATAAATTATTGTAATCTTCTTTGGAAAAATATGAATACTTTAGATCAATCCCAATGCTGCTGCACCAGTTTTGAACTAATGTCCCAAAAAAACTATTTGGAACCGTAGTGATTAAATGACTTGTTATATTCTCTTGATGAAAATTTTGAGAAATTGTCATTCCACTTCCTTTAACACTAATATCGATTGTTTCTTTATTGCTTTCAACACTTAACATCCCATTTATTTCAACAATACTCTCTCCTAAAATGACAATATAACCTGTATCCTGGACAACATAACTTCTCCCTACAATTATCCCTTTACTCATTAAATTTGATATATGAACAGACACGGATGATCGAGACATGTTAGCCCTGTAAGCAATTTCTTCTTGAGATAACATTGGATTTTCTAATAAAATATGATAAATTAACTTTTCTTTATTTGTCATATTATTTGAGTCATTTATTTTCATAATGGGTCACGATTACTTTCTATACTCTTTTAGTTGCATGTTGATATCTTTAGTGTTTGAATAGATTTGCTTATATATTTTATATAGCTCATTATATTTTTTATGATTGGAAGGTGATGGAACATAGGACTCTCCATAAGATATGAAGCTTTTACCACATTCTTTTGCACTCTCAAACCATCTCAAACCCAACGCTGCAATCATAGCTGCTCCCATTGTCGGCCCTTCTGCACTTTGCAAAGTTTTAATTTCTACACCTAAAATGTCAGCTTGAATTTGCAACCATTCAACACTTCTCGCTCCCCCTCCAGTCGATACAATTCTTTCTAACTCTATTCCATTCTCAAACATAATATCATAAGATTCTTTTAAAGAAAACGTAATTCCTTCAACAACAGCACGGGTGAAAGTTTTTAAATTATGTTCGGCACTCACACCAATAAATGAACCTCTAATCGTCGCATCTGTATGCGGTGTTCTTTCTCCATTCAAATACGGTGTAAACAATAAACCCGAAGAACCAATCGGAACTTCCGATATTTCATTCATCAAATCTGTGAACGAAATACTTTTAGCAAAGTTGTTTTTAAACCAAGAAAGACTATGGCCTGCCGAAAGAGTCACTCCCATCGAATAATAACTTCGTTCTATACTGTGGTGGAAATAGTGCAATTCTCCTTTATAATCAACATCAATATCATCTTCAAAGGCTAAAATAACACCTGAAGTCCCGATACTTAACAATGCATCGCCTTTCTTAAATATCCCTGCCCCTAAAGCTGCAGCCGAGTTATCACCCGCTCCTGCAAACACTTTAGGAATGGTGAGTAAGCCTAGTTTTCTACATAATAATGCATCCATATGCCCAACAAAATCTGTCGAATTAACAATTTTTGGCATAATCCCTAAGTCTAAATCAAAATGATTTAAAATTTCCTCACTCCAACATTCATGCTTGAAATCATAGATTAGTGTTCCACTTGCATCTGATTTATCCATTACTTTATTTCCTGTTAGCCGGTAAACCATATAATCTTTTGGTAATAAGATTGTTTTCGTTTTCTTCCAGGATTCGAAATCATGTTCTTGTAACCATAAAATCTTGGGCAAAGTAAAACCTTCTACAGCTTTATTCTTTGTAATCTTTATAACATCTATTTCTTTTGTTATTCGTTCACATTCTTGTTTTGTACGTGTATCATTCCAAAGGATTGCATTACCAATCGCATTACCTTCATCATCCAATCTTACTAAACTATGCATCTGTCCTGCAAATGATATACCTTCAATATTTCTGGATATATCAGGGGCATAGGATATCAATTCTTTGGCCACTTTACAAAATGCGTTATACCAGTCCACCGGATCTTGCTCATTATAACCACTTTTAATCGTAATTATACGATAGCTTTCACTTGCAGATGTTAGAACTTCACCTCGTTCATTAACTAAAATACCACTGAGTGAACTCGTGCCTACATCAATTCCAATTACATATTTCATTTTCGTTCCACATCCTTTTATACGTCAATATATTTACTCTAGGTTTCTATGCTGTGCTTCTAATTCACTTGGGGTTAAATCAAGTGCTTCTTGAAGATCAATAATAATTATGTCAAATAATATTAACAATGTTTGTTCAAACAAGTTACCCATTGGTTGATAGGAATCAACAACCTTCGCATCACCAAGGTAGACTGCCGCTGGATTAAAAAGAATAAAATCAACAATCTTTGCTGTTTTCTTATACGGATCCCCTGTTACTAATGCTACTTTTGCTTCACTTTCTTTTGCTTTTTCCACTACATAATGAATGTGACCAATCTCTCCACAACCACTTGTCGCAATGAGTAAATCGCCTTTTCTTATAGAAGGTGTTGTTTCGTCCCAAATCCAATGGACATCTAATCCCAAATGCATCAAACGCATTGTAAATGCTTTCGTCATCAATCCCTCACGACCTACACCAATTAAAATAATACGATTTGCATCTAAAATCAATTGTTTAAAAAGTTCGACATCTTCCCAATTAATCTCTTCAACAACTTGTTTATATTCTTCAATGTTTTTCAAGTAATTATTTTTCATATTATTCCCCTCTTAGATAAGCCAGTGATTTTTTTACACCTTCATATACAACTTCATCAGTTTCTTCAAATGCGTAGACAAATTCAAGGAACTGTACTAAATCACTTGTGTTTGAATTGTTTGCAACTTCCTCAACAAGCTCTCGTGTAATGATACCCTCTTTTGTAAAATCCCAATGACGATCATAAATCCCATCGGTCTGTTGTAAGTGAACACCACCAACATTTCCTTTACAATCAATGAGCCACTTTTCCATATCTGCTTCTTCTTTTAAAATTGGCTCCATAATAGCGTGACCCCAATCTACAATTAGTTCAAATGGAATGGGTGATGTTTCATTTAAATCATCAACCAATTTATTTGATACTTTTGGACTGTGTGGAAATTCAGTCAGTAAAGGTGTCGGTTCAATTAGAAATTTTTTAATCCCTTTGGCATGGGCATATTCTGCTAAATCTAAAAGTAATTTTAAAGCTTCGTCGTATCTTAGTTGTCGTAATTTTGGATCATTGGACTCAAAATTTGACATGCCACCAATCGGACTACCAATTACATCAACTCCCATCAACCGTGTCATATCTACAGCACGTTTAAAAAATTCTAGTGCGGCGAGACGTTGATTTTCATCAGGAGCTAAAAAGTGTGCGAATGAGTATGATGCTAATCCACCAAAACTACTTTCAATTTTGACATTATTTTTCTCAAATGCTTCTTTATATTTCAAGACCATTGGATCTCTATACTTTTCTGGCCACCAAGGGTCAATTAAATCCCAGGTAAATTGTACAACATCCACATTAAAATCGTCTTTGCACATGGCGGCTAATATTTCTGGTTCTAACCATCGTTTAACGGCAAATGATAAATTTAATCCATACTTCATTTTTCTTTTCCTCCTGTAATTTTATTTTTTCTCATTAATGCAATAGAGCTGAATGATATTGCTGCAACAACCACAATCCCACTTACAGCCGTTTGCCAATAAATATTTACACCGAATAATACAATCATATTCTGTATAACAGAAATAATGGTTGCCCCTAATAACGCACCAGCTGGATTACCAATTCCACCGGTTAATGCTACACCACCAATAACAGACGATGCAATTGAATTCATAGGCCAATTCTCACCAATCGCAGTTTGAGCAGATCCAAGTCTTGCAACATAAAGTATTCCTGCCAACGCAGATATCGTTCCAACAATCATATAAATTTGTACTCGTATTTTATCAACATTAACACCCAATAAATCGGCAGCCTCTTTGTTATTACCGATAGCATAAATGTAGCGACCCGTCTTAGTTTTAAATACAATAAAAAGGATAATCCCTAAAACGATGAGTGTGAATATAAATGGAATCGGAATACCGAGAATATTTCCTTTTCCCAAGAAATGAATTTGTTGAGGAATATTTGAAATTGCCTTCCCTTTGGTTATTACAAGGTTAATTCCACCATAAACTCCTGTCATTCCAATCGTTGCTACCATCGCATTTAGCTTTAATTTCGTTATGATGGTCCCATTCACAAATCCTAAGAATGTTCCTAGCAATATTGCAATTAAAATTGATAAATATGGATTTAAACCCATTGATGTCATAAGGATTGCGCCAACAACTCCAGATAATGATGCAATCTTTCCTACTGATAAATCTAATTCACCAACTAATAGTGTCAATGATTGAGCGACACCAATCATTCCTATAAACGCTAAATCACGGATTAACGCTTGTAAATTATAAGGCGTTAAAAAATATGGCGATATGATTGAAGTCGCAATAACTAAAATAACTAAAACAATTGATATTGTAAATAAACTGCTGTGTCTGATTTTATTTATTAATGTTTTCATTTTCTTCCCTTCCCAAAATAGATGAAATTATTTTTTCTTTACTTACGCCATGATTGAAACTACTGATTGTCTTGCCATCATAGAACGTAACGATTCTATTTGAACATTTTATTAACTCATCCAGTTCAGAAGAAATCAAAATGATTCCAACGCCTGATTCTGCTAATTCTTTCATCATCTGATATATTTCATTTTTTGTACCAATGTCGATACCTTTTGTCGGTTCATCTAAAACTAAAATTTTTGGTTTCGTATTCATTGCTCGTCCAATAATAACTTTTTGCTGATTACCACCACTTAAAAACTTTATTTTTTGATCATAACTAGGAGTTTTTACATTATATTCAGCAATGATTTTATTTATTTCTACAACTTCTTTTTTTGAATTAACTTGACGTTTATCAATAATATCATCAAGATAAGCTAAACTTGCATTTTCACGAACGGATAAATTTTCAAAAATAGCTTGCTGTTTGCGTTCTTCTGGAATATATACAAAACCGTTCTTAATATTCTCCTTGACACTTGAACTCATAGGTTTTTCTTCAATTTCAGCATGTCCTTGGACTATAGGTTTTGAGCCTAATAAAGCTTGCATCGTCTCACTTCTCCCAGATCCAACTAATCCATACAACCCAAGTATTTCTCCTTTAAATAATTCAAGGTTAACATTGGAAAATCCTACTCCCGCAAGATTAGTACACTTAAAAAGAAGGTCTTCACTTGTCTTTCGAGAAATATATACCTGTTCATTATCAATGCTTCTTCCTGTCATACTTGTAATAATCCAATCATGGTTAACTTTTTCTACAGCATCATAATTGGAAACTTTTCCATCTCTTAAAACAAGAATGTCATCACTAATTTGCATAATTTCATCTAACTTATGAGAAATAAAAACAACCGATTTCCCATTTTTAGCAAGTTCTTTAATTATTTCAAAGAGATGTTCAGTATCTTTACTCGTTAAACTAGTCGTCGGTTCATCGAGTAATATAATTTCGTAGTCTTTCTGAATCATTGCGCGTGCAATTTGTAGTAATTGTTTTTGAGAAATTGATAACGATGAAACTAATTGTTCTGGCTTAACATCGATCTTATACTTCTCTAAAATTGGTCTTGCTGTTCGTTTTAGTTCCTGGTTATTAATTAAGCCTGAGAACCCACTTCTCTCGAATGGCATAAATAAATTTTCCATAACCGTCATTTCTTCAAATAAATCTAGTTCTTGAGGTACGTAGGCAATTTTATTAAATAACTGTGGATTTGTTGAAACATCTTTCCCATCAATCGTTATCGTTCCGTCATTGGGTTGATAAACATTAGTTAAACATTTAATTAGAGTACTCTTACCTGCACCATTTTCACCAATTATTGCGTGAATACTTCCTTTTTTAAACGTACATTCTACATTATCTAAGGCCATAACGCCTGGAAATTCTTTTGTTATATTTTTTGCTTCTAAAATCATAATACTCACCCTTTTTATCTATTAAAGTAAAACAAAAACCAAAGGTTTTTGTTTTACTTCATAATTTCAATCCACTCTTTTACGTTTGATTCATCAATGAAATCAATTCCTGTATCAACAACTTTAGGAATTTCCATTCCCATTGCTTTTTGTAACAACATAACAATTGTCATTGAACCTTGAATATGAGGTCTTGTTGATGATGATGCTTGAATGATCCCACTATCAACAAGGTTTAAAATATCAATTAAATTCTCTAATCCAACAACTTTAATTTCACCGACTTTACCTGCTTCTTCAACCGCTGCTCCGATTCCTACAGGTGCAGCTGCATCAGACATTAAGTATCCCTTTAAATCCGGATTAGCTGCAATAATTGATGCTGCTTGTGTTTTGGCCTCTTCAATGCTGTCATTACTAATTCCCCCTTCAATGACTTCAATATTAGGAAATTGTTTTAGATATTCAAGCATTGATTCGTAACGTTCGTTATGATTTGGTGCCGATGGGACACCTTGCATAACCGCAATTTTTCCTTTTTCATCAAGTAATTCAACCAATCGCTCTGCCGCTAGAACTGCTTGTTCACCAAAATCATTTCCCACACTACTTAAATGTGAATTTTCTGGAGCTGGTGCATCAAAGATAACGACTGGGATACCTTTCTTTTCAATTTCTTCTATAACCGCTTTATTTCCTTCGTAGTCAATCGGATCGAGTGCAATTCCGTCAGGATTTGTTGCTGCCGCTTGTTCTAAAACTGAATTTTGTTCAGCAACATCAGCTGTACTTGGAGCACGATAATCAACTTTAATCTCTACACCCAAGTGTTCAGACATTTTCTCTGCTTGCTGTTGTGCACCTTTATTTACTTCATCGAACCAAGCATGGACAGCTTTTGGTACAATAACAAAAGTGTATGAATCTTTTTTCCCATTTGCTTCTGGACCCTTTGTATCAGGACTACAACCAACTAATGTAAGGACCAACATGACTGCTAATAATAAACTACTGAATGACTTTTTCATTTTTCCTCCTGTAAACGCTTTCGCTTGACTCTATTATATTCTCTGCATTCTCAAATAAATTCTATAATCTCTAAATTTTGTTTGCATTTGCAAAAGATAGTGTAAGCGCTTCCCTACTGTGTTATTATCGTGAATTTGTGAATATTTCTTCTTTTTCATCATTATTTTATAAGTTTTTAATGAATTTCCTTAGTTTTTGCAAATAAAAAACCAGTCGGTGACTGGTGTTAAACTTTATAAATCAATATTCAAGGACAACAATTTCTGGTCTAGCAAAGAATCTTAATGGAAAGAAAATCACTTTTCCACCAACACCTGAACTAACATAGACATCTGTTTTTTCTAATGCAACATGACCATATCTAAATTTTTGACCATATTTGCTTGTAACGGCAGGTGCAAATAAACCAAAGAACGTAATTTGACCTCCATGGAAATGTCCTGATAAAATTAGGTCAACTTTTTCATCGACCTTCATCGTAAAGTCTGGATTATGAGCAAGAAGAACTGTATAGTCATCACGAAGATCTTTAATAAGGGGTTTTCCTTCTTTAAAATCATCAATGCCATATATATTTAGACCAAACAGATTGATTGACTCATTTTTTAGTAAGTGTATTTTCGCATCTTCCAAACCCTTTAAGACTGTTTTTAAATCTCTATAATCATGATTACCCAAAATTGCATACTTTTCAATATCCATTTTTTCTAAATAATCAAAAATCATATGATTACACGGAGAATGATTATGAATAATATCTCCTCCCAATAATAAAACATCTGCTTCTTGTTTTTCAAGATATCGAATTAAACGACGGGCAGCAAGATGATCAAAACAACCGATATGATGATCAAATTGAATATCTGATATAAATATTATTTTTTTACCTTTAAACTCTACAGGTACTTGATGGTATCGTTGGTAATCACTTAATTTAATCGTTGTGGTTTTAAGATTATAATATTCAAACATTGAGTAAAAGAAAAAAATGATAAAACCAAAATAAAAATATTTCATGAAGTCTTAATCCGATTCAAAGCCGTTGTAATTGGAACTGCAATCACAACACTGGCAACAACCTCCAAGAAACCATTTGTGACAATAGTCCCCCAAATGAATACTAAAACTGATGCTGGCATCGCAGACGTTAGATTGACATCGCCAGATTTCAAAATTAAGAAATACAATGGAATCAACACAAATACAGTATGTGCAACAGTGGACAATGATGCCGTTAAAGCGGCTCTTAATGAATAGTTAATGGTTATTTTTTCTAATAAATTATTGATAATTACGATTGTAAAACCAAATAATAGTCTCGGCAAAACTGAGACTAGAGGATTGACGAAGAATACATCTAAAGGCATCGTTGGTCTAATCGCTGAAATAAATAACGATGACAAACCAAATGCTAAAGCATTAATAATCGCTCCTTTTGGCCCTAAAACTAAACCTGCAACAATCACAGGTATGTGCATGATTGTGATTGACACTGCACCTAAATGAATCATACCTAAGTTGGGTACTAAGGCCATTACGACAGTAATCGCAATAAACAATGCATTCATTGTCATATCTTTTGTTTTACGATTCATATAAACACTCCTTTTTATAGATAGCATAGAGTCCGTCATTGAGCAAGAAAGGATCATAAATAAACCCTTCCAATTCATTTTCAATCAAGGCTCCATACCCTCCTGTAACTATTTTAACACACTTAATGCCTCGTTCATCTTCCATACGCTTTGCAATTCCTTCAATTTGCCCTATCAATCCATACATAATTCCAGATTGAATCGCATCAATAGTACTATTACCGATTGCATTCTTAGGAAGTTTAATGTCAACCATTGGCAGATGTGGAATAAAATCATGCAGTGATTTAACAGATGTTCCAAGGCCTGGAAGAATTGCACCACCACAAAAATTACCATCTTCATCGGTATAAGTTAATTTTGTGGCACTGCCAACATCAGCAACAATAATAGGTTTATTGTATTTTTCCATTGCCCCCATACTTGTCGCAATAAAATCAGCACCAATATCCATCGGATCTTCTAATAGAATAGTTAAGGACTTAACCGTCTTGGCACTCACAACAAACACAACCGATGCAAAAACAGACTTAAGTGCCTTCATGAGACCATCGTGAACATGCGGAACTACACATGATACGACAACTGCCTCAACCTCAACCTCTATCCGTTCAAACATTTCTTTATAATATGTTTCGACTTTGTTTTTTTCAGTGATAATCCTTTGTTCATAAACTCGCGTTCCTTCATCATTATAGGCAACCATTACAGTATTAGAATTACCAACATCAATTGTTAAAATCATAAAAACACCTCTTTTCAATCCTACAAAAAAGTGCAGGACCTTCCTGCACTAGAATATCATATTTGTGAAGCTTTTTAAATGGATTGGAATTTTGAAATTAAAAAACAAAGTCTTAATTTCACCCTTTATTTCAATCTTATAACGATTTTCTTCTTTATAAACTACACTCTCACACCATTGACAAACGGGATTATTAATGGCAGATTTTTCAATTGTTTCATTATAGCCATGGTGATTGTCTATTTCATAAATTAAGTAATTTCTAAATTGATGAGCTTGATTTAATTGCTGGGTCAATGACGCCAAGTTAATCCCTGTTAATAAAAAGACACAGATGAGTAGCCATAGACCATAAAACTCAAGTGTTGCTTTCATTCTACTTCAGTCATCTCTTCCCATTGATCTAAAAGAGTGCCTTTTAAAATATCTTTAAATTCATTTGAAAAGACAATCATTCCAGTCGCAATAATTGTTACAACGAGCACTAAACCATACTCTTCAAAAAATGCCTTCATTAACAACACCCCCCTTCCATCATTTGATGCATAACCAAGTACATCATAAACATGAATAAAAAACTTACGATGAGCATTGGAATAAAAATAATGAATGTTTTTTGATTTATCGCTTGCTTTTGCTTCTTTTTACGAGAAGTGTCCAACCATTCGCTGATTAATTTTGTAAGATTCAACAACCCTTCATCATCCTCACTTGCAATAAAATTGTGACGATAAAGATAATGCATAGCAGTTTTAATATTCCAGTTATCGAAATCTTTGAGAAACAACTCAAAAGCGGATAAATCGTTAGGAAAATCGTGAAGTTTTTTTATCAGTATTTCTAAATCATTTGAAATAATTACAGGCGCCCTACTCACTGATTTTTCCAATGCGTTCAAAACAGTATTAGATTGAAGAAGACAATGAACTTGATTCATCCAAATTGGAAATTCATAATCAATTTTCTCTTTAAGCACCTTGACCTTACTCTTTATTTTTAAATATGGAATCATCATAACAAAACAAGCAACAAGCAAGGAATAAAGACCCATCTTAAAACTTGTCACTATCAAAACAAAAAGAGACAAAATCCAGAATGTTATCAGAGTGTGATCACATTTTTTAGGCTCTTCATTCAGCAAGGTTTGATGACGTTGAAATTGTTCCGTTCTCAGTATATTAAGGATGAGTTTTCTTCTAAAACCTGTTAATACGATTAGAAATAATCCAACCATTGCAATCATAAACATTCCTCCTTAAAAACTGCCTTCGTCTTAAACACGGAGTGGTTTAATAACAAAATCATTAAATTGGATAATAGAAATAAGGTCATTGCCGTTTGATAGGAAGAATTTGAGTCCAAATTAATTGTTTGATTCAACATATTTTTACTTAAGAGTGCAAGGATTGTACTTAAGCCTGTAGCTATGTCTAATTTCTTAACGAAGCTAAACAAATCTTTTTGAAAACTTCTAACGTTTTGACTTAACTTTAATATATCAGCCGTAACACTTTCGATTCTTAAATCTAAATTTTGATCTCCATATTCTTCATGATTAAGGATAATGGTAACCAACGTCCGCCATAAATAATGGGAGTGAAATTGCAAGAGCATGCTGGTCTTATCTTGACTACAATCAAGGTCTTTCATCAATCTTTTTATTGGCTGAATTGTCCTGGTGAATTCATGACACCGTTTTAATGATGATTCTAACCGTTGTTCTTCTTTAAAATAAAGACTAAGATGGATCATGAAATCATTAAAGTTTAATTGTCGATTAAAGTCATCGTTCCAAGCATAATACCAAACCAGTGACTTTATTAAAAT
This sequence comes from Erysipelothrix urinaevulpis, assembly GCF_009828835.1. Taxonomy (GTDB): domain Bacteria; phylum Bacillota_I; class Bacilli_A; order Erysipelotrichales; family Erysipelotrichaceae; genus Erysipelothrix; species Erysipelothrix urinaevulpis. The sequence goes on from NZ_WTTB01000004.1 coordinate 86,621, forward strand.
CAAACCATAAGCGATTAATACTACGACCATATTTTGATATTTTAACTTAAATTGCGTTACGAATACAATAAATAATATACTTAACAAAACTAATTTAATTGCTAGACCTTTATCCAGGATTTGTTTGACGTTTTCTTGCCAAAAACGTTTCGTAAAAAGATCCTTACAAAAATAAACTAAACAAAAAAGCAAGATACAATTTACAATCAAGATTTCACCCCATAGAGTAATGCTTTCTCTTTAATAATTTGAGGAATTTTTCGTGCATCTTTTTTTTCACGATAGTGGTAGACCAAGTTAATTTTATCTTCCTCATAAACCACAATTTCTCTAATTCTTCTTTGAATTCCTTCTTCATCGATATACATATCAATATGCACTCCAACATCTAGCATCGTTTTGACGCTCTTCCTTAAGCCTGATGCTGCATTGGGAACCATTGACTCTAGTCTTTTAGGTATATCTTTTGCTGATTGGGCATGAATTGTACTGATTAAATGAGTGCCCGAATTGACGGCATTAAGAAGATCAATAACTTCATGACCGCGAACTTCGCTTAGTAAAATCCAATCTGCTCGTTGTCGCAAACTCGCTTTAATCGCTTGATGATAAGAGAAATGGTTGTTGACTTTTAGCATAATGGCATCACGGGTTGGGTGCAAAGATTGATAATGTAGTTCATAGCTATCTTCTATTGTAACCACTCGTTCATTTTCATCAATCGCATCGGTTAAAAATTTTAATAATTCTGTTTTTCCTGCTCCAGGAAGTCCTGAAATCATGATATTAGCACGCGCTTGAATTGCATACTCTAAAAATTTTAACGCAGAACGACTGATATAGTTGTTGTTTAGAATCTCATCTGCTTTAAATCGTGTTTTTCGATAACTCTTGCGAATTGAAATGCTGACATTACCACACACTGAAGGGTGCAGAATACTAACCCTTAACACATCTAAATCAGCCTCTAATACAGGATTTTGACCATTAAACTGTTGATTGACACAATTAGCAATTCGTTCTGCCAAATGCAATGCTTCCTTTGCATCTAGCATATCACCATAAGTACAGCGTCCTTTGTCTAAATGATCGATCCAAACATCCGTTCCATTAAAATTGATATCTGTTACGTTTGGATCCTCCACAAAATCTTTTAATTTCCCAAAATCAATCAACGTATCCCACCTTATCTAACACGACCCACAACAACAAGTCTTCCATTATTTTGCGCTGCAATAAAATCCTTTACTTTATCTTTTTTAACCGCCAATAAAACAGTTTTCGCACTTGTTTTTCCTGCTTCTACAGTCATTCCCTTCCGATCTTTGACACCAATCACTCGAATATTTTCAGCTACCAAGTCTTCTTTTTGATTCTTAGTATTTTTATAACTTGAAAAGATATCCACACGGTGTCCTTTCTTCAATGTTCCGCCTAAACTTTCTAAACTTCCCGCTTCAACACCAATCATACTCTCATCTGGTTTTAAACCTAAGAGGATATCCTCTTCATTGTTTTTCTTAATGATATTTTGTTTACTTAGCACATCTCCTGGGTAAATATGATGTTCTAAACGAACATATTTATTGAGAACTTCTTCACGTTTTGTGTACTGGTTGTCATTCTTCATTGCCTTAGGTATTTCTATTGCAACAAGTTCATCAACCTCTATTTTTTCTTGTGGCTTTAACTCTTTGTTTACAGAATAAACAGTGATAGTTTGCACGTGATGATCAAAAATTACTTTGAACACTAACAATAACATCACCACACTCAATCCAAGTAAAGCAATCGACTTAATTTTTTTCTTCATCAGCAATCTCCTCTACAATCGTTTGGTCAAATTCATAATCAGTATCTTTGTATTTAATTTTAAATTTTACACGTAATAGTCTTGGATTCATATGAAATCCTTTGACATCAATCCAATAACGACTATTTTTAGGCAAATACTCTTTTATCTCTTGGTCAAACATCTCTCTGATTGTTTCCTTATCCTTCAGATTTTCATGAACGGTTGTTTGAAGTGTTCGATGATAAAGGTGACTAAAATTATTATATAGATGTTGATGGTGTGCATAGTTATTAATTTGAACTAAAATTGTGAGTACATAAATGATACACGCATATACAAGAATACTAAGTTTCATCTCTATCACCTCTACCAATTACTTTTCACTTGTATTTTTCCCTAAAAAAAAGCAAACCTGTATGGTTTGCTTTTCATGACAATTCTTATTTAACAACTAAATTAACAAGTTTATTCTTTACTAATATTTCTTTAACGACTGTTTTTCCTTCAATATGACGTTGAACAGCTTCATGCGCATACACTGTTTCTTTGATAATTGCTTCGTCTTCATCACGATTCATGGTTATTTTTGCTCTTAACTTACCATTCACCTGAACTACTAATTCAATTTCATTCAATACTAATTTTTCAGGATCAAATGTTGGCCATTCTTGATAAGTAATCCCTGTTTCACCACTCATCATTTCATATAACTCTTCGCCCAAATGTGGTGCGAATGTCGCTAACATTTTAATAAAGCCAAGTGCATAGTCTTTGTAGATAACTTTTGATTTATATGCTTCATTAACAAAAATCATCATTTGAGAAATTGCAGTATTCATCGCAAACGTTTCAATATCGTGGCTAACTTTTTTTACTGTTTGGTGATAGACAAAATCAAGTGACCCATCATTTTCCTCAACAATTTTTGCTTCTTCTGTAAATAAACGCCAAACACGATCTAACCAACGACGTGTACCATCTAAACTTTCTTCCGACCAGGATACAGTTCCATCAAGTGGTCCCATAAACATCTCGTAAACACGTAATGTATCTGCACCATGACTCTCTACAATATGATCAGGGTTAATGACATTACCACGTGACTTACTCATCTTCTCATTATTAGTTCCCAAAATCATTCCTTGATGATAGAGTTGTTTAAATGGTTCTTTCTGCGAAACAACACCCAAATCATACAGAACTTTATGCCAGAAACGGACATAGAGTAAGTGAAGAACGGCATGTTCTGCTCCCCCTACATACAAATCAACCGGCATCCAATGATCCAATAGTTTTTCATCCGCAATAACATCTTCATTTTTGGGATCTAAATATCTTAGGTAATACCAAGAAGAACCTGCCCATTGTGGCATTGTATTGGTTTCACGACGTCCCTTACTTCCATCAGAAAAAGTTACTTCAAGCCAATCTTCTGCCTTAGCAAGTGGCGATTGACCATCACCAGCTGGTTTATAGTCCTCGATGTTAGGCAACTCTAATGGTAATTCATCTAATTGAATTGCACGCATTGTTCCATCTTCCATATGAATAATTGGAATTGGCTCTCCCCAGTAACGTTGACGTGAGAATAACCAGTCTCGCAGACGATAATTTACTTTCGCATTCCCTTTGTCATTATCTTCTAACCACTGATTCATTGTTTTAATTGCTTCATCTTTATTCATGCCATCTAAGAATTCTGAATTAATATGAATGCCATCACCTGTAAAGGCTTCTTTACTAATATCTCCGCCATCCAAGACAGGAAGAATTGGTAAATCATATTTCTTCGCAAATTCATAGTCACGCTCATCATGAGCAGGAACTGCCATGATTGCTCCAGATCCATAGGACGCTAAAACATAATCCGCAATATAAATTGGTACTTTTGAACCATTCACTGGATTAATAGCATACGCTCCTGTAAAAAGTCCTGTCTTTTCTTTATTAAGTTCCGTACGTTCCAAATCACTTTTGTGTGAAACGACTTCAACATAGTGATCAATTGCTTCTTTATGATCTGCTGTCGTAATTAAGTCAACAAAAGGATGATCAGGTGCTAACACACAATATGTTGCCCCAAATAGTGTATCAGGTCGTGTTGTGAACACTGTAAAATCTAAATCATGGCCTTCAACACCAAAAATTACTTCTGCACCTTCTGAACGACCAATCCAATTGATCTGCATTTCCTTTGTTGAGTCTGGCCATTCTACTAAATCTAAATCTTCGAGAAGACGTTCAGCATATGCCGTAATTCTTAACACCCACTGACGCATCGGTTTTCGAATAACATCAAAACCACCCACTTCACTTTTGCCATCGATGACTTCTTCATTCGCTAACACTGTTCCAAGTTCAGGACAGTAATTAACAGGCTTTTCATCAATATAGGCAAGATCCATCTCAAAGAGCTTTGTGAAGATCCATTGCGTCCACTTAACAAATGATGGATCTGTTGTATCGATTTCTCGATCCCAGTCAAATGAGAATCCTAGTGATTTTAATTGTTTTGTAAATACTTTGATATTTTCTTGAGTAAATGTTCCAGGATGATTCCCTGTCTTAATGGCAAACTGTTCAGCTGGCAATCCAAACGCATCCCATCCCATCGGATGAAGAACGTTGTAACCTTTCATCCGTTTATAACGTGATAAAACATCAGTCGCTGTATATCCTCGTGGATGACCTACGTGTAGACCATTACCTGAAGGGTAAGGGAACATATCTAAAACATAATATTTGGGCTTTGAAAAGTCGTATGTATCTGTTTTAAACGTCTTATTTTCATCCCAATGCTTCTGCCATTTTCTTTCTATTTTTAAATGATTATACATATTTATCCTCCTAAACATAAAAAAAAGTACCATCTAAGGGCGAATCATTCGCGGTACCACCTTAATTCTCAAATTTACTTTGAGTTCTCAACCTCTTAACGCGAGTCACGAAAAAGTCTACTTTATTCAACCTTTTAGCTCAAAGGCGAGTTCTCAATCAGATCCTTAACGATTTTCACCAGCCACCGTCTCTCTAACAAGGTTCTTCTTAATACTACTCCTTCTCATTGCTTTATCCCTATTATTGTAAAGTTATCTCATAAAAAAGTCAATAGGAATACATTGAGTGAAAATTCATTCACATAAAACCTTTTCGATTGACAGACGGCATAGACATACTATAATAGTTACAGTAGGAGGTTTTTATGAAAAAACTATTAACAATCTTAAGTGTGCTTGTTCTTCTCACTGCATGTGGTCAAAAAGACATCATGAAAGGCTACAAAGGTCTTAAAGGTCCTGATCATCAATTCGTAAGTGAAGACTATAAAGCCGTAATGAAGAAAATTGAAAATAAAGAACCAGGATTATACTACTTTGGTTTTTCAGATTGCCCATACTGTCAAGATCTTGTCCCAGTACTCAATGAGACTTTAGTTGAACTTGATCAAAAAGCAATTTATATCGATGTCAAAAACTCAAGTTTCCAAGGAATATCAAAAGCATTCCAAGACTTTGAAGCGACATTACCACAAGACAAGCAAAGTGGTGGAGCATTCCCATATGTCATGGGCATTGATAAAGATGGCAATGTCAATACACACAAAGGAACCGTCCAAAGTCATAACCTTGATACGGGCTTAACAGAAGACGAAGCAAAATATATTAAGCTTAAGATTAAACAATTAATCGGTCAATAAAGTAAAAAACCTAGATCATCTAGGTTTTTTTATTGCCCTAATTTAACTAAACGTTTATAAAGTGGTGGAATGATCATCAACGCAATCAGTGCTTCAATCATTCCATTGGTGAACACAATTCCCACTATGATTTTTATCAAGGATGAAGCGTTAACGTTCATCGCACTTGCATAAGCATTGGTAAATAAAATTCCAATAAGTGACAACACAAGTATCGTATTCAATAACGACCCACTTAAAACTGAGACAGATAAGGACTTCGTTTTATGGTATAAATAACCAGGTATCAAACCGACTATAATCCGTGGTATAAATACAATAATTAAAGCCAACCAACTCCCACTGCTCGTTCCAATAACAGGAATCATGGGTGAAAACGCAAAGGACAGTAAGCCTGGAGCCATGGTATTTTGAATTAAACTCATGAACCCAAAGATAAACCCCATCATCCCACCAAACTTAGACCCAAGCAAAAGGGAGGCAAAGATTACAGGAATATGAACAAGTGTTGCTTTAATGGGTCCAACTTGAATAAAGCCCAAAGGCGTCAAACTCATCACTACAATGATCATTCCAAAAAAACTTATTTGAACAAGTTTTTTATTTGTTTGATTTTTCATATAAAATTTACCAATCCTTTTAATAACAAATCTTTATCAACAATGTGTTCTAATTTTAAATGTTGGTGCATCAATCCTGCATTACCCCCCGTTATAATAATTGTTTCAATATCATGAACTTTAACGATATTTTCCAACAAACTTAACTGTGATAAAATGACACCTGAACGTATATTATCAACACTGTTATTGGCTTCATAACCAACATAACCATTCTTATTAATAAATGGGAGTTGACCTGTATTATGAGCCAGTGCTTTAATACTCATCCCAATGCCAGGTAATATCATCCCACCCTTTAAACCATCATCCTGACCAATGATATTAAAAGTTGTTGCCGTGCCAAAGTCACACACCAAACGATTCCCATGGTACCTCATAACAGCAGCATCAACGACCAACATACGATCAACACCCAGTTGTTCAAAATTGTAGTTGGACTGTTCAATATTGATATATTTACTATCATGAGACTTAATTTCTACAACTTCTAAATGTTTAAACGATTCAATTCCTTGAATAAATTCAGCATGCTTAGATGGGACAACAGAGGCAATCATAATTTTATCAATTTTGTTATAATCATAATAAGTCAAGAGTTCTTTCACTTCTCGGTGCTTTTTTGATGGTTGAACTTGCTTATTTTGATAGATTGCCGACCAAAGACTTGTATTCCCTATATTTAACAATAAAATCATTGTTTAACCTGTTCAACTACTTTTACAATATCTTCAATCTCTGCTAAAGCACCAATCCCCACATCTTTACAAGCAAGCAGACTTTCTTTAGGCTCTATTTCTTGCCAACCTTGCTCTTTTAGTGCTTTGATATTTTCTTGGACCAGTGGATTTAAGTACATTTGTGTATTCATAGCAGGTGCAATAATTTTAGATTTTTGATGAGCAACCAACGCAATATTACTGAGCATATTATCAGCTAAACCATAACGAAGTTTCGCAATCGTATGGGCAGTCGCTGGTGCAATTAAAAAGACATCAATTTTCTTAACAATTTCAACATGATAAATACTATTTGGTACTTCTTCATCAAATGTATCGACTAACACCTTATTTCCCGATAATATTTCTAGTGTCAGCGCTGGAATAAATTGTTGAGCGGACGCAGTCATGACAACATGTACATCCCAGCCTTTTTTCTTCAATTGACTCACCAAATCTGCTGCTTTGTAAGCTGCAATACTCCCTGTAACACCAATTACTATTGTTTTCATTGCATTGTCCCTCTTTTCAAATATACATCAATAATTCCTTGAGCAATCTCTTCTTTTGTCGTAAAAGTTTGTATAAACCCTGTTTCGTCACATAAATAAGCTTTATGATTTTTTACTGAAACAAATTCTTTATGGTTAGCGATAACAAAGTCTGATTTTGCCTTTTTAATTTGTTCTATGCTTGCATTCAATAAATCTGAATCACTGGCATTCGCAAGTAATTTAAAACCAATCAAGGTTCCTTCAGAATATTGTTTAAAGTGATTTATAATTTTAGGTGCTGGTGCAAGTGTTAATTGTACAGGATAATCACTGGATATCTTTCCACTACCAACAGGTAGTGGGTCATTGTTTTGATACATTGATTCGATGTAAAAATCAGAAATCGCCATGGCATGAACAATGAGACTAAATTGTTCTTGTTTTAATATTTTTAGGATTTCAAGCTCTAAATCTTGAACTCCATAAACTTCTATTGTTTGACAAGATAAGGTCGGAAGAGCAGCATTGCTTCCATGAACATAGACAACATCATACCCTAATTCAATAAAACGATCAGCAATTATCGACCCTAAGGTTCCACTCGCTGTATTTGTGATTGAGCGGACTGCATCAATTTTTTCTTCAGTACCACCTGCTGTAATTAAAATTTTACGCATTATAAATGACCTCTTTAAGCGTATCCAGACTCGAGTCGATATCTGATTCTCGAATTGTATTAATAAGCAAACTGATGTTCAACCCCTCAATATAAATTAAAATATGTTCAACGAGTTCATTAGGATTGGTTGGCGTTAGTTCACCCTTTTTTTGTCCATATAAAATAATTGATTGTATGGTTAGACGGGCATTATTTGCTTTTTGTCGATTAAAATCTGCATTGGCTTTCGTAAACTGATACTCATAGGATGCTTTTAAAAATGAATCATGAATGTTTTTTAAACGATCAGCCTGAATTTTTAAATAAGCATCAAGCAATTGATGAAAACTAACATCTTTCTTCATGAGTTGTTCAACATCATCAACTATCTTTCGTTCCCGTCGAGCAATAATCTCAATAAAGACTTCTTCAACAGATTGAAAGTAGAGGTAAATTCCACCTCGACTAATCGCTGATGCTTCAATGAGGTCTTTCATTTTAACATTACTGTAACCTTTTCGACTGAAAACTGGCTTTGATGACTCAATGATATGCGTTTTTTTTGTTTCTCTCATTAGTTCGTTGTGTGACATTTTCCCTCCGATGACACTTGTGTCATTGAGTAATATAATACTATATCTAAACTATTTGTCAAGAAAAAAAGCGCCTAAGCGCTTTTAACGTTGACTGCAGGTAAAATTATTGTTTCTAAGTTCTTTCGTAATCGAGTCTAAACTTGCGTTTGATTGTTTTGGTCGAATTGTTTTCATCACCGATTCATCAATCACACCGTCTTTTAACACTAAATTTGTGTACCCATAATTATCAGCAAAGGCTTCGCCATCTAAATCGAATGAGAAGATAAACATCAAGGAACCTTGCTCATACCGTTGATTTGAGTTCGCATCTTTCGCGTTATCTTTATTTTGTGGTTCAGCAGTAAAGCAAACTGAATGCGTCACAAAGTTTTGATAATTTCCTTCTCGTGCTTGGTAATCACTGATAATTTGACTCTTTGCCATTTCTTCTAATTCACTAAGATTACTGATTTCTTGTGTGTTTTCTGGAACTCTTTCTTTACTCTCAAGTGTTAACTCAATGCTTGTTCGTTTTAATTTCAAGCCATGATCAACAAGATACTTATCTAACTCTTTGGTTTCAATTACTTCAATGGTATAGTTTTCATTTGCTTTGACCAAGTTTTTTGGTAGTTTAAATGCCAAGAGTTCTTTTAATTCAAGATCAGATAACTGTGCTTCGACCGACACAATTCGATAACTATTTTTTTCTGATACCGTTTCTACGCTAAGGTCTGCAAGAACATCAATTTCTTCAACCTCATTTAACGCACCAACTTCATACTCTAATTTCATTGGCTTTAAACGAATTTTTTTATTACTTAATTCCTTTTTATCATCATCACTAATCAAGACCTTAATGTCTCGTTTATCACCTTTGCTCAAGTTTTCATTTTTATGAATTTCAAAATCAATCTTTGCCATGATCTCTTCATCATCTTGAGTTTCATACGATTCAGGTTTAATTATTTCAAGGTATGCTTGGCCATCTGCTCCGATTTCTTTTATTTCAATGATATCAAATGGATTCACCGTCGTGTATGAAAAATAAAATCTCCAAGATAGAAAGAGTCCTAAAGAAACAACAAGCAATAAACCAATTGCAATCAAGCCATTTCGTTTTGACTGTTTTGTTTTAGTTTTAACTGTTTGCTTTCCTTTTTTTCCATTACTTCTTTTTTTACTTTGTTTTTCAACGACTTTTTCAACGATGACCTCTTCAATTTCTTGAGGCTCTTCAACAATAATCTCTTCTAACTCTTCAATTGATTCGTCTAATTCATCATAATTTTCTTCATCCACTGATGAACCAAAGATAATTGTTTCATCATCTTCCTTTTCAGGTAAGACATCGTCAGTTTCAATTTCTTCAAGGTTTTCTTCATTCTCAATTTCTAATTTCTTTTTCTTCATTGTCCTCACCTTTCTTTTCGCTACCTTCAATATACCATTATTTTTGCATAAAAAAAGTGTGAAATCCCCCACGATTCAAACAAGTAAAAAGGATAGCTTGGTTAAGCCATCCTTCTTTTAATTATTGGTTAATGTCTTTATGAATAAACCACCAGTCAAGATACGTTACATCTTTACTGTCTTTTAAAGCTTTTCTTTCGTTTGCTAAATCAACATTATTTGCTGGTTTCATAATGACTTGATCTCCTAAGAAATCATTGTGTGGCCAGTTTTCTGGTATTGCAACTTCATGAATATCAGCTGCTTGCAATGCTTTTGTAGCACGCAATACTTCATCAATGCTACGACCAACTTCTTGTGGATAGTACATAATTAAACGTAAAATTCCTTTGTCATCGACAATAAAGACTGCACGAACGGTGTTGGTTCCTTTTGCTTCATGAATCATACCTAGTTCCATTGCTGTGCGTCCTAATTCATCAGCAATCACAGGGAAATTAACATCAACGTCAACTTTTTCTTTGATCCATTCAATCCATTTCATATGTGAAAATACACCATCAATTGAGTGACCAATTAATTCAGTGTTGATTTCTTTAAATTTATCGTGTGCTTTCGCAAATCCAATAAATTCTGTTGTACACACTGGAGTAAAATCACCTGGATGGCTAAATAGTACGAACCATTTTCCTTCATAGGCATCAGGTAAAATCATATCACCTTTTGTTGTTTGTACCTTTAATGTTGGTAATCTTTCTCCCAATACAGGGAATCCTTTATTCATTGTCAAAATAACTTCCTCCTCGTCTACTATCAGTATAAATGATAATGATTATCATTTCAAGGGCAAGTGTGGTTTTTACAATAAATCTTTAATTAATGTTGAGCGTGGCTTATCACTTAAATCAGTTAAACTTAAATCAAAAATTGTGAATGCACCAAATCGTTTACTTTTGTTCATTTTAAAAGCAGCTCGAGCACAAACAATTAATACGGTTGCTGTGAAGGAAGGATTGTCCTCTAAATCTAAGTTAAAACTCATCGTTTGGTTAAAGTCACCTGTTTGGCCATACCGTGTAACAATTCCGCCGTGAGGTTTTCCATGATGGTTTCTCTTTAGTTCTTCTTCACTAACAAAATAAACCAACGTTTTTGTGCCCGCGAAATAGTGGGGCATTGTGATGATGTCTTGTTTAATTCGATCATGATCTTTTTCATCTGCCACAACATAGCAATGACGTTCATGTTTTTCTTCTTTATCGTATGATAAGCCGGCCTGAACTTTTTTTAGTGTTTCAGTGTTGGGAATCGTATATTGAACAGCTTTTTTAACACCTTCGACATTGAGTATCGCATTACTGTGTCCTTGACTTACTCCTTTACCCCAAAACGTTTCGCTAGTACCTATTGGAGTAATTGTTTCAAACAAAAGACGTTGCCAACTGAATAGACCTGGATCCCAACCAACAGAAATTATCGATGTCTTTTTCGCACGTTTGCTTGTTTTGTCAACATTGTCTAAATGTTCTGGAATTAAACGATGAATATCAAAACTATCAATGCAATTATAATACTGACTTAATTCTTGAGTTTGACTCATCAAATCTTGATCAGAACTTCCACATAAAATACAGACGTCAATATCATGCTCACCGTTAAGCAACTCATCATAATGAAAACTTGGATAAATTTGTGTTTTTAAATTATCTCGGCGGCTAAAAATTCCGATACATTGTAAATCTGGATAATTTTTTAAATGTGCTTCCACTGCTTTTCCAAGATTACCATAACCAACAATAGCTATTTTTATCATTTGAAAATCACATCCTTAAAATCATAACGTCCACAAGGAGCCTTAAAAATAAATTCAGCTGCTTCGTAAGCGCCTTGAGCAAATACAGCTTTTGAATTGGCGTGATGTTTTATTTCAATTTGCTCATTCTCTCCAAAAAAGAAGACTTGATGATCCCCCACTACATGACCACCCCGTAGTGAATGTATTCCAACTTCATTGACAAAACGGATTTCATCGTCCAAAGTTCTATCATAAATTGCGACTGCATCGTTTCGTACTCTTTTAACAGCATTAAATAACATCTCTGCACTGCCACTTGGTGCGTCTTTTTTGTATTGATGATGGGTTTCCGTTATCTCAATATCATAATTGGGTAAGCTTTGGGTCAACGTTTCTGTTATGCTCGCTAAAATATTCATACCACGACTAAAATTACCTGTTTGTAGAATTGGAATGACTTCAGCTGCTTCATTAATATAGTTATGATGAATATCACTCAGCCCTGTTGTGGCAATAACAAGGGGTGTTTTTGTTCTAACTGCATAATCTATGATACCTTTCGTAAGAGAAAAATGACTGAAGTCAATGATGACATCAACATCAACATTCACCTCATTAAGGTCATCAAACACTGGATAAGTGCTTGGTGATTTGCTTGGTGCATACCCTGCTGTTACATCGTAAAGTGAGGAGAATGTTTTTCCCATAGCACCATCGTATCCACAAAGTAATAGCCTCATTTTATCTGGTACTCCTCTAATAATTGATTCATAATTTCAACATTCGTTTCCTCGAGTGGTAAAAGTGGTAAGCGAAGCACATTATCAATATAGCCCATTTCTGCGAGTACATATTTTACAGCTGTTGGACTTGGTTCAATAAACAAATGGTCAATAAGAGCTTGGTAATGTGTTTGCATTCTTTCTGCTTGAATCACATTGCCTTCAAGATAGTGCTCAACCATACGATGAGTTTCTTTCGGTAATATATTGGCTAAAACTGAAATCACACCCACACCGCCTAATGCTAAGAAGGGAACGATTTGATCATCGTTGCCTGAGTATAATGCGAAATCATCATCACATAAGCGACGAATTTTTAAGATTTGAGAGAAATCTCCACTTGCTTCTTTTAAACCAACAATTCGCTCCATTTTTGATAACTCATAAACAGTTTCAGGTTCGATATTTACATTTGTTCTTCCTGGTACATTATAAAGTAAAATTGGGGTAGAAGTCTGATCGTGAATCGTTTGGTAATGGGCAATTAATCCTTTTTGAGTTGCTTTGTTGTAATAAGGTGTAACAATTAACAAGCCATCTACACCCATTTTTTCTGCTTCTTGGGATAAATAAAGGCTGTGCTGTGTATTATTGCTTCCAGTTCCAGCTATAACGGGAATTCTTTGATTCACTTCCTTGACAGTAAATCGAATAATTTCGAGTTGTTCTTCATCACTTAAAGTCGCCGTTTCTCCGGTTGTTCCAGCAATTATAATTGCATCGGTTTCATTGTCAATATGGAATTCGATTAAGTTTTTCAATGCACTGTAGTCAATACTACCATCTTCATAAAATGGCGTCACGATTGCTACGCCTGATCCTGTAAATAACATTTTATATCCCTCTTTCTTTTAATAATAATTGTAATATATCGACTGAATTACTGGCTGCACCTTTTCGTATATTATCAGCAACGCACCAAAGGTTTAGCCCATTTTCAACTGAATAATCTTCACGTATTCGACCAATGAAAACATCGTCACATCCTTGGGCTTCTGAAGCAAGTGGATAAACATTATCCATTGGATTGTCCCTCAATTCAATGCCCGGAAATTGTTTGTATGCCTCTTTCAATCGTTTTAAATTGATGGATCTTTCGCATTCAACATTGATGGATACAGCGTGGGTATTAGGAAGTGGTACTCGTGCGGTCGTTGCGGTAACAGGTAATGTGTCAATCCCTAATATTTTTTGTGTTTCTTCAATCATTTTCATCTCTTCTTTGGTATAGCCATTATCTAAAAAGGAATCAATATGAGGAAGAATGTTCTCATGAATAGCATGAGGATAATTTTCTGACACTTTATTTTCTAAGTCATTGAGTCCTGCATACCCTGAACCTGAAACTGATTGATACGTTGTATAAATAACTCGTTTCAAACTAAATAAATCATCAATGGCTTTTAAAGCCAGGACTGATTGAATCGTTGAACAGTTTGGATTAGCAATAATCCTACATTTATCATAGACTGCTTCAGGATTAACCTCTGGGACCACTAAGGGCACTGAAGTATCCATCCTAAATTGTGATGTATTATCAATAACAGTAGCACCACTATCAACAAATACAGGGCTATATTGTTTGGATAAATCTCCTGAAGCTGCGAAAAAGACATAATCAACAGGATTGTTTTTTATCGCCTCTTCCGTTAATTCTAAAATTATATGCTCTTCTTTGCCTATAACTTTTTTTGAACCTGCTGACCGTTTTGAAGCAAACAATACAAGTGTGTCATATTGAATATTTCTTTCTTCTAGTATCTTTAAAATTGTTTCACCAACTAAACCACTTGCACCAACGACGGCTAAATTAATACTCATGATGATCCCCTTTCTCTAAATCAAATGTCTTTGCTAAAGCAGTGACGATTTTTTCTTTATTACACTGATCAACAATATAAGAAATACTTATTTCTGAGGTTGAAACTTGATAAAACTTTACATCTTCATTTGTAAACACTTCATATACTTTGGCTGCAACACCAGATTGATATCGCATACCATTTCCGATAACTGATACTTTTATCACATCGTCTTTATATTGGTATTTATGATCTGTAAATTTTGAAATGACTGTTTTAACGTCTTCAAGATCCTCTTTCTTACTTGTGAATGAAATATCATCATTAAAGTTTTGACTAATAACATCGATATTAATGTCATTATTTGCGAAATATTCAAATAATTTTAGGACTTGTCGTGGTTCTTTTCCGAAGTTATTAACATTAAAAAGAACAACATTATCTAGAACTGATACATTATTTATTACATTTTCTTCTAACATGTCTTTTTTTCCTTTCTCTATGATTGTGCCTTGGCCCTGTCCTGTGTTGAGAGCAATCTTTATAGGAATACCAAATCGACTTCCTAAATCAACGGCGCGTGCTTCAATGACTTTAGCACCTAAACTTGCCATTTCCATACATTCTTCATAGGATATCCGTGAAATAACCTTGGCATTTTTCACAATTCTTGGATCTGCAGTATAAATTCCATCAACATCAGTATAAATCTCACACGGACAATTCAGTGCTACTGCTAGCGCAACTGCGGATGTATCGGATCCCCCACGCCCTAATGTCGAAATGTTATCGTCTTCGTCATAGCCTTGAAATCCGGCGACAATCACAATTTTACCTCGTTGATGTTCTTGACTGATGCGGGATGTATCAATATCTTTGATGCGCTGTTTCATGCTGTTTCCGTAAGTTTTAATTCCAGCTTGCCATCCTGTTAAGGAAATACTTTCTTGATCTAGAGAATGCAATGCCATGGAAAGAAGCGATATACTTACCTGTTCACCACTTGCCAAAAGAACATCCATTTCTCGTTTATTAGGGAGCAGTGAAATTTCATTGGCCATTTCGATTAATTGATTGGTTGTTTTCCCCATTGCAGAGACAACAACCACAACATTTTTCGTTTCTTTTTTTCTTTCGATAATCAATCGAGCAACCTCTTTAATTTTTTGGGTATCAGCAAGGGATGATCCACCAAATTTCATCACAATATGAGTCATCTGATCACATCCAAACGAACTAAATCTTCGAGTGTCTCTCGTTTGACCATCACTCTACTTTGTTTATTTTTCACGCCAACAATCGCTGGTTTTAGAATCTTGTTATAATTTGAACTCATTGAGTAAGTATAGGCACCACTTGCTGGTATAAGAAGTAAATCATCGGGCTGGACTTGTGGAAGTTGAGCCGTCTCTATCAACACATCGCCAGATTCACATAGCTTCCCTGCAACTGTATAATGTTCCAATTGTTTGCTTGCACTGCTTGTCCATGTCTCATAAACAGCTTCATAAAGAGCAGGACGAATATTTTCTGACATACCACCATCAACAAAGACATAGTTTTTACCACCAATCGTATACTTACTTCCTCCTACAGTGTACAAAGTTGATACAACATCATTAATGATTGAACGGCCTGGCTCAATAATCACCCGTTCAAGTTTTAAATGATACTTTTGCATTGCATCTTCAATCACATCAATATATTCTTTTAAAAATGAAGCCATTGCGAAGGGGGAATCCCCTTCGCTATAATAGACCCCGAACCCTCCACCTAAGTTAACCCAAGTTAAAGATGTTTTTAACTCTTTTTCAACCTTTGCTTGAAAATTTAGAACTGCATCACACGCTGCATAAAATGATTTTTTATCAAATATTTGTGAGCCGATGTGTGAATGAAACCCTCTAAAATCTAGCTTGGGATGGTCTATTAATTCTTGTATAAACATCATAATACGCTCATCATGAATTGATTCTCCAAATTTAGATGTGTTGGTACTTGTTTGAATATATCGATGGGTGTCTGTTTCAATCCCAACGTTTATTCTAAATAATACAGTTTGTTTGATTTCTTTGGTTTCAAGGACTTTACTTAAGCGATCAAGTTCATCGTAATTATCGATCACAATTACACCTACACCACTTCGTACCGCATATTCAAGTTCTTGACTTGTTTTATTATTTCCATGGAAATAACAATGCTCTAGGTTAATTCCAGCTCGCTTTAAAACATAAATCTCTCCCATAGAAGCAACATCAAAGTGTAAGCCTTGTTCATCCAAGAGTTGTGCAAGTGGCATATTTAATAGTGCTTTTGAAGCATAAGCAACTATTGTTTCAAATTGATTAGATTGGAACTGGTTTATAAATGTTTTGGCAGTTGTTTCTAACGCTTCTTCATCGACAATAAACAATGGTGTTCCATACTCTTTTTTTAGTGTCTTGAGTGCTACCCCACCGATTAGTAAATCATTAACTTGTGTTGTCATGGTTCCTCTTAATTTCATTTTATGACTCCTTCTATCCCTTAAAAAACAGAAAAAACTATAAGCAAAAGAGCCCATAGTTTAAAAAGTCGTCTTTTGCCCCAACATGAGAAGCGCTTCTAGGATAAGATTGGGCAACCTTATCAAGACAGTGTTGGACCTTTCGATACAACCCCAACATCCTTATGGATGCTTCGGCAATGAACCCTTTCACATTACATGCTACTTTTGTTCACTGCGGCCTCTTCCTCATATTGTTTGTTTATTCAATTTTATATTTACAGTATAACACACCCACTTACAAACGCAAATTATTCGCTATACTGGTAAACTAATGCCGAATAATATGGTGATTAAAATTAGGAGTGGTGCTGGAATTTTCTTACTTGCCAAAGAAATTGCTGAAGCAAATGTTATGACAAGCATTGGCAATGATAATGTATTCTCAATAGCCATCGTGATCGCAGAACTCAGAATCATACCCGTTGCAACAGGCATAATTCCCATAAGGGCAGCTTGTAAATACGAAAAGGTTCTAACCTTTAACCAAAGAGGATAGACAAAAAGGATAAGTAATGTTCCTGGAATAAAAATAGTAAGACCTGAAACAAGGCCTCCGATAATCTGTTTCAAGCTTCCCAAATCACTTGTTGCCATAGCGCCAAGGTAAGCACTAAAGCTAAACATCGGACCAGGCAGCCCTTGAACCAAACCATAACCATTCATAAAATCTTGATGACTCAATATTTGCGTCACCTCCACAAATTCTTGATACATCATTGGAATAACGACCTGTCCACCTCCGATTACGAGTGTTCCATATCGATAAAATGTTTCAAATAAATTCAAGAAAGGATTTTGTGACCATGCCTTAAACAAGATACTTAGAACAAACAATCCTAAAAAAATCAATAGATATCTCCATTCAATTTCAAGATCCATCGCCAGTTTAAGTTCTTGACGTTTTGTTTTCAACAAAGCCAACAAACCACCGACAACAATAACAACTGGGTAGATCCATATTTCTTTAATAAAATAGGTTGCAAGAGTTCCAAATACCAATAAAAACAAACTGAACGTATCAACAATCGTTTTCTGTGACATGCGATAAAGGGCTAATACAATAAACCCTAATGCTACTGGACCAATGAATCTGAGTGCTTTATTCACAGTTGAAAGTGGTAATAAATTGGCACTTAGGAATGATATACCAATCATCATCAAAACAGCTGGAACAATCCAAACAAGAAGTGTTTGGAGCACAAGTGCCAGACCACCAACTCTATATGCAATAGCTGTTAACGTTTGGGTACTGCTTGGACCTGGTAAAACTTTACTCAAGGCAATCAACTCAATAAATTCTTCTTCGCTTAAATAATTTCTTTTCGTGACAAGTTGATCATTAAACACACCAAAGTGTGCTTCTGGACCACCATATGAACCCAACGAACAAACAACGACATCCTTAATAAATTGACGATTTTTCATTCTTTCCTCATCTTTCTAAAATCTATTTTACCATAGCTGTTTATGATGTATGTTAACAATGATTAACATTATAAGTTCTTGCATCACTTTTTTTATCGTGGCATAATCAAGAAAAAGGGGGATGTCATGAGAATCGATAATCAACATGTTAATAAAGGATTGAACTATATTCTAAACAATTTATATCACGATTTGTCAGTCGATGATGTTGCAAACTACTGCAATATCTCCAAGTATCACTACAATCGTTTATTTAAAAAATCTACTGGCGAGAGTGTTTATGCCTTTATTCGACGCTTAAAAATAGAGAAGAGTACATTGCAAATTAAAATTGACCCTCACAAATCATTGACACATATTGGTTATGATTTTGGTTATAGCCCTGGAAACTACAGTAAAATTTTCAAGAATCTTATGGAGCAAACACCCTCTAGTTTTAGACAAAAAACACTCGATTACACCGTGAAATCTCCCTATAATAGAGGAACAATCCACTCGTTATATTCCTACGATGACTACAATAATTTAATCGAGATCAAAGAATTTCCTGACACAAAGGTTTTATACCATCGTTACTTTGGTTCATATCAAGATATAAAATCTAAATGGAAAATTTTTACAGATACCTACAAAGAGTATTTAAGTAGTGATTCGCTTCTAATTGAAAGAACTTATGATGACCCAACAGTCACCAATAAGCAAAAATGTATGTATGATATATGTATGAGTATCCCCATGAATCTAGACCATGAGGACAGCCAAATTATTCCTGGAGGACTGTATGCAGTCCTTCATTATGATGGTCCTATTGATCAAATGTATCTATCTTTTCAAGGTCTGTTTAGAGTTTGGCTCCCTAAAAGTGGTTATTATTTGGATAACCGCTATGGTTTTGATATTTATCGAGCTCATAATTCTAAAGCGATGACCATTAAATTTGATCTATGCATTCCTATTTCAAAGAGCACGTTTTGATAAGTTTTTTTATCCTAAACCCCATAAACTTAAAGATGTAATATCATTACAGATTAAAAGAAAGGGGTTTTTATTTTGAATAGTCACGATCTTCAAAACAAGTTAAGTAAAACAATCTTAGTGTATTCTATACCATCAATCATCGCTATGCTTCTTACATCCTCCGTATCATTAGTTGATGGTTACTTTATTGGCAACTATGTGAGCGAAGATGCACTTGCAGCCATCAATATGGGACTACCAATTTTATATTTATATCTCGGAGTTGGTTTAATGATTTCTGTTGGAGGTATCGCAATTGCAGGGCGCTATTTAGGGGCGAACAATATTGAAAAAAGCAATCAAGTTTTCAATCAAACCTTTGTAACTGCTTTGCTTAGTTCAATATTCGTTAGTTTATTATTTTTCATATTTCTACCAGTAATCACGCGTTTTCTCAATCCTACATTACAAGGTTATTTTAAAGACTATTATCTACTCATGTTGCTGGCCTACCCTATGATCATTCTTATCACTGGTTTTGGGATGTTTATTCGAGCAGAAGGTAAGCCGCAATTCATCATGTTCGTCAATGCATTTATGCTATTAATTAATATAATTCTAGACTACATTTTTACACTAAAATTAGAATTGGGTATAAAAGGGGTTGCCTATGCTTCGATTATCTCTTTGTCCTTTGGAATGATCTTACTTATTTACTATATCCTAAAACTGTCAACTATTTTCAAGTTTAAGAAAACCGTATTTGATCGCTCTATATTAAGAGAGACACTCTTAAATGGTGCTTCAGAGTTTATTGGACAAATGTCAATGGTTATTTCTATGCTTGCATTTAACGTTTCAATCATGAACTTGGAAGGAGTACAAGGGATCGCAGCTTTCACTGTCGTTGGTTATCTATCCTATATATTTAATATGATTGTCATTGGTTTTGGTCAAGGAGCCAGTCCGCTTATCAGCTTTTCATTTGGGGCAAATGAAAAAGAGTTAAGTATGAAAATCCGAAAAAAGACAACACAGTTTGTTTCGCTTGTTGCTTTTATTATGATTCTTATCGTTTATATTTTTAATCAAAGCTATGCAACATTTTTCGTAAATAACCAAGAAATTGTGAATTTGATTCGACCTGGTTTGAAATTATTTGTCTTGTCGTTTATCTTTGCTGGCCTTAATACTCTTGCTTCTTTCTATTTTACATCGATTGGTAAAGCGAAAGAATCAGCAATCATTTCATTTGCAAGAGGTTTAGGATTTTTACTTTTGGCTATCTTAATTCTCCCTAGACTTTTCCAAATGAACGGTATTTGGCTTGTTCCGTTAGTCACTGAGTTTTTAACAAGCATCATCGTAATCTATTACTTAAATAACGATAAAAGAAGTATCAGCTTTTAACTGATACTTCTTTAGTCATCTAAAAACCCCACAACCTTTTTTATCAAGAGCATCTTCTAACCAAGATGGATCCATCGTCAAAAGATTATCAGGGAGTTCATTTGGTTTAAAAAATCGGATGTCTACACTTTCTGATTCATCAATTCTTAATTTACCCCCGATAATTTCAGCTTCAAAATAATTTGTTATAAAATGGGTCGTTTTTCCATTTGGGTAATGAATAATTTGGCTGGTTGGGTCTGAATACACACCAATCATTCTCGTAATGTTTACGATAAGCCCTGTTTCTTCCTTTACCTCACGAATGACAGCTTCCTTAACCGTCTCGCCAATCTCAATATGTCCGGAAATTAATCCCCATTGGTTTAAATCTTTTCTTTTTTGCAGTAGAATCTCATGGTTCTCGTTAAAGATTGCGACAGCAATAGCTGGATATACCCTATCAACATCATTGTACACTTTTTACATCTTCACCTTCATCAAAAAATAATGAATGAAACATCTTTATATTATCGTCTACAAAACCAACTTGGTGTTTATTTTGAGCATGCATAACAAACTTAGCGAAGTTTTCTGGTTCGACAAATCCGTTTTCATCGTATTCATAGATTAAATCAAGTGCTGTAATTTTTCTTCCACGTTTCTTCTTTCTTTCAGGCAATGGTTGATTTCCTATGAAGAGCATAAAAAGATGATTTGATTCTAAGAGATTGATCAAAAGTTTTTCATCACTTTCTAAGCGATAATACATACCAAGGTGACGTAAATAAGCCTGTTCATAATTTTTATTCATTGCATCATGCAAACTTAGATATGCACTTGCCGTAACCTGTAAGAAATCTTCAGGTTCCAAATCAAATTGATCTATCTTACTCATATCATAGGAGCTCAAAGAATGCCCTCTGAGTATCCATAATTCCAGCCTTGATAGTTCATAGAACAACTGTCGATGCTTTAAACTGTGCTTCATGGCACGATACCGTGCGCCATCTAAATTACTCTGTTCATTGGAAAACCAATTGGTATAGACTAACAATAGATTGATAAACAACATGATATAAAGAAAGGGTGTACCTTTGTGAAATATAATTATACCTGTCATAACAACACTCGTAATTATGTTAAATAAAACACCACCAAATAAAAATTGAAATAGCGGAGGATTATCCCTTTCCTCATGGATCATCCTGCAATGCCCCAATAAACCCTTAATCGGCATTATTCTAATGCTAAAATTACCAAACTCATCTTTAAAGAGTGTCCAAATCAAGATCCCAAAACCAATAAATTCATAGCCATTAAGTAAGCCCATCACTAGATGACCCATTTCATGAATCCAGACAGTTAGTAAAAGCGCTGAAAAAACCAGCCCAACATTATTGATTATTGTATCGATGATTGTATCTATCATAGTGTCAATATCGACATCCATAATTGGCGTAAGCACAGATAAGCCAATCCCAATCATGACGCCAATAACTATCGGAACCAATTTACGTTTATCTTTTATTTTCTTTGCCATTGCATTGTCATCTCCACTTCGTTATTTTCCTTATCAAGAGATTCGTTGATCACCATAAACCCTTGTCTATCATAAAACTCAACAGCTAAGTTATTATTTTTATACACATCTAAGCTTAAACAATCACGCTTACGTTTGACATAGTCAATTAATTGGTAACCAATCCCTTTATTTTGAGCCTTGCTGCTGACAAAAAGACCGGCAATGTATTCATTGACAAGTCCTATAAAACCAAGTATCTCATGATCATTTTCATAGACGTAAAGCTCTGCTTGAATGAGTGCTTCTTTAACCCTTGAATAGTTTTCTTTCCAATAAGACTCATTCACAAAATTATGGGCTTCTATATTACCATCTAACCAAATTTTCATGATTTTTTCTAAATCACGTTCTCTAAATTTTCTTATCATAATCTAACCTTGAGTTCCTTAGTCATTATATACTCCGTTTCTTTCTCAATGTAAATTGTAAATCCTAGGATTTAGTTAATAATTTTTGAACCTTCTAGATACTTATCAAAATCATCTTTGTCACCTTTCCAAGTAAGCAATCCCATATTATCTTTACTTGAATCAGCTCTTTGTTCAATAAGTTCTGCAGCGGTGTAACCATGAATTGCATAATGCATTTTATTCTGTACCGTCGCGAAGAAATCTTTAGTTGTTTTACTATCTTTTGAATAGTCGACAGCCGTTGCATAAATATCCGTAATCTTTTGATAAAAGCGTCTTTCACTGGCTCTTATTTCTTGAATTTCAGCAATTAAATGTTCAAAATAATCTTCATCGAAAATTTGTCCATTAATTAATCTGTTTTTATCTAAAATATATCCTTGCTTTGTAAAAGTATTTAAAACTTTAGTTGCCCACTGCCTAAACTGTAATGCTCTTTCAGAATTTGTACGATAACCAACGGCAATTATGGCTGATAAAGAATAGAATTTATATTGATAAGTTTTACCATCATCCGCAGTATGTGCAAATTTTGCACATACTGAATCTTCTTCTAGTTCATCTGTTTCAAATATGTTTTTTAAATGCTTTGACACTACAGTTCTATCCACATCAAATAACATAGATATGGATTTTTGGGTTAACCAGACATTACCATCTTGTACACGCACTTCTATGGAGTCACTTCCTGCATCTTTGGTGAAAACCATAAAATCTACAGTACTATTGCGTATTTGTATCGTCTTACTTTTCATCGTTCAATTCCTTTCTAAATAAATATATTTTTACATGAATGCATTTGAATATTCCCTATTATTTAGGACAAACTCTTTCTCTTTTCTAGCTTAATTTTTGCTTACTCAATGAGCTTTTTGTTGTAACAACACCACTGTTTCCACATGCAGTGTATGTGGAAACATATCGACAGCTTGAACCTTAACGACATCATACTTTTCACTCAGTTGTTTTAGATCATTGGCTAAGCTTTTAGGGTTACAACTCACATAGACAATTCGCTCTGGTTCAGTTTCTAAAACTGCTTCAATAAATGATGGATGTAATCCTTTACGTGGGGGATCAACCATTAAGACATCCATGGCTTGTGTTTTAATATATTCTTTCATAAAATTCTCAGCTTTATCTGCTACAAAACTGACATTATTAATCTTATTCAGGCGAGCATTTTCCTTGGCCATCTTGACAGCATCTTCTACTATTTCAACACCATAGACATGCCTTGCTTGTTTAGCCATCATTAAGCTAATGGTTCCTATTCCTGAATAGGCATCCACAACGACATCCTCTTCTTTAAGTTCAGCAAACTCAAGTGCAGTTTGATATAGAACTTCTGTTTGGTCACTGTTCACTTGGAAAAAAGATTGACTTGATATTTTAAACGTTAAATCAAGTATCTTATCTTGGTAGGTATCATCGCCAAAAAGAACTCGTTTTTTTGTTCCTAAAATTACATTTGTTTGTTTAGTGTTGATATTTTGCACTAGGCTTACCAAATTGGGAATTGTATCAATGAGCTCGTTAATAAAATCTTGATTTAAGCGATCTGTTGTATTCGTGACTAAAATAATCATTTGCTCATCGGTATGTTGGGCTTGTCTCACAACAATATTTCGTATTATTCCCTCATGAAACGTTTCATCATACGCTGATATATTATATTTTCTTAACAAATCACGAACAAGGAGCACGGTCTTGTCAATCCGTTTGTCTTGAATATAAAATTCTTCAATTGGGATCAATTGATGACTTCGTCTTCTAAAAAAACCAGTCTCTAAAACGCCATTCACTTCTCGAACTGGAATTTGTCCTTTATTTCGGTAGTTCCATGGATTTTTCATACCAATAATTGGTAAAAACTCAATCTTGTCATCGACTATGTTCGTCGTGATGAGATCTTTTACTGTTTTTTCTTTAAACTTAAGTTGCGCTTGATAGGTCATATGTTGAAGGGGCATTGTGCCTGTAATCGTTGCTTTTTTATCTAAAATATCGATACGATCATCGGATTGTTTTAATACTTCAACAAGAATTGCGATTGCAAAGCGTTTTTGGACGTTTATAATCTTTGCAATTACTCTTTCATTTGGTAATGCTGATTCAACAAAAACTGTAAAACCATCCACCTTAGCAACACCAAATCCTTGATCACTAAGATCTATTATTTCTAATTCTATTTGCTCATTTTTTTGTAACATTGTGATTTCCGCCTATCTATACGTACTATTATACTAAAAATTAGGTTCTTTTTAGTACTTCTTTAACATTTTTGCTTCTTTTTAAAATATTATCTTTTATATACGGTATAATACTAACATAGAATGCATTAGAAAGTTAAAAGGGGTGAATTGTTAATGCAGAAATATGCAATTGGTGTGGATATTGGTGGTACCGGAATGCAGATTGCTTATATTGGGGAAAATGATGGAATTATTAAGAAAGTTCAGATTCCTACAGAAGCTAAAAATGGTGGCGCTGATATCATAGAGCGCTTGTCGATTGAAATAGAAAATCTTTTGGATGAAAACATCATGGGTATTGGTGTTGGTACAGCAGGTCAGATTGATAATGAAGGTGTTATTCGTTCGTGTACTGCTAACTTTAAAGATTGGAAAGGGATTAATTTAAAAACTGAGTTAGAAACTCGTTTTAACCTTCCTGCTCAAATTGTAAATGATGTTCAAGCGATGAGTCTTGGTGAAATGATTTATGGTTATAGTTATCCTAATATGATCTCATTAGCACTTGGTACAGGTGTTGGTGGCGCTATTATTAACAATGGTAAATTATACCGTGGAACAAATGGATCAGCAGGTGAAATGGGACATGCTGTGCTTGTTCCTTTCGGTAAAGAGTGCCCGTGTGGAAGTCAGGGTTGTCTTGAAACTTATTTATCAGGAACAGCCATTGAAAAAAGATATCTGGAATTAAGTGGTGAAGAGAAAAAGGGACAAATCATTTTCAAGCAAGACGATGAATATTCTAAACAGGTTGTTGATGAGTTTTTAGATTACTTAGCAATAGCAGTCGCTAATATTGCTAACACATTTGCACCGGATGCTGTTGTCCTGAGCGGTGGTGTTGTTGGTTCTTTAGAGCCTTTTATGGATGACATAAGAACACGCTCGTTACAATTTACACTTGAAGCGAATAAAGAGGTCAAAATCTTACGATCTAACCTTCTAAGCGATGCCATGATTTTAGGTGCTGCAAGTACAATTTTTACTGAGGTATAAAAATCACATTAGTAGTATTAAATCAAATCACTCCTTATAATGAATAGGAAAAGGAGTGATTTTTTATTATGCAAATTGCTAGAAAAGGTGTACCAACTACAATCGATGGGATTCAGTTAACTGTCGGTGACAAAATTAAACCATTTAACCTTGTCAACCGCGAAGGAACAAAGGTGAGTGAGAAAGATTTTGAAGGTAAAAACCTCTTAATTTCTGTATATCCTGATATCAACACTTCCGTATGTGATCGTCAAACACGACAATTTTTCGAACTTGCAAGTTCGGTAGAAAACTGTGAAATTCTCAACGTATCAAATAATAGTTTGGATGCTTTAAATGAGTGGTGTGCTACCAGTGGTTTAGATGTTCAAATGTTATCAGCTCAAGATACAACATTCCAAGAAGGATTTGGCTTATGGATGCCTGAATTTGAAGTCTTAGCACGTTCGATTTTCGTTGTTAACAAAGATGGAATCATTACATATAGCGAAATTGTTCCTGATATGGCTCAAGATCCTGATTACGAACAAGCCATTAAGGCAGCCAATAGTTTATAATCAAAAAAGATTGCTTACATTAAAATGTAAACAATCTTTTTTTTCGTATTTTTTAATCTTTTTTTAACTTTGAAACAACAAGAAGAATCATTCCAATCATTGTTAAAGCAAGACTGATATACAATGTTGTATTACCTAAACCTGTGCTTGGTAATGATGGAGTTTTACCTGCTCCTAGTGCTTCTTCAATTGAATGGTTAACAAATTCAAGGGTTTCTGCTTCATAGACTCCTTCAAACGATTCTTGAATTTCAAATTCAAGGAATTCTGTTGAAAGTTCAAACCCTTCTGGTGCTTTTACTTCTTGTAGGAAGTAATGTCCAGGGGCTAAATTTTCAAGATGCAATACGCCCTCTATTGTGACTAGATTTTCGGTAATTATCTTCTTATCACGATCGAGTAAATTAAATTCTGTGACATAGTCCGTAATTAATTCACCGTTTTCATCAACCTTTTTAATGTGAACTGACCCTTGATAGTTTACAAAATCTTCAAGTTCAATTTCTAATTTTCCAAGGTTTCGATCTGTAACTTCAAACGGTATTTCTTGACTGTTAAGAATATAACCTTCTTTAGCTTGGAGTTCTTTAAATACATAGCTTCCAGGTGCTAAACCGTCGACTTTAACAAGTCCTTGTTCATCGGATTCGACTTGAGTTAACAATGTGCCTTGAGCATCATATAAACCAAAGACAACACCATTTAAGCCATTACCATTTTGATCAACTTTATTAAACTGAACCATTGCCGTGTAGTTCATAAAGTCAGAAAGACTTAGGGTTAATTTACCTTCATGTTCAGTAGGGACATCCACCTCAATGACTTCTTCATTCACTAAATAACCATGACTTGCATGAGTTTCCTTGATTGTGTAATGTCCAGGAGCAACATTATTGAATAAAACTTTTCCAGTTTCATCAGAAACTGCTTCACGTACAATTTCCTGGGATTGATTTATTAATACAAATGTACTTTCCGCTAATATTTCTTTATTTTCATTAACTTTATTAAATTCAATACTTGCTTGATAGTTAATGAAGTCATCCAGTTTAATACTTGCTTTTCCTTCATTTTTTTCAGGAACTGTAAATAAAACTTTATGACGATTTAATAAGTATTCACTTGGTGTTTTTACTTCAGTTACTTCATAATCACCTGGACTTAATTCAGTAAACTGGACCAAGCCATTCTCATCAGATTCACTCGTTTGAAGTAGGTTTCCTTCTGAATCTTTAAGTTCGAAGATCGAGCCAGCGATTGCCGTTCCTGCTTCATTTACTTTATTAAATTGAACATTTGCTTTGTGATTAATGAAATCAGCAATTTTAATGATTGGATTTCCATTGAATGTTGATGGGACTTCCACACTGACAACAGTTTCGTTGAGGAGGTAATCAACACTTGCTTCAAGTTCTTTAATCGTATAAAGACCTGGTTCTACATTCTTGAATGTTACTAAACCATTAACATCACTGATTGATTCAGTAACAATGTCACCTGTAGCATCAATCAATGCAAATTTATTATCACTCAATACTTCGCCTTGACTATTTTTCTTCGTAAATTCTATTTGAGCCTTGTAATTAATGACATCATCAAGTTCTTTGATAAGTTTCCCTGAGAAAGACTCTGGGATTTCAAAACTAATTTCATTTGAATTTAAGATATAGCCTGAAACTGTTTCTAACTCTTTAATTGAATATGAACCAGGTTTTAAGCCATCAACCTCAACCCGTCCTGCTTCATTGGATGTTAAAGTATCAAGCAATTCATCTTGTTGATTGTATAAACCAAAGACAACATCTTTAAGTGGATTTCCTGAAGCAGATTTCTTGTTAAAGCCAATCTTGGCTTGATAGTTTATAAAGTCATTTTCATTCAGTGTAATTTTTCCAGAAAATTCTTTAGGAACACTGACCTTGACGGTTTCTGTATTGATTAAGTAGCCATCACTTGCTTTCACTTCTTGAATTTCATAAGATCCAGGTTTAATATTCTCAAACAAGACCTTACCATTTTCATCAGATGTTGCTGTTTTAACTGAATCACCTTGTTCATCAATAAGTTCAAAGACACTGTTTGCTAATGCTTTTTGCTCTTCATTCACTTTCATGAATTCAATGCTTGCTTGATAGTTCACAAAATCTTTAAGATCGATAATAGGTTGCCCTTCAAATTCTTTGGGTACAACAACATTGATTTTATCTAAGTTAATTAAATGATTCTCATCAGACTTTGTTTCGCTGATTTGATAGTGTCCAGGACTCAGTTCTTTAAAAATAACTTGCCCTTTTGCATCGGATGTCGCAACAGCTACTAGCTCATTGTTTTCATTTCTAAGTTCAAATTCTGAATTGGCAAGTGGACGACCTGCTTCATCAATTTTAATAAACTTAATTTGTGCTTTATAGTTGATGAAATCATCAAGGGTTTTTTTAAGGCTTTGATTCGTTGATTTTGGTACAACGACATCAATCAATGTACTGTTTAAGACATAGCCATCTAAAGCACTAACCTCTTTAATTGTATATTGACCTTCATTAACATTTTTAAATTGTACATATCCTTCTGAATTACTTGTTGTGGATTGAATCACATTTTGATCTTCATCCACTAATTCAAATCTAACATTGCTTAAACCATTGTTTTTCTCATCCTTTTTAGAAAACTCTATGGATGCTTGGTAGTTTGTAGCTTCAACTTCTTTCACAACTTTTTTATCAGATTCATTTTCAATGGTAAATGTAATTTTTTCATTGTTGATTAAGTATGAATCAGGTGCCTTTACTTCTTGGAAGTAATAATCACCAGGTGCTAAGTTATCAACATTTATTTTACC
The DNA here is from genome assembly GCF_009828835.1 of Erysipelothrix urinaevulpis. Lineage (GTDB taxonomy): Bacteria > Bacillota_I > Bacilli_A > Erysipelotrichales > Erysipelotrichaceae > Erysipelothrix > Erysipelothrix urinaevulpis. The sequence continues at coordinate 115,935 of NZ_WTTB01000004.1, forward strand.
TTCAACATTCGTTGTGTAAGTTCCCACTAAGTGCTCATTGTGGTATAAGTTAAACTTAGCATTTTCCAAGAACTTCGTTGAATCTTCACCATCAACTTTAATTAATTCTACAAATCCTTGATGGTTTTCAAAAGAATAAGTAAAACTTTCTGTCACCTGATCAGTATCAGAAATGACAAATTCTAGTTCACTTGTATTTAAAATATGATTTTCACTCGCTTTGATTTCTTTAACCTTATAAAAGCCAGGTAAGATTCCTTGTGAATGATTATTGAAGGTAGCAAGACCATCAGCGCCTGTGACATTGGATGTCTCGATTAGCTTCCATGTTCCATCATCAAGTTTTGAAAAAAGTTCAAATTGAGCACCATTTAGCTCTCCTTGACTCGATGATTCTTTTTTGATGTTGATTTTTCTAAATTTGTTTTCAACATGACCAAGATCATTTTCACTGTTTGTTTTAATCGTAATGTAGCCATTATGATCAGCAACTGGTTCTTCGAAGACTTTTTCAGAAATTACATGACCATCAACGGTTGAAATTTCTTTAATTAAATAACGACCTGCACGCATTTTGTCCGCTTTAACCATCCCTTGACTATCGGATGTTAATTCAGTGACAAAGACTTCTTTCCCACCTACCAGATAGTAAAATTCAAACTTAACACCTTCAAGGGCATTCCCGTTCTCACTTACTTTCTGAAAGCTCACTTGGGCATTCTTTGCAGTCGCTGCACCAGCAGAACTCAAATTACTACTTGTCACGCTATCCGTAACAGTAATGTCTTCACTGTCAACTGTATCTGCTTCCATTTTAACATCATTTTTTACATTGAATGAATGACCTTGTAGATTTTCAGGAGCTGAATACATGACTTGATAAGAAACGAAATAGGCTCTTTCGACTCTTGTTTTCCCATCAGGATGCAATTCAAGTGTAAAGGACTCATTTCCTTCAGTATCTGTGGTAAACACAACACTATAATCTGTTCCTTCTTGAAGGGCTTTCCCTTTTTCAAGCGCACCATTTGAAAATACGTTACTGTCATACACTTTAAGTGAATCTCTGACATAACTTTGATTCATATCCACTTGATCAATGACTTTAATATTTTCTAAAACAGACTGAGAAGCATTAATACGCATTTCCCAATTTAAGAATGGAGCAAGACCACCTGTTACTTGAGATTTACTCAAATGATTACCACTATTTGGAACCAAGACTTCTTCTTGGACCACGGTTGAGTTACCTTTATCATTCACCAAAATTGCTTTGTTAATGTAATCACCGGTGATTAATTTATCATTTAAATTTGCCTTGTATTTTAGTACAATACTCTCTTCTAATCCATGATCAACAGTAATCTTGAACTCTTTTTCATTTACTAATTCTTTGTCTGAAATGATTTTATCCGCCGACGTGTAAGCTAAACGCTCAAAGGCTAACGGATTTAAGTTCGCATTTTGATCATAATCAAATTTAGCATATTCAAAAATTAACGGTAACATAAAGTCTTGATTACCTGATAAAACGTCATATACTTTAGTACTTTCTGTTAATTTATTGGCATTAATGAATAAATACCATGTAATTTCTTTTGTCTCAGCATTATAGCGTCCAAATTTCGCCCCATCTTTTAATGAGTAATCAGAAATCGTTTGCTCAGCTGTCGATGATCCTTTGTAATGACCATCAGGCAAATCGCTATTTTCAAAATATAAATCAGCTTTATTGATCGCTTTTTTATCAAGTTTATAATCATTAGCATTGTTTGTATCTTCTGTATCAATCAAGCTCGTATCAAATGTTGAATAAAACGAGATAAAGAATTGACTATCACTTGATTCATTCATTTCAAGGGTAAAACCAGCATCAGTTTCTTTTAAAATGTATTCAGATGCTTCAACACGTTCAATTTTTTCCGGTCGAATACCACGATTATCTTTCGTAATCTTTGTAACTTCGATTGAATTTAAGTCAATATCATGACCTAAAGAAGCTAATGTGTCCGTAATTAAAATATTTTCCATCATTTGATAACTTTGGTTAATCGTAATTGTCCATGGAATTCTTTGATTTTTATAATCAACACGGCCAGCTCGTTTAACGATAAAACCATTATTTATTCCAGGTTTGGCACCCCCGATTTGAGTACCATCTAATTCAATCACGTTCATGAAATCATTAGGATTTGGATTAATGATGGTGTCTTTAATTTTTGTTTTATAAGTAATTTCAACAACATCTTTGATTTCTCCATAATTAAAATCAAAACCACCCTCTTTATTCTGGGTTAAATATTGTTGTGGGTTCTCAATCTTTTTACCGCCAATTTTAATTTCTAAACTTTCATCGATAAAATTCATAACATCGCCATTAAAAACATCAGTTAATGATGGGTTTTTTATGAGACGTTTGTCAGAATTATAAACAATTTTCCATGTCATTTCACGGTTAGCCATATCGTATCCTAATGACGATTTATGAGCAATTGGAGCGAATCTTAACTGAGCTTGAGCCGATACACGTTGAACTTGTTCGTCTGTTTCACTGTTTTTAATCACTGCATGATTATGAATAACTTCAGGATTTTTCTCATTTCCGGTTAGTGGAATTTCTTTATTATATTTCGTTTTAACAATTATTTTATAGGCCTCATTAATCGTACCTAAGTCAACCTTAACATCTTGACCATCAATCATAATGCCTTCGTTGACTACAAGTGTCTCAACAATTTCTCCACGTGGGTTATAAATCAATTTATAAACCTCAACACCATCTGGTAAAATTGTTAAAGCAGGATCAATGCTATCTTCAACCACAATATTTTCTAATTTATCACCATTACGGTTGACATTAATAGTCCATTCGACAAATTCTTTGTCCTTAACTTGACTTGTTTTTGAGTTATTATTTGCGACACGTTCTTCATCAATTACAACTGAGACATAATCCTCTAAAGTAAATGGATTTTTTATTTCAATTGTTTGTTTTTCTTCAAATAACTCTTCTTTCAGTTCAAACTCTAAATTAATGTGTCCTTCAACATCATTAAAAAGGTCACTACTTTTTAATTTAAACATCAACTGACCATTCTCAACTAAATATTGGCCAATTATTTCACCATCCAACATGACGTTCTGAAGTGGTCCATCTTGATTCACTGACTTAATGTCAATAACATCTGGGAGTTTAAACGTAAAAAAATCTCCAGTCACTAAAACTAAATCTGGATTAATCGCCCAATCAACGATGTAATTTATTTTTTTATTTTTAAATGATCCTGGTGTTAAAACTGTTCCATCTTCAAGTTCTTTACCATCAATCAATAATTTAAAATTTGAAAACTTTACATTGTCTTGATTGTCCTGAAGGATATTTTCGGGATCACGAAGATTTAATTCAGTTTCTGTAACAATTTCTTCTTCTTGAATTGCTTCCTCACTTAATGTTTCTTCTATTTTTTGATTGTTTTCATTGTTATGTTCTTCCTTAACAGAGTCTTCTTTCTCTATATCTGGGGATAAAGCGTTGATATCGGTTGTGCTTGGGGCTTCGACATCAGCATAAACGCTCATTTGCCCAATAAGCAACATAAAAACAAGTGCTATAGTTAGCACATTCTTTTTCTTCATCAATATTCTCCTTCTTCTAACTCTTTCGCATTCAATACTATATCACTTTATTTTTTTAAAATCATCTTTATCGACTATCATCTTTTTCCTACTTTTAGTAATTTTTGATAATCTATTACTCTATGGTCATGTTTTTCAGGAAATAATGTTTCATCATAATCACAATTTCTCAAAAGAAAAAGCATTAATCATTCGATCAATGCTTCTAATTCTCACTACTTTTTACTTTTTCTCTTGATAATTAATCCAATCATTGAAAGTATTCCACCAAGATATATTTGTGTCGAGAAACCCATTCCAGTTCTTGGAAGAGTTGGTTCTTTTTCGGCTGCTAATACATCACTATCGCTAGGTTTTTCTGGTTCTTTCGATTCGGGTGAAACTTCTTTTGGTTTGTCTGGTTTTGCAGGTGTTATTTCAATATTATGAAGTACAAATCCTTCATCTGCATCTCCGGACAATATGACATCATAATTGTCATAATATTTTTCAACAATTGTATAGTCTATGACAACACCATTCTCATCATAATCATTTAAATCATCAAGTGTATAAGTCCAATTTCCTTCATTCGTCAAGGTAACTGTATCGATCCATTTACCATTCGCGAGGATATCAACTTCCACACTTTCAAGTTGGGTTCCTTGCCATGTTTTTGTAATTTCAATTGAACGATTGCCATGATTTTTATTAATAATCTCAAAACTATTTTTTTCGTTTTCAATAATCTCTGCATTAAATAATTCTGCATCTATTTCTTCTATTGTATAGCTTATCTCTTGACCATTACTTTCATATCGATCAAGCCCCTCAAATTTATGCAACCATGAATTGTCATCACTCAATGTGACCGTCTCTATCTTTGTTCCATTTGCTAAAAGATGAATGACGACCTCATTGTTTGCTTTACCAATCCATTGTTTCTTTACACTAACTTCTGTTTGCCCTAAGTTTGTATTCGTAATAACAAAATCATTCTTACTTATTTCTTCGATTGTTGCATCATATTTCATCGCATCTTGTTCTTGAACTGAGTACTTAATTTCTTGACCTGTTTTTGTATACTTTTGTAAATTTTCAAATGTATAGGTCCAGCCTGTCTCTGCATTCAAGCTTACTTGATCCACCAATTTTTCATCCGCATACAAGTAAACTGTTGCTTCTTCTTTTTTCCCAATCCATTCCTTCGTAATTGAAACATCTGTTTCCTGAAGATTGTGATTAGTTATTTCATAGTTATTCAATGATACTTGAGTGACCGTGGCATTGTACAAATCACCATTTACTTCTTGAACTGTATAGTCAATTTCATGACCATCGGTATCATATTTATCGAGTTTATTGAATTCATGATGCCATGCATTTTCATCATTCAATTTAATTGTATCAATGAGTAAATCATCGGCAAATAAATTAATCTCTACAAATTCCTCAATTTTACCATTCCATATTTTTTTCACGTTAACGGAAGTTTCTTGAAGGTTCTTATTTGTTATTTCATATGAATTCTTTGCTGTTTCAACAACCTCATAATCAAAGTTTTTGCCATTGACTTCATCCACGGTATAGATAATTTCATGACCATGCTTATCGTATTTATCTAATTGTTTAAACCCATGACTCCATGAATTACTTTGATTGAGTTCAACTGTGTCAACAATATCCCCATTGGCCAACAAATTAATAATGACCGCGGACTCTTTTTTACCAATCCATCGTTTGGTGACGTTAACCTCAGTCTCTCCTAGGTTCTTGTTGGTAATTTTTGTGGTGTCACCAACAACTTTACTTGAAACATCAAAGGTTGCATCAAACACTTCTTTAATCTCATAACGGATATGACTGCCATCTTTATTGTAGACGTCTAAGTTTTTGAAAACATAAGACCAAACATTGTCTTTTCCTAATGAAACTTCTTTATATTTGACATTGTCTTTATAAAGTTCCACAGTAATTGGTCCCGTAATTTTACCAATCCAGTCTTTTTCAACTTTTCTTGATGTTGTTCCTAGATTTGTATTAATAATTTCAAAAGAATTAACATTTAATTCCTTGATTTCTGCATCAAAGTCTTGATCATTTAGCTCTTTAACAGAGTAAACGATTTCACGTCCGTCTTGATGATATTTATCCAAATCAATGAATGTATACTTCCAATCATTATCTGGGCTGAGTGTTATGGTCGAAATTTCTTGAAGATCTGCCAGCAAAGTAATTTCAACATCATTTTCTGCTTTCCCAATCCATGTTTTCTTAACATCTACCTGAGTTTTTCCTAAATTAGTGTTTTCAACTTGGAAATGGTCAGGTGCAAGTTCTTTAATACTTGCATTGTACTTCTCTGCATCCACTTCCTTAATGGTGTACTCTATCTTTTCACCAAGTCTAGTATACTTTTCTAGATTTTCAAAGGTATGTGTCCATTGATTTTCTTCTGATAATTTCATACTTTGAATTAAGTTATCATCTGCATAGAGTTCGATGGTTACTGATTCTTCTGCTTTCCCTTTCCAAAGTTTATCAACAGTTACCTTGGTTTTACCAAGATTTGTGTTAGTGATTTCATAAGAGTTGTGAGCAATTGTTTCTATCTTCGCATTGAATAAATCTCCATTAGTTTCTTTGACAGTATACGTAATTTCTTTTCCAGCCGCATCATATTTTGGTAGGTTCGTAAATGAATGTTTCCATTCATTCATATCGTTAAGATTCACTGTTTCAAGAAGTGTTTCATTCCCTAATAAATTGATTTCAACCTCTTCAGCTTTACCATTCCATACTTTCTTAACGTCTACTTGAGTTTGGCCTGTATTTGTATTAATGATTTCAAATGATTGAGCAGCGATTTCTTTTATGGTGTAATCATAACGACTACCATCTACTTCATCCACTGTATATTTTATTAAATTTCCATCTGCATCGAATTTATCTAAATCATTAAAACTGTGGAACCAGTCGTTTTGGTCATTTAAAATCACTTTGTCAAGAATTTGTTCGTTCGCGTACAACTCAATTTCTACCTCGTTCACCGCTTTACCAATCCATGTCTTTTTAACATCTACTTTTGTTAAGCCTAAATTAGTGTTGGTTATCTCAAAGGTATTCGGTTTTGTTTCCAATGTAACAGCATTGAATCGATTGCCATCCACTTCATGAACAGTGTAAGTAATTGTTTCACCATGAACGTCATATTTATCTAAGTGTTCAAATTTATGTTTCCATTGATTTGAAGCATTAAGAGCGACTGTTTCAATGACTTGGTCATTCGCTAATAGTTCAACATCTATTGACTCTTCAGCTTCACCAATCCATTTTTTGACGACTTCAACAGATGTATCTCCTAAATGTGTATTGATAATTTTATAACCATTGTCTTGTTCAATAATCTCAACATCAAATTGTTCACTATTCATTTCTTCAATCGTATAAATTGCTTCGGTCCCATCGTGATTATATTTTTCAAGTTTTTCAAAAGTAAAGGACCAATTATTGTCTTGGCTTAATGTAACATCATTAATCCCATTACCATTTTTATAGAGTTTTACAACCACAGGTCCTTCCTGTTTCCCAATCCATTCTTTGTTAATGTGGAGGGAGCGTTCACCTAAATTTTTGTTTGTAATAACAAATTCATGGGCTTTAATCTCTTCAATCAAACCCGAGTATTGTTCAGCATCTTTTTCTGCAACTGAATAATTAATTTCCTGCCCATTATCATCATAAAGACTCAAGTTATCGAAGTGATACTTCCAACCGTTTTCTTCTGATAAAGATACAGTTTTAATGACTTTCTCATTGGCAAGTAAGTCAACAACAACTTGTTCTGCTTTTGCACCAATCCATTCTTTTTTCACATCAACACTTGTTGAACCTTTGTTTGTATTAATCAGTTCAATATGATTAGTACTTTGTTGAACATTTTCAACATTATATTTTTCGCCATCGACTTCTTCAATTGCGTAAACAATTTCAGTACCATCGTGATTGTACAGCGGAAGATTTTCAAATTCATAGAACCAAGCGTTCTCCTCATTTAAGATCACTGTCTGATTTACTTTATGGTCAGCTAATAAGTTAACCTTGACCAAGTCTTCTTGTTTTCCAATCCAAGTCTTACTGATTGAGAGTGTTTTTATGCCGGTGTTTGTATTAATGATTTCAAATTCATTTTCACTAATTTCATTAATTTGAGCATCGTATTGATCACCGTTTACTTCTTCAACCGCATAGTTAATGATATGTCCGTCATCATCATACTTTTCTAAATTTTCAAATACATGGCTCCAATTGTTTTGATCATTTAACAGAACCTGATTAACTTTGACATCATTTGCCATCAAAGTTGCTTGAACTTCTTTTTCAGCTTTTCCAAGCCATGTTTTCTTGATACTAACGTTTGTTTTTCCCTTGTTTGTATTTGTTATGTTAAAAGTATTACCCTCTTGATTGATTTCAACTTTATACTGGTCACCATTCTCTTCGTCAAGAGTATAGTCAATGGTCTGTCCCATTGCATCATATTCATCAAGATTGCTAAAAGTATGGGTCCAATTATTCTTATCATTTAACTTAACGCTATCTCTTAACTCAGCATTTGCTAATAAATGAACGATCACTTCTTCTTTTTTACCAATCCATGATTTATTAATAACAATGTCTTTGCTTCCCAAATTTGTATTGATCACTTCAAACGAATTGTCACTTATTTTTTTAATTTTAGCATCGTATAACTCACCATTGCTTTCAGTGATTGTATACTCAATAGGCGTTCCATTGTTATCATATTTATGGAGTGCATCAAACGTCGTTGACCAATTGTTTGAACTATTTAAGACATGTGTATCTTTTAGACTACCATTCGCCATTAAATTCACTTCTACTTCATCAATTGCTTTCCCAATCCATGTTTTTTTGACTTCAACATTGGTCAAGCCTAAATTAGTGTTCGTGACTTCATAATTATTTTCAGAAAGTTCGTTTATCTTCGCATCATAAAGGTGCCCATTGACTTCTTTAATTTCATAATAAATCTTTGAACCATCATCATTATAGACCGGTTGGTTTTTAAACTCATGCATCCAATGATTACTTTCATCAAGTTGGACCGTTTCTATTTTTTTAGAATCTTTGTATAACTCAATGACAACATGATCTTCTTGTTGACCAATCCATTTTTTCTGTACATTTATTGATGTTTCCTTCAGGTTTGTGTTAGTAATTGTAAACTGACCATTCACGTGTTGAATGTCAACTTTTTCAAATTGATCACTACCAAGTTCTTCAATCGTATACTTTATTTCTGTTCCATCTGGATTAAATTTTTCTAAATTACTGAATGTATGGGTCCAATTATTATCGTGACTGAGTTCTATCTCCTTCAAACCATTTCCATTCTTAAATAACTTGATCGTAACAGGACCTTCAACATGTCCTCGCCATTTTTTATTCACTGTTAGATCTCTATCGCCAAGATTGGTATTAATTATTTCAAACGAATTTTTGTCTAATTCAACAATTTTTGCGTCATATAAATCACCATTTACTTCATTTACAGTATAGATAATCTCATTCCCTGCTGTGTCGTAAAGTGGTAAATCATCGAATCGATAATGCCAATTATTCGTATTATTTAAGACTGTTTTTGTTACAAATTGATTATTCCCCATTAGTTCAACTTCAACGAATTCACCAATTTCACCACGCCATGTCTTTGTGATATCAACATGTGTCTTACCAAAGTGTGTATTGATAAGTTTAAATCCTGTATCTGTTGATTCAATTTGATAGTTGTATTGCTCCCCATCAACTTCGTTCACAGTATATTTTATTTCTTCACCCTTTGCATCGTATGTATACAAGCCATCAAATACATGATGCCATTCATTATTCGGATTTAATTCAGCCGATTTTAAAACCTTCCCATTCGCCAAAAGCTCAACGATAACAGGTCCTTCAGCTTTTCCAATCCATTCTTTCGTTATTTCAATTTCTCTATCTACAAGATTTGTGTTAATAATTTCAAAGGAATTTCCTGATTGTATAATTTGCGGATTGTATTTTTCTGCATTAAGTTCTTCGACTTCGTAGACAATCGCTTTCCCTGCATTGGTTAACTTAGGAAGATTTTTAAAAACATGGTTCCATTGATTTGTGTCATCTAAAGTGACTGTATCAATAATTTTTTTATCTGCTAGTAAATTGACTTTAACAGCTTCACCTTGAAGCCCAAGCCATGTTTTTTTAACCGAAACATCGGTGATTCCGCGGTTATCATTAATAATGTCAAACCCTGTTGGAGTCTCTTTGATAACTGCGTTATATTTATCACTGTCGTGTTCCTTGATTGAGTATTCTATTATTCCCTTATCATCATACTCTGGTAGTTTTTCAAAAGTATAAGTCCAATTGTTTTCTTCTCGTAATTCAATTGTTTCTTTAATTTCACCATTGGCGAGTAAATCTACTTTAGCAAAATTTTCAACAAAACCAAGCCACTTTTTATTGATTGTTAATGCGGTCTCACCATAGTTTTTATTGATGATTTCATAATGATGATTACCAAGATTTTTAATTTCTCCTTGATACTTGTCTAAATCAACTTCATTGACAGAATATTCAATCACTTTCCCTTGTTGATTTTTTTCTTTTAAATTAGAAAACTCGTGTTGCCATTGGTTTTCTTCATTTAAAACAACCGTTTCTTTTACATGACCATCAGCAAGTAATTCTACTGTAACAGCTTCACCTATTTTTCCTAACCACGTTTTCGATACATTCACATCAACTGTTTTAGGAAGTGTGATGGGAACCGATAGAGGCCACATATGAATTTCAGATGTTGTATAAATATTCTTTACAATTTGGTTACCATTAATATTACCTGCCGTGTTATAAATTGTTGCATCTAAAGCTAGAATTTGACCTGTACTAAAAGCAGCACCACTATTTCCATTGTTTACAATAGTTGTTGCATAAGGATAATTATTAATAATGTTAATACCTTGAGCACTTGGGTATGAACCAAACGCTGAACCAGGATGCCAACCCGTTTCAATATTATTATGATGTTGACCCGCTTCACTTGCACCATACTTAATTGGCAATTCTCTAACTTGCCCACCTTTTAAGTAAGATATGATAGTGAGTTCAGTATCAAATATGCTCTTACTCTCAAACATTAAATAATCAATTTGATCATGCAAATGTTCTGGAATCACAATTTGTTGTCCTGGTTTAACCAAAACATATGTTTCCAAGCCTCGTTGTTTTATATCTTCTTCAGATATAGTAAATTCAGCAACTTGTGCCATTTTCTTTGATTCTGCTTTTAAATTGGAATATGCTTTATCCCAATCCACATAGGTATCAGTTTCATAAATTGCCTTTGATTCTGTATTCGCATTTTTACCATTAATTGTGTAACGCCAATTTTCGTACTTTAAATCATTAACAAGTCCAACATAAAAATTAATGGGTTGGTTAACAGAATACTTCATTTCAACTAAACCTTTAATGTAACTTGAATTTAGTGTTTTAAAGTCTCCTGTTGTGTCTGAAAAAGCGACACCGCCAACGCCCTTTGTATAGGTTAGCTTATTCATATCAATGGACGACACACTAAAAAGATCCTCTTGGGATATTATTGCACCGTTAATATGCATACTGGTGACATCACCAAAACTAAATACATTGTATTGACTAAAAATATGTTCTGCAGTGTATTGTCCACCATTTGACTCAAATGTATCATCGGTGGTTAATTCAACATTCGCAGTTTTAGTATTTGCTTCAGTTATAAAATCCATCTTAATACTTGTTATTAAAATAGTTAATGATAATAAAGAAATACCAATTTTCTTCATGTTTTTTCTAATAAAAGACACAGCGTCTTCCTCCTCTAACTCATCAATAATCTTCGACGCATAGTGGTATAGTCCACACCCGCGGTATATACCATGATATAATGTTTATACTCTAAGAGCAAATCATATTTTTATAAATAAATAAATAATTGATAATATTAAAAAAACTCCCTGATTAAGGGAGTTTAAGTATTTTACTTTAGTAGTGTTTTTTGTAATAGTCCATGAGGCATTTATATCCTTTTTCATTCACATGTAAGCCATCTTGATACAACTCAGTCATTAATTGTCCTTCTTCATTAAATAAAGCGGGGTATAAATTAATGAAGTTTACATCCAGTAATTCAAGATGATATTGATATTCTTTATTAAGGAGTTCAATGAGATCTCGTGTTCTCATCCCACGATTTGTCGATTGCATACTGTCGAGTTCATCAATGTTAGGTAACGTAGAAATTAAATTCAATTCTGCATCTGGTAAATTCCTTTTAAGAATATAAAACAAGCGTTGAACATTTTGGGCAATATCTCGAGGACTATCCATAACTGTTTGTCCAAGATCATTCGTTCCTATATGAAGGTAAACTTTCGCTGGTTCAAACTTAATAACAAGTTCGTCAAGCAAGCCTTCCAATGCTTTTGAACTCATTCCACCAATTCCATTATTAATAACAGGAACATTTGAAGGCATCAATTCCACTAATGAATCCCCAAAGAAGAGCGTTCCTCCTTTAGGTGTAGTTGATTGTTTATCGATAATTTTCAGTATTTTCTCTAAGACATCTTTTCTAAATTGATAAGTATCCATATTATATTTCATGTTTTCTTGCATAATAAGCCCCCTTTATTCCTTGATGTACGTTAATGTATCTTCAAGTAACTTTTGTTTTTTAGCAAACCCTTTATTTAAGAAATGGGAATAAATGATATCCATTAACACCAAGGCTGGAAATTGAGGTGAGATCACATTTCCAACATCTAAACCTTCGATGCTTGCACTCACTAACACTTCATCACAAACTTCAAACATTTTATCGCTTGGTAGTGCCGTAATCATAATCGTCTTAGCGCCCCGTTCTTTGGCCTTCTCCAAATATTGAACAAGATTTTGCCCACTCATCGATATCGCAATGACCACTGATTTTGGATCCATTAGGACACTGTTCATCTTCATGAGGTGTGTATCAACAACAGATTCAACATGAAGTCCTAAGCGCATAAAACGCATTTTAAACTCTCGTGCACATAAACCTGAATTTCCTTTTCCATATATATAGACATAATTTGAATTGTTAAGCATAAGAACGATACGTCGAATTTGCTCTTCATCAATCAAACTATAGGTTTGATTCAAAAGATCTTTATACGTAAACAAGACATTTTGAGTTAATAAATCAAACTTTATTTCTTCTTGATCTAAAAAACGTTCATAAACAAAAATGAATTCTCGATATCCTTGATACCCTAATCGTTGTGAAAAACGAGAAACTGTCGCTTCTGAAACATAATTCATTTTCGCAATATTTTGAGCACTAAAATCTATCTTCTCTCGATTATGCAAGAAAAAATCGGCTAATTCACGTTCACTTGATGAAAACTCATTATACTTATCCTGTATCTCTTGAATAATTGTATCGTTCACACTTTGTCTCCTAGCTTTTAATTTTGAGGTTTAGTCCAACTTCAAACATACGTTTCCATGGCATCCATACATTAATCGTTTCGATTTTTATAACTTGAGCTAACTTAAGTTCATTATATCGTATTTGTATTAATTTCGCTATTTCTTCTTCGACAAGTGCTTGTTTATCTTTAAAATTATAATAAGATAAACCATGGATTGGTAAATAAGCATTAACAATTTCTTGGCGGACCTCAGCTTGGTAAAAACCATCTTCTAATAAACGATAGATTATTGGTTCGTGTCGATTCTCATACGCCTGATCAAAAAAGTAAATACTACTCCCTAAGACTGTACCCAATGTATTGGAGTTAGTATTCCAACCTGCATATGCTAAAAGCTTGTCAAAAAGTTCAAACTCATCTAAGTATTTAATCAGTTGTAAATCACCACCATTTGAGAATGCAGAATCACAAATTGATACCTGGTATCCTTTGTCAATCAATCGGTTAATTTCTTTAACAAAATAAAGTAAATTTCGATGTGATGTATAAGTAATATCACGATTTTGTTGATCAAAAGCTTCTTCCATAACCTTTCCTGGAGCATTAATAGCTAAAATAAAATCGGCTTCCTCTGGACTATTTACAAGCATAGACTGTGTAACATCTAAATGATATTTCAAATTCTCATGCATTGGTCTATCTTCATAGTTTGGAACAATTGTAGGCCCTAAGGTTGAACTGTAGAATGCATAAACCTTGGTCAGTCTATTTTTTGTATCATTCAAGCAACGCGCGAGTAGAGATGTTCCGACTTCATCAGCGCCAGGATAAATATTAATCTTACTTTCCAAATCGTGCTGACTCAAATACTTGACAACCTTTTGTTGAGCAATGGCTGTATAGCCATACTCAGATGAATCATCTTGGGGAATAACTAAAAAATCAAGGATTCCTTCTTTGACTAAGCGAGCAACTTCAAGATTATAGTTTAAATTAAAATCTCGACGCCATTCATAATCTTGAAGATAGTTTTCTGGTATCTCAATTTCTTTTAGTTCCTTCATTTCAATGTCTGTTAGACTATCTCTGTTTTCTTTATCTTTAAGGTATGCCCTCCGATGCAAGGCATAGCCATGTGTTTCATAATAATCGGGTTCTTCCTCTGACGAATCATATTGAGGTGATCTCATAATGCATTCAAAGGCATACAAGTTTAAGGTTGGGTTTAATTTCTTGAGATTTCTAATCTTGTTGATGGACCACTCAACGTCTTCTTGACTTAAATGGTGAATTCTTGAGGGAATTAGCCCTCCAAATAACAAGGTATCGATACTAAGAACAGCCCCTTGAACTTGAGAAATATTTTCTTCAACAAAATGCCATAATTTCTTTATATCAGCGGATATTTTTTTTTCACCTAATAATTCTATGGGTGGAACAATGAGTTCAACTGCATCATTCCCTTTAACAATCTGTTGTGGTATTTCATAGTTACATGGTCTTTCATCTAAGGGTATATATAAAATTTTCATCTCTATCTCTCCTATCTAAAGATAAAGACCGCTTTACGGTCTTTGTCTTTCTATTTTTAATATTTCATCAAGTGCATCGAGTATCTCATGAATGTTTTTAGCTTTGGGGTGCTTATCTTTCCCAATTAAATATGCTTTTTCAGCAATATCAAACATCGAATAATCATTTTCCGAATCACCGATGGCATAAAGGGTCATTGACTCAAATAATTGAGTTAATGCTGCACCTTTTGAAACACCACGAGCCAGAATCTCAAGTGAGGTTTCTGATGTTTTAACAGCGTCCAACTGGTCGAATTTTTGTTCAACTAATTGACGTGCACTTTCAATTTCATCTTTATTACCAATCAGTAAGAACAAGACGACGGGTTGATTTAAAATAATCTCTTTAAAATCTGCTTTAATATGACTCGAATCATAAAACTCTTTTGGAAAATCTGGATCTCGGTCACTGTGCCAAAAACGATTACTAATGGTATTCATTTCAACTCGTATTGACAAGTCTTTGACTTGGTCATAGAACTGCAACGCCTGACTTGAATCAAGCAGTGTTGCTTGTAGTTTGTTGTTATGATAAATTACAGCACCATTTTGTGAAATGCGTCCATCAATGGGTAAGTGATATTGCAAGCATATATTTTGAATATCATGGTCAAGTCTTCCTGTATTGACTAATAATTTGAAGCCTAATTTATGAAGCTGATGAAGACGATCAATCGTGTCTTTACCACCAATAATCTGATTGTTCTCATCAATTAATGTTGAATCTAAATCAAAGGCAACGACTTTATGCATTAATTTCTCTTTGCTTATTCATAATCATAACAAATGGAGCATAAATTGCGACAGAAGCGACAAAAATTAATGAAGTGGTAAGTACCGCTCCCCAACTTCCTCCAGTTGACAAGAATGATCCTAAGATTGGTGGTGTCGTCCAAGGAATTAAAATATATGTATGACCCATAAATCCGATTGTGGTTGAAATTACCCCAATTAACAAGCCTGCCATAGTTGATAAAATCATTGGAACAATTAAAATTGGATTCATAACAACTGGCAAACCAAACATGATTGGTTCAGAAATATTGAAAAGTGCAGGTGCAAATCCTAACTTAGCAATGCTTCGATAATCTTCTCGACGAGAAACAATTAAGATTGCGACAATTAAGGCAAGCATATTTCCTGCACCACCCATGAATGCTACAGAATCTAAAAATGGTTTTGTAATAACATGAGTCATGGCTTGACCAGCTGTATGTGCAGCTTCATTTGCTGCTAAGCTTGTTAAATAAATTGGCTCTAAGATTGGATTGAAAATAAAGGCAGTATGGATTCCTAATCCCCATAAAAGCATATAGAGGAAATAGATAACCGTTAACCCAATTCCTGAACTTACAATGCTTGTAAATGGTGTTTGAATGACACTAAAGATTAAATCATTTAATGGCATTCCAATTTTGTTTGTGATAATTCGAATGATTGCGAAAATTAAAATTGTAAACATAACTGGAATTAATTGGTTAAATGATCGTGAGATTGATGGTGGAACTGTATCTGGCATTTTAATTACAAATGCTTTTACCTTTGAAAACAAACGAACTAGTTCGACCGTAGCAATCGCTGCAATAAATGCTGAGAACATCGATGCTGCACCGGTGTAGTGTGTATTAATATACTCTATTCCCATATCTGCATCAAATGTTACTGGCATCAGAATAAATAAACTGACAACCGCAATTGCAGGAACAACTGAACCTGTATCACCATAGCTTTCTGATAATGATTTAGCCGTTGTGAATGTTAATAATAAAGCCATAATTGACATGGTTGCCGGCACAACAACTGCCCCAAACTCTGTCAAAGAAGTAAATGGCATATTGAATAACTTATTTGTAAAACCATTTTCTCCAATAATAACATTATTGATAAGTACAAAGAATGATCCAACGATCATAACTGGTAGAATGGCTACAAACCCATCTCTAATTGCTGATAAATATCTGTTTTGTGCTAACTTATCAGCGATTGGTAGGAAAAAATCTTCTAATTTTTGCATCATAATTAATCTCTCTCCTTTTTATTAATTTCGTCTGCAAACCGTTTAGTGATAACTTGTGGTCGGGTAATAATTGAACCAACAACCACACTTTCACACCCCAATTCTAAAACTCTTCGAGCTTTTTGAGGTGTATCAATATTCCCCTCTGCAATAACAGGATGGTTCACGTTTTTAAGTATTTCGCGAATAATCTCAAAGTCATTGTCTTCAATTCTTAAGTCTTTGCTTTGGTTTGTATAGCCCACTAACGTTGTGCCTATGTAATCAAAGCCTATAGAATCAGCATGAATGGCTTCTTCAATGGTTGAACAATCGGCCATCAACAAGATATCTTGATGTTTCTCTTTAATTTTTTTTACCATCTCTTCAACTGTTTCACCACTGGGACGACGTGACTTTGTTGCATCCATTGCAATCACATCAACGCCACTTTCCACCAATGCATCAATTTCATCCATTGTTGGTGTGATATACACATCACACTCAGGATAATCTTGCTTAATAATGCCAATCACTGGAACATCAACGAGTTGTTTGATTTCTTTGATGTCCTCAATCGAATTTGCTCGTATGCCAACAGCACCACCTTCAACTGCTGCAAGTGCCATACGCCCCATAATAAACGAAGAATGCAAGGGTTCATCGTCTAATGCTTGACAGGAAACATGTAATCCCCTTTGTAATTTCATGGGTCCAATCCTCCTTTACGTCACCATTATTTATGGTTTATCTAGAAAAGACAAGAAAAAGAAAGCAGATTGAAACTACTTTCTAATTTTTTATTTAATTATTTTCTCACCGTTGTTATTAAATGTTTTCCATATCCACAACACTACCACCACTTGCTTTTCGTACATGGATTTGTTGAGGGATGATTTGTTTAAGTTCAGGAACATGGGAAATAATGCCAATAATCCTTTGTTCACTGGCTAAGTCCATCAATGTTCGTATTGCTTGGTCCAATGATTTTTCATCCAAAGTACCAAAGCCCTCATCGACAAACATCGCATCAAGGACAACACCTCCAATGGTTGATTGGGTAACATCACTCAAACCTAAAGCAAGTGCTAAGGACGCTTTAAACGATTCACCACCTGAAAGTGATTTCACTGACCTTTTCTTGCCTGTATAACGATCTAATACTTCTAAATCTAAACCACTTTGAGTTCTACGGTTGCTGGCTTCCTCTTGACGATACAGTTCAAATTGATCATTGGTCATTTTTTTGAAACGTTTATTTGCCTCCTGAATTATAAATTCAAAATAAGCAGATTGCACATACTGTTCTAAGGAAATTTTATCTTTTCCTTCCAGTTGTCCTCGACTTGTCTTGGACAGTAACGATACATTTTGATAACGTTGATTCAATTGCTTAAATCGAACACTAACCTCTTGATAATCTTGCAGCAATGTTTCGTGATTTTTTAAAGCATATTTTAATGCATCATTATGGTCTGTCTTACTCTTTATCTTTTGATTTATTTGTTCTTGTTCTATTCGATAGGCTTTGATATCTTTTTCTTCTTTTGATGATAATCGTTGCTCTAAATGGACAATTATTTCATTGAAACGTTCAGTATCTGTTGCATACTTATTAATTTTTCTTGTGTATTCATCAAGCATTGATTCTTGCTTAATCAATCGCTCAAACTCTTTTTTATCCTGAATATTATATTTAGCCAAAGCCTCTTCGAACTGTTTTGTTTGGTTGCTTAAGACCGTTTTATTCAGTTTACATTGTTTTTCATATTCAGTGATTGAATGATTTGTTTGATGACGTTCTTTCTCTAATCGTTGCAGATCCTTTTGATACACGTCTACCTTCTTTTCATCATGAGACAGTGACGCTTGATTAATTTTTACCTGCTTTTGTGCTTCGTTCATTGTCGGATAACGAAGTCCCTTTTGAATGGTTTTTAAAAGCTGTTCTTTTAGATTTACATCATTTTTCATGGTATGAATCTGACTTGATTCGATGGTTGTCTCTATCGCTTTCAACTTAATTTCAATCTGTTTTACATAGTCACGTTGCTTTTTTGCTTCTTTAACTTTTTGTTGTAATACGTTAAGTTTTTGATTGAGTGACTCAACGGTTGAGTGAATACGATGTGTAGACTCAACTTGTTCTTGTGCTGTCTTGCCATAGGCTGCCAATGATTGCAATTCAATCTCTTCTTGTTGAATTTGATTGTTAAGTGCAGCTAATGTTTCAGATAACTTATTTCTATTTTCAAGCAAAATGTTCAGTGCATCTTTCAATTGATCAAGTGTTTCCTTATCCACAAGAGTCTCACTCAATGAGCTTGGGCTAGGATGATCTAATGATCCACACACTGGACACGGTTTATCATTGATTAATTGTTTGGCTAACAGTCCGGCTTGTGAATGATAAAATGTCGTTTCAACATGAAGATATTCTGTTTGTTTTATATCGATATTCTTTTGTAATTCACTGTAATTTTGGCTCAAGCTATCTTTGTTTTTCTTGTTTTCTTCCAATTTTTTAAGTACAGTCTTTGCTTTATTTAGTTCAGCTTGTTGTCGCTTTGATTCTTCCAGTGACTGATTCAATTTGCTTATTTCAAGCTCAGCACCATGAATTGATTCGCTTTGCTTTTTTGCTTTTTCTAATGCTTGGTTTAAGACTACTTTTTGTTCTTTCGCATGCATTAATGTTACTTCTTCTTTAACCGTTTTTTCTTTTAACACCGTTAATTCTTTTTGATGTTGACCAAGTACCTCATAGTCTTTGAGTGTCTCAATCAATCTGTTCAAATCAATTTTTCGCTGATCAAAGGTTTCACGTAACTGAAGCATATCGGCTTCTTTAGCCTTTAAGTCTAGTTGTAGCTTATCCAATTCTTTAAGTTTTTGTTTACTTTCTAACAACTTGCTTTCTTCTCGTTTTAAGTCCATGCTCGTCTTCTTTAATTCAAGATAAATTGGATTGATGGATTGAAGCGAAATTTGGACTTGATCTCTTAATTTACTTAACCTTAAAATGTTATCTTTTTCTTGAAGATGGTTCATTTGTCGTTTTATTTGATCGTGATAACTTTCTAAGTCTTTATTATGTTGCTCAGCTGAACTTATTGTTTTAATGAGGATTTCTTTTTGTTTAGTTAGCGCCTCAATACCTTCTGTCAGTTCTTGAATCTGAACAGTGTTTTCAGTGATACTCTTTTTAAGATAATCTTCGACTTCAGTGATTAAAACATCTTCATCTTTACTCACTTTTTCTTTTATTTCTACAACTTTTTGTTCTTCTACTTTTAACTGATTTTTTAATTGTCGTTCATCATCTGCTAATTTATCTTGGATTTTTTCATAAAGACGGGTATCAAAGATTGTTCTAAATATTTGTGAGCGTTCACTACTGCTTGCATTTAATAGTTTTAAGAATTCCCCTTGCGCAATCATCACAATTTGTTTGAATTGTTTCGCATCAATCCCTAAAAGGTCAATGATGGTTTGATTTACTTCTTGAAGATTATCAATTTCGATGCCATTGGGTAAGATCAATGACGAGCGAGCAATTTGTTCTGTCAATCCAGTTCCTGATAACTTTTCTCGCTGATAACGTGGGTTTCGACGAATTGTATACTCTTTGTTTTTATGTGAAAAGAGCAGCTCGACAAACGTTTCATCGCTTGGACTTGCATAATCAGACCGCATCATTGATGCATCACGGATTGAACCACTTACTTCTCCATATAAAGCATAGGTAAGGGCATCAAATATACTTGTTTTGCCACTGCCTGTATCACCTGCAACAAGATAGAGTCCGTCATGGAATTGACTAAAATCGATGAGAGTTTCTTTAGCATACGGTCCAAATGCTTTCATTGTTAATTTGATGGGTCTCATTCTTCATCCACTCCTTCTAAAACACTTATTAAATAGTCTTTTTCTTCATCGCTTAATGATCGTTCGTTTTGTTGTTTAAAAAACGTTGAAATTAGCTCGAAGGGCGCCATTTCTAGAATACCTTCTGCGCGTTGAAGATCTTGTTGTTCGTTTTGTTGATTATTTTTTAATTCCATTGTCAGTAAGTTTGGGTACACATTCCTTAAACGTCCGATTGGATTATAGCTTAAATGATCATCAGTTAAAATAACATGAATCAAATCATCAGACTTTTCTTCTAAACCTTGAAGATAGATATCATCAAATGTTCCTTCTAATACTCTCACATCTCTTAACGACTGCAGCGGTCTATAAAAAACTTCGAGGGTATTCGTGATGTTTAAAATAGGCACAGTTTTCTTGTGACTAACTTCTGAAAAGCTATATTTTAACGGTGTACCAGCATAGCGTATGGTATCTTTATGAATGCGTTGAGGACGATGTATATGACCTAATGCAACATAATCAAAAGCATCAAAGAGGCTGGCATTAACAGAATCTATGCCTCCAACCATGGGTCCAATTTCAGAATCTGATAATTCTGGTTCAAGTTCTCCGCTTACAACAAATTGATGAGCCATTAGAATATTTCTTTCATCTTGATTAACTTCACAATCCCTTAGCACTCGTTTGACAGCACTGTGGTGAGTACTTTCTGTGTAATCCGTATGGACATTTCTTACAAATGACGGTTTAATAAATGGCATCATGTAAATGTTTATCGGTCCATACTCATCCTCTATTTGAACACTCACCAGTTTTCCCTGATAATCTGAAACAATATGTATTTTCTCTTTGCGCAAGATTGAATGTCCAACCCCTAATCGTTCTTGAGAATCATGATTCCCTGATATCACAAAGACATGAATATCTAAGTCATGCAAGTCACTTAAAAAATCATTCCACAGTGAAAAGGCTTTTTCACTGGGGCTGTTTTTATCATAAACATCACCACTTATCATGACACCGTCAATATTTTCTTCCTTAAATATTGTGATTAGTTGTTGTAAAATATCACGTTGTTCTTCATATAAATCATACTCTCCCAATTTACGACCGATGTGTAAATCAGCAATATGTGCTAGTTTCATTGTATACACCCCTTTATCACTAATTGTATCATTATTTTTAAGTCACTATAAAAAAAGAACAAATATTTACATTTGTTCTTAAACATTGGTGCTATCGACACTGATGATGTTTTCAATGGTTGTAATATAACGAATGAACTCATCGAAATCAAAGTTACTCGATGTGATTCTAAATGTCATAATTGCAACCAATTCATCGCCATAAAACTTACTATCATAGCCAATGATCTCTGCTTGTTCATCTACTTTTAAAAGTGCTGTCATCACTTTTTCAGATGTTTCGCTCTTTTTCAAGTATTTAATCGTAACCTTTTCAGTCTTTTTAACTTTGATGACTCGTTTAAAGATGAACAAGGTACTGATAATAAATAGAAAACCAATAATTGCTAATGGGTACATGCCCATTCCAAGGGTAATTCCAATAATAGCAACAGTCCAAATTGAAGCGGCTGTTGTTAGGCCAGATACATGACGTTTTGTCACGATGATTGTACCTGTACCCAGAAAACCAATTCCTGATATTACCTGAGCAATAAGCCGTGTGGGATCACTGCCTAAACCCGTGGTAATATCTCCCATTGCCAAATTTTGATGATAAATTTGTTGTGTCAATAGCAATT
Organism: Erysipelothrix urinaevulpis; assembly: GCF_009828835.1. Taxonomy (GTDB): domain Bacteria; phylum Bacillota_I; class Bacilli_A; order Erysipelotrichales; family Erysipelotrichaceae; genus Erysipelothrix; species Erysipelothrix urinaevulpis. The sequence continues at coordinate 138,267 of NZ_WTTB01000004.1, forward strand.
GAACAATCGCAATCATGGTACTTGAGACGCCAACAATAATGTGGGTCTTGATTCCTGCACTGCTTTCGTTCATTTCTCTTTCGTAGCCAATTAAACCTGAAAAAAGCAACGATAAAGAGAACTTAAAAACAAAATCAAGCAGGTTTGGTGTTGAGTTTGTGAATATGTCCATTATTTCCTCCATTCTCCTCTATATTATGACCTATTTAAGCGCTATCAACAAGTATATTATGCTGTGAGTCCACAAAAAAACTCAAATCATTGCCCTGAAGGTGATTTGAGTTTCCTGTTTGTCGTATATTTTATTTATTTTAACGCTAATTCATAGTTCACTGTTTTGAGAGGATGCCCCATAATCTCTCCATAACCACAGTCTCCTCGAATAAAATTATGTTGTTGATAGAAATTTTCTGCTGATTTATTTCCGACTTCAACTTCCGTCACAATCTTATCGACTTTAAGCTTATACTCTCTCACTAAATACTTGATCAACAAAGCACCAATGCCTGATCGTTGATGTGTTGGTAGAACATACATTGCGAGTAAATAACAAGTATCTTCTTTTATTTGGGTGTACGCATAAGCAACAATGAGGTCATCTTCTGTTGCCACTAAAACTTCTTTTGCATTAATTCTCTTTGTTAAAGCTTCTTCTGAGTAATTGTTTTTAATATATTCTTCTTGAATATTTGTTGGAATCATTGATTCGTATGCTTGAGCCCATGTTATGGTTGCTATTAAACGAATAGCAGTAATATCCTCCAGCTTTGCATGTCTTATCATAAACTGCACCAACCTTTCACTCATTATTATAAAGTTTTTAAATATAAATGCAATCTTGTGAAGTTTGTCTAACAGTTCAAGTTCCTAATAATCATGACACTTTTAACAAATTTATCTCTATACTTCAATGAATTATCAGGTTATTTCATTGAATATTTACATATGATTTATAAATATAAGGTATAATGATAACAATGTATAGAAAAGAGGATGATTAAATATGAGCAAAACGCTATATCTAAATCGCAACACAGCAATTATAAACTTTAATCAAGGATTTCCTGGGCAAACAGTTAGTATTATTAATAGTGAGTCTTATAAGACGCTATTAACAGCATTTATCAACCAAACCTCAAGACATGCTCGTCGACGTATTGAAGCATACACAGGTGAGGATGTTGTGAATGAATTAATTGAATTCACCCGTCAACTTCATGTTTATAACCTTGAAGATATTAAACATCCTTTAAGTAATAATCTTGAACTGGTGGAACGACTCATTGAAGAAATTTATGAATACTGGCGTAATTACCAACGATGTTCAGTCTTACATCTTGGAAAAAAATCACCATCTCAAACCGTTAATTTTATTGCTAAAGACACTGAATTTAATGGTCGTATTCTTGCATTCTATCGTAGTTTACAAGAAAAAGTTCAAGGGCGTAAAAATAAAATTTACCGACAATTGAAAGCTGGTACCAATGCATCAGTATCAGTTATTGAGAAAGCATCACAAATACCAAGTCAATATGACAGTTTTAAAAACATACTCTTTGTTGATTCTGTTTTATTACACTCACCCCTTATTTTACATCCGAAAACAAATAAACGTGAGGGACATTTCCAAGAGACATTCGAAAACCCAATCGAGAATCTGTGGTTATCAAAGGACGATTTTTACTGTTATCCAGCTAAAGTAGGTAGCTTACTCGCTTTTGTTTACTTTCACAAAGATTTTATTTTCTCAGGTTTATCTTTGGCTAACTTATTTGAACTTGCGACAACAGAAGAAATTGCTGAACGAAAACCAGATATCATGGTTGTTTTTGGACACAAAGAAGATAGCGATGAAATGGTCTTTCACTACGATAAAGAAAATGAAATGGTCGTATCAAAGGTTGCTTACCAAGAAAAAATCGAATATTTTGGTTACATGAAGAAAATGATTCTTACGAGTTTCAACGTTGCAATGATGCATCGTTCTTATTTACCAATCCATGGTGCCATGGTCAATATTTACTTAGAGAACAAAGAAAAATATGGTGTTGTTTTCATGGGTGATTCAGGCGCTGGAAAATCAGAGATCATTGAAGAAATTGGTAACCTAGGCGACGATAAAATTGATCATATCGATGTTATCTTCGATGATATGGGAGTTTTCATGAACCACGATGGAACAATCGTTGCGCAAGGATCAGAAGTTGGAGCGTTTGTTCGTCTCGATGATTTAGATCGAGGTCTACCATATCAAGCAATGGACAGAAGCATCTTCATGAATCCTGAGTCAAGCAACAATGCACGGGTTATTATTCCGATTTCAACCCATCTAACCGTTTCAAGTGATCATACGATTGATTATTTCTTCTATGCCAATAATTATGATGACAAGATTGGTGTTAACTTCTTTGATGATTTAGATGAAGCAAAAGCAACGTTTGTTGAAGGTAAACGGATGGCTAAAGCCACAACACATGAAGTAGGTATTACAAAATCCTATTTTGCTAATCCATTTGGACCACTCCAAAAACAAGAAATGTGTGATGTCTTGATTGATGAATACTTTACAACATTACAACAGAATGGGGTAAAACTTGGGGAAGTCTATACAAACCTAGGTGTTGAAGGTCGAAATGAACAAAGTTTAAAAGATTCTGCTCAAGCCGTTCTTGATTTATTAACAAAATAATACCATGAAATCATTCATAACCCTTAAGCCTTTGTTTCCAATCATGCTCGATTTTTCTGATGAAATTCACAATAAAGACTATGAAGGCTTTACCTTCGAAGATCCAAAGAGCAAACATACAGTCCGCTCACGACTTGCTAAGAAAACAGCTACAAAGCCAGGATATTTTGTTAGTTTTTGGGAAAAAGATAGTCATAATAAAAATCAAGCTTATGCATATGAAGATAGCCCAGATATTATCGCCATTAACATACTTGATGACCAGCATCAAGGCGTCTTTTTGTTTCCTAAAGACGTACTTCTGCATCATAAAATCTTACGAAGTCATGAGTCAAAAGGAAAAATGGGGATTCGAGTCTATCCACCTTCTTGCAAAAACTTAAACAAAACTGCTCAACACACACAAGCATGGCAACAAAACTATTACAAAGAAAAACGATAGGAAAATCCTATCGTTTTTACTTACTCAATATCGAAAACTTTGCCTGGATTCAATCTGTTTTCGGGGTCAAAGGCTAATTTGACACGTTGTAAATACTTAATATATGTTGGATCCATCATTTGATAAAAATATTTTTTCTTAATTAAACCAATACCATGTTCTGCGGATGGTAGTCCTTCATACTCTTTAATTTTTGCATAGAGTAAGGTTAAGACGTCATCCCTTTTTGTATCCCACTCAGTTTGACTTAAATCACCGCGTAGAACACAGGTGTGTAAGTTACCATCACCTGCATGACCAAAACTCATAATTGACACACCGTATTCATGTTCTAATTCTTTTGTATAATCATAAAGTTTCGCAATCAAGTGAACAGGGACTGTTTCATCGAGTGTCACTTGTTCTGTGTAATTAACAACTGCTTGAAGAAGATTATCACGCAGTTTCCAAACGTTTCTATTTTGTATTTCATCAAGCTCGACAAAATCATCGGCATCTTTACCAACAACATCGCGCAATTTCTTGACTTCTTCTTGAATAAATTCTGTCGAGGTTCCGTCAATTGTTACGAGTAAAAATGCTTGACCTTTATCTGTTACAAACGGAATTTTTGTTTCATCCATACTCATCTGCAACATATCTCTTTCAAAGAATTCTAAGGCTGAAGGTGACAAGCCCGCTTTAATAATTTTATTAACGTTTGTACTTGCTGTATGTAAATCATCAAATGCAAGGATAAGCGATTCACTGTACTGAGGAAGCGGAATTAATTTTAGTTTTATTTGAGTTGTAATTCCAAGGGTTCCTTCTGATCCAATAAATAAGTGTTTTAAATCATACCCTGAACTTGACTTAACATTTTCACTCCCAAGCTCTAAGGTTTCTCCGTTTGCTAAAACAACAGTGAGTGCACGAACATAATCGCGCGTGACGCCATACTTTAATGCTCGCATTCCACCAGCATTCGTTGCGATGTTTCCACCAATACTTGAATTCTTTGAGCCAGGATCTGGGGGATAAAAGAAATGATGCTTTTCAACATATTCTTGAATCGTTTGTAATTCTACACCTGGTTCAACCGTGAGCGTCATTGTCTTGGGATTTAGATCAATGATTCTATTCATAGCTGTCATATCAAGGATTATTGTGTTTAGATTGGGAAAGGTTGCTGCAGAAAGCCCCGTCCCTGATCCTCTAGCAATAATATTAAGATCATGTTCATTTGCATAATTGACAGCGCTTACAACTTCTTCATGATTTTTGGGCACAAAGACAGCATGAGCACCTTCACTTTTCCCTAAAAATTCGTCTTCTATGTAATGTTTGGGAATATCATTACCAGTAAAATATTTTATGTTTAATGTCTCGATTGTCATAGTATCCTCCTATCTTTATTATAAAGAATAGAAATGATATTCCCATTGTTTTGCCCTGTTTCTTCTTACTTTATGGGTATTAAAATTTCACATAGGTTTTGTTTTAGTAATGGACTATCATATCGTTCTAGGACAGCATTTTTTTCATCAAACTGTAAGTCGTTTTCGATGAGGTATTGAGGAAAATTACGCCAAAATTCATGGATTGCTTTTTCCGTATGATCAAGGACAATCACTGCATAGTTTCCATCATTAATTACACCCTCATTCAGTTCTTTTACTAAGTCTTTCTCTACATTGATAATTCCAATATCATAACGACATAAGTTAGGATTTGTTATTTGAGGATTATCAAGTGCCTGTGCAATAATCACAAGGTCATCTCTCATTAAATTTTGTTCGTCTAAATATTTTTTAAATTGTTTCATATGACGTCTGTTTTCAGGTCCATATGGACCTATATACCGCTTGTAAAATAGTGACTTATTCTTTAAAACTTCTATTTTCATCGTTCATTCCTCTTTCTTTTTCACCGGTGATACTGGCATCATAACGTTCATTAAAATGATAATCAAGTCGGTTTAAACTATTCTTTTAAAATTATGGTAAACTAATTAAAAGAGGTGAAACTATGGAATTTAAACAATTGGTCATGAGTAATTTAAGTGAAGTAAATCATCTCTATCAAGACGTTGTTAAAGATTTGGATAACAATGGCTTATCCATTTGGGACCATACTTATCCCTTTGAACGCTTTGAAAAAGACATTAATCAAAAAACTATGGTTGGACTTTTTAGTCAATCAAAAATAGTCGCTTGTGCTAATCTTACTTTTTCAAATTCAATCAGCGATCTAATTGATTGGGATTTTCCATTCGAAAAATCCTTGTATATTGATCGATTTGCAGTGTCTGTGGATCATAGAGGGAATAAAATTGGCTATCATTTCCTAAAACACATTGAATCATTTGCATTAAAAAACAACTGCTGTTCAATCCGTCTATCAGTTGTTGATTTTAATACTCCTGCAATTAACTTTTATGAGGCTTATGGATTTAAGCGTGTTGAGGGAAAACGTTCTTCTTTTATCGATTCCAACTCTTCTTACAAAGAACTTGCTTTTGAATTAAACATAAAATAAAAATATGCAATCGGCCTTCTAAAGCTGACTGCATATTTTTTATTATTCTGTGTATTTTTTGATATATTCATTACGAAGCATGCCATAGCAGATGAGATTTACAGGTTTACCGTGTTGAAATAACATCTCACGCATTTCACCTTCTTTAACAAATCCCATTTTTTCATAAAGACCAATTGCTCGTGTATTGGTTGAAAAGACGTGAAGATAAAGTCTGTTTAAATTGAGACCGTAAAATCCCCATTCCAATAGTTGTTTCATAATTTTAGTTCCAAAACCTTGACTCCAATAATCTTTATTTCCAATTACAATCGCTAATTCAGCATGGCCATTTCTTTGATCTAAATTCATGAATGCACAGGTTCCTAGCGCTATGTCATCATCGTAGGCAACAAAAGTTTGTCCATCAACCATGATTTGACTCCATTCAGCCACTTCATTATAAGACATCGGACGAATAAAGCCTGATTGATCAAACTGAGCGACTTCTGGATCATTTCTCCATGAATAATATAAAGGAATATGATCTTCCGTAAATTTTTCAAATCGTAACATAAATTCTCCTATCTACTGGACTAAGCCAAGGTATGGAGCAATTGAAATTATAATTGCTGCCGCAAACAATAGTACTGATAATATTTTAACTGTGAATTTTAAATAACGATCATAGGGTACATTAACAAGTTCAAGTGTTCCCATAAGTGTCGCACCTGGGTATAAACCAGACATAAAGTTAACACCCGCAGCAAAGGCACTTATCAAGATGATTTGTCCACCAGCTGCTCCAAGTTTACTTGAGACAAAGAGTGCCGAAGCAACAGCTCCCAAGATTGGCATAGAAATACCGGCAACACCACTTGTTGATTGTAAGAATAAACCAATCAGCACATATGCTGCCATTGCAAAAATTCCAAATATCCATAATGGAACACTTGAAAGTGCATTGGATATGTAGTAGATAAATGTAATCGACATTCCTTGCGTTGCATCACCCATGATGATTGCAATTCCGCGAGCGATAGATAAAACAACAACAACTCCTAGGAGATCTTTTAAACCATCTAAAAACACATCAAGAAATTCCATTTCACTCATATTATTAATCACTTTAAGGATCAATGATCCACTTAAAAATAAGAACGCAAATTCATTAAATCCCCATGTTCCAAATGGGCTAACATGACTTGCTCCAAGAATTGTTCCTAGGAATGGAACCTTCGCAAGAGCAGTAAATGGTGCATTAACAAGGTTGTAACCTGCTTCACCTGTTAATTCAAGCCATGGAAAGAATCCAACAATCATCAAGAACACTAGGATAACAAAAACAAAAACGGATCGTTTTCTTTCTTTTGTAAATTCTGGCATTTCAGCTTTTTGATCGACCAATGTTTTCACATCTTCTAAATCAGCTAAAATTGATTTAGATTTATCGTCTTTCACTTTATTGGCATAGGATAACACAAAGGCTGTTGCGATAACATACAGTATAAGAAATGTAATCGATCGAAGGATAATCCCTGAACCTAGCGTTAATTCTGGGTTACCAATGGCTGAAACAGCTGCACCTGTGGAAAATGGATTCACAACACTTGCCATGTTTCCCACCGTAGAACCAATAAACAATACTGCAAGTCCAGTCATCACATCATAACCCGCTAAGACAAACATCGGAACAACTACGACAGCAAAGGCAGTGATTTCTTCCCAAAAACCAAACGATGTTCCTAACAAAGCAAAAACAAACATCATAATCGCAATTAACACAGACCCTTGAAATTTATTTAAGAGTTCGCCAATTCCTGCTTCTAAAGCTCCTGTTTTATTAAGAACAGCTAAAAATCCACCTGCCACAAGAATTCCTACTCCAACATCAGAGGATGCTTGGAATCCTTTTATCGGTGCCATAAGAACATCCCATAAACCAAATGGTTGCATTCCTTGGCCTTGTAATATTTGTCCATTATCACTCAAAACAGCATCCAAGACTATTTTTCCTGTTTCTTTATCAAAAACAGATTGTGGAATAAAGTACGAAAGAATCGCTGTCACAACAAGTGCTATTGCAACAATCGTATAGGCACTTGGCATTTTAAACTTTTTCTTCATTCTACCTCACCACTAAATGCATGAAAGCTTCAATATAAACTTCCATCGCTTTCTTAATATCTTCAATCACAATATACTCATTCGCTTGATGTTCAGTCTTTTCAGTCCCTGGGAAACCTGCGCCAAATGCAACAACATTTTTCATTGCACGAGCATACGTCGCGCCACCACTTACAATCGGTTCTGACGCTAAGTCGCCTGTTACATTTTGATAAGCTTTCATGAGACCTTGAATTAATTCTGATTCACGTTCAACATATATCGATGGCAATTCATCGTATAATTCAACAACGACACGATATTGATGACTGATTTTCTTTAATCCTTCATCAACCTTATCGCGTGAAAATGTTACTGGGAATCGCATATCAATGCCAACTTTTTGACTGTTGCCATCAAATTCAACTTTCCCAACATTTAACATCAATTTTCCAGACACTTCATCTTCAACCGGTCCATAAATACCTTTTCCATTTGGATCCGCTAATACATCGACAATGAAATCAATCATACGATTTCGTTTTCCAACTTTATGAAGTGCTTGAGCAGCATAAACAATCGCATTTTCACCCTGGTCTGCTGCCATGGCATGCATTGCTTTTCCATAAACGATTAAATCATCCGCTTTAACTTCATAACGAACATTCATCGCTTCTAATTCTTTTATCACATCTTCATCTACATCAATAAAGGCTTGTGATGGAACAGCATTCAACGGTCCACCACCTTCTAAACGAATGTCAGATAGTTCGTGTGATGTTAAGAAATATTCGATTAATCCTTTTTCAGCATAGGTTAAGGGGAATGATGAATCAGGTGTGAACCCCATTGTAGGAATTTCTTCTTTTGCGGTATAAGCCTTCATGCATCTCCACAATGATTCTTCATCCGTTCCAAAGATAAAACGAACGCGTTTATCTAATTCTTTACCTTGTTCTAATAATATCTTTAACGCATACATTGATGCCAACGTTGGTCCTTTATCATCTGAACTTCCACGACCAAACAATTTTCCATCTTTTTCGACTAATTCAAAAGGATGTGTGTGCCACTCATTAATATCACCAACAGGAACAACATCAATATGCCCAAGCACACCAAATAATTCCTCTCCTTCTCCAATTTCTGCATAACCATAATATCCTTCAGGATCAATATAAGTCTTAAAGCCCATACGTTTAGAAATTGCAATAATTTCTTCCAATGCTTGTTGAATTGGAGCACCAAATGGTTTGACACCATTTTCATCCAATACACTCTCAACTGCTACTAAGCTCTTTAAATCATTCTTATAATCTTCAAAACTATTATCAATTAGTTCTTTTATATTCATACTATTACCTCCATAGTCCTATTGTAACAAATTTTCATTGTGCACTAAAGATAAGCTCTGTATTATTTCAAAGAAAAAAGACACTATTGTGTCTTTGGTTCAAAATATTCAAATATCATTGCATCCACGTTTTCAAATTGTGGATCTTTTTCATGAATTGTCCACGAAACAATGTTCCCCCCCATTGCTTGGTAAAGTTTAAGATTAATGCTTAGTGGGAATAAATTTTTATGAACTGCCATAAAATCAGGACGAGTTAAAACATTGATCCACAAATGAATCCATAAGTATGGAACAAAACGAACATCATATTCCTTTTCTTGCATAATCAATTGACCACGGGTGTAATTTCGACGATGAAGTCTAAACCAAAATACAATGCGTGGGTCAAACGATTCCACAACAAACTCACCCTCATAATCATCAAGCTGTTCAACAGTCTTTGTTGCCAATCGTTTATAATCACCCAACGGTTTCAACTCTACAATTAATGGTACACGTCCAGCTACACATTCTAAAACTTCTGAGAATCTAGGAATAGTATGACCATTAATGGTCATTAAATCGATTTCCCAGCTATTCAAATCACTGAGTTTGTCATTGTTTCCCAGTAGTCGTACAAAATCACCATCATGGAAAACATACACGACATCATCTTTCGATAACTGAACATCAAGTTCGATTCCGTATCCTTTTTGGCAAGATTTCTCGAATGCCGCAAGGCTATTTTCTAAGACAATATTATTTTCATCGTGATGACCACGGTGTGTAAAGAGTCCTTTCACATGCCTTTTTCGAAATGGAGGTTTGATTAACAATACATAAACCAGAATTATTATGATGATAATTTTAAGCATGATTTATGACATCTTCCAATTTAGAATCACCATGATGAACCTGCATCATCGTCAAGAAAGCAACGAGTAAAAAGAAAGCAGCATAGGGAAATAATATTTGATAACCAATCATATCAAACAATAAGCCCGATAAAATGGGAGTTATAATTTGAGCTGACATTGAAAAGGTATAGTAAAGACCCGTATATTTACCAATATCATCTCCACTTGCCATTTCGAGAACCATGGGTAATGAGTTTACGTTAATCGCTGCCCAAGCAAACCCTGCTAAAAGGAAATTACCAAACATTAAAGGCGTAAACTGACGATACAGTCCAGCAGTTCCAAAGGCAAAGGTTAGGACAACAACACCGACAAGAATCATTTTTTTACGACCAATCTTTTCTGACATCTTTCCAATCGGAATAAATGATAGGATTGCTCCTACATTTGCGATGAGTAAAACAGTGGAAGCTTGTGATCCTGTAAAACCAATTTGAATCGTTGCATATCGAGAAAATGCAGAGATAACAGCATTGTACCCCATAAACCAAAGGGCAATGGAAAGTAGAAGAAAGATCATTGAACGACGAACTTCTTTTGCCATCTTTATTCCTGTACTATCTGTCTTCTCTTCATCACTTAGATCGATTCCAAGTTCTAAAGAAGTTTCTTGCATTTCTAAGGACCACTGTTTTTCATTGACCGTAAAGACCATCACTAACATAGCAATCAAGATAAAGGTTGCGACTGCAATAAACAATCGATGATAGGACCCCATTTTATCAGGACTCAATAAACTAATCATCACTAAGACCACTACACCACCAACTGCCCCCATTAAATTAATGATAGCATTAGCACCTGACCGAAGTGGCTTGATTGTAATATCTGGCATTAAGGCCACTGCTGGTGTGCGATAGGATGCGACAGACAACAACACCAATGCTAACCCCAAAGCAAACGCAATAAAATTACGGGCTTCAGCGGCATAAGGAATAATAATCATAGAAATAATCGTTAAAATCGAACCGACGACAATGTAGGGCATTCTTTTCCCGTACTTCGTATCTGTTTTATCAGACAATGCCCCAAAAAAAGGTAACAATAACAGGGCAAGTATGTTATCCAATGACATGACGACCCCTGCCCATGTATCAGAAATCATAAATTCATTTTTCAAAATTAATGGAATGACAAAATCATAAAGTTGCCAAAAACCTGAAATTGTCATAAACGCTAAACCAACTAAAAAAGTTCGTTTTGTATTTAATTTCATAAGAGCCTCCTCTATCCCCAATTAAGCTAATAATACCATAATTAAACCCCTATTAATGCTAATTCATGAAGTCTTAACAATCAAAACTCCACACAAGATAATCGATAACATTAAAAACAACAACCAATATAAGCTCTGATTAATCACTGCAAGATTCAAAGCAACGTTATCTATTTTACTGAGTTTAATATGTTGTTTAACCCAAAAGTTAGCCCAAACTTCCATAAAGACAACCATCAACCAGTGCAATATTTGAACAAGCGTCAATAGCACCAACAACCATTTTAAAATAAGGTATCCTTTAGGAAAAAAGAAACTCACAACACCACTCAATAAACTTAGAATTAATAAACCATATAACCCCATTTTTAATGCAATAAAAAGTTTCAAGATAATTGACGTCTTGATGGATCGAAACGTATGTGCATGACCAAGTTCATGCGCAATACTCAATCTATCTTGAATGGTATAATTTTCTTTTTTTATAATGGAAATCGACTGATCAATACTGTTACACGAATAGTGTTGATCCTCTTTTACCTCTATCTCTTCATATGTGTTAAGCCACAGCTTTATATCATGATAACTCCATTGTTCGTGATTATTTGCATCCTTTTTAATCCACTGATGTTGGACAAACTCTAAGAGTATGATGACAATCAATAAAATCCCCAACAGAACTTGAATCCAAATCATTGATGACCTGAAACCACTTCTTTTACTAGAATATTTGTCAGTTCTAATACTTGAGGTGTCAGTGTCGTTATGATGTCAGTTTTAGTGGCTTCTGGATAAAAAAAGTATAACCAGATAAGCGCTCCTACATACTTACCAAACTCTGTATTAAGATGATACCCATCTAGACACATTGGAATGTCTTGCAACTCTTTTGTTTCTCTAATCACAGAAACAGCATCCGCCGCCAAGATAACATCAAGCCCTTCACGTTTTTGAATTTCTTTGGCAGTTTGATCAATCATCTCATTCATCCTTTGCTGAGAATGATCATAGTGACCATAACTCTCATGATCACAGTCCTTTTCATATGACCATGTTTTATGTAAAACAAGACGTGCTTGGGGTTGATGTTTTTTTAAATAATCAATTAATTCATTGATGTATGGATAATAGGTCTTAATTAAGCCACTCTCACCCGAAAATTGTTGGAGTGTTATAACATCCCACGGTTCACTTAACACAGTCCTTAAGCCAACCTTTTTTTGACATATTGCATCAACTTGATATTCATACACTTCCTCATTTGTTTGTAAATTATGAGCATGAGTTTTGAGCGAACAACCTGGAATATATAAGTTCACAACCTGTGCATCGTAATGATTTAATGCAAATAAACGATTTAAATTTTCAGTAGTATTCATTGAAAAACTATTACCAATTGCTAAAATTTTCATTCTACACCATCCTTATTAACTATATTATAAGCCTTTATCATGGCATTACCATGATTATCTTGCTAAGTCTTTTAACAATTTAGAGGATAAGTATTTACAACACTGAATCAGTGTGCTAGTATAGTTAGGACAGTGATACAGGAGGAAGTATTAAGATGAAAAAAGCAATTGATATTAAAAACCTAAATAAATACTACGGAAAATTTCATGCATTAAATGATGTTTCATTAAGTGTTTATGAAGGGGATATTTACGGGCTTATTGGAAAAAATGGTGCCGGTAAAACAACATTATTTAAACAAATTTTAGGGCTTTCAAATTACCAGGATGGTGATGTGAGCATTCTCAGTAGTACATCTGAAGATCAACTAAGAAAAGCAAGAAAAGACATTGGTTTCTATATAAACTCTACTTTTTTTCCTTATCTTAGCGCAAAAGAAAACCTTGAATATTTTAGAATTTTAAAAGGAATTGAAGATAAAGATGAGGTTGATCGCGTTCTAAAAATTGTTGAATTAGATAAAGTTAATAAAAAATATAAATCTTTTTCAATGGGAATGAAACAACGTCTAGGAATCGCGAATGCTATCATGGGAAATCCTAAAATTGTAATCTTAGATGAGCCAATTAATGGTCTTGACCCTCAAGGAATTGTGGATATTCGTAATCTAATTAAAAAGTTAAATAAAGACTATAACATGACCTTAATCGTATCATCCCATATCCTGAATGAGTTGAGTTTAATTGCCACTCGTTTTGGAATGATCGATCATGGTGTTTTACTAAAAGAAATTACCAGCGACGAATTGCAAGAACAGAAGGACTCAATCATGATTCATACAAATAAATATGACCAAACATTGAAATTTTTGGAAAACAATGCAGTTACGACTATCATTAACCAAAACAATGAGAATGAAATTCAAGTCACAACGTCACTTGAAGCAGATTTACTTTTAAAACAATTAATGCAACATGACTTAGGGATTGAAGAATTTTACTTCCATAAGAGCAGTTTAGAAGAATTCTACTTTTCATTAACTGAAGGAGGAATTAAATAATGTTAGGACTATTTAAAGCAGATTTTTACCGTATTACTCATAAACGTTCGTTTTACTATTACACGTTATTTTGTACAGCAATGTTTACCATTATTGCCATTATGGCAGGTGGACGCGCTATGTCGGATGGAGCGTTTGCTGATTTTGGTATCATGATGATTACCTTATCACCGATGATTATTGGAATCTTTATTTACACACTCTACTTTGGTGATGATATCCGTTACAAAAATGCCCAAGCAACTTTAGGTTATGGTTACACTCGAACATCTCTATTACTTTATAAATTTATATTCTTTGTCTTGTTAACCATATCGGCAAGTGCATACTTATTTCTAATTATTTTTGTTAACTCATTTATCTTTGGAAAAGTACTTCCTAGCCAAGTTACTAATTCAATGGTTTTAATTAGCATCATGGCATCGTTAAAAACAATAATATTTGCAACACTTTCAAATATTATTCTTTACAAGACTCAACAAACATCTGCCAGTACTGTGGTTTTCGTTATGCTAGCAACGTCAACATTAAATATGCTTTTAGGTCTTTTACTCGGACAAAACTTCATTATCAATGTTATTGGTAATCTTACGCCTTACCTGGCAACTACCCTTAGCAACACTGTAATGAATGAATGGATGGCTAATGGAATAGGCTACTCAAGCAACTTATTAATCTTATTGGGTTATATTCTAATATCCTTAACTGCAGCAGTGTTCTTATTTGAAAAGAAAGAACTAGAATTCTAATCCACATAAAAAAACAGCTAACTTCAATCGTTTAGCTGTTTTTTTGTGTCTATTTTTTTATGTTCAATTTTCCCAGACAATTCTCGTTGTTGTTATTATTATTCGATCGAGCACAAACCTTATTGTCTTCTAAATTTAAATATAACCAATCTTCATCAATTCCATTTTTATTCGTACTTTGAATAAAGATAAAATCGCCTGCTCCCATCAAATCAAAAAGCCAAAGATTCTGATCAACTTTTTCATTCTTGTCTCTAAAATAACTTTTCACTTGTGGATCAGTATCTGAACTGAATATATTTTTGACTATTTGTGCAAGTATTAAAGAAAAAGGAAATGACTTGGTAGTTTATGATTTTAATAAAATAAGAGAATTGGCAAAGTATGATTCTACAAGTGTAGAACGCTTTGTAAATGACTTAAAATCAACGTATAGTAAACTCCTTGCAACAAATTATACGCTTGATGATGGCGACGTAATTGAATCATTTACTTTATTTAACCATTACAAGATAATTAGTTCAGAGCAAACTGTTGAAATACAGGTAAACCCTAACTTTAAACACATTCTTAACGACCTAAACTTAGGCAATTTCACTCGTTTTGAATTGCAAGAATATACCAGCATAAACTCAACCTATTCAAAGGCTCTTTATATGCGCTTAAAACAATGGAAGATTATAGGTAAATGGGAAGTTAATCTTGATGAATTTAAACGTGTTATGGCAATACCTGATAGTTATAGAAAGAGTAATATAGACCAAAAAATATTAAATCCAGCATTAAAGGATTTAAGTCCTTATTTTGACAAATTGAAAATTAAGAAATTAGATATGAATAAACGAGCTAGTGGTCGTGGTCGCCCCGTTAAATACATTCAATTTACATTCACGCCACAAGATGACAAAAAAGAATGGTTAAAATCAAAAAGAAAAAAGATAAATAAACGACCACAACCAATTTATGATAAATTTGTTTTTGAAGAAATTTCTGATGAACAAATTGAAAAAACTGAAGAACTATTAAAATCATTAAAATAGCAAGGGTGTGGGATATCCCACAAATATAAATTATCTTCTGTAAGAAGTAATTTGGTAATGTCCGTACAAAACACTGTGATGTTTGTGTACGGACATTACCCTTGCTTGCTATTCGTTTAACCCTCATATTATACATAGAAATAACACACTGTTGTAACCGATTACAACAGTGTGTTATTATTGATTTAAGAGGAGGGATTTATATGAGGAAAAAAATGAAGTTTATAAGTTTTGGAATTCTTTGTTTTTTTGTCACAATAATTTCAACTATACCGCTATCAGCTGAACATTCGAACCTGAGTACAGAGTATCAAAACTTCATATCTAGAAGAGTTAGGTCATTTTCAAGTTACAATTCTTTGGATGAAAATGATATTAAAGAACTGGAGAAACATGATGTAGATAAAGACTTTTACTTGTTTTTTGAAGCGTTTGTAGGAAGTGATTTTACAAATTATATGTCTACAAGTGAGGGGAGTATTATTATAAATGAAGAATCAAAGGTTCCAATTCTTTTAGACGGATCTATTGAAAATAAATTAATTGTATTAATCGGAGATACACAATATGCTATAAAACAAGAAGATAATTTATTTGGAAGTAATCTGTTACTAGAACATCATAACGGAAAAAAAATGTATCTCCATGAAGAAACATTTAATAATGCGCCTGTAAGTAACGAAAATCATAATCCAATGGCCAATGTACGTTCTGGAGCATATTGGAGATCTCCATCTGGTCCTGTTAGAGGGAAAACAGGTTCTTGGCTCGCTGTTCTATCATTAGCTTTAGAGGCTGTTGGCTGGGTAGGAAAATTCAAGCATCCCGTTGTTGGTACTATATTCAAGGCTGTTGGTTCTGCTGTAACAGTTGGTTCGTTAGTTTACGTAACTTTATATACTGAAACTTATCAGTCACAAAGAAGTGATTGTAGAACCTATATTCGTCAGCAGACTTTGTACTATAAACATAGTAATTATTCGGGTTATCAAAAAACTAGATTCAGTTTCTTCCACAGTGTTCGTCCTGACTATGCTGGTGGATCATGTAGGAAATATTAATTCATATGAAAAAATATATTATATTTCATTCTCTTTTTATTATTTTATTATCAATTATTTCTCTGTCAATAGATAAACTAGATACTTATAGAAAACTGAATTATTTTATAATAGGTTTTGTTGTTATTGGTTTAATAAAATTTGTTTTGGATAAAAAAAAATAATTTAACTATCTTAGCTTATTTTTTGATGCATCAAAGTAATAGGTTAAATGAGTAGCAAGCAAGGACTATGTATACACACCAACTCTCACGTGTTTTGTATATACATAGCCAATTTTTTCTTTCAAAAGATAATTTATACTCGTAGGATATACCACACCCTTACTATTTTTAAAAAACGCCATTAAAAACAGTTGTTTCTACTCTAGCAACTTATTAATCTTATTGGGTTATTTTCTAATATCCTTAACTGCAGCAGTGTTCTTATTTGAAAAGAAAGAACTAGAATTCTAATCCACATA
Organism: Erysipelothrix urinaevulpis; assembly: GCF_009828835.1. Lineage (GTDB taxonomy): Bacteria > Bacillota_I > Bacilli_A > Erysipelotrichales > Erysipelotrichaceae > Erysipelothrix > Erysipelothrix urinaevulpis. The sequence continues at coordinate 155,255 of NZ_WTTB01000004.1, forward strand.
AAAAAACAGCTAACTTCAATCGTTTAGCTGTTTTTTTGTGTCTATTTTTTTATGTTCAATTTTCCCAGACAATTCTCGTTGTTGTTATTATTATTCGATCGAGCACAAACCTTATTGTCTTCTAAATTTAAATATAACCAATCTTCATCAATTCCATTTTTATTCGTACTTTGAATAAAGATAAAATCGCCTGCTCCCATCAAATCAAAAAGCCAAAGATTCTGATCAACTTTTTCATTCTTGTCTCTAAAATAACTTTTCACTTGTGGATCAGCATCTGAACTGAGATCCCACTTTGCTTGATCACCTTCATACCGAAGTCTGATTTGATTCGTGAGAATCTTATTTCCTTTTTTTACCTCTATTTGAACATAGTCTTTATCAACTTGTTCGATATTATGATAGGTTATTTTACCTGTATCTTGTGAACATCCTACAAGTAATAACACTAAAAGTATACTTAAAACTATATTTTTTTTCATGGCCCCTCTTCCTTTCAATCAAAATATAATACACTTAAATCCTAATATAATTAAGTTTGGATTTCAACTCAAATTTTATTCCATCAAAAAAGCTATCACGTGTCGTGATAGCTTTCTATTATTTAATTTCGTATTTGCTTTCGCCTGTTTCAAGGAATGAAGTAAGTGATGTTAGTGCAACTTCAACCATGTCACTGACTGCTTGATCTGTATAAAATGCACTGTGTGGTGAAACAATCACGTCTTGATGATTCATAAGGTAAGCTAAATTATGATCTGTTAAACGTGTATTTCGGTGATCTTGGTGAAATACACCCAATTCACCTTCTAAGACATCGAAGCCACATGTAGAAATATGTCCATTGTCTAAATATTTAATTAAGGCATTGGTATCAATTAATTCACCACGTGATGTATTGATGACAATTAAACCTTTTTTTGTTTTTGCAAATGTTTCTTCATTTAATAAGTGATGTGTTGATTCAAGTAGAGGTGCATGTAAGATAATCACATCCGCTGTCTCTAATAATTCATCAATGCTTACATAAGTAACAAACTCTTTAAGTCCTTCGTTTTCAAACACATCTTGTGCGATGATTTTCCCACCAAAGCCTGCCAATTTACGGGCTGTAGAAGCACCAATACGTCCTGTACCAACGATACCAAATGTTAAGTTATGCATTTCTCGGCCTTGAATATTATTCAATGAGAAATCTTGATTTTCCATTCGTTTCATGACTTTTTTCATGCGACGAACTGCCATTAGTGTCAACATAACTGTGTAATCAGAAACACAGTCTACTGAATAGGTCGCATTAGAGAATTTAATTCCATGTTCTCGAACTGCTTCCATATCAACGTTGTTGAAGCCAGCACTTCTTGATGCGAGGTATTTACAACCTAATTCACTTAATGTTGCAATGTTTTCTTTACTTGCATCACAATTCCCTAAAATACTAACAGCTTCATATCCTTTAGCAAGATGAATGTTTTCACTTGATAATGAACTGTATACTAATTCTACCTCAATATTTAACGCTTTTGAAAAACGTTCAAAGTCTGCAAGCTCATCAGGTCTTGCGGCATATGCTATAATTTTTTTCATTTTTTATTTCCTCCCTTTAATGTTAAATCTAATCAAATTTAATTGCGTAGTCTTCATCGCTTACAAGTTTAACTGTTCGCTTGAAAACAAAATCAAATACAAATCCCATTGCAACAGGAATAGCGATAAATGCTAAAGCTGTAATTAGTAAATTGGACATTGTATAACCAACAATATTTAAATGATTGAGTGGTCCAATTAAGCCACTAATTCCAAATCCAGCACTTGCTGGTGTTCCAACAATATTTAGAATTCCTGCAAAAGCGCCACAAACTGCCGCATTCGCAATAATTGGTATCATCATGCTTGGCTTTTTAATAAAGTTTGCCATTTGCATTTTTGGTGATCCTAAGAAATGAGCAATACTTGTTCCAAAACCATTTTGTTTGTAACCTGAAATTGCTAATCCAAAACCAGCTGCACAAATTCCTAAGTTCGCTGCGCCTGATCCAACACCACTTAAACCAATGGTTAAAGCAACACCCGCTGTAGATAACGGTGAAACAATCATCACAGCAAAGGTAACACTAATTAAAATTCCTGCAACGATAGGTGTTAAATCCGTAAACTGAGAAACCAATGTTCCCACAAGTCCTGTTAGTTGAGAAACAACTGGTAAAAGTACAAATAATCCTAAGCCACCAATGACTGTCGTCACTAAGGCCGGAACAACAAGGATAGTATACGCTTTTAGACGATTACCAATCAGTTGAATTGCAAAGACAGCAAGACCAGCAACAATCCCTGCATTCACAACATCACCAATACCAACTAATGTTAAGCCAGTTTCAGTAAAACGCATAACTCCTGAACCAATGGCGGTTGTAATTGCAAGTGTTCCCGATTGAATTGGGTTTAATTTGAATTGCATTGCAATCGTTAATCCCATAATAACCGGTAAAAGGCTTGTCGCCATTCCCGTTAATTGAGCCACTTTTGTCCATTCAAACGCTTTGGCTAATTCCCCTAATAATGCACCGGGTATCAGTGCAACAACAATACCAACACTCATTCCTGTTAGTACTTTGTTTGTAAATTCTTTAAATCCTATTTTGTTTTCCATGTGAAGAAAACCCCCTTACACCTAAAATCTAAACTATGACCTTAGGGTAGAGTAAAGTGATTTTATCGAACTTTTACCTGATATTGTTGAATCATTTCATCCTCTGAATTTGTAAAAGTATAATCAACTAAGCAAAAATCAAGAATCGGTCCATCAACCTCATACCCTTCATTTTTAATCCACTCTAAAAACTCAATAAGCGCTTGTTTACTGTGGTATCCGCCCTTTTTATACATACAAACATATTTCCCTGAGGGCAATATTTGCTCTGTATTCATCCTTAACCCATCAGATAATCGGATAAAAGACCCCGCTTTTTCATCAATATTTAACGGATCAGGGTAGATGGTACCATACTCCATTTGTGAAAAAATGTCTTTTTCAATCAACTCTCTGAGCAAAACCCTATATGCAAGCATGATATTTTTTTTGCTTACATTTCCCTCACTCACCGATAACGCTATTCGTCGTTCATCAAATAATTTGATTGCAGGTTTATTTAAATCTCGTTCATCTAAATGTTGGACACGATCATAAAATGATAACAAAAACTCCAAATCTTTTTTTCTTTGTGAGATTAATTTAAATTCTTTTTCAACTTGTTGGTGGCGTTCTTTTAAATTACCAATTAAGTAATCAAAATCTCTTGTTTCCAACATTTGTTTTATTTCGGTTAATGTAAACCCTAAGTCTTTAAAGTATATAATTTGTTTTAGATAAGGAAATTGCTTCCGTGAATAATAGCGATACCCTGTTTCTTCATCACTATACTCTGGAGAAAAAAGCCCAATCCGATCATAATAATGAAGTGTTTTACGTGTAATCTTGTGTAAATTAGCAACTTCATTAATTAAAAACATCTCTTCATCCATACTTAACACCTCGTTCTTATTATAACAAGTTTGCGTCTTTCATGCTTTGCTTTCAATCATAAGAAAAGAAAGTCTAGATGACTTTCTTTAATACGACACTTTCATATGGCCTTAATTTAAGATCTTTTTTAATCTTAAAATCCGAGTAATTATTAATAACGACGTCATGATAATCTTCCTTTAATTCATAGTCAACAACCTTATCATAAAAGTTATGAATGCAAAGATATTGATCAGCCCTTGTATAAATAAATAAATTGGGATGATCAAGATCGATGAATTCAATATCTCCATCAATCAAAATAGGATCGGACTTACGAATAGCAATGAGATTTTTATAGAAATAAAAAATTGATTCTTTATCCGCTAAAGCATCTTCCACCGTCCATAAAGTTTTAGCTTTAGAAAAGCCTAACCATGGCTCAGCATTACTAAAGCCATAATGAATATCGTCATTCCAAGGGATCGGGGTACGTCCATTATCGCGTGATCGTTCTTGAAGTATTTTTAAAACTTCTTTTTCGGAATGGTCTTTCAATAATATTTTATAGTAATTCAATGATTCAATATCTTGATAGTCACGAATTGAATCGAAATAAGCATTGGGGAGTCCTATTTCTTCACCTTGATAAATATAAACAACACCTTTTAATGTGAAGATCATGCTCGCCAACATTGTGGCACCTTCAAAAGATTCATTGGTAAATCTTGAAATTGCCCTGGGTTGATCGTGATTGTTTAAAAACAATGACATTGACGCATCGTTTTCAATCATTCCTTTTTGCCAATCTGCATAAAGATGCTTAAGTTCTAAAAAATCAAATGGTTTTAATGCCCATTTATTTCCATCCTTATAGTCAACTTTAAGGTGATGAAAATTGAAGACTGTACTTAAACCACTTTCACTTTTTTTAGAATATTGACTGGCTTTTTCAATGCTAGTGGATGATAATTCTCCCACGGTCATCACATCATCAACCAATGCAAAACTTTTTGCTCCAAGTTTGCGTAAGTATTGACTAACGTTGGGTCCATCAGTGTATAAACGTCGTCCATCACCCTGATGATCATCTTCAAACACATCTGGTTTGGAAATTAAATTAATCACATCAAAACGAAATCCTCGTACACCTTTATCCAACCAATAGCGACATATTTTAACAAATTCATCAAATACAATCGGATTCTCCCAGTTAAGATCAGCTTGTGTTTTATCAAATAAATGAAGGTAATATTTATCTAGTTCTTTGACGTATTCAAATGCTGACCCTCCAAATTTAGATTGCCAATTGACCGGATTATCAACGAAGATATAACGATTCATAAAATCAACATCGCCTTGAAGCGCTTTTTGAAACCATGGATGTTCTGTTGATGAGTGATTAAATACCATATCAAGCATAATATCCATCCCTCTTAAACGAGCTTGATCAATTAATGCTTGCAAGTCAGCATCAGTTCCAAAGCGTGGATCTACATGATAATAATCACTGACATCATAGCCATTATCAACGTGTGGAGAACGAAAAACAGGTGTTAACCAAAGCACATCGACGCCTAAGAGTGCGAGATAGTCAAGGCGTTGGATAATCCCTTGAATATCTCCTTCTCCACGTCCCCTGGAATCATTGAATGATTTTGGGTAAATCTGATAAACAATTTTATTCTCCATTGTTTTTTCGTTTTCCTAAATAAACTGTAATTCCAAAAGGAACCACCATTGCAACCAACGCTATAAACATAAACTTAGGATAATCAACCAGATTAAAGGATAAAATGCCTGGTAATCCACCAACACCCACAGAATTAGCCATCAGGCCCATACCAACTGACAAGATTGCTGCAATACTTGAACCAATCATTGCCGCAATAAAGGGATAGTGATACTTTAAGTTAATCCCAAACATAGCGGGCTCTGTAACCCCTAAGTAACTAGATATCGCTGCAGGAATTGAAACTTGTTCTTCTTCCTTATTACCACGATTTAAGAATATTATTCCAACGACTGCACTTCCTTGAGCAATGTTACTAAAGGCAATCATCGGCCATAATAATGTTCCACCAAAGTCATTGGCTAATTGTAAGTCAATAGCATTGGTCATATGATGAAGCCCTGTAATTACCAAAGGTGAGTAGAAGAAACCGAAAATCGCGGCAAAGATAACTCTGACTTGGGAGGTCAAACCAGCATAGACACCACTGGAGATCGCACTCCCAATCTTCCAACCAATTGGCCCTAAAACAACATGAGCAAATAATACAGTGGGAATCAGGGCAAACAAAGGAACAAAAATCATTGATATTGCATTAGGAATAATCTTTTTAAAGAATCGTTCTAAATAAACAAGGGTAAATCCTGCCAACATGGCTGGAATAACCTGTGCTTGGTAACCAATCATTTGAATTTGTGTAAAACCAAAATCCCATACAGGTATTTCCGCAACAGGAGTTCCTGCAACAGCATATGCGTTAAGAAGTTGTGGAGAAACCAATGTGATTCCTAAGACAATCCCTAAAATTTGAGTTGTCCCCATCTTACGAGAAATAGACCAGGTAATACCAACTGGTAAAAATTGAAAAATTGCTTCCCCAATTAACCATAAGAAATGATTCACACCACCCCAAAACGGATAAACACTCGCAATGGTCGCTTTACTTCCATCAATCAAAGTTATAATCTTAACACCTTCGAGAATATTTCTAAACCCTAAAATTAATCCCCCAACGACAATCGCTGGAATTAAAGGTGCAAATATTTCCGCTAAATTACTGGCTAATTTTTGCAAGAAATTTTGCTGTGTCTTTGCCAGTTCCTTAACCGTGTCTTTACTTGTTCCTTCAATTCCACTTAACGCAGAAAGTTCTTGATAAAATACATCAACATCATTCCCAATAATAACTTGGAACTGACCTGCTTGCGTAAAACTCCCCTTGACACTTGGAATGGCTTCAATTGCCTCCACATCAGCATTCCCAGGCTCAACCAGAACAAATCTCAAACGTGTAACACAATGGGTCATGCCCGAAATATTATCCTTACCCCCAATTGCATCCAAAAGTATCTGTGCATCGTTTGTATAGCTTGCCATAACTCTTCCTCCTTTTTCTAGACATCAATCAAGAGTAGAAAATAATAAAGACCTTTCCTAGGCCACTATAAAAAGTAGCTTCTAAGAAAGGTCTTGCCCAAATTACATTAAGGTTACAAGCCTACTTTAATCATTTAAGACTAAAGCCTCGTTATTATTTTCATTCATCAGAATCGATGTCATTTTTTAAAGAATCATTGAAACGCTGTAAGCGCTACGATTCTTTTCATCTTCATTATCATATAGGTCCTACACTTTGTCAAGTTTTTATTTAGTACCCTTGCCTATGGTTTATCATTCAAATAGATGTGGACATTAACTCCAAACGATGAATATGAATGGTTAAGTACACCATTTCCTGTGATTTAAGAGGCGTATCAAAGCGTTTTTCAATATATAAACGAATAGAGTTTGCAACACCGTATGCTTTAGGAAAATCTGTCATTACATTTTTTAGTACGATTTCATCAAAATCAATCTGTTCTTTCGATACAACACGATGTAAGAGCATTTTTAAATGAACCATAATTCTTTGTGTCGCTAATTCTTCTGGCTTAAGAGCAATAAGATATGTATCACGGATAATGTTTAAAAGATCAAACACTGCATCAATGACAATGGTTGATTGATTATTAAGATTATCGTTTAAACCATTCACAACATGAACTGTTAAAAAGCCAACCTCATCAAATGGTAAATTAATAGCAAACTCTTTATTGATACGTTGAAATACCTTTTCTGAAAATCTGAATTCTTCTGGATATAAGATTTTTAAATCATAGATTAATAAGTTCCGAATTTCTTGTCCATCACGATGACGCTGCATTGCAAAATTTATATGATCGATTATTGTTAAAAAAGCGTGCGAACCGAGAGTTAAACTCAACAACTCACTTTCCTCTTTAATCAAGCGATACAATTTCATAAAGACATCTTCAGGTATTTCCTCGATTAATTGGCTCGATTTGTAATAATCTTCACGTTTAAGTTCGAATATTTTTTCTATTTTTTCATTCGGTATCTGTTGAAGGGGTTTTGAATTAAAGCCAATACCTAAACCTACAACGATATATTCTTGAAAATTATGCGTTGCTTGGACAACATTATTGTTTAATATTTTCTTAATTCTATACATATTGCCACCCCTTTCTCTTATTCCATTATAGTGTAAGTTTTAATTTATTTCCATAATAATAAAAACAAGCAAAGCTTAACTTTGCTTGTATCGTCGTACAACAATGGTCGCTGCAATTAGATTAATAATGCCAACCATGAGATTAAAATACATCACTAATTTAATATTTCTATTTGCTAGAACCCCCGTAATGTAGGGAATCAACATCACAGAAATGCTTGTTGCCATTGTATAGACACTGGTAACCCTACCTTTAAAATGGGGGTAGAAATCAATCATAATCGCAAGTGCGATTTGCCATATTCCTCCAGCAGCAAATACACCGATAAAGAATGTAGCGACCTTAATGAATAAAACACTGGGTATTAAGATAATCAATGTTAATAAAACAACAGAGATCGAGGAACAAACCCAAAGAATCCAGTGATCACACCGAGTCTTTTTTGATACATATGCAGTAATGAATACAGATATAAAAGATCCTAAACTATAAAGAGAAACTAATTTCAATGCTTCAGCACGTTCCATATTCACAACTTGCATCGCATACTCTGGCATCCACCAAGCAATGATATTGAATAGTGTAACAATTGTAAAACCTAATGTAACAAGAGCTACCCCTTCTAATTTAGAATCACGTTTTAGATGTGTGTCAATCTTATTTATGACATTTTGTTTTGGGTTAAGTTCTGGAAACTTGCATCGCCACATTACAATTAGATTAATGAGCAATAAAAGAATGCACATGACAAAAGTATATCCATAATAAAGGTCTTCGATTAGGAGAAATCCTACAATGTAAGGAAGAATAAATTGTCCAATCGAAATAAATGCTTTGTTAAAAACTGAAACACTGCAAGAGAAATTTGGGTAAATTTCTGCAATGGCTGGGTACGTCCCAGTATCTAAAAATGCATTCGCGAAACCTGCAAATAAAGCAAAAAAAGCAGCTAAATAAATGAGATGACTGAACATAATGCCAGTAAAGAAAATAAGATAGGAAATCATACCGATAAGAATAATTGGTTTTCTTCCCAGTCTATCAGAGAGATAACCACTTAAGTACAAGACAAGAACTCGACCTAAACCAATGCAAGAAATAACAAGAGAGACCCCCTTTGCATCGGTTTGAAGTTGAACCATCAATTCTTTAAGATGTTGCGATAATATAATTGCAGCCATCCCTTGTAAAATATAGTTAAAGAAGAGCGAAAAAACAGTGATCTTTTTCTCTCTATTGTTCATTGTCGCGCTCTTTTTCTTCGTCAATTCGATGAAGAACACTGATAATATCATGAGCTTCACGTACACCATCAATTATTTTTCGTGCCCGTTTACTATCACCAATGTTTAATATTTTTATGCCTTTCGTAGCATTTAAATGTCCAAGTTTTTCTAAGAGTGGATTAAAAGATTTCATACCTAGGCATACAAATCCCTCATCAAAAAATAGTTCTTTTTCTTGATTACGATGTTCGACAACAAAACTATTTTCTTTCACTTCTATAAGTTTAGTATCTGTTAACATTTCAACACGATCATCATCAAGAACATGCAATGTATGGAGTTTAGTAATCAGATCTAAATCTTTCCCAACTTCGTCTTGTAGTTCAATCACTTTAACAGACTTCGCATTTCGTTTAGTATAGTATTCTGCTACATCAAGCCCCACTGCACCACCACCAACAATGACAATATTCTTGTCTTGAGTTTCTTTGAAATTACCCATGTTATGAATTAAATCAAAAATAGTATGAACGCATTTATCATCCTTGCTTAGATTTGATAATAACCCTTTAATCGGTGGTAAAAGAGGAACAGAACCTGTCGCATTTACAATGAGATCATACGACATTTCTTCAATATCTTCTTCTTGAATTTGAGTATTCAAATGAACAGATAAACATTCAAGTTTATTTGCACGTTGAATTAAATAAGTAGAAAAGTCTTCAATTCTGCGCTTTTCTGGTAGTTTACTAATATCGACTGATAATCCACCTAAATACGATTTTTGTTCATATAAATCAACCGTACAATTTAACTCAGCAGCAGTACAGGCAGCTTCTAGTCCTGCTGTTCCTCCCCCAATAACCGCTACTTTTACATCATGTTTAACTGGTGATAACTTATAATCATCTTCATAAAATATATCAGGATTTACAGTGCATCGGATTGGTCGTCCTAAACGAATTCGATGATCGGCACAACCAATATTACAAGAAATACACTTTCTTAATTCTTCGATCCGACCACTTTCAACTTTTTTAACCCAATTTGGTTCGGCAATCAAACCACGACCCATTGCAATTAAATCAGATTCATTGTTTTTAATAATTTTTTCAGCCACAAATGGTGTTCTTATATTTCCCGAGACGATTGTCAGTTTATGAGGAAACCGTTCTTTTACAGCTTTTGATAAATAGGATCGCCAGCCATCTTCGAGATGCATGACATCAATTTGATAAAACAAGCTATCATTTAGTGCACAGGATACATCCAAAATATCGATTTCTTCGACAAAGTATTCTAATAAATCTAATGTTTCTTCGAGTGTATTCCCATTTTCTAAAAATTCATCTGCACTGAATCGAAGCATGATTGGAAAGTTATTACCGACTGCTTTCCTTATTGCCTCCACAACTTCTTTAGCAAATCTTGCTCTATTCTCAATCGAACCACCATATTCATCCTTGCGATTATTTGTGATAGGTGATAAAAATTGACTGATTAAATAGGAGTGTCCTGCATGAATTTCTACCGCGTCAAATCCTGCTCTTTGAGCACGATGAGCTCCTTCGGCATACTTTTCTATAATTGATTTGATTTCAACTTGAGTCAATGGTCTTGGAATTGCTCCGTTTTTCTTCGACGGTAAATTCGAAGCTGATACTTGTTGCAATCCATCCAATCTCAATGGACTTGCTGATGCGCCAGCATGATTAATTTGAACTGAACAGCATGCACCATAAAAGTGCATCCGTTCAGTAAATTTATAGAGACCTGGTAAATATTGATCATTATCCATTCTTAATTGAGTCGTTCCGTTTGTGCCCATGGGATAGTCAATACATACATTCTCTAAAATAATAAGACCTGTGCCCCCTTGGGCACGTTGTTCATAATAGGCAAGATGGTCTTTATTCATCGAACCATCAATATTCGCAAAATTGGTTCCAATCGGCGGCATAACAATACGATTCCGTAGTGTCATTGCTTTAACCGAAAGTGGTGATAATACATTGTTAAATGACATAGTACACCTCTAATCTTCTCTTAACTTCTGCCCTGTCCACATTTTAAAATTAATTTCGGCTTGCCCAATGAGCATTCCTTCTCCATTAATTATCTGACAGTTTTTTTCCTTCGCATGGTCTAACAGTACCGTTGTTTCTGGATTATAAATTGTATCCGCAACAACCATTCCATCTTTAATGAAATTAGCATGAGGCAACGCCATCTTATCCTCATGTGGTTCCATCCCCATTGATGTCGCATTAATTAATATGCTACTTTTCAAGATTGCTTTTTTTAATTGCTCTTCATCAAGCAAATCAATCAAATGAACAATCGTATTGGTTTGACTTTCAAGTCGTTTCACTAAGTCTTGAGCTAATTCAAACGATGCATCTTTAATATTGAACAAGTATAATTCTTTTACATTTTCTAAACATAATTGGGCAGCAATGGCAGTACCTGCACCCCCAACACCTAATAATGTTACAATTTCCGACTCCAATTTAACACCATGTTTTTTTAAGTTGTTTGTAAACCCGATCCCATCAGTGTTGTAACCGACCACCGCCTCATCTTCAACGACTAAACAGTTGACAGCTCCCACTAATTCCGCGCTTTTATCTAAACGATCTAAATATGGAATCACTGACACTTTATTAGGCATGGAAACATTCGCTCCCAAGAAATTTAATGCTTTAAAACTATCGACAGTTTCTTTGATATTTGATCCATTAACATTAAAAGACAGATAAATTGCATTGATATCTAAACGTCTAAACGCTTCATTGTATAAGTCTGGTGATTTAGAATGATCGTGTGGATCTGCAAATAATCCCAATAATCGTGTTTTTGCATTGACTATGTTTCCCATTATCGTTCTTCTTTCTCAAAAATAGATTTTAATCCAAAGACTTTTTTGTAACGTGTTGCTAGAATTACCATCAAAATGAAGCCAACAATCGCAACGCCTGCATCAAGAAGCATGACTTTTGTGAAATCAACATTTAATAAGTATTGGGCTATTTTGGGCATGACGAATGTTGCGGACGCCATAAATATATTATAGATCCCTGTATTTCTCCCTTTACGTGCTGGGAAAAATCGTGATAACAAGGCATTTCCCATTTGTAAAACACCACCCGCTGCCGTGAAGCCGACGATAGGTGCTCCAATCGACAAGGTTGTTGCACTTGGGAATAAATAAATCATCATTAATGCAAGCGATGATATCAATGTATAAATAACTAACAGCGCCATTTCTCTTATGCCTTTTGACATCAGCATTGATGATACAAATACTGCTAAGAATGCTCCAAATGTATAAGTGGTCGTCAAGAAACGAGCGGACATGTCACTCATCCCAACAACGTCAGTTCCATAAAGTGTAATCACTTGTTGGAAAAGATAAAAGGTCGACATACAGAAGAAAGCATAAATAATAATCATGACACCCTCTACATTATATCGAGGTTCAACCACGAATATTTCTTTGGCTGCTTCACTCTCTGTTTCTTCTTTAGCAATCTTTTTATGATCTGGAAAATCAGCTTTAAGCATGATAATAGTGTTGATAATTATAATAACAAGCGGCAAGACAATTGACCAACCATACCACATATTTTTTCCAGTCAAGAAACCGATGAAGATTGGTAATAACATACCAGATGTTGAAATGAATCCTTTAACGATAACTGAAGCTGTACTTTGGTTATTTGGATAAATCTCCATTAATGCTGGATAGGAAGCGGCATCCAAGAACGAGGTCGCTGCTCCTGCAATAAATGCCACGAATGAAGCAACAAATAGATTTGTATTCACGAGCAATAAACCAAAGAACAGAATGTATCCAAACATCCCAATTAACGCTAATGGCTTACGCCCAAATCGATCCGATAATTCCCCGGCAAAAAATAAGATTAGAAATTTACCAATTCCTACCGCAGAAATAACGCCCATAACACCAGCCTTATCTGTGTTCCATAATACAGCAAACGATGCTGCGTTTTGTGAAATAATAATTGCTTGGATCCCATGAACAAAATAATTCATGTAGATTGCAAAAGCAGTAAGATTGTACTTGTTTTTTTTCATTTTTTCTCCTTATGAGGTCCATACGAAAAATCAAATTCATTCATGACAAAATTCTTAAAATTCCTTAAATTATCTGACTCATTAATATCTTTTCGAGTTACAAGATAAATTGTACGCTTATACTTCGGTTTATGAATCGGTAAACAATAAACATCTCGACTTTCATAAATCATTTTCATCGGTGCAATTGCATACCCTATATTTTTTTCAATTAATGCTAACATCGATAACTCATCATCAATTTCAGTTAAAACTTTAGGTGTTTCCCCAATTTCAGAAAATAAATCTAAAATTTCATTCCGAGTTGCGTATCGATTTGCATATTGAATTAACGATTTGGATGCCATATCACTTAAATCTATCGATTTCTTCCCTTGGTAAATCGTCGTTTTAGGTAGAATTGCTACATAGTCCTGATCAAAGAGTGGGGTAATTTCTTCTGATGGACTGGTCAGTGCAATTCGATTAATAAAAATAGCATCAAATCTCCCTTGTCTTAACCCTTGAATCATTTCATAAGTCCCCTCACCACTTTTTGTATCACTCTCAAAAATATCGATGATAACGTTGTTATTGGGATAGGTCTTATAATAGAGATCAATTAATCCTGGGATATAATCAGCAGTCAGTGAGTATAAAAAAGCAATTCTTATATGATTACTTTGATCACTTTGAAGTTGATGGATATGTTCAACGCCATCATTTATCAATAAAAAGGCCCGTTCAATGTACGTGATAAATTCTTTCCCACACTGTGTCAGTTGAACATTTCTTCCTATTTTTTCAAACAACGTTACATTTAAATCAGCTTCAAGTTTATTCATCGCAATACTCAGTGTCGGTTGAGTTATGTGTAATAACTCTGCTGCCTTTGTATAATGTTGCGTACGTGCAAGAACTAAGAAATATTCTAAATGATTGTAATTCATCGTTTTTCCTCTTCTCTTTTAAAAGCACAACTTTAGTCTACTTTGTGAAATCATTCTCTACCAATTAATTTTATCAATACACCAAGCAATCTATACATATTCTTTATCAATTGCCTCATTTTCGTGGCATTATTGTAGGTTTAAGAGTTAACTACCTTAAAGTTTGTGAAAACAATAGCATAATGTAAGAACTTATGTATATAAAAAAGACTCCATTCAAGATGAAGTCTTTAAGAAACACTATTCTAAATATTGAATCACGGCTTGCGGAACATCTTCCTTTGCCACTATTTTTTCTCCCAAGACAAGCGTATCACTTGTTTCAACCTTTACATAATCACCAGGTTGTAATAATTTTTGTGGGTCCTCTGTTTGAAATGTGAATTCAACAATTCGACTGTTTCCTTCTAAATCCCAGGCTGTAAAGCGATACTCTTTACCTTTATCAACTTCTTTTCCATCCATATTAAAGAGTGGGTCAATCTCAGTTGATTGATCAGTAGGGACCTTAACATAAAATTCTCCACTTGCAAGATATCTTTTTTGATAATAACGTCCACCCAACACTAAAATAAAGATAAATAACACCATTCCAAAGAAAAACATTATTTTTTTTGACATAGAATCACTCCGTTTCGTTGTACCAACACATTAATACAGTTGAGTGAGATTGTCAAATGATTAGATTAAGTTGTTTTTCAAAAAACTTTTGTAGATACTATCCTCTTCAGCGATGCCTATCTGTTCATTGGCTATTTGTTTGAGTCCGTCTTTTGCATTACGCATCGCTACAGCGTGATCAACAACCTCAAACATTGGAACATCATTTAATCCATCACCATACGCATAAGATTTAATGTCGGGATCATACTGGCGATAGACTTTGTTTATAGCTGTTTTCTTATCAATTCCTTTAAGACCAATCTCGCCACTTTCAGGACCAAATTCAAACACCGTTGCATGATATATTTCAAACTCGTTTTTAAATTGTTGTTCAATGTCTTTAAATGGAAACTCTGTTGAAATAAATGATAATTTATTTATATCATGATAAGGAATCTCTTTTCCTTCACTCTTTTTTAGGATATCTAAAAACCAGCTTGGTTCGGGATTCTCTTGGTTTAAAAATAATTCTGGGCTTGTTTGATAGAGTTTATAGGCTGCTTCTTTTATTTTTGGAATACAGTATTCATTGATAAATAACCCTTGATTGCTTTCTAAGTAATACCCAATTTCTCGTTCATTTAAATAATTTGTAACATCATGTAATGATTGTTCTGGCATGGTTGTGTGTTGTATTACCTCACCTTTTAATTCAATGTATGCACCACCCGCACCGATAATTCCATCAAAGCCAATCTCCAGGATATCATCCGTTATTTCAGCTAAGGAACGACCGGTAGATAGAATAACGTCATTCCCTAAGTCTCTTGTTTTTTTAATTGCTTTTTTTGCACTTTCTGGAACGAAACCATCTTGTCCTGTCAGTGTTCCATCAATGTCCATAAATATAACGTTTTTCATACGTCCTCCTTTTAAAAAAGAAAGAGCAACTGCTCTTCCTTTAGTTTACTCTTTATTTAAGATATTTGCGCCATCAGTTTCTATGACTTCTTTATACCAATGGAAACTATCTTTTTTATAACGTTTTAATGTTCCATTCCCCTCATCATCTTGATCAACATAAATAAACCCATAACGCTTGGTCATTTGTGATGTACCACAGCTAATCAAGTCAATGCAACCCCAAGTTGTATACCCCATTATTTCAACACCATCTTCAATTGCTTCATACATTTGCTCGATGTGTTTTTCGATGTAATCGATTCGATAGCTATCATTAACTGTACCATCTTCATTCAAAGTATCCAATGCTCCCAAGCCATTTTCTACTAAGAACAACGGTTTATTATAACGATCATATAGTTTATTGAAGGTAATTCGTAATCCTACAGGATCAATGGGCCAATCCCATTCTGTTAATTCTAAATGTGGATTTTTAATCGGTGAATCAAATGCTCCAGCCGCTTCTGATGCATTCGCATGGTCAGATGATGTTGTGTGGGTCATATAGTAGCTAAAGGCTACAAAGTCTGCAGTATGTGCCGCAATAATCTCATCATCACCGATCTCTTTTTGAATCACGATATCATTTTCTTTAAAGTATCGTTGCATATATCGTGGGTACTCACCACGAACATGAACATCAGGATAGAACATATTTAATTGATCTGCTTTTAATGCTAATAACTGATCAGCAGGTTTCGATGTCATCGCATAGGTTTCAATCCGATTAATCATACAGCCAATTTCAAAATCAGGGTTTATTTCACGACCTTTTTTCATTGCCAATGAACTTGCAACAAATTGATGATGAGATGCTTGGAAAGCAGCTTCGGTTGTATTTTTAACAGTATCTGCTAATACACCACCACCTGTATAGGGACTATTTAAGTTCATGTTCATCTCATTAAACGTAATCCAATACTTTACTTTGTGTTTATAACGCTCAAACAATGTTTCTGCATATTTAACAAACAAAGGAATTGGCTCACGACTCATCCAACCATTGTATTTTTGAGTTAAAGTAATTGGCATTTCGAAATGTGACATTGTAACAAGTGGTTCAATATTATATTTTGCCAGCTCATCAAAAACTTTGTCATAAAATTCTAAGCCCTTTTCATTTGGAGTATCTTCTAATCCCGTAGGAAAGATTCGTGTCCAAGCAATTGATAAACGGAAAACTCGAAAGCCCATTTCTGCAAATAAACGAATATCCTCTTCATAGTTATTGTAGAAATCAATTCCCCATCGCTTTGGAAATTTATACTTTTCAGGATTTGTTAAATATTCATCTAATTCCGTTGAACTAACATTAAAGGTAAAGTTATCAACAACATCACCTGCATAAGGATCTTTATAAGCAACTAAGTCTTGACTTGATAAACCTTTACCATCAACATCGAATGCACCTTCTATTTGGTTAGCAGCAGTTGCTCCACCCCACAGAAAATCTTTAGAAAAACGTTTCATATTTTATTATTCCTCCTTGTTTTATCTGTTTTGTCATAGCGATGTTAATGATCAATTCTACGTAATTAACACCACGCCAAACAACTTACAGTCCTATTATATTCGATATTGGAAATATTGTCAATTATTGTTGGAAAGTTTACCAATTTGTGTATTTACATGGATATTAATGTATAATAGAGACAATCAGTAAAGGAGAATACATCATGAATCAAAGAAAAATAGATGCTTTAATTGAACAAAAGTCGAAAAATCTAACTTCAACTGAAATCGAAATCGCAAACTATGTCAAAACTAACCCGGAACTGTTAACCCAAATTCCCACAATCACCAAACTATCCGAAGTTTCCGGATTTTCTGTTGGTAGTATTGTTCGGTTTTGTAAAAAATTGGGGTTTGAAGGATACAGTGAATTCAAATTTTTTATCGCGAATAATTTAATTGAAATCGATTTAAATCATGATGACGACTATCTTGATGTACTCTTAGACATTTACATTCGGGAGATTTCACTATTAAAACAACAATTAGATCTTAAAGCAGTGTCCAACCTTTCAAAAAAAATTGTGGAGAGTGATACCGTAGTTATTATTGGTAAAAACAATAGTTACACAGCCGCCAATCAATTAAAGTTACGACTCATTCGACAAGGTATCAAAGCAATCAGCCTTGATGATGATAAAACAATCTATAATTATGCAGATATTTTAGATCTAAATGACATTGTCTTAATTTTTTCAGTTTCTGGATTTGGCTTCAATGATTACCCTGGTATGATACAAGCCTATCAAAAAAATAACGTTCCACTCCAACTCATTACTATGGACAAAAATAGCCGCATCTATGACATTGCTAATCAGACGATTTTATTGCCAAATAGTATGATAGCAAAAAAACATATGGCATTGGATGGGCAAATTCTTTTTCTAATATTTATTGATATTCTTCTCCATAAAATTGCTAATTACCAAATAAAATAAACACTTTCTTAATTTCCGAGGTAAGGACGAAGCAATGTTTCTGCTTGTTTAACACTTAAAAGATCATTTTTCATAAGGATCTCAACAATGTATGTTTTCTTTTCATCAATATAGAGTGTTTGACGTGTATTTTCCTCTGAAAACAAAATTAAATGTCCTGGATTATTTTTTATCAATTTGTTTTGAAGAATAAGCCATTCATTTAGCCAATGGTTATATACATCGAATTGAATTGGCATTTTATCTTGGTTAATCACCAATGTTGGCTTATTATTCTTTTTAAAAGTTGTTTTACTAAAATTATTTTTTTGATGTTTTAAAATCAATTTGTCCCACAATTTGCGATACTCTTTTTGTTGGACAAACAAATCAAAATCAAAAACAGGAATACCATACGTTTTGAATTCTTTCTGAGAATTTTCAAGGAATATGATTGCATCGATTTCTTGCAAGTTATAATGAACAATTTCATGTTCATATACATTAATAAAGTCTATTTCTGACAAATCTAAATCAGAACGATATATAAAAGTCTCATTCATTATCTTTGCGACAGGATTAACGACAAGTATTTTTAATTTTTGATAGGTATTGGGAATGGTAAAGAATTGATTGTATAAAAACAATGCAAGTTTTGAATATAATTCTACAACATACAACTTATCTGAATCTTGACATAAACTACAATATATTAAGAATGCTATTGAATTCGAAACATTCAAATACTGAAGCAGTTTAAACTCTGTTTGACTATACTTATATTTATAGTAACCTATGTTCTTCATGGCTTCGATTCGTGTTGATAGATTGTTAACATAGCTGTTAATTGTGTCATCACTTTCTAAGTTTACTTTTATTTCTTTTGAAAGATTTTCAATCAATTTATTCTTTTTGTTGTTGTCATCTAAATTGATGTCCATACTCATCTGCACATAGTCTTGAAAGTCAGATGTCGGTTCTTCTAGGTAGCTTTTAAGCCATTCCAGGATATCTGTCGACTTGTTCGCCCTTCGGTAAACCGCACTTACAAAAACACTCGCATCCAACACACTGTTATCATTCATGCTTATCATATTGTCCTGACAATACGATATAACGTGTCGGTAGACTTGTTCAAACTCACAATCTGTAATCAGTAAGTCATCAAAGCTGTGTACAACAAACATGTGTCCTGATTTAAAACTATAAATATCAGAAAAATCGACATAAGCACAAAGTTTGGAAAATTCAATTCCCGTCACTTTTAAGCCATAATATGGTTTATATTCAAGGTGTAGATTGTATTCTTTTAACAAAGAACGGACACAATTAAGATCTTTCGTTAGGGTTGTATCGCTAATATTATAGTAATCTTGAAAGAAACTAGACTTTATATAATCCTGAGCAATTACAAGAGTTCTTAAAATATGATCAATGCGTTCATTTTCAAGATTCCATGGTAATTTTCTATCCACTCTTTTTCTAAATTCTATCTCAAATTGCTTGAAAGACTGCTCTTGTTGATATTCCCATAAATAGACTTGTTTTTCACGTACGATGGATACTTGCATGTCTTCGTAAGCAAGTTGTTGATTAATCATTTCAATATCGATGTGTAGGGTTCTCAAACTAATCTCAACATGTTCAGCTAATTCTGATACATTCACACTATTTTTAGAAAATAGGTGATTCATGATTTCAAGTTCTCTTGAAGAAAATAGCATCGTCTCACTTCCTTTGTTTTATGATAACATATCTTGACTAAAAGACACTTAAACCATAAGTGTCTTTTTTAAAATATTATTCTAAATATTTTTCGCGAATTAAGTCAAGCATTCTATCGCTAATTTTTAATTCAGTTTTTATGTAGTCGAGAACAGATTCATAATGCTCAGAAATTTCATTTTGTGCCGCCACTATAAAACTTTCTCTAGTATCAAAATGCATATATAAATAATCAGCAACATCTTGATTATTGTGTGCTAACTTTAAAAATCTTTCTTTATACTGTTTATTTTTCTTCGCTCTTGCCCGTTTCGTCAACATATAATCATCGATAATTAAGTGAGGGTAAATGCCTAATATCTCTTGTATTAACATGATTGAATAACCTGTTCGATCTTTTCCACCACGACAATGTTGATAGGATATTGTGGTTTCAGAAGACCCAATCGTTCTTAACATTCTTGCAAAAGCAAGTTTACTTTCAGGCTCATAAACAAACCGTTTTTGTTGACTTTCCATTTGAGTGATTGCTTGCTTCTTTGTATACATACTTCCTTGCAAAAGAACATGATCATCCTTACCATCTAAGTCTTGTAGAATCCCTGCAAATGCTGCTGTATGAGCGTTGGGATCACAATAAACTGTTTGATCTTGATTTAAATATGGATTCGGATGCGAATTTATTTCTTCTGATGAACGTAGATCAATAATTGTATCAACGTCTAAGGATAAAAACTTAGTAAATGAAGCTTCTTTTAAATTAATGAGGTGATCACCACGATAAATGTGCCCCCACTTTGTTCGTTTCCCATCTTTGCATAAGTACCCTCCCATATCTCTTACATTATACATACCGTCTAATGGGATAATTCTATGGGAAAAAACTAAAACTTCACCGTGACTTTCAAATAGAAAATATTGGCGTTTTGTCTCACTTAATTCACAGATGAATTGATCCTTAATATGATGACTTTCAAGCAACAACTGACCTTTCATCTTCTTCTCATGATCATAACTATAAATAGCATAGGATGGCATTGTTCCTTTGATATCAAAGCTGATTTCGTGAGTATTATCACCGATATAAAAGCAATGAATTGCATAAAGACTACTCATTCTTATTCTTGACCTCTGCTAGTTTATCTTTGATCGGTACTGCATCATTATAGGCTGCAATTTGATAGGTAACATCAACGCCTTTAGCTAAGATAGCATCAAGTGCTTTTAATTCTTCATCCGTAAATGATAGGTCGTGATCATAAGCAATACGTCCCTCTTTTGAACGCATACCACCAAAGTTTATTGTTTCAAGGTCTAATCCTGCCTCCAATAATCTTAAGACGTCTACTGTGTTGGTTAAAATCAAAAATGTGCTTCGTTTGATCGGATGATTTTGAAGAATATTTATGAATTCATCCACCGAGAAAATATGCACTTTTAAATCTGGCGCTGCCATTTTTAGAACTTGTTGTTGAACTGGATTACTTGCAGCAACATCATCAACACAAATAACCTGGTCTGCACCGACATGCCTTAACCATGATGATGCAACTTGCCCATGAATTAAACGATCATCTATTCTTAACAATTTTATTGACATACTTTATTCCTCCATCATTTCATTAACATATTTAAATAAATCATGACTAATTGTCGCAATCTTATCTTTAATTATTTGATTCTCTTCATCAGAATCCATCGCAATTTCCAATAAAAGTGGCAAATTGAATCCCGTGTATATTTCTACTGGATAGCCTTCTAAGAGTAACTTTAGTGCAATGTTAAATGGCGTACCACCGTACATATCACAAAATAAGAAATAACTTTTGTCATTCTTGATATCAAGCAGTTTTTTTGTTTCTAAATAGACTTGTTCTGGACTTTTATCTTGAGTGACAGATATTGAATTAAAGTTATCAGCTAAATCACCCATAATCAGTCTTAAGGAACCCAAAGACGCTTTTGCAAATTCACCATGACTCATGACAATAAATCTTTTTGTCATACTAATATTCCTACCGCTGCTAAAGCAGTTCCTAATACTAAAATCGTAAAGATCATCGTAATCAAGTGTTTTCGTGGAATTTTATCATGTAGTTTATATAAGAATACCGTAAATAAAAGTGGCAATAGATTTGGCATTACGTTATCTAACAATTCTTGAATGACAACTTTTGTCTCACCAACAACAAGTTCTGTTCCAATTTGTATTTTAACAAACGAACCGATCAAAGCCCCTAAAACAATGACTCCAACTGCTGTTGCAATATTAATAATTTTTTCAATTGCTTTTGCTTGGTCACCACTTGTGATAAAATCCAATCCTTTTTCATACCCTAGCATGACCCCTTTATACTTAATAAAAATATTAATACCGTTGTAAATAACAAACATCAAGATTGGGCCTAAAATATTTCCCTGTAAAGCATAAGCTGCACCAATACTTCCGGCGATTGCTTGAATTGTTATTTTAAATACAGAGTCTCCAATCCCAGCAAGCGGACCCATCATTCCTGATTTAGTCGCAATAACCGCCTCTTTTTCATCTTCGTTTGTAGTTTCCTCTAAAGCAGCCGTAATTCCTAAAATCATACCCGTTGCTGTGTTTTGAGATAAGAAGTAAGTTAAATGACGTTCCATTGCCGCAACTTTTTCTTCTTGAGGTTTCCCATCATAAATTTTTTCCAATACTGGAGAGATTGCTGTAGCAAATCCGATGGCCTGCGCTGACATATTATTAACTGTTAATCCTAAACCGAAAATTTGTAAACGCCAAAATGATTTATGTAGATCTTTCTTTGTAAGTTTATTTTCAACTATGACTGTTTCTGTTTCCATTATAAATCATACCCTCCCGTATCATTATTACTTGGTGCTTGTTTAGCTTCCATTATCCATGTGTATAAGATTGCAAATATGAATGAGATGAGCGTAATTGCCAAAATATTTAAATTGAGATAAGTTGACAATGCGAAACCAAAAAGCAAGAAGGCCCACATACCATCTTTCATCATAAGTGTCATCAAAATTGATAATCCAACCGCTGGCAATATTTTTGAAGCGATACCAAGTCCACCTAATATATTGGCTGGGATCCAACCAATGACTTGATCAACAATGCCATGTCCAAAGTAAATAAATAAAAATACCGGAACAAATCGAATTAAAAACTGTAAAGCAATTGAAACGTAGTTTATTTTTAATAAACCATTAAAATCTCCTGTTTTTGCAATCTTATCTGCCCATGGTGCGTAAAGATTTCTTAGCATCCCAACAATGAGTTCAAATTGTTGAGACAAAATTGCAACGGTTGTGGCTGTTGCTACACCAGCAGCAATTCCTTGACCTGTAGTAATAGCAAATGTTGTTCCGACGATTGTTCCTACAATAACATCTGGAGTTTTATAACCTGCCATATTACCAAGACCCATCCACATTAGCTCAAGTGTCGCTGAAACAACCAGCGCCTCAGGGATATTCCCCAAAATAACCCCTACCATCGGACCAACTAAAAGTGGTCGTCTTAACATCTGAGGCCCTTGATCATCATACGATGCAAAACCAGCCCACAAAGCAATTAAAAGTGATTCATAGAATAACATAATTCATCCTCCTTGACTCTTATTCTACGCTCCTTCCTACAAGTCACAAGCAGTAATATTTCAACTGAAAGCGCATTCAACTTGCACAAGGTTCGTGCTTAGAAAACGGTGTTTAAATTTGGATATATTTTTTTACACAAAAAGAAGCCTCTGGGGGGCTTCTTTTTAGTCTTTGAGCATCAATGATTTACAAGGAGGTAAGTCAAGTGATTAAATGCTCAATGATTCATTGTCTTCATCATACCAAACAGGGTTAATGAATTTTAGATAGCATTCTTCACCTTCTTCAAAAAACTTATGGTGAGGAGCTTGTACCTTAATTGTTTGTTCACCCATTTTAACATAGTATTCTGTATACTCTGCTAGAATAATACGACGTTCAATAATTGATTTAAACCCAGTTTCTTTGTTTATTTCAATTTCACTTGGGCGAGTTGCAAGGGTTTTTACCAAGTGTTTTTTTGCGATATTACAGCTTATTTCTTGTTCTTGGTCGCCCTTTGCATAAACTTTTCCATCTTGTAAATCAACCTGGGTAAAGTTGGATTCACCTAAGAAGTTATGAACAAATAAATTAATGGGTTTATTGTATAAGTTTTCAGGTGTATCAACTTGAATAATTTCTCCTTTATCCATGACCAACATGCGATCTGACAATGCCAAAGCTTCTGATTGGTCATGAGTAACAAAGATAATTGTAAAGTTAAATTCTCGTTGTAAACGTTTAATTTCAAAACGCATACTTTCTCTTAGTTTAGGATCTAAGTTAGATAGAGGTTCATCTAACAATAGAATCCCTGGATTAACAACGATTGCACGAGCTAAGGCAATTCGTTGTTGTTCTCCACCCGATAAATCGGATGGATAAATGTGTGCTTGTTTGTCTAAGTTTGTTTGTTTTAAAGCAAGTTCAACTCTTTCTTTAATCTCTGCCTTGGATTTTTTTTGTACTTTCAATGGAAACGCAACGTTGTCAAAGACATTTAAATGTGGCCACACTGCGAAAGCTTGGAAAACCATTCCTAAGTTACGATCTTCAGGTTGAACGTATAAGTTTTTATCCTTTATAGAAACAGCTTTTCCTTCTAAATGAATTTCACCTTCTGATAAGTCTTCAAATCCAGCAATCATTCTTAAAGTCGTTGTTTTCCCACATCCAGAAGGACCTAGGAATGAGAAACATTCGCCTTTTTTGATATTTAGACTGAAGTCATTAACAGCAGTTATGGTTCCAAGTGTTTTGGTTGTAAAGCGTTTCGTTACATTTTTTAATTCAATTTGATTCATCGCTATACTCCCTTTCTATCTTTGGTAATTTGCGTAATCACTGCATTACAAATAATAATTAACACAATTGTTAAGGTTGCAAGTGCACTCGCTTCTGTAATATATCCATCTGAGCGAAGTGAATAAATCGAGACCCCTAGAGTTCTGGTATAAGGTCCATAGAGCAATGCACTCGTTGTTAATTCTCGCATGGCTGGTAGGAAAATGAGGAAGAATCCAGATACCATGGCTGGCCTAATTAGAGGGAACGTTATATCTTTCAGAGATTCGGTATGTGAGGCACCACATGAACGGGAGGCTTCTTCTAATGACGGGTGAACCTGTCTTAAAGCAGCCGAGGAAGCGTTCATAGAGAATGATAGATAACGCGCTAAATAGGCAATTAAAATAATCCAAATTGTGTTGTACAAGTTAATTCCACCAATTTTCCCTGACCAAGCAAGAATAACCCCAATGGCTAAAACTGTACCTGGTAATGAATATGGAAGCATGGACAAGAACTCAAGAACACCTTTTCCTTTAGGTTTGATTTTAATAATAACATAAGCAATCATAACACCTAAGAACATATCAATGATACCTGCTGAAGTTGAAAGGAATAAGGAGTTTCTCAGACCATCGCGGACCATTGTATTATTAAATAAGATATTTGAATAGTTCTTAAACGTCATGTTCGCAAACGTTAATGGTAATCCGTAAGACTTCAACAGTCCAACAAGGAAAATCATACCCATTGGAACAACAACAACCACAAACAATGTAACAAACGAAACAATTAGAAGAGGTATTTTAGCTCCACGCAACTTAATAAGTGTTGGACGCATACTCTTTCCTTTAATAATATCGTAACTTCCTGATTTCAAGAGCATTCTTTGAGCAATCAGAGCAACCGATACGACCAAGACAAGCAAGATCGATAAGATTGAGGCTTCTCGAATCCCTTGGAAACTACCAGATGAACGGTTGATCAACTGGAATATACGAGTTGGAAGTGTATAAATGTTTTGTGAGAACCCTAAAATTGAAGGAACTCCAAAGTGTGAAAGTGATGAAATCATAATTAGAAGGGCACCTGATGAAATTGCTGGACGAACAAGTGGCAAGGTAATCTTGCGAATAACATAGCCTTGTTTTGCACCGGCAATACGAGCAGATTCTTCTAACGTTGGATCCATTCTTTCTAATGCACTAACAACTTGCATAAAAACAAATGGGAAGTAATACGATATCTCAACGAATATAATTCCCCAAAGCGAGTTGATATTGATTGGAGCGCTACTTAAGTTAAAAGTAGCCATTAACCAATTATTCAAATATCCTCCACGACCTGATAATAATAAATCCCAGGCCATCGCTCCAAAGAAAGGTGGAAACATATAAGGAATACTAAACAAAGCGCGCATGAATCCCTTCATTGGGATATCACTACGACCTAAGAGCCATGCATAAAATAATCCCATTGCTGTCCCGATTAACGTAACCCAGAAAGCAATCTTAATTGTATTCCACATTGATCCTAAGTTTTCAGGATCAAATAAAACTCGACCAAATGTCGCAATATCTAAACTACCATTACTAAATAAAGCATTATAGATAATCATCATGACAGGGATAATTGCTACAATAAATAAAATTACAAAACTTAACACTGTCATAATTTGATCTAATGGTAATTTTTTTCCATCCAATGAGGCTAAATCTTTATTTTTTCTAAATCTATTTTTAAACATTAATTTGCCTCACTTTCATAATAAAATTCTTTCATAAATTTCAATCCTACAGTTTCATTTTCGTCATAGTAACCATTTTGTAAGACATCAAGTGCAGATTGTTGAACACGGATTATCTGATCACCCAATTCAACAAAGTAATTCGTAACATTCCCAAGGAAAGTCACTGATTTTACTGTTGCTACACATTCCGACTCATCATCAAATACAATGTCCATTGGACGGACCGCTAGTTCATAAGCTTGTCCTTTTTCAATTGAATCATCAACATCTGAAATTTTGACTGAACCGTTTTTTGTCTCAATCATGATTGAATCATTTTTAATTTCTACCGGTATAAAATTGGATATACCAATAAATTTGAAAACAAAACGATCAATTGGATTCATAACAATATCTATATCGTTACCAATTTGTCGCAAGTATCCTTGATTATCCATAATTGCTAAATGATCACACAACTGTAACGATGCTTCTTGATCATGAGAAATGTAAATAATCGTTGTACCAATCGTTTCTTGGATTTGACGAATTTCTTCAAGCATTGCTTCACGCAATTTTAAATCTAAGTTTGTGATGGGCTCATCCAGAACAATAAGTTCTGAAGATGAAACTAAGGCACGAGCAATCGCAACACGTTGTTGCTGTCCACCACTCAATTGTGAAGGTAAGTGCTTTGCATATTCAGACATTTGAACTTGCGCTAATGCCGCTTCTCCCATTTTAATTCTTTCTTCCTTTGGAACTTTACGTTTTTTCAAAGGATACATAACATTTTCTAAAACTGTTAAATGTGGCCAAACCGCATAATCTTGAAATACTACTCCAATATTACGACGTTCTGGTGGTACATTAATTTTTTTCTTAGCATCAAATACGCACATATCCCCAATGTGAATCGCACCTGTTTCTGGTTTGATAAAACCACATAGCATTCTAATCAATGTAGTTTTACCGCAACCAGATGGGCCAATAACACCCATAATCTCTCCGTCTTCGACGTCAAGGCTAAGATTATCGATGATTTTTTTGTCTCCATAACTGAAAGACACATTTTCAAATCTTACTTTAGCCATTACTTTCTCCTTACTTAATATTATTTAAATATTGCATCAAATTCTTTAAGAATTTCAGCACTTTCCTTCGCTACAATTGAATCATCAACTTGCATTGATTTTGAAATAATCTCATCAATTGGCATTGATCCTTCTTTAATAACATCTGGTCTAATTGGTGTAGTATCTGTTGAAGCCAAGATTTCTTGACCTTCTTTTGAAATAATGAAGTCATAGAGAAGTTTTCCATTTTCTTGGTTTGGTGAATCTTTTACCAAAGCAATTGGACTTGAAACAACAACCATATCTTGGTCAGGGTATGTAAAGCGAATACGTGATCCATCTTTTTCTAATGTTTGAGTAACATAGTCAACACCAATTGCTGCTTTATAAGCATTTGCCGCAACTTTTGTATGTGCTGAAGTTGTTCCTGATTCTAACTCAGTTCCTTGTTCTTTCAATTGTTTGAAGAAATCTAGACCGTAGTCAGGATGATTCATTAATCCAGCAACAAGATAGAATGTCGTTCCTGACTCTCCTGGGTCAGTCATAACAATTTGATCTTTAAACTCTGGTTTTAAGAGATCTTTCCATGTTTTAGGGATATTAGCATCTTCGACGTTATCTTTATTTGTTGCTAATCCCATAACAACTAAACGTGCTCCAATATACATATTGTCTGGATCTTTAAATTTTTCGTTAATAACTTCTGCTTCTTTTGATTCATAAGGTTCTAAAATCCCTTGTTCTTTAAAAGTTACATAGTTTGACGGATCTCCAATCCAAACAACGTCTGTTGCAATTTGTCCTGATTGAGCTTCTGTTGCCATCTTTGTTGCTACTTTACCAGTACCTGCAGCATAATAATCCATTTTAATTTCTGGATATTTTGCTTCGAACCCTTTCTTTAAAGCATCGAGTTGAGCTTCTTTAAGTGATGAGTAAAGCATGACTTTGTTACCAGCATCTGCTTCCCCCTCTGAGGTATTGTCATCACCTTTCTTACCACAACCGGTAAGGACTAGCATTAAAACTAATACACTTAAAAGCATCTTTTTTGCTTTCATTATAATTCCTCCCTTTTCTGTATGAATGCACTTACATCATAGGTAATAAGTGTTGTTTGTGATAGTTCAATATTTTGATTTAGAGCAAAACTCAAGATAATGAATGGGCTTTCAACACGGAAAGGTTTATGATAATATTAGTGTCGAGGTGAAGGTATGAAATTTTTTAAATCTAAGCATTCTTATATGGCAACGACGTGGATTTTGAATATAATTATAGTTTTTATCTGTACTTCAGCGATTTTTATTGGTCTAGCGAGTTTCTATACAAAAAAACGATTAGATAGCTTCCTATCTTATAATGTAAAAATGCAAGAAGGAATCCAAGCAATGATAGACCACTCATTAGACACCGTTCGTTATTCTGCCTTCAATACATTCTATTCACCCGATGTCGAGCGTTTAAGACATTCTGACAATCTAAATAATTATGAAATGATTCAAGGAACTCGATCAATCAATTCGCTTGCAAGTACTAACACCTATATTCATTCCGTTTATGTCTATAATAAGGATGTTAATAAAGTATTTACAACTCATCTTGGTACCTTAACAAAAGAAAACTTTGATGACATTGATGTCTTTAATCAAAAATATGACCAACCCACCCCACGGAATCTTAAAGTAAATAATAAACATATTTGGGTTTATACATTGACCTTCAAGGATTTCAAAGAAGAAAATAGTTCACTGGTTGTGAATATTGACGCCAATATGTTTAATAATTCTATTTTTACCACCGATCAAGCGGACGAATACCTTTATATACCATCCGTTAATAAAACATTTTATTCTGAAAACAATCAAAAAATAAGAGATATTGATGAGCTTGCTCACAAGTTCAACCATGAAACAGGCTATGTACGGCTACCCAATAAACATTTATTATTCTACTCTTCCATGCCGAATCTAGGTTGGACCTTTATAAAAGAAATTGATCAAAGTTTAATTGGTCAATCTGATGCAATGATTCTAAGTTTTAGTTTTATTATTTTCTCTATCATTTCGATGATGTTTGGCTTACTCTATTTGAATATAAAGAAACGTTATCATAAACCCCTTCGAAGTATTATTGATGAATTTAACATTGATGATCATGAAGATGCTCGATTTAATGCAGTATTACACCAATGGATAAATTCTCAGAAAATTCAAGGATTAAAAATTGAAGAGAATAAAAAACAAGATCACCTTGAACAAATTATTTTAGGTCAGTGTCAAAATTGCATTCAAGATATTGTGACTAACATTGATTTTTTAACAGGATTCCACATGACGTTGTTTAGAAGTGATGCTCTTTTAATTGATACTTTAGAAGAGTATATGAAAGATATTCCCTATGAAATTGTCTTTTTAGGAAAATATACCGTACTATTTACACAACAACTGCATAAAGAACATTTTTTAAATATGAGTGATGCACTCCAAATATCAATCATTCAAAGCAGACACTGCATGATTAATGATGCGAAAGATGGTTTTGATAATCTGAAAGAAATCGATGATCTCATCATCATGAATCCATCTCTTCTTTATCGTGATGAATCGAATTTGCCAGACTTCTCAATTGATTTAGATCAAACCATTGAATATGAAACAAATTTCCTACAATCTTTAATGAGGACTGAGCAACAGCAAGCGTGGGACGCTTTGAATCAGTGGTATGATTCATTAAAAAACGTCCGATACACTTCAATTTTGTTTTTCTATAATAAACTTTTTGTACGATTAAGAATTCTCATTGCTGAGGAACTCCCTGAAGAGCCTATTATTTCAATTCGAGAATTTGAGGAGCGTTTACGCAATACAAATGATATCAAACATATTAACCATTACATTGAACATCTTGCCTATCGTTACCTTGATTACCATGAAAGTAAAAAAGAAAATCGTATTTTAAATTTAATTTCCAATGTTAAAACCTTTATTGATAAAAATATTTGCGATCCTAATTTCTCAACAAATTGTGTTTCAGAAGAATTTGATTTAAGTTCAACACACTTAAGTCGCCTCTTTAAAACCTATGAAACCTATTCTGTTAGTGAATATATTACCATTTCTAGACTTGATCGAGCTTGTAATCTTTTAATAAACACAGATCGTTCGATTAAGGATATCTCAAAAGACTGTGGCATTATTAATACACCTTATTTCTACACGGTGTTTAAAAAATATTTTGATTGTTCACCTAGCCAATATAGAAAAAATAATAAAATAAAAAAGTAACCATGGGTTACTTTTTTAAAATAGTTGTCCTATAATTTTAATCGCATTGGTGATGTTGATAAAAAATATCACCGCAATGATACTTTGATAGACTTTTTTTACGGTGTCTGAATTGCATTTTTTATTACAGTAAGCTCCGAGAGTACCACCAATTAACGCTGATACGATAATCAGTGGTAAAGGTTTTAAGTCATAACTTAAATAACTTGCATTAAGTATCTCATTGAGCAGCTTTGATCCTTGAGAAAATATAATACTCAGAATCGAGTAAATTGTAGCTTCTTTAATCGATAATGCATAGATAAGCATCAATAAAGCGACATTTAATGGGCCTCCCCCGATGCCTAAAAAACTTGCTAAAAAACCTAATACAACGCCAATTGATATACTTTTACCATAACTTATCGTTAAATTAAGCGATACAGGCTGCTTGGAATAAAGATACGAGAAAATTAAGGTTATGATAATAATGATAATTTGAATTAGATTTACAAATAACTCATTTTTGGTTGAATTAAGTAAACTTGCGAAGACGATCGATCCTAAAACTCCCCCTATAATTGAACCACTGCTTATACCCACGGCAACTTGATAATTAATGGATGATTTCATTTGTATTTGCTTGATTGTTGAAGCTATTGCCATAATAAAAACAGCGACTGATGAATAAAAAGATATTTCTACGAGACTATGAAACCCTAAAAAATCAAAAACAGGTTTAATAATTGAACCGCCACCTAATCCGGATATTGCTCCCAAAATGTTTGCTGAAACAATCACCAAAGCATATATTATGAGTTTAATCATATTGATTTATTTCCGAACTTTGAATAATTTTGTTTAGATGGAGAATTATTTGGGGTATCTTTGATGTAAACGTATCAAGGACATGTTGATAACCACAGAATGTTCCATCCTCACTTACGTACATTGTTTTATTCATCCGTTTACAGCCGTTTCCACACATCTTTTGGTAAGGACATGTGCCACACTTTAGCGATTCTGATTTTTTTGAAAAGATAAATTCCCAAGCTTTGGGCTGTGCTGATAGTTGAGCAAGGGTCAGTTCAGTAATATTTCCTAGGTAATAATCATCAAGAACATAAAAATCACAGGGAAAAACACTGCCGTCTGCTTCAATAACAAATTGTATTTGGCACCGTCCTAACATACCACAAGCAGTTTCTTGTCCTTTAACAAATAAGTTAAATATATCATCAAAGAGTTTAATGCTTAGATAATGTTTCTTTTCCAATTCTTTTAACCATCGATCAATCAAACAATCATAAAAGCTAGAAAAAAGTTCGGGTGTTAAGTTATACAGGTGTGAATTACACAAATTAAAGTCTTCCAAACACGGAATAAATTGGACATATTCAATCTTTTCTTGTAATAGAAAATCGAATATTTCATTTGGGTGTCTTGCAATCTCTTTACTTAAAACAGTTAGGACATTGTACTCAATTGAATACAGATCAAAAAGTTGTTTAGTGTGAATTACTTTATCATAGGAACCTTTTTGGAGCCATGTAACCCGTCCTTGATCATGAAATTCTTTGGGTCCATCAATCGATAAACCGACTAAAAAATTATATTTTTTGAAAAACTTACACCACTCATCGGTAATTAAAGTCCCATTGGTTTGTATTGAATAGCTCACATTAATACTTTTTGTTTTCTTCTCGACATAATCGACCAAGGTTTGGAAATAGTCTAATCCATCAATCGTTGGTTCTCCCCCTTGAAATGCTAATGTTAAATAATCACCTTCCTCCACACTTTTGAAGATGTTATCAATCATTTTATAGGTGGTTTCACTCGTCATTTTCCCATATGATTTTATATCTCTTAGAGAGCTTATATCATTGTAGAAGCAATACTTACATTTTAAATTACAAACGGATGATGCAGGTTTGATTAACACTGAAAATTGTCTCATGATAAATCCTTTCTATACGCTTTTAAACACAACAAAAGGGAGACTGAAGTCTCCCTGTTTTGCCAATCTATTCTCAACAGTTAGCATTCATATCGCTTAATTGAATTGTCGATTATATAAATATAATGATGTAATAATCATGCCTAAGCCAAGAAGCATCGTCGCTAATGACGATAAGGAAATCTCTTGATGCCCCTTTACCATGAGTGTTAAGCCTAGAATAACAAGCGCAAATCTAAAAACTAAACGAACCAGTTTCGACATTATAATGACCCCATTTCAGTTCATTTTCTTTTAATTCAATGCATGTATAATTTCCATTAAAATCATAGACCAACGTTTTTTGAGCTTCACTTGTGTTATTAACAAGTGCAACAGATTCTGATTGTGGATAAACATTCAACTCTGTCTCTAAATTCGAACTATGAACTTTATTAAATTCATCTTCTTGTTGTAAACTATAGTAAATACTTCGCTTTAAGATACGGGTATTTTCATGGCTATATTTCATTCCCATCAAATACACCCCGCGTCCTTTTCCATAGGCGTTGGCGGCAATGCTAATGCTATTTTTATCATCCGCAATGACTTCTGTTTGAGAACTCAGGGCATAAATATTACGAACACGTTCACCATAATCAAATTTTGATTTCATGTCTTGTGTAATAAAATGACTTGGCATTGGCAGATTATGATATTTATCCGTTGACAGTTTAAATCCTAATTCTTGATCAATCCCTAAGATATCAGCTAGTTGGAAGAAACGCCCACCTTTTTCATAAGCACTTGGCTCCCCGATTCCAATGAAACCATGTCCATCATGAACCCAAGAACGAATTGACTTCACAAGTGTTGGATTATTCCAAGCATCGTCACCTGAGAAGGCCGTATGGGCATCCCCAGCGTTGATAATAACATCAATGTCTTCATCAATTCCATGGTTGATAATATCATCAAAACTAATGAATTTCACATCCACATCAAGACCACTTAAACTTTCTAATAGACCAAAATAAGAATATGTTTCTTGGTAATAGAGTGCATGAGCAACCATAAATGCTTGCCATGTTCTTATTTTACCCCATGAATTTAAGATCGCAACCGTATGTTTAGCATACGGCTTGTTATTTTCAACATTATCAATGATACCTCTAAATTCGTCGGTAATCTCTTCAACTCGATCAACAAACTTAGGAAATTTGTAAGCCAAACTTGGATAACCACCATAACCAATACGATTCAATGGATTTCGAAGAATTGCTCGACGGGATGAAACCCAGTTCTCCATCAATTCGATCGTTGGATCATTGCCTTCATAGAATGTATCTGGAAAGAAATAGGGTAAGAAACGACCTTCTGTATACTTAACATGAGGAATGTCTGCAATAAGACGTAAGGTTGCTCCTCCGCCCACACTACCTACAACTCCATCAATTCCAATGGATTCAAAATACTTTCCATACGGTTCTGTTCCTATCCAGTTATCACCTAAGAACATTATAGCTTCTTTTCCATACTCATGAACTAAATCAACAAGTTCTTTTGCTTCTTTGCAAACAAAGCGTTGTTGAAAATCAATATAGTCTAAATATTTTTGGCTTGGATTTTTAAAGGTGGAATTATAATATCCTGCTTGTATAAAATCTTCTGCTTTCAAGGTATAACCATATTCTAGTTCAAAAGCATCTAAAGCTAAAGGCGACACACTTGAACCATAACCAAACCAATCCACAAACTTTTCTTTTTCTTGATCGTTAAAGAATAACGTAAAATGATAGAAAAATGTAGTAAATCGAACAACATCTGTTTCAGGATTCTTTTCAAGCCAATCCCTTAACTTCTCTTTAACGTGTTTATTGGCTTTGGGTCCTCTGACATCAAAGGGAACCTCACGTTCACGATCCGTCCAATTATTGGTAATGTAGTTATACATTTGTGTTGGATCCCAAACCATATAAGCAAGGAAATTAACTGTATACTCATGAAATGCAATGGTATTTTTGATGGAAACAATATCATTTTCTTTATCAAGTTCCCACTGATCGGTGTCTAACTCTTCATTTGTCGTTCGATCATATACCTGCCAATAGCGTTTGGAATCATGATCATAGTTTGGCACGATTTGTTTGTCTAAAAACCCCTTACGAAATTCAATATCCAGTGTATCATCATATGCAGTTATATACTCACTCATGACAAATATTTGCTGGGCTTCTTCCATATGGTTCAATGCAAACTCATTATCTCCACGTGCAACAAAGTATTTGGAATACACTTTAACACCAGGAATTAATTTTAATTGCGCATCTAAATCCGTTCCATCACTATCACGAATAGCATCGGCACCCCAACGTTTTGAAAGTTCTAATGTTTCTTCATAAAAATCTAGCTCTACTGGTAAGGTCACACGACCTTTATACTTGTCCTTCATCTAATCACTCCTTTAATCCGCCCATCGTCATACCTTCAGTTAGACGACGTTGAACAAAAATATATAAAATTAATGTTGGTAACATAACTAATACCATCCCTGCATACATAGGCCCAGGGTTCGCTGCACCACGTGCGGCTTGTTGTAAATTAATTAACCCTACAGGTAATGTTCTCAATTTTTCTGATGGCATCAAGGTTAATGCAATAATGTATTCATTCCAAAATGATAAGAAGTTAAAGAGAATCACAGTTACCACACTTGGAAGTGCCATCGGAATCATGACCTTAAACATTGTTTGGAAATGACTTGCACCATCAATCCAAGCCGCTTCTTCAAACGCTCTTGGCAATGTTCTAAAATAACTTGAGAGCAAGTAAATCGTAAATGGTAAGGATGTTGATGCATAAACCAACGCTAAAGCAAATCGATTATTAATAAATAAATTCATCCCTACAATCGGTTGAATTGATCGATTCCACGATAATAACATCAGGAAAATTGGAATGACAATATAGTTAATATTGATAAATAATCCAATTGTAAATAAACGATTAATTAATGTCTTAAATTTAAACTCAAACCGTGCTAATACATACGCCGCAGGTAATGCGACAATCAATAGGATAAAGAGTGCTAAAGCCGTTACAATAACAGAGTTCAAGAAATATTGTCCCATGTTTGCACCGACAAAAGCATCCACAAAGTTTTTAAAATGTAATGAACTTGGCATTTTCCAAGGATTCATAAAAAATTCTTGGGGTGTCTTTAATGACGCGAAGAATACCCATGTAATCGGCACGATGATTGAGATTGCAAACATAACCAAAACAAAATATACAAACAACTTATATAATTTTCTGGTTGGCATTTCTTTTAATTTTTTTATCATAGTCATCACCTTCTACATTTGAATAATGTCTCGTTTAGTTACCTTATTTAAAAGCGCAGCAAGCGCAAACGAGAACACAAACACCATCACACCAATTGCCATACCATATCCATAGGAAGCATTGTCATATGCTTGTTTATAGAGATAACTTAAGAACACTTCACTTGAACCACCAGGTCCTCCAGATGTTAACACCTTAACAAATAAGAAACTCATATTAATTGAACTAATAACAAAGAATGTTAAAGTAGTTCGTATATTTTCCCAAATAAGGGGAAGTGTAATTTGGAAGAACTGATTAATTTTTGAAGCCCCTTCAATCTCAGCTGCTTCATATAAATGTTCAGAAATACTACTAATGGATGCCATATACATAACCATATAATATCCAATTGCTTGCCAAATCATGGCTCCAGCAATAGAATACAAGACAATATTCGAATCACCCAAGAATTGAATGTTCGCCCACGATTCAGGTTTAAACAATCGAATAATACTATTTAATAACCCTCCAGAATCAACAGCATATATTTGAGCAAATACTGCTGCGATAACTGCTACTGATAAAATGTTGGGGATGTAGAATATGACTCTAAAGAACCCTTTAAACTTTAGATTTTCTCTCACTAAGATATTTGCAAACAATATCGCAAGTGTAAATGTTACAACCATCACAATCGTAATTAATAACATCGTATTTTGAAACGATTGCAAGAAGTATTTATCACTCAACAAAATTTTAAAGTTATTGAGTCCGACAAATGTTTTATTCGCTGACAAACCACCCCACTTAAAGGTTGACATAACAAATACATTGACCGTTGGATAAATAACAAAAAGTCCTAACAACACAAGTGCGGGTAAAATACAGATCAGGATAAATTTATTTTCACTGATTCCTTTTTTCAAAACAAATCACCTCTTTTTTCATAAAGTGCCAAAGGATCAAATCCTAAAAATCATTCGGCACTTTATCCTTCTATACTTATTTTCCTATATTTGAAAGCGCTTAGCAACTAAGTTTTTGTTGTACATTTGTCTATTCTTGCTATATATCTTTAATCACTAAGTTTATTATAGATATTCTTCTGATAATGCGATTAATTGATCCCAAACTTTTTCCATTTCTTTGATTAGTTTTATTTGAGTTCTAGCCCGAACAAGATTATGCTCATCATAATTGGTCTTGAAATAAACATCCCCTTCTAAGAAGTCCGTCGTAAATCGGATGGCATTTTCAAGCGTCATCATTTTAGCACCAACAGGTAGAAGTCTTATTTCTTCTTTCGTTAAAATATCATCCAATGATTCCATATATCCTTTTAAATAAATCTTGTAGAGTTCTATGTCAAACTTAACTTGACTTAAATCCTGTTCATCTTCAAGCCCTGTATTACAGCCAAAACGAATTGAATCACCAAAATCATCACTGACAAATCCTGGCATCACCGTATCCAAATCAATCACACAAATAGCTTTGTTTGTCTTCGGATCAATCATGACATTATTTAATTTTGTATCGTTATGCGTCACTCTCTTTTTTATTAATCCATTTTCATAGGCATCGATAACCAAATGTGTAAACTCTTCTCGTTCAATAATAAACTCGATTTCTTGTTGTGCTTTTTCTAAACGCTCGGGTTTTTGATTAATGACATCCATCAACCGTTGATAGCGTTTAGGTGTATTATGAAAATCAGGTATTGTTTCAACTAATTGACTCGCATCAAAATCATTTAACTGTTTTTGAAACAAACCAAACGCGAGTGCACTTTGATAAAACTGATCACTATTTTCAACTAAATCATAGGTTAAAGCATCTTTCACAAACAAATAGACTCGCCAATATCCTTGATCATTTTTAAGATATAACTCATCATCTAGTGTCTTAATAACCTGCAACACATAGCGATTAGGATCTAAATCTTGATCAAGAACCTTTTCTTTTATATGCTGTGTTACT
Source organism: Erysipelothrix urinaevulpis (assembly GCF_009828835.1). GTDB lineage: Bacteria > Bacillota_I > Bacilli_A > Erysipelotrichales > Erysipelotrichaceae > Erysipelothrix > Erysipelothrix urinaevulpis. The sequence goes on from NZ_WTTB01000004.1 coordinate 193,167, forward strand.
GCTTCAATGTTGTTCATTAACCCCTCAACATTTTCAAAGATTGTGTGGTTAATTTTTTGAGCTATATACCACTTCTCACTTGTAATAATTTTATATGTATCATTGATGTGACCACTACCATAGCGTTCAGAACTAATAAATTCACCTTTTATTTTAAATTGATTCATTATATTTTGCATCATACTACCTCCATTTAAATCGTACCAAAACTACCTCAGGTTTGCTTTAAGATAGTTGCTGTCGACTTGTGTTAAATTGACATTAGTCACTAAAGGTAATATTATGTAAGTGAGGTGAACTATGAAAAAACTCCCAAGCAATGCCCGACTGCGTTATATCGAAAACTCCATCTATGATGATGATTGGCATTCAACACTGCACTCACATCCTTTTACTGAGTTTTTCTATGTTTTAAGTGGTAAAGGAAAATTTAAATTTGATGATAAAATAGTCGATGTAATTGAAGATGATTTGGTCATTATCAACCCCAATCTTAATCATACAGAAATAAGTGATGCTAATAACCCATTACAATACATCGTATTAGGCTTAGAAGGTTTACAATTTTTCACAAGCGAAGATAATGATATTGGTTATTCTATTTTGAACTTTTACGATTATAAACACGATATTTTATTCTATTTGAAAGCTCTGTTACTTGAAGTTGAAAATGAAGATAACTTATACCAAAATATCATGGTAAAAAATCTTTTAAACATTCTAATTATCAATATTATACGTCGAACTGATTTCGAATTATTTGTTTATGAAGATGTTGATAATGTTAATAAGGATTCAGTCTTTATTAAAAATTATCTCGACAAACATTTCCGTGAAGAAATTACATTGGATGATTTGGCTCAGATAACCTACTTGAACAAATTCTATTTGTCTCATATTTTTAAAGAACATACAGGTTATGGTCCGATTCAATATATTTTAGAGAAACGAATGAGTGAAGCAAAAAAACTCTTAATGACCACCGATTTGGTTATTTCTCAAATCTCTGGCATTCTTGGTTTCTCTAACCCTGCTTATTTCTCACAATATTTTAAAAAGAAAACAGAGATGTCTCCGTCTGCTTATCGAAAAAAATATAAAAACACCAAGGAAATACCAGATGAAACCCTCTAGCAGTATCGTAAAAAAACTATCCTTCAAAATAGGATAGTTTTTTTTGTTAAAGCATTGATTTTTCTAGTGCACTTTATTTTTTATAGCCAGGTTGTTGGAGTATGGCGGATTGCTTTTGACCTACAATCAAGGTTTTTCCATCTGTAAAGCCTTCTTCACGCCCTTCAAGTTCAGAGATGAGGATTTGTCTATATTCTTGCAAGATATTATCATGGCTTTCTTGTTTTACAAGATCGATTAATTCATTTTTGTCGTGTTTCATATCAAAAAGTTGTTCTCTACCCGTCTGTGAAAACCAAATATACTTGTATTCCTTGCTCACAATAAAATGGTTACTGTATTCACCATATTCATGTTCTCCATGAACATAGTCGCGGTCAATTGCTTGATTGTTTAAAATATGGTCTCGTAATGATATTCCATCAACATGTTTGGGGATATCGATCCCTACAAAATCCAAAAGCGTTGGCATAATATCATTAAGAGCTGTCACCGTGTCACTTCTTCGTGTTTGAATTTCCTGCATATTTTTTCCAACACGTATAAATAAAGGAACATTTGCGCTGCCTTCATAAGGGAGTGCTTTTCTATATAAACCATGTTCAAAGAGCATTTCTCCATGATCGGATGTGAAAAGAATTAACGTATCTTCATAAATTCCTTCATCTTTTAAAAAGGTGATAAGTCGGCTAATCTGATGATCAAGATGCGTAATGGTAGCAAAATAACCTCGCATTGCCTTATTTCTTAAATCTTTATCCTTGCAGCCAAACATACTATCTACAATGCTACCATATTGTTCAGTCTTTTCTTTGTCTGCCCAATTATCTTCTTCATAGTAATCATAATCGGTGTTTGGATCATACATATCGAAATATTTTTGAGGTGCATCAAAAGGTGGATGAGGCCGTACAAAACTGGGCATCACAAAGAATGGACGCGTACGATCTCTTTTGGTCAACGTTTCCAATGTTTCATTAACAACCCAATTTGTTGGGTGATCATTTTCATCATAATTCCAAGGTGATGTAATCCAAGAATTGCCTTCAATTCCATTATTTGTTACATCGGCACTCACACCATACTTATCAATCAAAAATGAAACATAGTCATCCGAAACACGTTGGTGTTCATAATACGGAACATCACTCTTTCGATGATATTCTAAATAACCATCATGAAGTTTCATGATTTCAAAGCCAAAATGTTTTCGAATTGGATAACTATGCATTTTACCAATGACAGCAGTTTGAAAACCATGATCTCTGAAAACTTCCGCAATGGTATCTGTGAATTCCCATGGAACACCATCTTGATAACCGACTCGACCATTTTTTTGAGGACTCATCCCACTTAATAATGATGCCCTGGCTGGAACACAGGTTGGGCAGGTTGAATACGCATTGGTAAAGCTCACTGTATTTTGATTCATCAGTGTGTCCAAATAAGGTGTTTTAACGTGAGGATGCCCCATTGCGCCAAGGGTATCACCACGCATTTGATCAACTAATATTAACATGACATTTTTCATAATGGCCTCCTTACGTCACGTAAACAAAGCACTGATTAAGATCAGTGCTTTGCCTCATTAAACTTTATATTTAAATTATTGATTAAAGCGACCCATGACTTCAACGACTTCTTGATGCCACTCATCAACTGTTAAATCACCATTGACGATTGAGTTAATGTTTCCATATAACACATCTTTAAGGTTGACACCTTCCACAGGTTCGGCAGCGTTAAATCCTGTTGTATTTGTTTTAACATTTCCTGTAAAGATACTATAGTATGTCGATAATACATTATCTTCACCCATTAATTTGTCACTACCTACAATCGGTTGAACTGCTTCTCCATTATTGAAGAATATTTTTGCAGCTTCATCTGAATATAAGAATGAAATAAATTGTTTTGCGCCATCAACATTTTCGGCACCTTTTGGAATATAAACTTGTTCTGTAAAGGTTGATGCATAACGATCTCCTTCACCAACAGCTGGAATTGGAGCAAATCCCCATTCAAAGCCGTCAACACGTGGTGCATCTTTCATTTCTTCTGGTAACCATGTACCATTTGGAATAAAGAGTGCTTCATTTTCAAGAATTAATTGTTGATTCTTTGTAAATCCTTCTTTATTTGCTTGTGCAACTGTATTAGGATGTACATATTCTGCCAACTTACCAATCAATTCAAATGCTTCTTTAGTTTTTGGATCATTCCAAGCATCTGCATCGTAGGCCATTAATTTCGCATACATTTCAGGACCTGCTGTTACGTTTAATAACGATCCAAAGAATCCATCAAAATAACCTGTAATTGGATAGGTAAATAATGAGATGCCTTCTGCTTTAGCTTTATCACCAAGTGCAAACATTTCATCCCATGTTGTTGGAACTTCCCATCCTTTTTCTTCAAATAGATTTGCGTTGTAGAACATTCCTAAGGGAGCATAGAACATTGGCGCTAAGTAAGCTTTGTCATCTCCATAAGGTTTTACACGGTTACTATCAAGCATACCTGGTAAGATTTTGTCCTTAACTTTAACACCTTCGTCAGAAACATCCATATCCAAGACATCTGTAATATCTAAGATTTCTTTTTCTGTTACTAATGTATTCGTTAATGGAGCATCTCCATTATCAAGTGCAAGGTAAACTACATCTGGTGCTTCACCTGATTGTAATTTTGGTAACAAGATTTCAGCAATGTTTTTTTCCATAACTAATTCTACTTCCATCTCATAGCGGTCTTCAAATGCCTTAACAACTTCTTCCCAAGCGCCTTTACCATAACCACTTTCTAAACCATAAACCGTCAATTTTTTATTTTCTGGTTCTGCTGGTTTTTTCGAGCAACCTGCTACTAAAAGCAGCACTACAATCATACTAACAAATATTTTCCTCATTCAAATCACTCCTTCTACTTAGATTATAGAATATATGTAAGCGGTTTACTTGCATGTTATTGTTCTATAATTAGGATAAATTGCTTTTAACGGGATTATCAAGCAAATATAAATAAATTTGGGGCTGATATATCTCATTTTTAGCAATTATATCTATCTATTTTTTGACTTAACTATCATAAAAAGCAAGATACTCTCTCATTTTACTGTATATTTTCGGATAAAACAAACTCATTTAAGACAAAAAAACGATAAGTTCCATGCTTAATAAAGATGGAATTTATCGTTTTTTATTATTTCACATGATTAAGATAATACTCATAAAGCGAATCAATATCTTGACTGGACAGAATGTGGACGGCTCCTTTTATTTGGACATCATCCCAATCAAACCATTTCATTTCTTCCAACATTTTTTGAACTTCGTTTGAAAATCGTTGACGGATGACTTTTGCGGGATTACCACCCACAATTGAATAAGCTGGAACATCTTTTGTAACAATACTCCCAGCAGCAATAATGGCGCCCTCTTCGATCTTTACACCTGGCATGATCATCGCATTCATTCCAATCCACACATCCGATTCAATCACTGTATCACCTTTTGACTTGTAAGATTCTTTAATTGTTTCCTCAAAGGGATATACCGTTAAGAAGTCTTGATTATGATTATGGTTCCCTCCCATTAAAATAACAACCCCTGATGCAATACAGACATAATTTCCAATAATTAATCGATCAATTGTCCATCCAAAATCATTCATCGGATTGTATAACTTTGAAGAGAGTTGATCTCCCCATAAAAATCGAACACATCCATCTTCAAATTTTCTATTATCATAATATCCTGAGTAGTAAGATTTTTTACCGACGGTAATGAATGGATGATCAACAATATCACTTAAATACAACGGTGCTGACCAATGCTTATAAATTTCTTTCATAGTTTCCTCTTTTCTTTTAATTGATTTTAAAGAAAAAAGTGCCGAGTTGCGACATTACGCATTTGTTTTAAACGTCGTACCATTAACTCACCTCATTCTTAGTATAATGTTTTCTTTAGTTACGTCAAGGTCTATAAAAAAACTGCAGGGATTGAGTGATGCGTTCACATCAATACCTACAGTTTAGTTAGAATAAGGAGAATTTATTTTTATACTTTTATTTTTCTTTTTCGTTTGATAACAAGTCCGATTAGGATTAGCCCAGCACCCACAAGATATAAACTTGTACTGGATGAAAGTCCAGTTGCAGGTAGCTTACCTTCCTCAGTTTTATCAATTGGTTTTGTTGGATCTGTTGGATCTACTGGTTCTACTGGATCTACTGGATCAACAGGTTTAACCTCGTCCTTAACGACAAGATCATTTTTAAATGCTAATAACTGATCGTATGTTTGATCGATCAATTCTTGACTTGCATTTTCATCGTTTAAGACCGATTTGGCTGTCTTAATCCCTTCTTTTAGACTCTCAACACTGTCTTGTGTATATAAGTCAAAATCAAGTGCTTCTAGCTCTTTAACTAAGGCTTCAAGATTACTACGATCAACCGCAACAATTTCTTCTTGTTCATAGTTAACCACAACATTCCCAAGTTCTGTTAATGTCGTAATGATTTTACCGTCGATGACTTCAAACTCTAAATCAATGAGTTCATCACGATGATTTAGGAAAGAAACAGACTTAACAACTGGATCTTGAGTTTTTGTTAAAGCTTTAAAGAAACGTGAAATTCCAGATGTTTTTCTTGTAGGAATGCTTAAATTTAAAGCAGTGTTTTCTGGAATCTCTATTGATTCACCATCACGACGAATATCGATTGTAAAGACATCTAGGTCTAAGGTTTCGTCATCTTTTTCAAGTTCTAATTTTTTATCCAAGTTATCCGTCACGATTAATTCATCATGGTCATTAAGGATTGAATGATGGCCTGATACTTCAAAACCATTTTCATCCGTTAAGACAACTGGCTCTACTTTTTTTACACTTAAATTATCAAGGACAAAGTCTTTATAGCCACCAAAGTTTGCGGGTCCATTATCAGTACCCTGTAAATCAGGTGCTTTGCTTGTTGATTTAATACCAAACCATGATTGCCCATCAGCATGACCTTTCAAGGTGAATTCATAGACTTGAGGACCCTCTTTATCAACTGTCTTACTTAACGGTATAACCGTTTCTTGACCGGTGTATTCACCATGTCCCATGACAAGACCATAAGTTCCATCCGATCCTGCTTCATATTCAAAGCGAATGATATAGTCTTGATTTTCTTCAAAACGAATATTTTGTGGAATCGTTTGGTACACCAGCTTGTTTCTTTGAACTAAGCCATTTGTTTTAACAGACCAATTCCCATCAATAACATCGTTGATTTTTTTGTTGTTCCAACCACGTTGGGTATAAGGTGCATTTTTTTCTGATAAGTGTGTTCTATTATCAGTAACACCTTCAACATCTCCGATAACAAAAGGATATATCCCTTGTGCATTGTCTTCAAAATCTTGCGTATAAGAACCATCGTCTTGCAATAAAGTTCCGGCATTTTTAGTAATTCTGATATCATCAAAATAACTTGTTCCTTCACCCTTCTCTTTGACTAAACTTAACTCTACATTTCCTTTTTTAGGTGCTGTAAAGTGTACAAATAAGTTTTGGAAGTAACTACTATTATCAACCGTTCCTGCTTTAGTATTATGAGCATAAGCTTTGATATAATTCTTAGCAATTGAACGCTGAGTATAATTACTAATGACCTCATCACCGATTTTCAAGTCAATCCGTGCTTTTGAATCTGAACGATTATCAACACCCACGTAGGCAACATATTTTTCACCCGGCTGTAAATCTGTTAAAGTCTGCGTTAATGTAACTGTTTTATCATTATTTGAGATTGCTAACATATCATTGGATGCTTCTGACTTCACAATTTCAGCAGTTCCACCTGTAATATCCCATGCTTTTAAGTCTTGTGAGTTAAAGCCTGGATCAATGATATGTGATCCCACACCATACGTTGCAACCTTCTTCTCTTTTGCACCTTGATAGATAACATAAGCTGTATCTTTTTTAGCATTAAGAGTTATAGTTTGGTTGATTACGTCTACATCTTTTAATTCTTTATTTCCTGTTTCAGTGAGTTGATAAACTTTCACACTGCTATTTTTCCACTCACTTGGAAGGGTCCATGTTGATTGTCCACCTTCTTTATTAAAGTGATAAAGTTTCTGATCAGCAAAGGCTAATTCATTTCCGTTCTCATCCCAGTTCCATGGAATAAGATATTTGTCATTATCTAAGACTAAACGACCATCTAACGTAATTGTTCTTGAACGATACAAATCACGTTCATTCTTATAATCATTTGATTTACGTTGAATAACGAGTTTTTGTCCTTGCTCATTCACTAAATCAACTTGCATTTCTGGTGTCCATTTGAATGATTTTCCATCAGGACTCTTCATGTCAACAGGTGTTCCTTCAATCCATTTATTGACCGTAAAGTGTTGAATGAATTTTGAAGGTACGTTATGTTCGAATAAGTTTACAATATAACCATTGTAGTCATTACGTCCTTGCCATCCTTCAAAGTCTTTCATATTATAACCACCTAGTAATGGATACTCTGCTGCCCCTGAATAAGCTGGGAAATCAGCAATCCATGCATCACGTTGGTGATTAAAAATAAATCTCATAACATTTGAATTAAAGCCCTTCAATGCATAGCCACCATAAGTTAAATCAGCTGCCCAGTGTTGGAATGTTGAATCAGGTTCAAATGCATAACCCCACTCTCCACCAAGTCTCCATCCTTGATCTTGAATTTCCTTGGCTAATTGGTGACTTGCCCAAGCATTGTTGTCACCCGATTGACCATTTCCCCATACATCAACATAAATCCAACCCAGGTTTTCACCTGTGATGAGATTGCGTAAATCTTCGAAACGTTGACGACGTCCATTGGCTAAGTCATAGGAAGCATCGATATTGATACCTTGGTCAATCCAATTCCAACCATACGAATAACTGCCGTCTGCTTTTTTCATTAAACGATCTTCTTCAAAATACTTTGATTCTGGATACGTTTCACTCGCATTAACATGAATTCCAATTGAGGCTCCATACTGTTTCGATTCATCGAGAAGGTATTGAAACTCTTCAATTCCACCAATTCGTGTTCCGATATCAGCATAATTTAAATGACCCGAATCATGCCCTTCACTTCCATATCCTTTGAGTAAGACAGATTGACCTAAACCATCTGTATGCAAGTTTACTTTCTTAATGCCATCAAGTGTCATTAAGAATGGATTTTGAGCATGTGAACCAAAGTTCATAGCGATACGATATGCAACATAATCTTTAACATCTTCTGCACCAATTGGAGAATACATAATCTCTCTGAAGGCTATAGCCCCATCTTGCCAATCAACCATTTGATCATTATTTAGATCCTCTGTTAATGCAACCTTTACAATAGGACGTTCAACGGTTGTCTTATCATCATATTTCACATCACGATGATAAATCCATGGTGAACTTTGAATACCCATTGAATTGAAATCTGTATACTCTTTAACCTGTGCATTAAGACGAACAAAGTCACCTCGTCCACCACCACTGCTGTACTGGGAATTTGAATACACTCCCGCTGAAATATCTTCATTTGAAACAAAAGCATACATATAATTTTTATTAAAACTTCTTAATTTTTTATCAACAGCAGTCAGTGTATCACCACTAACCGTTGTATTAGTAGAAACAACAGATCCCATAATATTAGCATCTTTCTCACTTGATTTAACAGATACTAAACTATGATTAGGTATTTCAATTGTTCTAATAATTTTATCATTGCTACTTTGATCTTCATTGTGATTTATAACTTCAATCATTTCATAGGTTAAAGTTTGATTCTCAATGCTTACCGTTGATTTGATGGTTGCATTAATATTTTGACCATCCTTTAAACGTAAGGTATACTCAGCAAGTTGGTTATTCACTTTCTTGTAAGTAACCTCTGGTTTTAGATTAATATCGTTAATTTTGACCGTATCAATCTTAGTCGGTTGACCCTCCAATGTTTTCCCTGATTTTAATGTATAGTCTTTGATTCGTGGGAAACTTTTATCAATCGTCACTGTCATTGATTCATTCGTTAATGTATCAAAATCAGATCCTTCATTGTTAGGTCCTTCTGGTTTATCAGGTGTGATTCGTTGCACTGATACATTATCAATGAGAACACTCCCTTCCCCACCCTCTTTCATAAAACCAAACTCACCAAATCCTGTTTGCATATTCTTCATCGTATTCTCAAAGATTTTTTGATCATTGATAAATAATGTCAAGGTATCCCCAAGTAAAATAACCTTCCAACGCTGCATCCCTGATTCAATAGGTGAATCAAGTTTGGTCACCTCAGATGTTCCTTGTCCTTTAGAACCTGAAAACGAACCGAAATATTCTTGAGATGTTTCACCTTTTGAAGCAGTAACAAAATTATTAATGCCACCTACGCGTAATGCAGGACCAAAGTGTTTCACAGCTTCATCAATTTCCACATCAAATGACATCTCAAAGTCATCTAATAATGCTGTTTTAGTAAACGTTAACACTTGTTGACCCGTCTTTCCAAAATCAATTTTTAGCGCTTTAGAATTTCCATGATCAACGATTGAACGCTTAATCTCACCTGAAACTGCTCTTAATTCCAAGGTTGGATCATAGTCATTTTCGAAATCTAGTAAGAGTTGATAATCATCATACTTATCAATTTCCGGACGTTCAAATCCAGGATCAATTTCTGGAATATTCTCTTGATTATTGGCTTTCACTGAAATACTGGTTGTTTGAGCACCAAATCCAGCTAATCTTAAAACAGTTTTATTTGATTTTTCAAATAATTGGTCAATACGATTAGCATCAATCATTTCATCAAACAACTGGTGCTTCACACCATCTTCGCCTGTAATCCAAGCTAAAAATTTATTATCTTTTAAAGAATATTCTAAAGTATTTTTACTTCCCGCTGCTGGACTAGGGACACGTTTTCCACGATAGTAATTACCTTGACCCTCTAGTTTGTGTTGCCAAAACCAACCACCAGCATCATGCCCAACAAAAATTCTGTTGTCATCATCAGTATAGAAAATATTAACACCAAACCGCATACTACTTGGATCACCATTTGAAACATATTCAAATACACGGTTCACATTGCGGGATGTTTCTATCCACTCATCAACAGGTGAAAAAATTGCTGCATTATATTTGTTATCATGCTTGTTAGGTACAGATGATAATTTCCAATAACGTTCATTCCCAACAATTTCTTCACTGACAACACCTGGTACTTTAGATGTTGATTTCCACTCCGAACTGCTTGCAAATAGCGAATTTCCTGGATTCATAATGACTAAACTTAAAATCATCACCAAAGAAATTGCTACTTTAGATATCTTTCCTCTCATGAATTACCTCTCTTTCTAGGTCAAGTATAACAAGACTGCCATGTAAGCGCTTTAATGATATTGTTGTAACATGTTGTATTCTTGTTTTTTCTGTATATTTTGCTATTTTTTACAAATATTGCTTTTATCATTAATTTTATTCGCTTTATAGTTATAGAAAGATGGTAGTAACTCGAGCACGAAAACCGAAAAAAATTGAATTAGACTTAATTTTCCATTGGTTACGCTTTGTTACTAAAACAAATCATGGAATCAAACACGTCAAGATTTGAAATTCTCTGATTATGAACCCAGATATTAAACACATTGAAATAAGTTCAAATGTTCAGTTTTTACTGTAGATCACCATTGTTTAAATCTTTAACAAATTTATCGGATATATTGTTGGGTACCGTTTGGACTTCGAACTCTTTTAAGGCTTGGTGTTTTTTGAATCGTTAATGTCGTCTCTTGTTGTTGTAAAAATAAATATAGGAATCAATTTCTTTCTTTAACTTATTTCTTCTACTGAGCCTATTGAGAGCTTACATTTTTGATTTAATAGTTTTCTAGAATCCTTCCAATGGATTAAAGTCTACAATATTTTTATCCATTCTCGTAAAACCTAAAAGAAAAGCAACCATATTTCAGATTGCAATTCTCTATGATTTCTAATTTTTTTCATAATATCTAGTAAGTCGGTAATGCTTAGTTTAAATCTTGTTTGTTCTGAAGATACACCATGTTCTTCTGACACTTCATCAATTATAGTTAATATATCATTATTTCGCTCTTTGAAAATTACATATTGATTTCCTTCATATACCCCCGATATCTGTGAATTTATAACAAAAAACTTATCGTTTCTATTGTTCTCTCGTTAATTTCGTAACTAATAAAATCATTCAATTTATTATAAATAAATTCACCTTACTTCTCTTTAAAATCATAAAAACTAAACTTCATATCGACTCCTTTCTTAATTCGGGAACACAGTCCATGATTCTCTAAATTTTCTGTGACAGGTTAATCACTTTTTCGTTTTAAACTATCCAATTTTTCAATAGCTTTATTAATCATTTCTAGCACTTCACTAAGAGGATATTCATTCTCAATACTTCCAAAAAAACTAATCTCATAAAATCCCTTTTCCTGAGAAATTTCAATAATACCCTGCTTATCATAGAAAATATCTGCAACTAGGTCTTCTCTGTCAGGAGAACTACCAACAGTAATATGCCATTTCATACTATTCCTCCTTCTATTACGTAACCGTTAAGGTTCTAGGAATCCAATAAATTTTCCAAGTGAATCATATTTTGCACCGAGACCAAAACTATTGAATATATCGATAACTTCACCAAATCTAGGATGACTATAAATATTCGTTGTTTTGTTTGGGTCAGAAAGGATAGTCTTTAAAATCTGTTCGCCCTGAGCAATAATATCGGCTGGTGAGCCTGTAGGATTTGGAAATGCCGACCCTTCTCTACCTCCGTGTTTAGCCAATGCTCTACCTGCATCTGTATAATCACCGTTATATGGATTATTCCCTGATTGAAGTAGTTCTTCTTCAGTAAATCCGCCAATGTCACCCGCCCCCTTATGTTATGTCTTTATTTTTATTACTAACATTATATTTTCATCTTCTTGCTTTAATTTATTAATCAACAATCCAAAATGATGGGGATTACATAAATAATCGACCAAGTTCATCAATAAGATTTTCAAGTCTTAAGCCATACTCGTTTGGCTCGTAGTTTTTGTCAATTCCCTCCACAAGAAATTCATCATTAACTAAACTTCTAAGTTCATTGTACTGATTCGGTTTTAATCTATACAAATTTTCAGAACTTATCCAAGAAATCAACTTGGGATTATGAATCATAACACATTTTTCTAACAATCTTAAAGACTCTTCATTAATTCCTTTCATTACTGTCCTCCCCTAGTCCATGCTGAACCTTTTGCATATGTTGTAACTACCTTACCAATTTCATTAAGGACAACAACTGCTTGGTCGCTTATATATTTAAAAGTTGGTCCATATTTACTGCTTTGCTCAACAACTTGAATTGGATTATTTACTGTATTGGTTATCGCTTCATTTGAAACGCCTAGTCCACCATCTCTACTCAAGGCTTGCTCAGTCCCATGCTTGGTGTATCGAGTAATTTTATCGTTTTCGGGCAATCCGTTTGAATTAACACTCCCCGTCACCTCATGTTAATTTAACATATAATAACATGATGTAGAACCTTCTAGGAAATAGTTCAAAAAAAGTGGTACGTATGCACCACTTTTTGCCTAATTATCTATTTTTTGAAGAAACATCAAAAACTCTTTTGGTATCTCTACATTATTACCAAAGAGGAGTCCGATGTATTTTTCGGGTTCATTCATAATCACTTCTTGTTCTATATTGTCTATACGCCAATCTATTTTATTGTATTTAATCTGTTCATCATCCACATTTTCAAGACTAAAATAGTTATTGTTAACTCCATAAATAATAATTTCTGATAGATCGTTCAGAGAATATCCATACTCGACATGGAATAACCTGTATAATCTCGAAACGATTGCATCACTTTCAATAGTTGAGCGCAAAAATTCAATCAAATCTTCTTTTTTCATAGTTTCCCTCTACTCTATCAATGGTATTCTTATTATTTGACCATTTATGCTTATCTTCATATATGGACCTCCATGTGTTGGATCAGTAAAATTTTCATAACCATAATTAAGTTGATATGAATTTCCCTTTCCATCAAAATAACGCACACCATCGCCTTTTTTTAGACTATCTTTCGTAAATCCATCTAAGTTATAATCTAGATACTTTTCAACATCTTTAATGTCTTTTCCTTCAAATGAATCAGGGTCATTTAAGTCAAAGTCATTATTCCCCGTCCCCTTATATTTAATTTACATAAATAATAGCATATTTTATTTACGTATATTTTTCACCTTTCAAAGATAAAGTCCATATAATTGTGTAAAAGTAAAAAAAGCCATAGAGGCTCTGTTATTATGTTAGTACCCAAACAAACATAAGGAGATCTCTATGACACAAATTAATTTTACTTTAGATTCACAACAGAT
>NZ_WTTB01000005.1 GCF_009828835.1 Erysipelothrix urinaevulpis
CCTGTTCCCATCCCGAACACAGAAGTTAAGCACTTTAGCGGCGAGTATAGCTATGCTAGCCATAGTGAAATTAGCTCATTGCCAGGTAAACTTAGGATAATCATTCACTTGATTATCCTTTTTTTATAGTTATAATAATAGGTGCTATAGTTTGTCGTGTACTATTGCTATACTCTATTTGAGGTGATAGGAATGATTAAAAAATCATACAGTATCAAAGAATATATCAATGAGTATAACTATACCAATATAGAAGGATTAATAAAATACAACCAAAATAAGTTTCATGAAAGATTTGGTATGGAGTTTCAGGATGACATTGATGTCGAATTAAATTTTGAAACATTTAGAGACGCGAATGACTTTTATCAAGAATTAAAATATAATTCGAAATACAGTGACTTTAGTGTCTTTACAACACATTCACCCAATAAACTTATTATAAGTGGGGCAAAAACATTATTTGACTATTTTGGAACGCGAGAACCTAATCTTTTAACACTGAGTCGTGATTTAGGAATTCGCTTTGAAATTTTGTTTAATCAAGATTATTCTGGTTCTATTTTTACAGGTTCAGTCGTATCAGGTGAATTATTAAGTCGTCAACTTATTATTGAAGTGAGTGAAGTTCTACCAGAGCTGTCTCTTGCTGGTTTAGGTCAAATTGCTAAGACATTAAGTGAATTTGATTTGCTATTAACAAGAATATATTCTGTTGAAGGAGTGAGATTAATTTGAGTCGTGTTGTGAGTGCAATTAAGATGTTGAATTATTTGAGTTTGAGAAACATTGTTTCATTGCAAGAACTATCTGACTATTTAGCTCTCAGCGAGCGAAGTGTTCAACGATTAAGAAATGAGTTAGAGGATGCTGGTTATCAAATTGAGACAGTCAAAGGACCAGGTGGTGGTTACATCCTGCGTCAAGGAATCGATATTCGTGCACAGGAATTAAGCTTTCACCAAAAAAAACTAATTAAGCAAGGTTTGTCAATTTTAACAAAACAACATGGTTTGAGCTTAGGCTCAAATTTTGTTGATGCATTAGCAAATATTTCAAAACAACTTGATCAAGATATTCAGACAAGTGTACCATCATTTCAAACAGTGAGTCTAAATCTTGATATAGAAAAATATCAAAGACATATGGAAATGATCGATCATGCCATTGAAAATCATGAGAAAATAAAAATAGAATATCAGAAAAAATACAATACATTTCGTTCGTATACATTTGAACCTTATTCCATGTTTGTAGTGAATGGTATGTGGTATCTTAGTGGTTATGATCAAGAAAATCGTTTCATTAATCTGAAGATTAGTAGAATCGATTCAATCACTTATACACATCAAAAGTTTAGGTATGATGATGAAACAAAAAAATTTAGAGGAGTCGGTCAATTTGGCTATAATATTAACCCAATTTCGGCTATAATAGTAGTTAAGAACATGGATTATATTAGTGAATATATTTGGGGAGATAAACAAACAATTGAATGGATTGATGATGATAGTTTTAGATTGTCTGTAACGTTCCCAAATGAAATGGCTTTTAAAAAATTTGTCTTAAGTGGTAGTGCGAATATGAAAATTGAAGCACCAACGGAATTCAAAGATTGGATTATCTTAGAAGCGCAAAAAATACTTAAGCTGTACACTTGAAATCGTTTAAGAGTCGTAATAGAATAGTAAGGCCGTGTTTTTTAACACAGTAGTAGAAACGGTGATATTTATGTTTAACTATAAAAGTTTATTGAAGTATATATCTAGAAGCGAGGTTTATGACATGATTGTTATTGAGGGTGTAGTGGGTGTAGGCAAAAGTTCTTTGATGCACATATTAGGAAAAGAAGGCTATATTGAATTTGAAGAACCGGTAGTGGATAATCCTATTTTGGATAAGTTTTACTACGATAGAGTTCGTTATTCATTTCCATTACAAGTTTTCTTCTTAAACAAGAGATTTGAGCATATAAAAAAAGCTAAAGATATAAATAATGCTGTTATGGATAGAAGTATCTATGGTGATGCAATTTTTGCAAGAATGTTGAATCTTAGTCAAGAAATGAGTGATGAAGAATTTCAAATATATGAAGAATTATTAATTAATATGCTAGAACATGTTCAAGCACCAAAATTAATGGTTTATTTAGAAATTGGTGTTGAAGAAGCGATGCGAAGAATACACAAACGTGGTCGTGACTATGAACTGATTGTTGAACAAGACTATTGGGAAAAATTGAATCATGAATATCAAGATTACTTTAAAGATTATGATTTATCACCCTTGCTTGTCATCAATGTAGATAATTTGGACTTTGAAAATAATCCTGATGATCGTAAATATGTTATGGATAAAATCGATGAAGCGCTTGAAGGACTAGAATAAGGTGATGGCTTGGTTAGAAACTGCTCGTGCGTATAAGAAAAAAGATCCTGCTGTTAAGTCAGTTTTGGAAGTGATTTTTCTCTATCCTGGATATCATGTTATGGGATTTTACCGCATTGCTCATTTTTTTTATAAAGTTCATTTATATTTTATTGCGCGGTTGATATCTCAAGTAGGACGGTTTTTTACACAAATTGAGATTCATCCAGGTGCCGTTATTGGAAAGCGGTTTGTCATTGATCATGGATCAGGCGTAGTGATTGGTGAGACTGCTGTAGTTGGAGATGATTGTCATATTCATCATGGTGTTACGCTTGGCTCAAAAAGTACAACACCTTGCGATCGTCATCCAAAATTAGGGGATAATGTATTAGTAGGGGCTGGAGCTCAGATCATTGGCAATATTAAAATTGGGAGTGATTCTGTTATTGGAGCAAATGCAGTTGTTGTTAAAGAAGTGATGAAAAATGATGTCGTTGCAGGTATACCAGCAAAAAGTATCAAAAAGAAATAAATTAACAAAAAAAATTAATTCAAGAAAATAAACGTGTTTTGGTGAAGTCCGACACGTTTTTACTATATCTATACAATATAGAGTGCAAGTTTAATTGACTTATGATAGAATAAATTAATATTTATTAAAAAAGGGGCTATTATGAAAAAAATAAAATTTATAAGGAAATATATGGGCGACAAAAGTCATAGTATTTTTTATGTTCTTTTCGGTACACTACTATATGTTAGTGTTGTCCTTTTAAATCCGATGATTATGCAATTTACAATCGATCATATTGCAAGTAATAATCAAATAACGTCAAGATTTGCAAGGGTGTTTAGCGAAACATTTAACGGGATTGATTGGATTCGTGGAAATTTATGGATTATTGCAGTTTTAGTTGTAGCTTTAAGTTTTATTAGTGGGCTTGCGTTATATATCCGAAATAAAGCAGCGGGTAGTTTAGCTGAACACACTGTCCAAAATCTAAGAAATGACCTATACAATCATATTCAAAAACTTCCATTTGAGTATCATGTCACCGTAAAAACTGGAGACTTAATTCAACGTGCTACGAGTGATATTGAACAAATAAGTAATTTCATCAACAATCAAATTCGTGAATTGATGTATGCTATTTTAATGATTTTTGTGGCAATGTTTATTCTATTTAACATTAATGCAGAATTAGCAAAACTATCGATGTTAGTTTTTCCAGTTATTTTCGTATTTGCTATTATCTTCTTTAAAAAGATGCAAGATCGATTTAGAGAAAGTGATGAGGCGGAAGCGGCGATGTCTTCTGTATTTCAAGAATCATTGGATGGTGTTCGTGTAGTAAAGGCTTTTAATCGTGAGTTGTACGAAATAGAAAGATTTGACAAACGGAATCGCGAATATAGAGATAAGACAGAACACATGATTAAATTGATGGGCGTTTATTGGGGAACGTCTGATTTTCTTTGTTTCTTACAAATATTAATTGTTTTAATTTCAAGCTTATTCATGGTAAGAAACGGAACATTAAGCTTGGGGAATGCAGTGGTTTTTATATCCTATGTTAGCATGGTCATTTGGCCATTAAGAAATGTTGGTCGTATTTTAGCAGATATGGGGAAATTATCAATTGCGATCGAACGCCTACAAGAAGTTTTAAATGCTGATATTGAAAATCTTGAAATTGGTGAGACCCCACAGTTAAAAGGGAATATTGAATTTAAAAATGTATCATTTAAATATCCTGATGCTCAAAATGAGGTGCTTACTGATATTTCATTCACAGTTGATGTTGGTGAAACTGTAGCAATTATGGGACCTACCGGTAGTGGTAAATCAAGTCTTGTTCTTCTGTTGACCAAATTGTATAACATCGATCAAGGTGATATTTTATTTGATGGTGTTAGTATAAAAAACATAGCTAAAAAGTCATTGCGTGAACAGATTGGCATTGTCTTGCAAGAGCCGTTTTTATTTTCAAAAACAATTGGTGACAATATTAAAATTGCGGCACAAGATTTCTCGTATTCAGATGTTGAGAATGCTGCTCGTATGGCATCAGTTCATGATGTCATTACCGAATTTGATCAAGGGTATGAAACAATCGTAGGCGAAAAAGGTGTCACCTTGAGTGGTGGACAAAAACAACGGGTTGCGATTGCACGGACTTTGTTATTAAATCAAAAAATAGTTGTGTTTGATGATTCTCTTTCTGCACTCGATGCGAAAACTGATTTAAAGATTCGTCAAGCATTGGAAAAAAGAGAGCATGAAGCAAGTACTCTTATTATTACTCATAGAGTCAATACAGCGATGCATGCAGATAAAATCATCGTTATTGATCAAGGTAAAATAGTTCAAGTTGGAAGTCATGATTCTCTTTTGAATGAGGATGGAATTTATCAAAGAATAGCAAGTATTCAGACACAAGGAAGGAGTGAGTAAGTAAGATGAGTAAAGATAAAAATTATAATGAAGATTCAACGTCTAATTCTTTGGACGTTGGTTTGTGGAAGAAAATGATTGGACTGATGGCTAATCAAAAGAAACAAATTATTTTAGCTTTGGGGTTTGTCTTTGCCGAAGCGATGATTGCGATTGCTTTACCGGTTCTGAATCGTCATGCTATCGATGTTTATTTTTCAGGTGGGGGAACAACTCGAGAAATCATTCTGTTTGCTTTAGCTTATTTCTTCTTGATTAGTCTTCAAGCATATTTAATTTATGAGTTTATTTATCGTAGTGGGAAGATTGAAATGGCTGTTAGCTATGAAACTCGTAAAAAAGCAATGGAGAAATTACAAGAGCTTCCTTTCTCATACTATGATGTTACAGACAGTGGTTGGATTATGGCGCGAGTTACATCTGATATTGCTCGCTTGTCTTCAATCCTTTCATGGAGTCTTATTGATTTGGTATGGGGAGGATTTATCATGGTCTTATTAATTGGTGTTATGTTACTTGTTAATGTAAAATTAGCCATGATTATTATAGTTGTTTTACCCATTGTATTCATTGTAAGTTCATGGTTTCAAAAGAAAATGTTGACAAACTACCGTGATTTGCGGGCAATAAATTCTCAGGTTACATCAGCATTCAGTGAAGGGATTTCTGGTGCTAAAACGACAAAAACACTCGCACTTGAAGAACAGCAGTTTAAAGATTTTGATACATTAACTAGTTCGATGAAAAAGAAGGCAATGCAAGCGATTGTTTTATCATCTCTCTATATTCCAAGTGTTATTTTACTTTCGACTTTGAGTGAAGCGGGAATTCTATGGATTGGTACTGAGATGGTAATTCAAGATGTCATTGCGATTGGTACATTGATTATGTTTAGCCAGTATGCAACACAATTTTTTCAACCTTTAAGAAATATAGCGGCAATTTTAGCGCAGTTACAAATGGCTCAAGCTTCGGCAGAACGTGTTATTGGTCTGTTAGAAACCAAGGTTGAACTGGCGGATCATCAGCATGTTCAAGAAAAGTATGGAACCATTTTAAACCCTAAACCAAATAGTTATGAAAAAATTAAAGGAAAAATTGAATTTGAAAATGTTGAATTCTACTACAATGAAAAAGAACCAATTCTAAATAACTTCAATTTGAAGATTGAACCTAAACAAAGTATTGCGCTTGTTGGGGAAACGGGATCAGGAAAAAGTACAATTGTTAATTTAATCTGCCGATTTTACGAGCCAATAAGTGGAAAAATTCTTGTTGATGATCATGATTACAAAGAGCGTTCTATTGGATCGTTGCGTTCTCAACTTGGTTATGTTTTACAATCACCACACCTTTTTTCAGGAAGTGTGAAGGATAATCTTAAATTTGGTAAGTTAGATGCAAATGATGATGAAATTATTGAAGTTTGTAAATTAGTAGGTGCTCATGAGTTTATCATGAACCTAGATGGTGATTATGATTTTGATGTTGGTGAAGGTGGTGATCGTTTATCATCAGGACAAAAGCAATTGATATCTTTTGCTCGAGCATTATTACCAGATCCTTCCATTATTGTTTTAGATGAAGCGACTTCATCAATTGATACCGAAACAGAGGCCGTCATTCAATATGCAATTGACTCACTATTTAAAGAAAAAACGAGTGTCATTATTGCGCATCGTCTTTCAACAATTGTGAATGTTGATCGAATTTTACTTATTGACAAAGGTGAAATTAAAGAAGATGGTAGTCATGATGAATTAATGAAAAAGCAAGGGATGTATTATCAACTTTATCAAAGTCAATTAAAGGATGATGAACTTAATGAGGTCCTATGATATGATTAGGAAGAATGTGAGGTAAAATATGGAACTAAAGATAGATGATTTACAAAAAATCCAAGATCAATTGGATCAGCGCATTTTCGATTTACATAAAACAAGTCGAAGTGCTACACGGGAAGATCGCGTCTTGGCTTTGCTAGTCGAACTTGGAGAATTAGCCAATGAAACACGCTGTTTTAAATATTGGAGTTTAAATAAGACAATTAATGAAGCGGAGATGTTTGAAGAGTTTTCAGATGTACTTCATTTTGCATTGTCATTAGGGATAGATATTAAATTTAATGAAGCTGTGATTGAGTTTGAGAAGAGCAACTTAAGTACTGCGGATATTTTTAGGAAATTTTATCAAGAAGTGATTCAATTTCAGCAAGACAATCACAAAGATAGTTATCGACTATTAATGATAACTCTTGGTCAATTGGCAGATAATATCGGATTAACGAGTGAAACCATGCGAGAAATGTATTTTTATAAAAATAAAAAAAATCACGAACGTCAAGATAACGAATATTAAGAAAAGGGGTATAATTTATGAGTAAAAATGATATAGAAGTAGCTTATGGTGATGTAAATCTAGAAATGTTGGAAGAGTTAACATTAACAGATGGAATCTCCGGTCATGAAAAAGAGGTTGCGAAGGTCTTTACAAAATGGGTAAAGGATTCAGTTGATGAGATTCAATATGATCAATTAGGATCCGTTATTTCAATAAAAAAAGGTGAGGAAGATGGTCCTAAGATTATGCTAGCAGGCCATATTGATGAAATTGGTTTTTTAATCAAAGATATTGATGATAATGGATTTTTAAGAATCCATCCTGTAGGCGGATGGTGGGGTCATGTACTTCCATCTCAAGCAGTCACTGTAAAGAATCGCAAAGGAGACGAATTTGTCGGGGTTATCGGTTCACAAGCACCTCATGGAATGAAACCAGAAGTTAGAAATAAAGTCATGGGGATTGAAGATTTGTTTGTTGATTTAGGTGTTTCGAATAAGGAAGAATTAAAAAAATTAGGAATTCAAATTGGAGACACCGTTACTCCACG
This sequence comes from Erysipelothrix urinaevulpis, assembly GCF_009828835.1. Classification (GTDB taxonomy): domain Bacteria; phylum Bacillota_I; class Bacilli_A; order Erysipelotrichales; family Erysipelotrichaceae; genus Erysipelothrix; species Erysipelothrix urinaevulpis. The sequence continues at coordinate 7,716 of NZ_WTTB01000005.1, forward strand.
ATCCGAATTCAATGTATTAGCTAATCCTAATTTCCTTTTATCAAAAGCATGGGATGATCGAATCGGGGCAGCCATTGTTATGGACGTTATGAGAAACCTGAAAGATGTAACGACTCAAGCTACTGTTTATGGTGTCGGAACTGTTCAAGAGGAAGTTGGTTTGCGTGGTGCGAAAACTGCAGCACAAATGATTAATCCTGATATAGCAATCGCACTTGATGTAACAATTGCTACGGATAGTCCTAAAATGGATAATCGTGTAAAAATGGGTGTTGGATTAACACTTGAAGTAATGGATGGATCTTACATCGGTCATAAAGGTCTACTCTACTATCTCCAAGACTTAGCGGAAGAAATTGATGTTGATTATCAGTTTGAGCTATTGTCTGCAGGTGGAACCGATTCAGGTGAAATGCATAAAGTTCATGATGGAGTTATTACTCTTACATTATCAATTCCTGCACGTTATATCCATTCACACCGTGGAATAATTCATCGTAAGGATTATGCAGATACAGTCAAAGTTTTAACCGAATTTTGCACAAGACTCGATCGTGATTTGTATAACGAACTTGTTAATTACAAACGTTAATTTTAAACAGATAAGTTGTTAGAGAACAGCTTATCTTTTCTTTTGCTAGACTGGTTTTAAAACCGATCATTTTCTTGTATAATAGAAGATAGTAATTAGGAGGAACTATGAAAGAAACAGTGTGGATTAATAAAAGTGTTGATGAAGTTTGGGACTTTGTTGAACTCGAATTTGCGAAAGTGTTCAAATGTAGTCCTAAAAAACTTCATGAAAAAACATTGAAAATCAAACATGGTGGAAAAGAAGTTATTCAGTCGATTCCAGTGCAAGAACGTCCCAATCATTTAGTCTTACTGAGTGAGGACCAAGATAATGTTGTAGAAACTCATTACAAATTTATTGCAGATGACAATGACGGTTCTTTCTTAGAAATCTATGAAGAGGGTAAAGGAAAAAATAGTACAGGAAAAACAATCATGTACAAGGTTTTAGATTTACCGTTGCTAAGAACTAAGAAGCGTAAACGATTACGTCAAAGAATCGAATCCATTAAATATTTTATAGAGTTGGAGGACGATCAAAATGATGACTTACAAGAAGCCTAGATTCTCATTATTTATGGTTGGATTATTCATGACAGTTTTGGGAGTGCTCATGCTGTTAAATCCAATTTCCATGTTAATTCAAATGTTAGTGGCAACAGGAATGGTGTTCTGCGTTATGGGTGCTATATTATTTTTTGATGCATGGAAATTACCAGATTTCTTATCGATGCGGTCAACGATGATATTTGAGGCCTTTATGATGTTGGTTTTAGGGTTGATTTTAGTCTTTGGTGATAGAAACTTAACCCTTGGTGTTCTGACATATTTATTTTTATTTGTTTTTATACTTTCAGCATTTGTGCATCTACAATTCTCAGTGATGATTGTTAAGCCATGGTTGAAGGTAATCTCAATACTTCTAAATATTATTTTAATTGCGTTTAGTGTTTATATGTTTATAAATCCTAAATTAGCTCAAGAATTTATTATGTATTGTTTAGCATTTGGTATTATGAGCTCAGGAATTAACAGAATGTTAATAGGGCTGTTTGATTTATAAAGGAGAAAAATATGAATTTTAAAATTACGATGAAAAACGGTGATGTGATGATTGGTGAGTTATATGAAGAAATTGCACCTAAGACCGTAGAAAATTTTGTTAGTTTAATTAATCAAGGATTTTATAATGGATTGACATTCCATCGTGTTATTCCAGGATTTATGATTCAAGGTGGTTGTCCTGATGGGACGGGTATGGGTGGACCTGGACATACAATTCCAGGTGAATTCAGCCAGAATGGTTTCCAAAATGATTTAAAACATGAAAAAGGTGTGCTGTCAATGGCTCGTACAATGATACCCGATAGTGCCGGAAGTCAATTCTTTTTAATGGCAGAATATTCGCCACATTTAGATGGTCAGTATGCAGCTTTTGGGAAGATTACTGAAGGTTTGGATGTTATTGATTCAATTGTAGCAGTTGCAACAGACTATAATGATAAACCTCTTGAAGATGTTGTGATGGAAAAAGTAGAAATTATTTAATAAAAAGGAGCCTAGGCTCCTTTTTAATTGCTTTGATTGAGTTGGCGAAACTCACTGGGGGTGCAATGATATTTCTTTCTAAAAGCAACCGCAAAACTTTGTTTAGTGCTATACCCAGACTGTAATAAAATTTGTTGAATTGATAAGGTTGTATTAATTAATAAGTAACGGGCATGATCAAGTCTTAGCATTGTTAAATATTCATTAAAGGTCATATTCATATATTTTCTAAATTGACGAGATAATGACTGTTGAGATATAGAAAAATTATCAGTAATATCATTAATCTTGAGATCATCGACAAAATTAATATGGATAAAGAGTAATATATCCATAAAACTTTGTGGTGCATTGTCTTGCCAATTAGAATTATTTTCATAATGTTTAGGCATTGATTTCTGCAGAAGATGTAAGAAAGTATTTAAAGAACTTGTGAACCCAAATTGAGAGCTATGGTTGGTTGCTGAAATACATTCTTTCATTTCTAAGAGTAGAGGTTCATAAAATTTATTGAAACTAATATTTTCTTTCATAAAGTTCGGATACAATGGTAAGTTTTTGACCATATACCGTCCTGTTATATTGCACTTAATAAATTCAACATGAGAATCGTAAATGATTTGGTGTGACATCAAGTATGGAATACTTAAAAGGTAATGTTCCTTTAGTAATATCGTTTGGTTGTTAAGTTTTATTTCAAGAGGACCTTTTAAGCAATAAATAAATTCAAGTGAATCATGATAATGAAGAGGTTCAATATACTGATAAGGATTCTTAATATGAATGATTCGAACTTCATGGCTCGAATCAAATTGTTCGTGATCAGATGGGTATGTATCTTGAGATGAATAGGCCCCTCGATGTAAGCCGATAAACTGTGTGTGACTCATTTTCTACCTCCTGTGAATTATTTAACGAATTGTACAAGTACACTATAATTATACATGAATTTGTATTAATAGTGAATAATTGACTTAGTGATAGTGAATAATTGACTAAAGATAGCAAAATATTTAATAAACTTTGATTATAGGAGGTATTACATGAAAACATTAGTTATTGGTGGTACAGGATTACTAGGTAGTGAGATTGCACGTCAATTAATTGAGAAAGGTCATGAAGTTACAGGTTTGGCTTTGCCACCGGTTCCTACAGGTGCACCGATTCCTCAAGAGATGAAACTTGAGTTTGCAAATTACATAGAAATGTCTGATGATGAAATGGCAAATGTCTTAAAAGGTATGGATGGTGTTGTGTTTGCTGCAGGAGTTGATGAACGAATTCCTGGACCTTCGCCAATTTACGATTTCTTTAAGAAATATAATATTGATGCAATGGAACGTGTCTTAAGAATTTCTAAAGAAGTTGGTGTAAAGCACGCCGTAGTACTAGGATCATATTTTACGGCTATGGATCGTAAGTTCCCAGAATTTGAGTTAACAAAGTGGCATCCTTATATTCGTAGTCGCGTTGATCAATTAAATCTAGCGATTTCTATGGCGGATGAAAACTTTGATGTTTCTGTTGTTGAGTTACCATACATATTTGGGTCACAACCAGGACGAAAACCAGTTTGGACACTTTTAGTGGATAGTGTGAATGCTACTCCAGATGCAACATATTATACGGGTGGAGGCACAACAATGGTGACTGTTCGACAGGTTGGACAAGCTTGCGTTGGTGCTTTAGAAAAGAATAAAGGTGGAAATTATTATCCACTAGGATATTTCAACCTTACATTCACTGAAATGATGGCGATAGTGCATGAGGCAATGGGATTAAAGGGAAGACCTGTTGTTACTATTACACCAGAACAATACTTGGCAAGTGTTGAACCAGCTCAAAAAGAATTAGAAGCCCAAGGTCTTGATCAAGGATTACATATGGTTAAGTTTGTAGATTTGCAATTTTCTAATATGTTTATTGAAAAAGAAGAAGCCGCTGATTTCTTGGGTGTTACTGATGATGATATTGAATCAGCGATCACTGATTCAATAAAGGCCAGTCTAGCTGCACTTGAACATGCAGATGATGTACTAGATATGAAAGTTGAGTAGAGAAAAAAGAAGCTAATCGCTTCTTTTTTTCTACTTGAATATATGATAATCAGAATTAATGACAGTGATATCATCGCGTTCATATCGAATTCCTGTGTCATCGCTAAGGGCAACAAACCGCTTTACGAGTGGAATCAATGATTGGATAGTATGATCATCATGTTTAGAATAGTGTGGCCATATAATAGAGGGTACACAATCAAGGCCTGTCATTATATGGTTTTGTTGGTGTGTACCGATAAGAATCGGTCCAAGTGCCATCGCTCCAGCACTTGTACCAAAAACAACTTGAGCATTTTTAAATGATTCTTTGTTAATACCAAAATGCTGTAAGAGTTCAATTTGGTTTTCGGTATAGCCTCCCATTAAATGGATACAATCAGCATTATTGAGTAATTCTTTTGTTTGTTCAATGGATTTTCTTGAATCGATGAGTTCAATCTTGAATGGGTTAGAGATAAACCTCTCAAACCATGGAAGATTTTTATTGTAATAATAGTCGGTAGTATCATGGTCATCTAGATCTGATGCAATAACAAGAACATTTTTAACTGCTGAGCAATCTTTGATGAGATATGACAAAGTGATATTATCAAAGCCTATATCTTCATTACTTGGGCCACTGAATTGGTAGTAAATTGTCATGATGTTATCCTCCTTCAACAATTCCTATTTTAACTATAACACTAAAAAAATAAAAATGTGCATAAAAAAAAGGCGGCTTATGCCGCCAATGCTTTGAGGGGATGTAAAGCATTACAATCTTATCGATTGCATTATACATATTATCGTATATTTCACAGAATGTAAACTGTTTTTACCTCAATTTCATGATTAATTCACAATTTCACTATTTTTGTGTCTTTTGGAAAGGAATTGAGTATTTTTGCACCGTTTTTTCCTACTAAAACTAGATCTTCAATCCGAATACCGCCGATACCGCCAAGGTAAATACCAGGCTCGATTGAAAAGCACATACCTTCTTTAATGATTGTTTCTGAACTTTGGGATACATCAAGGGTTTCGTGGACTTCAATTCCAACGCCATGACCTGTCCGGTGAACAAACTGATTAGCCCAACCCCAATCAGAGATCACATCACGGGCTGCTTTATCAACATCTTTAAGAGGAATGCCAGGTTTAACTGCATCAATGGCTGCTTGATTGGCTTTTAAAACTATTTCATAGATTTCCAACATCTTATGATGATCAGGCATGAAGAAGCATCGCGTCATATCTGAGGCATATGATTGGTAATATCCACCCATATCAATGAGAATCATATCATCATTTTTTAAACGTCTATGACTTGGTACGCCATGCGGATCAGCTGCATTTTCTGTAAAGAGTACAATCGGCTCGAAACTAACACCTTCTGGATCCACTTCAAAGTGCCATTGTTTTATCTTTTCTGCTAATTCCTTCTCGGATATTCCAATTTTGATATGTTGCTTTACTTTCTCCATAATTGCATCGTTATGTTTTGATGCTTGAATCAATATATTTTGCTCATCCAATGATTTAATCGAGCGTACTTCATCAATAATTGGCCGAATATCGTAAAACAGATATCCATCCTCAATCAAAGGAAGGACAAAACGACTTGGCATATTGCCATCAACACTCAATGTATTACCACGTAAATAATCTTTAAGTAATTTTAGTGGCGCATCGTGATCTTCAAATGTAACGCTTTGAATTGAATCGGGAGCTTGAAATAGTTTATTTAAAAATAAAATGGGTTCTTTGTTTTTATCAATCAATAAAGCAATAAAACGTTCACCAACATCATATTGCACTCCAATCAGGTATTCGATACTATATTTGTCATAAATAAGTGCTTGTTCAGTTTCTATTTTATGTAAAACCGTATTAATTCTTTCGTTCATAATAGCCTCCTTTATTCTAATATGTTAGCATAAATGTACAGATAACGAGTACTTATGATAAAATAGATGTGAAAGGGTGATAAAATGAGCGAGATAAAAGGGAATCAAACGATTATAATTGCAGGAAATCCACACGAAGCACGATTTGAAATAATTATTCCACCGTTCAGACCCATAAATATGTTTGAATTAGAAGATGATTTTGAGAATGTTGTGGAAGAAATAGAAGCAAACGTTAAAAATGATGAAGTATCCGAAATAATTATTCACTTCATTACTGCATTTAAAGATTCAATTGAAAAGGAAGAAATTGTTCCTTTACTTGATTATTTTTTAAATAGTAATGTTAAGGGTATTGAAGCGGATGATATGAAGTTGATATTTGATGCTCTTCGTGAATACATTCACTATTCAACAGATGAAGAAAGACTAATGAATTAACGAGTAAACAAGTCATAAAAGACTTGTTTTTAATTTGTATCATCTTACTTGAAATGAGTCTAAATAGAGACTAATATATATGTGGAAGAGAGGTAGTGCATGAGATATTTAATTAATAATTCAACAAATCCGTATTTCAATCTTGCATTGGATGAATATGCTATGAAGCATATCGATGTAGATGAGGATTTCTTTTTTTTGTGGCGCAATGAGCCAGCAGTAATTATTGGTAAAAACCAAAATACTGCAGAAGAAATAAATCAAAAGTACATTGATGATAATGGTGTTAAAGTTGCACGTCGTGTTTCGGGTGGTGGCGCAGTTTACCATGACTTTGGAAACTTGAACTTTACATTTGTTATTAATGTTGATGATCCGGGTAAAGTTAATTATAAGAAATATGTTCAGCCAATTATTTCAGCGTTAAAAGAAATGGGAATTGAAGCTGAAGCGTCGGGTAGAAACGATATCTTGATTGATGGGTTAAAGATATCGGGGAATGCGCAAAGAATGGCTAATGGAAAATTGATGCATCATGGAACGTTACTTTATGATGTTAACATTGAAAACATGGTTCAAGCATTAAATGTTGATCCTGATAAAATCACATCGAAAGGTGTGAAATCGGTTCGATCTCGAGTTACTAATATTAAGGAACATTTACCAAACAGTACTGATATTTTTGACTTCTGGGATGCATTACAATATTATCTTTCAAATGAAGGACAAGATGAAGAAATTATCTTGAGTGAAGAAGATATTGCGAAAATTGAATATGAGGCAGTAAACAAGTTTGGAACATGGGATTGGATTTATGGCGAATCGCCAGAATTTAATTTAAAAAACAGTCGTCGTTTCCCTGGTGGTAAGGTTGAAATTATGATGGATGTTGATGCTGGGTATATTCAAAGTGTTCGTTTTATTGGTGATTACTTAGGTCTTGAGGATGTTGCGATCATTGAAGAAAGATTGAAAAATGTGCGTTTCAATCGTTTGGATGTTGATGCAATACTCTCTACATTTGAGCTCACAACATATTTCGGCAAAATCAGTAAAGAAGAATTATTGTCACTCATGTTTGAGTAATTGTTAAATATTGTGTAAATCTCACAATAAATAAGCGAAATCGTTGAATGCAAGCGGTTTACGTGTTACATTATTAATGTAATATTGGCCTATCATGGTCTAATATATAGAGATAGAAGGGAAATGGGTATTTCAATGGCAAAAGTTAAGAAAAACAAAGCATTAGATTTTGCTGCTCATCTGAAATCAGTTGAGAAAAACTATTCAATGGTACAGGTTTTAGACGAAACCGGAAAAGTCGTTAACGAAGACTTATTACCAGATTTAAAAGATGAGGAGCTTGTTGAGCTGTTTGAGAACATGTTATGGTCTCGTGCGCTAAATGACCGTTCAACAACACTAGCTCGCCAAGGACGTCTTGGATTCTTCGCTCCAACAGCTGGACAAGAAGCAAGTCAATTGGCAAGTTTATATGCATTTAATAGAGAGGATATTTTATTCCCAGGATATCGAGATATTCCTCAATTAGTATTACACGGTTTACCACTATATAAGGCGTTCTTATGGAGTCGTGGACATGTTGAAGGAAACTTATATCCAGAAGATTACAATGCAATGCCACCACAAATTATTATTGGTGCGCAAATCGTTCAAGCTGCAGGAGCAGGTCTTGGATTAAAGAAACGTGGTAAAAAACAAGTTGCGTTTACATATACAGGAGATGGTGGTTCATCACAAGGAGACTTCTATGAAGGAGTTAACTTTGCAGGTGCATTCGAAGCTCCAGTCGTATTCTATATTCAAAATAACGGGTATGCTATTTCAACTCCACGTCATAAGCAAACAGCAGCAACAACATTAGCTCAAAAAGCAGCAGCTGCAGGGGTACCAGGAATTCAAGTCGATGGAATGGATCCATTGGCAATGTACACTGTTTCAAAAGCAGCACGTGATTGGGCTGTTGAAGGAAACGGACCTGTTGTAATTGAAACAATTACATCAAGATTTGGACCTCACTCATTATCAGGAGATGATCCAAAACGTTACCGTACACAAGCAAGCTTTGAAGAATGGGACAAAAAAGACCCATTGATTCGTATGCGTAATTTCTTAACAGAAAAAGGATTATGGAACGAAGAAAAAGAAGTTGCTTTAATTGAAAAATATGATGAAGAAATTAGAGAAGCTGTTAAACAGGCAGATAATGCTCCAAAGCAAAAAGTTTCTGATTTCCTAAAAACAATGTTTGAAGAACCAACAAATGTTATTCAAGAACAAATTGAATACTTTGAAATGAAGGAGGGTAAATAATTAGATGGCACAATTAACAATGATTCAAGCGATTACGAATGCGCTTGACCTTGCCCTTGAAAAAGATGAAAATACATTAATTTTCGGTGAAGATGTCGGTAAAAACGGTGGAGTATTCCGTGCAACTGATGGTTTACAAGAAAAACATGGTGAAGACCGAGTCTTCGATACACCATTAGCTGAATCAGGTATTGGTGGTTTAGCAATTGGTTTAGCATTAGAAAAATTCCGTCCAATCCCAGAAATTCAATTCTTTGGGTTTGTATTTGAAGTTTTTGACTCAATTGCAGGACAAATGTCACGTACACGTTACCGTTCAGGTGGTACACGTACAATGCCAATTACTGTTCGTTCACCATTTGGTGGTGGTGTGCATACACCAGAACTTCACGCTGATAACTTAGAGAGTTTAATGACACATACACCAGGATTGAAAGTTGTTATTCCAAGTAATCCATATGATGCTAAAGGTTTATTGTTGGCATCAATTGAAGACAATGATCCTGTAGTATACTTAGAACATATGAAATTATACCGTTCATTTAGAGACGAAGTTCCTGAAGAATACTATACAATTCCTTTAGGTAAAGCAGCAGTTACAAATGAAGGAACTGATGTAACAATCGTTACTTACGGTTACATGGTTAGAGAAGCAAATAAAGCAGCAGAAACATTGAAAGCTGAAGGAATCTCTGCAGAAGTTATTGACTTAAGAACTGTTTCACCTATTGATATCGAAACAATTGTTGCTTCTGTTGAAAAAACAGGTCGTTTGGTTGTAGTTCAAGAAGCTCAACGCCAAGCGGGTGTTGGTGCGGCTGTCATGGCTGAAATTGCAGAACGTGCAATTTTATCATTGCAAGCGCCAATCGGTCGTGTTGCAGCACCTGATACAATTTACCCATTTGGTTTAGCTGAAAATGATTGGTTACCAAATGAAGAAGATATCATTAATAAAGTTCGCGAAATCGTTCATTTTGACTAAGGAGGCACAATAAATGTCATTTGTATTTAAGATGCCTGATGTGGGCGAGGGAATTGCAGAAGGTGAAATCGTAAGTTGGTTTGTAGCAGAAGGAGACAGTATTACAGAAGATGCTCCTTTACTAGAAGTTCAAAACGATAAACTAGTTCAAGAAATTCCATCACCTGTTTCAGGAACAATTAAGAAGATTATGGTAGAACCAGGAACTGTCGCTCAAGTTGGAGATATTCTAATTGAGATTGATGCACCTGGTCATGAAAATGCTGAGGCAACAACAGCAACACCTGCAGTTGAAGCACCAGTGGAAGCAGCACCTGCACCAGCAGCAGCTGCCTCATCAGATTTTGTATTCCGTTTACCAGATGTTGGTGAAGGAATTGCAGAAGGTGAAATTGTTAGTTGGTTTGTATCTGTTGGAGACAAAGTCGAAGAAGATGCACCACTATTAGAAGTTCAAAACGATAAATTAGTTCAAGAAATTCCATCTCCAGTAACTGGAGTCATTAAAAACATTCTTGTTGAACCAGGAACCATCTCACAAGTTGGAGATGTATTGGTTGAAATTGCGGCTGAAGGTTCAGCACCAGCAGCTACTCCTGCTCCAACAGCAGAAGCAGTCGCTCAAGTTGCACCTGCACAAAATGAAAACACAACAAATGCTCCATCCGTTGTTGGTGGACGTGTCTTGGCAATGCCATCAGTTCGTCAATATGCTCGTGATAAAGGAATCGATATTACGCAAGTAAATGGTTCAGGCCGTCATGGTCATATCACAAAAACTGACATTGATAACTTTACAAGTGCACCAGTAGCGGCACCAGCGCAAGTTGAAGCAGCTCCAGCACCTAAAGCGGCAGCAGCAAAAGCAGCACCTGCACCTAAAGCACAAGCTGTTGCAACAACTGAAGACACAAGTCGTGAGAAAATGACACCGACACGTCGTGCAATTGCTAAAGCAATGGTTAACTCTAAAGCACATGCACCTCATGTTACAATTTTTGATGAAGTTGAAGTAAGTGCTTTAATGTCACATCGTAAAAAATTCAAAGATGTTGCGGCTGAACAAGACATTAAGCTAACATTCTTAGCTTATATGGCAAAAGCTGTTACAACAGTATTGCGTAAATATCCAGTTCTAAATTCAAGTGTTGATGAAACAACAGATGAAATTGTTTATAAAAATTACTTTAACTTAGGGATTGCAGTTGATACAGATCATGGTCTCTATGTTCCAAATATTAAAAATGCAGAACGTAAGAGTATCTTTAAAATTGCAAGTGAGATTTCAGAATTAGCTGCTCAAGCACATGAAGGAACACTAAAACCTGCAGATATGCGTGATGGATCATCAACAATTTCAAACATTGGATCAGCATGGGGAATGTGGTTTACACCAATCATTAACTATCCTGAAGTAGCAATCTTTGGAATGGGACGAATTGAGAAGAAACCTGTTGTCTTAGAAGACGGAAGTCTTGGCGTTGGAAGTGTACTTCACTTATCGATGAGCTTTGATCACAGAATTATTGATGGAGCATTAGCTCAAAACGCAATGAACGATTTAAAACGTTTATTAAAAGATCCAGAACTTCTCTTAATGGAAGGATGATGATGAGATGGTAGTTGGAGATTTAGCATTAGAATTAGATACAATTGTTATTGGTTCAGGTCCTGGTGGGTATGTCGCGGCTATTCGTGCAGCTCAATTAGGTAAAAAAGTAGCAATTATTGAAAAAGATAATATTGGTGGTGTGTGTTTAAACGTAGGATGTATTCCTTCAAAAGCGTTAATTAACGCAGGACATCGTTACCTTGAAGCTCAAACTTCAGAACAATTTGGAATTAAAACAAGCAAGGTTGAAATTGACTTTGCTAAAACTCAAAAATGGAAAGATGAACAAGTTGTTGGTCAATTAACATCAGGTGTTGAAATGTTGTTAAAGAAAAACAAAGTTGAAATCATCAAAGGATCTGCATTTTTCAATGATACAAATCAATTAAGAGTTGTTAATGGTGATGATGCACAATCATACACATTTAAAAATGCAATCATTGCAACAGGGAGTCGTCCAATTGAAATCAAAGGTTTCAAATTTGGTGGTCGTGTCATTGATTCTACTGGAGCATTAAATCTTAAAGAAATTCCTAAAAAATTAGTTGTTATTGGTGGAGGTTATATCGGGAGTGAGTTAGCGGGAGTATATGCAAACTTAGGTACCGAAGTAACAATCTTAGAAGGCGAATCAAAAATCTTATCAGCATTTGATAATGATATGATTAAACTTGTTGTGGATAACTTTAAACAAAAAAATGTTGAAATTGTTACAAATGCTATGGCAAAAGAAGCAAAAGAAACAGATAATGGTGTCGAAGTTGTTTATGAAAAAGATGGTAAAGCTGAAACAATTGAAGCAGACTATGTCTTAGTAACTGTTGGACGTCGTCCAAATACTGATGATTTAGGATTGCAAATGGCTGGAGTTGAACTTGATGAGCGTGGTCTTGTTAAGGTTGACAACCAAGGACGTTCATCACAAAAGCATATCTTTGCAATTGGTGATGTAACAAAAGGTCCAGCACTTGCACATAAAGCAAGTTATGAAGCGAAAGTCGCTGCTGAAGTTATCGCAGGTAAAAATGCAGAGATCGATTATGTTGCAATTCCAGCGGTCTGCTTTACAGATCCAGAATTAGCGACGGTTGGTTTAACTGAAGCTCAAGCAAAAGAACAAGGATTTACTGTTAAAGTATCTAAGTTCCCATTTGGAGCAAACGGACGTGCCTTATCACTTAACCAAACAGAAGGTTTTGTTCGTTTAGTTACTGAAAAAGATACAGGATTGATCCTTGGTGGTCAAGTTGCTGGTGTTGGAGCAAGTGATGTCGTTGCAGAACTTGGTCTAGCTGTGGAAGCGAGAATGAATATTGAAGATCTTTCATTAACTATTCATGCTCATCCTACAATTTCAGAAACAATCATGGATGCTTCGGAGTTATCCTTAGGATTACCAATTCATATTTAATGAAAGTAAAGGTGTTTACATAATGTAGACACCTTTTTTTTTACTGAAAATGAAATGTAAATTTTTTCAAAACAGTTGATTATTATGATGAGGTAGAAACTTATAGTAAATATTTCATTTTAAACGAATAGAAAATATTAAATGAACAAACTTGATTATTTTATATAAATTTTAATAGATTTGTCGAAATAAGCCTAATAAGTAGTTAAAACGGGCTTTATGGTTGAAAACACGATACATTGTTTACATATATGTAAGCGTTGTTTCATAGTATTGTAACAATTTTCAAGAAATATGATATTTATATGTAAAAACCATTGACAAATATTCAGAGTAGGATATAATACAACATATACAGCTTACTGTATCGCTATAGAAACAAGGAGGAGAAGTAATGAAGAAACTATTTACTATATTGATAGCAAGTTTACTCGTTCTAACAGCATGTAGCTCAAAGCCTAAAGCTGGGGGAACATTAACCGTAGCGGCACCATCAAACTTTAACGGTGACTTTATCGCAGGTTTCAGTAGTAATGCATATGATAGATGGGTACAAGAACTACTCAACTATGACTACGGGGTATTTTACTCAGATCGCGAAACATCAGATTTATTAGACAACCCAACAGTTGTTGAAAAAGTTGATGTTGCAGACAAAGGCGGCGACAAAGAGTATACCTTTACATTAAAAGCAGGAAACAAGTTCTCAGATGGAACTGAAATCACTGCAAAAGATTATGTATTTACAGTTCTAATGCGTGCTAATCCTAAATGGAAAGCAACAGCAAAAATGGACAACACAGGTGATAAATTAGTTGGTTATGCCGATTATTCAGCAGGAAAATCAGCAACATTCGATGGTGTAAAATATATCGATGATAAAACCTTCTCATTAACAATTTCAAAAGATGAATTACCATACTATTTCGAAAGAGCAAGTGTTGCAGTTTCACCAACACCTATGGCAGCTTGGTTCAAAGATGCTAAATTCAATGCAGATGGTAATGGATTCGATAATACCGATGAAGAAATTACAGCAGCAGTGAAAGAGATTTCTGAAAAAGAACGTTTTGCTCCAACTGTAACAGCTGGACCATATAAATTTGAATCAAACGAAAACAATACTGCTACAGTGGTTGTTAACGAACACTATGCAGGAAACTTCGAAGGAAAAACACCTTCAATTGAAAAAGTTGTTGTTCGTCAAGTTGAAAGTTCACTTTCAATTCAAGCTCTTGAGAACAATGAAGTTGACTTTGTTCCTGGAGTAATTGAAGGAAAATTAATTAACCAAGCGAAAGAAAAAGAACTTCAAACACACAGTTACCCTCGTAACGGGTTTGGAAACATTGTTCTTAAAGCAAATAAAGGGCCTACACAAATCAAGGAAGTACGACAAGCACTTGGATTCTTATTGAATCGTCAAGAGTTCGTTTCTAAGATTGTTGGTGGGTATGGATCAGTTGTTAATGCTCCTTACGGATTATCACAATGGTTCTATAAAGAAAACAAAGATCGAATTGAATCAGAACTAATCGAATATACATATAACTTAACAAAAGCGAATGAACTGTTAGATCAAACAGATTATAAGTTTGAAAAAGATGGTTCAACACCATTTGATGTTGAAAAAGCAAGTGAAGATTACCGTCGTCACAACAGTAAAGGTGAAAAACTATTAATTAAACACTTTGGTTCAGAGAAGAACGACGTTACTGACTTGATTATTTCTCAACTTGTTCCAGCTGCTACAGAAGCAGGTGTGGAATATGCTGTTGATCAAGGAGACTTCGCAACACTTGGTGCATATATGCAAGGTACACAAGATAACGATTACAATGCATTTAACTTAGCTACATCATTCACTTCAATGTATGATCCATGGCAAAATGAGTCACAATATGTTAATACTGGTTTAAACTGGTCAGACATTGAAGATGACAAATTAGATGCAACAATTAAAGCAGTTCAAACAACAAAACCTGGAGATAAAGACGCATTTGCAGACAATATTATGGAATACTTCAAAGTATGGAACGATTTACTATTCCAAATCCCATTATATTCTAACGAATACTTCGATATCACTACAACACGTGTTAAAGGTGTAGATGTTATTACTCCAGAAATGGATTGGGCTAAATCAATTGTTTACTTATCTGTAGAGTAATTACAGAAAAATTATGTGTATAAACTTAAGAAGTGCCTGAATAGGCACTTCTTAAGGTCGTAAAAAGGAGAATTCGATGTTAAAATATCTTGGAAAAAGAATTATGTCGTTGATTCCTGTTGTTATCATTATTTCAATCTTGCTTTTTTCATTAGTAAAAATGATGCCTGGTGATGTAGTGTTAGGAATGATTAATCCTAATATTAAAGATCCGGTTGCATATAAACAAGAATACGCTAGAATTGAACAACAATTAGGACTCGACAAATCATTGCCAGAACAATATGTACGCTGGGTAAAAAGTACAGTATCAGGTGATTTAGGAATGTCTACATCAAAAAACCGTCCGGTTAAAGATGTGATTGGAACACCTTTAAAAAATACCATCTTCCTTAATATCATAGCGATGAGTTTAGCTTTTGTTATTTCGGTTATTGTAGGGATTAAGTCTGCTGTTAATCGGGGTGGAAAATTTGACAAGTTTTGGCAAATTTTCTCACTTGTTGGTATGTCGATGCCAACTCTATTAATATCAGTATTGTTAATCTATGTCTTATCGATTAAATTTAAATTATTTCCAACGGGTGGGATGCCATTACCTGGAACTACTGGTCCAGCTTACCTTGTTGAGTGGTTTAAATTTGCGACATTGCCGATATTAACCTTAACAATTGGTTCGTTTGCAACAACTATTCGTTACGTACGTAACGCGATGATTGAAGTGTTAAATAGTGACTACATTAGAACAGCACGAGCAAAGGGACTTTCAGAAAAAGTTGTCATTTACCAACATGCGTTTAGAAATGCTTTAATTCCTGTTGTTACAATTCTTGCAGGTATGTTGGCTGGATTATTTGGTGGAGCTGCCATTACAGAACAAATATTTAGTTGGAATGGGATAGGTAATGTATTGATTCAAGCTGTTACTGCTCGTGATTTCATGCTAATCCTTTCTTTGAACATGTTCTATGCTGTTATTGCCTTATTATCGAATGTTATTATGGACATTGGATATGCTGCAGTTGATCCTCGCGTTAAATTAGATTAGGAGAATAGAGATATGAAAGATAATAAAACAACATTATGGGGAAGTATTAAATCTCTTTTCACTCGTCTTTTTAAACCAGGAGGAGGAATTGAAGAGTTAGAAGAATACGTTGGTTCTGATGATATCATCCTGAGCCCAAGTAAACAAATTGCTAAAAATTTCTTTGAGAACAAATTGGGAATTGCTGGTTTAATTTCGTTTGTATTAATTTTTGCAATTGTATTTGGTGGTAGTGCCATGATGAAATATAATGCATATGAGCACGAAACTATTTTAGGGAACTTAGCACCAGGACGTAATTTCTTGAAAGTTGATAAAAACATTGATGGAAAAAACATTGTTGATATTAGCAGTGGTACGTCTTTCTCTGTTGCTTTAGATGATAAAGGTGAAGTATATTTTTGGGGACAACGTCCTTTTAAAAAATTCGAAGTTGATAAAATCGTCGAATTAACTGAAGGCAAAAAAATTGCTTCTATTGCTGCTGGTGATAATTTTGTTATTGCCGTAACCGAAAATGGAAAATTTATTGGGGTTGGAGAAAATAGCTTCAATCAAGCAGAATTACCATTTATCGTTGAAGATGACATGACTAAACCAATTATTAAAGTTGGTGCAGGGACTCGTGTTTCAGCTGCTTTAACAGAAGATGGAAAAATCTTTACGTGGGGTGGCGTTTTAGAAAATAATTTAGATCGAATTCCAGCAGAAATTCAAGGTCGAGTTGTTGATTTTGAAGTAGGGCAATTTAACATTGCAGCTATTCTAGATGATGGAACTGTTAATGTCTTTGGTACACGAGGAACTGAGGTTGCTAAATTACCTGAAGAATTAACTGATGGATCTGTTAATGTAAAGAAAGTTGCGATGTCAAAAACGTCTGCAATGGGCCTTGATGATCAAGGTAAAATTTATACTTGGGGTGCGAATGGCAAGTTTCAATCTGTTCCTGAAATTGACGGGAAAATTAAAGACATTTCTTCTACATATACTTCGTTTTCAGCTTTGAGTGAGAATGGTAAAGTATATAGTTGGGGTGATGGAAAATTTGATTTAACCAGTGTTCCTAAAGATGCTGACTCATCAGTTGATCGTATCTATTCAGATGTATTTCAACAATATGCGATTCATGAAGATGGAACGATTGATGCTTGGGGGAATAAAGGATTTATTTTAGGAACTGATTCATTAGGACGTTCTGTTAGTGAACGTTTAATTCAAGGTGGTAAGATTTCACTTACGGTCGGTGCAATTGCGATGGTAATTTCTATTACGATAGGAGTTATTGTTGGATTAATTGCTGGTTTCTATGGTGGATGGATCGATAACTTACTCATGCGTATAGCTGAAGTTATTAGTGCTTTCCCATTCTTACCTTTAGCGATTACATTATCTGCGATGTTGCCTTCTGATACACCGGAATCACAACGTCTCTATATGATCATGGTTATACTTGGGATTCTTACGTGGCCAGGTGTTGCACGCTTAGTTCGTGGACAAATCTTGGCTGAACGTGAAAAAGATTTCGTGTTAGCTGCTAAAGCATTGGGGCTAAGAGAGAATGTCATTATACTTCGTCATATTTTACCAAGTGTGTTTAACTTTATTATTGTTAATCTTACATTAGGTTATGCTTCGAGTTTATTAACGGAAGCAGGTTTATCCTACCTTGGTTTTGGAGTTCAACCACCTTCACCTTCATGGGGTAACATGTTGAATGGTGTAGCAAACGTAACTGTTATTGAATATTATTGGTGGCAATGGTTATTGCCTGCGTTATGTATTACCTTTACAGCGTTATCAGTTAACTTGATAGGTGATGCCTTACGAGATGCAATGGATCCAAGATCAAATCAAAAATAATAAAAGAAAGGTAGGGAGAATTAATGACAACAAAAGTTGAAGAAAAAGCATTATTAAAAGTTGAGCATTTACAGAAATATTTCCCGATTAAAAAGTCATCAGTTTTCCAAAAGAAACAAGACTATGTAAAAGCTAATAAAGATATTTCAATCGAAATTAAAGAGGGAGAAACACTAGGGTTAGTTGGTGAATCCGGGTGTGGTAAATCAACGTTTGGTCGTACACTTATACAGTTGTACGATCAGACTGGTGGTGTTTCATTGTACTACGGTGAGACCATCGAAGAAATGATGCCTAAATATGTATTAAAAGCTTATAAATCAATACCAAAAGTTATGGCTAGTCATAATGTTGATATTGCTGAGTTAAATGAAATTGAGACAAGATTACTAAACTTAAAAGGTGAAGAGTTTGCAGAGTTGAATGAAGAACTTCGTTTGAAAAAGATTGCTTATGAAGATAAATATGGTAATGTTCTTCGTTTAGCGGGTGGTTTATTAGTTAGTGATAACTTAAATGCAGTAAGTAAAGTCCTTGAAGAAAAATACCAAGAAGGATCTAAAGTTGCGGAACTTAACAAAAAAATTGAAATTGAAACGTTAAAACGTGAGATGCGTGATGGGAAGACTAATGGTGAATTAGACAAACTAAAAGCACAGCGTGATGAAGTAAATAAAAAATTTACTGCAACTGAAGAAAAAGTTCTTGCAATGAAGAAAGATTTAGAATCGCATGCTGAATTTGAATTCTTTGAATCTAAATTGGATAGCGGTATAGATTTATCTCAATTGACAAAAAATGAAATGAGATTTTTAAGAAAAGATTTACAGATTATTTTCCAAGATCCTTATTCTTCACTTGACCCTCGTTTTACAGTTGGTAATATTATTGGAGAAGGGTTAATTGCTCACGGTTTATTTAAAGATAATAAGAGTGATGAATTTAACAATTATGTTATTGATATCATGGAAAAATGTGGCTTGAATAAAGAATTTATTCATCGTTATCCTCACCAGTTCTCTGGTGGACAACGTCAACGTATCGGGATTGCTCGTGCGTTGGCACTTAAACCTCGTTTTATCGTTTGTGATGAAGCGGTAAGTGCGCTTGATGTTTCGATTCAATCACAAGTTATTAATTTATTACAGGATCTAAAAGATGAGCATAATTTAACTTATTTATTTATTACTCATGACTTGGGTGTTGTTCGTTATATTAGTGATAGAATTGGCGTTATGTATTTTGGGAATTTGGTTGAGTTAGCACCTGCTGAAGAAATCTTTAACAATCCTCAACACCCATATACAAAACAACTTCTTGCAGCGATTCCACGCATGGATCGTGATGAAGAAGAAATTAAAAAATTACTTGAAGTTAAACCAAATGATATCTTTGATTTTAAATTCCAAGAAACAGGCGAAGCGGATAAAGATTGGTATGAAGTTGCTCCTGATCATTTTGTTGCTTGTCGTTTATTGGATGGTCATGCAAATAAGGAGGTTCTCTAGATGGCGTTATTAGAAGTTAACAATCTCCATACTTATTTTGCTACAAAGCGTGGATTAGTTAAAGCTGTTCGTGGAATATCTTTTTCTGTTGAAGAAGGTAGAACGTTAGGAATTGTTGGTGAATCTGGAAGTGGTAAAAGTCAAACTGCAATGTCAATTTTACAATTGTTTGAGAGTAACCAACGAATCTATGATGGTAGTATTACATTTGACGGAGAAGTAATTTCGGATTTTGGTGAAGAAAAATTAAGAAAAATTCGTGGGAATGATATTTCGATGATTTTTCAAGAACCAATGACGAGTTTGAATCCAGTGTTTACCGTTGAACAACAAATTAACGAAGTATTGATGTTACATCAAAGCTTAAGTAAAGAAGATGCAAGTAAGAAATCATTGGCAATGTTAGAATCTGTAAAGATTAGCAATGCTTCTAAAGTCTTGAAAAGTTATCCTCATCAACTTTCAGGTGGGATGAGTCAGCGTGTCATGATTGCGATGGCATTAGCATGTAATCCAAGGTTGTTGATCGCTGATGAGCCTACAACTGCGCTTGATGTTATTATTCAAGCAGAAATCTTAAACTTAATGAATGATTTAAAACATGACTTAAATACTTCAATCTTATTCATTACTCATGACCTTGGGGTTATAAGTCAAATGGCGGATGATGTTATTGTTATGCATGGTGGAAAAATTGTAGAGGCTGCACCGATTCGAGAAATATTTAAGAATGCAAAGCATCCTTATACAAAACGTTTACTTGCTGCGTTTTTAAAAACTGACATTAATTCATCAAAAAATGAAAAACAAGTACAAGAAGATTTATTTTCAAGTGAAAATGAAATCTATGACTTTAGAATGTTCCGTGAAACAAATAAAGCGGATGAAGACTGGTTCAAAGTCGGCGACAATCATTTTGTTGCTTGTACACTAAAATAAATAACAATGTCTCGCAGAAAAAAGAAAAAATTATTGACAGAAGAAGAGATTGCCGAAAAATTCAAAGATGTTGAATTTGAGGATAATGATACTAAAGCAATTATTATTGCAGCATTAACAACATTTTTACCAGCAATGTTTTTAATCATTGGTATCTTCGTATTTATTCTTTGGTTACTATTTCTAAGATAAATTAACTTTAGACCACAATGTGGTCTTTTTTTATTTGATAAATAGGTGAACAATAAGGTAATACGATAGATTGAATTATGAAGATATGGTATAATTAGTCAACCGGTTAACTATATTGTTGAGGAGGTTTAATAAATGGAGGAATTGTCGGATTTATTTAGAAGTATTCTATTAAGTCATCGAAATTCGGTTCAAGAATTTTTAACTGATTATGATTTGTACTTAGGACAACCAAGGTTATTGTTTTATTTAAAAGATAATCCTGGGTTGACACAAAATGATTTAGCAGAATTTTTAGAAATAACAAAAGAGGCGACGTCAGTTTCGGTAAGAAGACTTGAAAAGTCGGGTTTTATTATTCGTAAAACATGTGAAAATGATCGTCGTAGAAATCGTCTTTATGTATCTGAACATGGTGAAGATGTTCTCACTAAAATAAGTGGTGAGTTTGATAAAATAAATTATAAAATGTATGCAAGTCTAACGGATGATGAAATCATTCAATTGAAAGTTTTATTTAAAAAAATTAAGGGGAATTTGGAAGGGAGTGGTGATGGTCGTTGAAAAAGAAAAATAATAGTTTATATAAATATTTGAAGCCTGATATTAAAATTGCGATATTAGGCGTTAGTTTTGTTATTGGATCAGCGTTAATTGAGTTGTATCAAATCCAATTAATGTCAGAAATAATTGATGTTGGTATTCAGCAATCGAACTTAGAGGTTATATTAAGAGTTGGGGGTAAAATGATTGGCCTTGCATTATTGGGGGCTGGTATTGGTATGTTGGGGTTAATTTATCCTTCGAAAGCATCGAATAACTTCGCACTTCGATTACGTGAAGATCTTTATGATAAGATTCAAACGTTTTCGATTAAAAACAAGTCGAGATTTTCTACGGCTACTTTGGTTACTCGTTTAACGAATGATGTTAACTTTTTACAAAGAACGTTGATGATGTCCTTGAGGATGTTAGTAAGGGCCCCTGTTTTCTTATTGAGTACGGTTGTTTTAACATATATGACCAGTCCGCAGTTATCATGGGTTATGTTAGTTGCTGTTTTTGTTTTATCGTTAATTCTTTTTTATGTAGTTCAACAGGGATTTCCGCGTTTTACTGTTCTTCAAACAAAAGTTGACGCGTTGAATAAAAAAATTCAAGAAAGTTTAATCAATATTCGTGTCATCAAGTCATTTGTTCGTGAAGACTATGAAGATGATAATTTTGAAACAGAAAATCAAGATTTATATGAAGCGAGTGTGCGTGCTAATATACTGATGGCTTTAATGAGTCCAGCCTTGATGGCGGCCATTAACTTTTCAAGTATTTTAGTGATGTATATCTCTTCACATCTAATTGTGAATGTGGGAATGCTTCAAGTTGGAGATTTACTTGTATTTATAAACTACTTACGATTTACAATGTTTTCGATGATGATGATTACGCATGTTTTAATGATGTTATCTCGTTCACGAGCATCATCTGAAAGAATTAAAGCTGTTCTTGCAGTTGATATTGATATTGAGAGTTTGGATGAGAGTATAGAGGTTAATCATGATGATTTAACAATTAAGTTTAATGACGTGAGTTTTAAATATTATGAAGATGCGGAAGCAGTGTTAAAGAATTTAAACTTTACAGTTAATCAAGGGGATCGTTTAGGGATTATTGGTTCTACAGGAAGTGGTAAAACTAGTTTAATTAACTTACTTGTTCGTTTGGTTGATGTTAGTTCGGGAAGTGTTACGATCAATGATGTTGATGTTCGTGATATTGATTTAAAAGAATTAAGGGATCTGTTTGGGTTTGTTCCGCAAAATAATGTTTTATTCAGTGGGACCATTCGTGATAACTTATACTTTGGTAATCGTGATGCGAGTGATGACACATTAGTAAAGGCAAGTTCTAATGCTGATATTTATGAACATATTCGAAAATTACCGAAACGATTTGATGATCCTGTTCAACAGGGGGGAACTAACTTCTCTGGCGGTCAGAAACAGCGTTTAACGATTGCTAGAGCGTTGGTAAAGGAAGCGCCGGTGTTAGTGCTTGATGATAGTACTTCAGCGCTTGATGCGGCTACAGAAATGCGTGTTAAAGAAAATATTGATAAGTCGTATCCAACGATGACAATTATTAGTATTGCACAAAAAATTTCATCAGTGATTGATAGTGATCAAATACTAGTTTTAGATAAAGGTGAAATTGTGGGTCAAGGAACACATACCGAATTAATGAAAACATGTAATGTTTACCAAGAAATATATGATAGTCAAATGAGCAAAGGAGGATTAGAATGAGTGTACGTAAAGCAAGAAATCAGAAACAAACCTTAAGAAGACTCATCTCCTATTTAGCAAAATCAAAATATTTGATGATTGCAGTCATAACAATGTCCATTGTATCCACATTTGCAGGATTATATGGATCCTATGCTATATCACCAATTATTACTTTAATTGAACAAGGATTGAATAAGACATTAACGACAGAGGTCATGTTTCAACAGATTACGGTCCGTCTTGTTATTTTAGCGGTTATTTTCTTAATTGAAATTTTAGCTGAGTTCTTTTCAACGAGAATAATGGTCAAAGTATCACAAAAAACAGTTCAAGATATTCGTGAGGATATGTATCAAAATATGTTACGTATGCAAGTTAAATATCATGATCAAAATGCGTTTGGTGATTTAATGAGCCGTTTTACAAACGATATTGATTTGTTAAGCGAAGGATTAAATAATGCAGCGGCCTCGATAGTAATCAACGTCCTAACGTTAATAGGGACTTTAATTCTAATGTTTATACTGAGTCCAACATTATCCATTGTGACATTGCTAATTATTCCATTACTCACGTTGATGGCTCGTTGGATTGTGAAACGAAGTCGTCGTTATTCCCGTCGCCAACAACAGACATTGGGGGATCTCAATGCTTACATTGAAGAGAGCATAGAAGGTCAAGATGTTATTCAACTCTTTAATTATGAACAAGAATCAATGGAATACTTTGAAGACCTCAATGAGAAATACCGAGAGGCATCTCAAAAAGCACAAATATCATCAATTATGATGTTTCCACTCATGCAGAACATGAACACCATTAACTATGCGGTTATTGGAATTGTTGGGGGAATATTATCAATTAATGGATACTTGAGTATTGGTGATTTAGGAGCTTATGTTAATATGGCACGAACTCAAGGTCGACCAATAAATATGATTTCAAGTCAGTTTACAACCTTGCAGGCTGCACTAGCATCTGCCGAACGAATTTTTCAAATGATTGATTGGCCTGAAGAATTTGTTGATAAAGATAGCTTAATTTTAGAAAATGTAGTGGGTGATGTGAAATTCGAAAATGTTGATTTTGGTTATGATCACCATCGTTTAGTCCTAAAAGATATTAGTTTCTTTGCTAAACCTGGACAAAAAATTGCATTTGTAGGATCAACAGGGGCAGGTAAAACTACAATTACGAACCTGATTACTAAGTTTTACGATATTAACTCTGGTCGAATTTTGATTGATGACATTGATATTGAGACAATTAACCGTTATAGTTTACGAAAACATATCTCTATGGTACTCCAAGATACTCATCTTTTCAGTGGTAGTATAATGGAAAATATTCGCTATGGAAATCTTGAAGCGAGTGATGAAGAATGTATTGCGGCGGCAAAATTAGCAAATGCGGATACATTTATTCGTCAATTAGAACATGGTTACTATACAGAAATTCGTGGCGATGGTGATGAGCTCTCTGAAGGTCAAAAACAATTATTAAATATTGCAAGAGCTGCTGTCGCTAATCCTAGTATTTTAATTCTTGATGAGGCAACATCTTCAATTGATACTCGAACTGAATTATTAGTTGAAGAAGGGATGGACTCAATTATGGAAGGTAGAACAGTCTTTGTTATCGCACATAGACTCTCGACAGTTCGTAATGCAGATGCTATTATAGTCTTGGAAAATGGTGAAATTGTGGAAAGAGGAAGCCACGACGAACTATTGGAGTTTAATGGACGTTATGCATCACTGTATCACGGACAATCTGAATTAAGTTAGGAGAACACTATGATAACAATTGAGTATTTATCGAAGTTTGGTTACGCTATTGATTTTGGAGAAAGTGTGTTTATTGTTGATTATACAGAAGGACGCTTACCATCACAGTACTTAAAGGGATCAAAACAATGTTATTTTGTAGTATCTGACTTCACAAATGATCATTTTGTGGATTCCATTAAGGCTTATCGAAAACCAATTATATCTCCCAAGGACATGTTGATTGACAATGAATTATTCATTGTATCAGCAGGAGATGTTCTTCATTTTGGTAACGTTAAAGTTATGACAATTGGCCATAAAGATAACGGACTAGGATTTATATTTGTTAAAGACGGGCAGGCTGTCTTTCATACTGGAAGTTTTAGTTCACACTCAAAAAGAAAAAACCCAAGTAATTTACAAATGCTTGAAGCGCTCGATCGCTTCAGGTTTTTGACGTTGTCAATTAAACAGTTAGTTAAACCAAAGTTAATTATTACACAGGTCAATCCTTTAGCAGGACAAGAATATGATGAGGATGCGAAATTTATTGTTGAAAGTCTTCGACCAAGAAAAGTTTTTCCAAGTAACTTTGGAAATTATATTGCAGACATCGCTCGTTTTTCTGAATGGGTAAAAGAAAGAGGAATAACTTTCTATGGTCCCAAACAAGAAAATAAGAAGTATAGAATAGAGGAATAAAAATGGCATTTATTTTTGATTTGGATGGTACATTATTGAATTCACTTGATGATATGATGAATTCTTTAAATCAAGTTTTAGAATCACACGGATTGGCAAGTCATGGTCGTGAAGCGTATCAAAAATTTGTTGGTAATGGTATGGTCAAACTTGTTGAAAGAGCATGTCCTACTGATTATGAAAATAAGGATCAGGTACTTGCTGATTTTTTAGAAGTTTATAAAGAACGGTATTATGAATTGTCTCGACCTTATCCAGGTGTTATTGAGATGTTGAAAGATTTAAACCGCCATAAGATTCCTATTGGAATTTGTACAAATAAAAAACAGGAATATACCGATAAAATCGTTGAATTATTTTTTAATGAAATTGATTTTGTTTCAGTTTATGGCGATCGTTTTGAAGGGAAAGAAAAACCAAGTGCTCATTATCCATTGAGTATTGCAAAGGAAATGGGCATAAAACCAGAGCAAATTTATTTTGTGGGTGACAGTGATGTTGACATTTATACGGCACTGAATAGTCACATGATTCCAGTCGGTGTATCGTGGGGTTTTAGAAGTGTTGACGAGTTAAAGACTGCTGGTGCATCTTACATAGTTAATACTGCGTCTGAGGTCTTCGAACTACTCAAATAATCACGAATGTGATAAAATAGTGAAAGTTAACAAATTGAAGGGAGTACCTATGCATAAAAAGAAGGATAATGTTTTTATTACAGGACATCGTCATCCTGATACGGACTCGATAGCTTCAGCAATTGCTTATGCTCACCTCAAACAAGAACTAGGCGTGCCAGCAGTAGCATGCCGTTTAGGTGGTCTAAATGACGAAACTGCATATTTATTAGAACGCTTCAACCTTGATAAGCCAGTGTTTTTGAAGGATGCACGTGCATCACTTGATGAGATTGAAATGGATCAGCCCATCACGATCTCTTTAAATGCTTCGATTAAAGACGCGATGGATTTAATTGCTCGCAATAATCGTTCACTTGCGGTTGTCGATGATCGTCAGCGTTTAATTGGTATGGTTACAATATCAAATCTTGCCCATATTGCGATGGGAGATACTGCTCATACGATTGATTTACTTAAAAGAACGCCAGTATCTAATATTGTTAGAGCGATTGATGGTGAACTTGTGTATGAATCCAAAACATTTGATTTTAATGGTAAAACAAGTATTGCAACAATTGCGGAGTCGAAATTAAAATATTATGAGTTAAAAAACCGTTTGGTAATTATTGGTGATGATATTGAGTCACAATGTGAAGCAATCAGGAAAGGCGCAGCAGCACTGGTAACAGTCTGGACTGAAAAAATTTCTGAGGAAGTTATCCAATTAGCCAAAGAGTTTGATTGTACAATTATAAAATCAACACATGGATCAATGAACACTTCACGTTATTTACTTTTTGCACCCAATGTTCGGGAAGTGATGACGACTGAGTTAGTTTATTTTAACCGCAATGAGTTTGTGGATGAAGTCGGTCGAAAAATGCTTGAAACTCGATTTAGAGCTTACCCAGTTGTTGATGATCATGATCGTTTGTTTGGTTTTGTTTCTCGCTATCATATTTTAAACAGTCATAGCAAGAAATTAATTCTTGTGGATCATAACGAAGCATCTCAATCTGTTGAAGGGATTGAAACTGCGGAAGTATTGGAAATCATTGATCACCATCGAATTGGTGACTTGAGTACCAATAAGCCAATATACTTTAGAAACGAAATTATTGGTTCAACTGCATCTATTATTACTAAAATGTATCAAGAACATGAGATTGAGATTCCTAAAAATATTGCGGCAATCCTCTTATCAGCTTTGGTTTCTGATACATTAAATTTAAAGTCTCCTACAACAACACCTCAGGATCATATTATTGCCAAAAAGCTTGAGGACATCAGTGGACTTGATCGTTTTGAGTTTGCACAAGAAATGTATGAGGCGACATCGAATTTCAAAAATAAATCATATCAAGAAATAATTAATCAAGATATTAAGAAGTTTTATTTATCAAACCAAGAAGTTATGGTTTCTCAGGTGGTTATTTATCACTTTGAAGAATTGGATACAATTATTGATGCGTTTGAAAATGAAATGGATTTATTTGTGGAACGATATAACCTTGATCTATTGGTCGTTGTCTTTACAAGTGTCGTTGACAATGGTTCGATCGTCTTGGCTTCTGGTAAGTTAGAGAATGCGGTTAGAGAAGCATTTCCGGGTGAGGATCGTAGTTTCTTAGAAAATGTTGTTTCTAGAAAAAATCAAATCATTCCCCGTTTATCAACAGCTATTTCCAAGTATGTCGGATAAAAAAGGACTTACACGTTACAACGTGTAAGTCCTTTTGTTATTTTAAATTATGACGATAGTTCGCCTAGCACTTCTTCATCAATCCAATCATTGTTGTCATTTCTTAATAAGTCATAGGATTCTTTTGGTCCTGATGTAAATGCTTCATAGAAATATAACGGATTATCATGTGTGCCGTTAATGATTTTTTCTGCGAGTTTCCAAGAAAGTTCAACTTGTTTGAAACTTGCGAATAAAGTATGGTCTTCAAGCATGGCTGCATGTAATAACCGTTCATACGCTTCGGGTGTGTTTAATCTATTTTCATAATTACAACTCTGGCAAAAATCCATGAATACAGTTTCTGTATCATTTTTTTGACCAGGTTTTTTTATGTTAAAGCGTACATAAACACCTTCATCAGGTTGTATTTTAATGATAATCAAATTTGATGTTTGATTGAGTTCTTCTTTAAATTCTAAAACAACTTCAGTGGATCGTTTATGCATTCTTTTGCCAGTTCTAACATAAATTGGAACATCACGCCAACGATCGTTATCAATGGCTAGTTTGAGGGCTACGAATGTTTCAACGTTTGAATCAGGTGATACATTTGCTTCATCGCGATAAGATTTAGAATTGATCGCTTGAGTGTATTGTCCATAAATGACATCTTCTTGAACATTTTTAATATCTAAATGTTCAAGAACTTTTTCTTGTTGGTGATGAATATGGTGAGCGTCAAAACTTTTGGGCTCTTCCATCGTAACAATTGATAAAATCTGCAGTAAATGGTTAGGAAACATATCTTTAAGAGCTCCAGTGGCTTCATAGAATGTTCCGCGTGATTCAACGCCAACAGTTTCATTAGCGCTAATCTGAATTGATTTAATGGCTTTACGACCCCATATTTCTTTAAAGAGTGCATTCCCAAAACGAATTGTATAAATGTTTTGGACCATTTCTTTAGCAATATAATGATCAATACGATAAATATTATCATCACCTAAGATATCAGTGAGTGTTTGATTTATTTTAATTGCAGACACTAGATCATTGCCAAAAGGTTTTTCTATAATTACTTTTGCATTATGAGTCAGTCCATGGTTTTTTAATTTATATGTAATTGTTTCAAAAAAAGATGGAGAAACAGCAAAATAATATAGAAGTCTAGCATTCTCATCTAAGGAATTAAAGTATGTCTTTAATTGAGGATATCCTTCATCTTCAGTAAAAGTCATTTTAAAATAAGATACATAAGATAAATATAATTCCATCGATTCATCGTCAATAGGGCATCGACTGTGTTCCTTTAACCATGGACGTAATCGCTGACGATACGTTTCAGTTGTCAGATCTTGACGTCCAACCACAACAATATGAAAGGATTCAGGTAATTTATTTCCAGCGTGAAGATTGTAAAAGGCTGGCAAAAGTTTCCTAAAGCTTAAATCTCCTGTCCCTCCAAAGATGGTGATAATATGATTGTTAATCCTCATTGACTTCACCCCATTGGTGATGGAATGATCCTTCTTTATCAATTCTTTCAAACGTATGAGCACCAAAATAGTCACGTTGAGCTTGAATTAAATTGGCATTTGAACGTCCTTGACGATAAGCGTCAAAATAAGCAATTGCATTGGTAAATGCAGGAATGCTTACGCCATTTTTAATGGCTAAAACACTGACTTCACGAAGACTATCTTGATAATCAATCAATGTATTTTTGAATGCTTCATCAAGCATTAAGTTGTGAAGTTTAGGATTTTTGGTATAAGCATCAGCAATTCGATTTAAGAAACGGGCACGAATAATGCATCCTTCTCTAAATATTTTCGCAATACTACTAAAATCTAAATCCCAATCATGTTCAATAGCAGCATTTTTCATCAAATCAAAGCCTTGGGCATATGCAATAATTTTACTTGCATAAAGCGCCTGACGAATTTTTTCAACCAGTTCTTGGTTCTTTTCTACATCGTTTTCAAGGTTTACATTTAGCAAATCTTCAGCAAATACACGTTGATCTTTTTGAGCTGACATGAAGCGAGCAAACACAGATGAAGCGAGTAAAGATGCGTCGGTTCCGGTATTTAAAGCTTCTTCAACTGTCCATTTACCAGTTCCTTTTTGAGCTGCTTTATCTAAAACAACGTCAATTAAATCAGCGTCGCTATCAGGGTCTTTGACTTTGAAAATATCTGCAGTTATTTCAATAAGGTAGCTTTCGAGTTCGCCTTGATTCCAATAATTAAAGATATCGGCTAACTCAGCATTACTGAAATTCCCTAAATTTTTAAGTAATGAATATGATTCAGCAATCAATTGCATGTCAGCATATTCGATTCCGTTATGAACCATTTTGACATAATGACCTGCACCATTATCACCAATGTATGCACAACATGCTTCACCATCTTTTTTTGCTGCTATTTTTTCTAGAATTTCTGAAACATGCGCGTATGCGTCTTCGCTTCCTCCAGGCATAATTGCAGGACCAAAACGAGCACCTTCTTCACCACCTGAAATCCCAACACCTAAGAATTTGAAACCTCGTTCTTCAACTTCTTGAGTTCGACGAATGGTATCATTAAAGTTTGAATTACCACCATCCATGATGATATCGTCTTTATCCAAAAGGACAGTTAGTGATTCGATCACTTTATCGACTGGGGCACCTGCCTGTACCATTAAGATAATTTTTCGTGGTTTTTCAAGTGAATCGACAAATTCTTCCATTGTTTTATATAAATGTAAATTTTTGTGTGGATTAGTTGCAAGGAAATCTTCTCCAACTTTTGTTGTACGATTATAAATGGCGACATCATAGCCATTGTCAGCAATGTTTAAGGCTAAGTTTGATCCCATTACCGCCAATCCGATTACTCCAATATTATTTTTTTTCATTTTTTCCTCCTATTTAACATACTCTATTGTACAAGAAAAGTGTGGGATAAACTAGTGGATTGAATTACAAAGGGTAGCTCATGACAATAAAAAACTCAGAATTTAAGAAAGTTTTTAAATGCTGAGTTAGTGTTTATGATTGATTGATGATTAGGCATCTAAGTAGTGGTGGTTAATGACATTGAAATTTTCATCAAATTCGATGATGAGTGGTACACCAGTTGGTATGTTTAAAGAAATAATGTCAGTATCACTTATCTTTAAAAAGTATTTCATTAATGCGCGAATTGAATTACCATGAGCAGCTATGATAACATTTTCTCCCGCTATGATTTGAGGTTTAATGGTTGATTCAAAATAAGGTACAACGCGTTGAATCGTTTCTTTTAATGATTCAGTGAGTGGTAATTCATGCTCATCAATCCTTTGATAAGCAGATTGATTTCTTGGTGCTCGAGGATCATCCATTGTAAGTGCTGGTGGTTTTACATCAAACGAACGTCGCCAGATTAAAACTTGTTCATCACCATATTTTTCAGCTGTTTCTTGTTTGTTTAAACCTTGTAAAGCACCATAATGCCTTTCGTTTAAATGATAATCTTTTATAACAGGAATATACACAAGGTTCATCTCATTGAGAATGATATCAAGCGTATGGATTGCTCTTTTCAAAGTTGAGGTGTAAGCAATATCGAAACTAAAGTTTTGGTCTAAAAGGCGTTGGCCAGCTTGCTTGGCCTCATTTATCCCTTGGTTACTTAACTCAACATCCGTCCATCCTGTGAAGAGATTTTTTTTGTTCCAAAGACTTTCTCCATGTCTAATAATGACTAATTTCATAGTTTACCTCCTATATATAGTTTACACCATTTAAAAGGGAAAATGAAAAACTTGCTCAACCAAACATGAAATAGCACTCAATGGTTGACAGTGCTAATAATCGTGGTATAATTAAACCATAGCACTCGTACCTAGAGAGTGCCAAGGAGGTAGAAATGAGATATACAATGACGAATAGACCCCAAACTTTATTAGATGCGTTCTTAAATGAGGAGCCAATAAGTTCATTTTCTTATGGAAACGAAATAGATATCTATAAAGAGAACCAAACCTATTTTGTAGAACTAGAAATGCCTGGCTTTAATAAAGAGGATATTCAGGTGGATTACCAAGGTGACATCTTGACGATTAAAGCAGAGCATCAAACGCAAGAGACATCAAGTGAAAAGGACTATTTCTATCAATCACGACGTTACCAAAACGTCGATAGAAAAATAAGAATCAATGATGTTGATGGCACTGCAATAGAAGGTCATTATGAAAATGGTGTATTACGGTTAAGTCTGCCATTACGTGTTGAAACTGATATTGTCAATAAAATCAGTATAAAATAATAAGAATAGTGTTAATGGGTCCTTTTATCCAGGACCCTTTTTTTGTACATTCATTTTTTTATATTATTGAAAAGTAGTGGTATAATAATAAGAAAGGTGTGATGCAATGCTTGATAAAGAAATATGTGACTTCATGAAGGAGATTGAACTGCAGCACGAACAAATCTATCTTGTGGGTGGTTATGTTCGTGATCAGTTTTTATCTGTTCAAACGTTTGATCTTGATATGGCAACCTCGATGCCAATCAAGCAAGTTGAGACACTTTTAAATCGGTTAGCCATTCCGATAACCTACCGCAATGAAAAATTTGGCACGATAAAAGTAAACATTAAAGACCAACCTGTTGAAATAACTCAGTTTCGTTTTGAGCATGAGTATGTAGACTACCGAAAACCATCAAGAATCGAACCTATTTCAAGTCATCAGCTCGATTCACGTCGCAGAGATTTTACTGTGAATAGTCTTTATATGGATCGTAATGAACGGATTGATGATTTTCATGGGGGGCTTGACGATCTTCAAGCAAGAACTCTTAAAACAGTTCGCTGTCCACACGTTGTATTTAAAGAAGATGCCTTACGCCTCATCCGATTTTATCGCTTGATGGCACAGCTTGACTTTAAAGCAGAAAAAAATACTCTGTCTGCTGCAAAGCGAAACATTGAACTGATTCATCATCTATCGCTAATTCAGCGCAGAGATGAAATGATAAAATTATTATCATCACACAATTTTCTTAAAATATATAAATCTAATCAAGGTGAAATTCAATGTATCTTTGATCAAGCAAACTTGAGTGTAAAGCGACTGCATCCTAAAATGACCTGGCAGGAAAAACTTGTGGTTATTTACAAGCCAGAGAAGCTACGGGACCTTGTTAATGCATGGCAACTTAGCAAAAGTGAAAAGAATTATATTCTGTTACTAAGTCAGATGTATTATGATTATCAAGTGGAAAGTCTTGAATCAATGGCCGTTGATCATGGACCGACAGCATGGCTTTTATTTATGGAGTTTATGGTGAAGTATACACCTAATTTTAAAGAGAAAAAGCAGTTTTTGATGATGAAAGAAAAAAACAAGAATCCACTTGTGTTAGCTGTTAGATCTAAGGATTTAAAATCAATAAATATACCAGCAAATAAACGAAATCAGTTCTTAAATTATGCATGGTTTAGTGTGTTTTGGAATGGAACTGATAATACGAAAGAAACATTAATAGAAAAAATTAAAGAGGTGCAAAAATGACATACATAAAAATGACAAACATTCATAAAAAATACCAAGTTGGTGATGTGGAAATTAAAGCAGTTGATGGTGTTGATATCGATATCAAAGAAGGAGAATTTGTTGTAATTGTTGGTCCTTCAGGAGCAGGAAAGACAACGGTCATGAATATTTTAGGTGGAATGGATTTGCCAAGTTCTGGTGAAGTTGTTGTGGATGAAAAAGACATTTCAAAGCTAAAAGATAAAGCTATGACGCAATATCGCCGTGATGATGTTGGGTTTGTTTTTCAATCCTATAATCTTATCCCTAATCTTACAGCGATTGAAAATGTTGAGTTAGCGACACAAATATCTAAAGATGCGAAAGACCCGAAAGAAATCTTGGCACAAGTTGGTTTAGGCGATCGTATGCATAACTTTCCAGCTCAATTGAGTGGTGGAGAACAGCAACGGGTGGCGATTGCAAGAGCGATAGCAAAAAACCCAAAGTTGTTGTTATGTGATGAACCAACTGGAGCTCTAGATACAGAAACAGGTAAAAATATCATGTCTGTTTTAAGAGCGTGCTCAGATGATTTTGGGATGACGGTTGTTATTATTACACACAACCCTGTGATCACTGAAATTGCCGATCAAGTGATTGAAATTAAGAATGGTAAGGTTGAGCGTGCTTGGAATAACAAACATGTTAAAACGGTGGAACAAATAAAATGGTAAAAGATATTTTTCGGGAAATAAAACAGAAATGGTTTCAGTTTCTGGCAATCGCAATCATCACCATGCTTGGCGTGGGTTTTTTCATTGGGATTCAAGTCACCGGGTATGATATGCGCCAAACAGCAGATCTGTACATGGAAGAAAGTCATGTCATGGATTTGCAACTTCATCACAGTTTAGGTCTTGATACAGACATGATCAAAGAACTGGAAAAGGTTATTGATGGTGAAATCTATGGTGTTTATGATGGCGATACTTATTTGAGTAATGAAAACTTCGATAATGTTGTGAAAGTCATCGAGTATAATCAGAAAACTAAAAACGATCTTCGATTAATAGAAGGTCGTCTACCTCAAACAAAAGGTGAAACAGTTGTGGATGCAGTGATGAAAGATGCTCATAGATTGACAATAGGGAGCAAATTAAAAGTTCATGAAGGAGATATCTTTAAAGAACAAGAAATCGAAGTTGTCGGTTTTGTAGAATCTACGCTCTATATGAATCTTGAACGAGGACAAAGTCGTTTGGGATCAGGCGGTGTTTCTGGTTTTATTTATCCGATTGAATTGGAGAAAGAAATTGACGTATATACGAGTGCTCGGATAAAACTTAAAAATGAAAAGGATCTAGAGAAAGTTAAAATAAAAATAGAATCAATTGAAATGGAACTTTCAAATGATCGCTTTGAACGGTTGATTCAGCCAGATAAGGAAAAGTTGGCTAATGCACAAAAAGAATTAGACGATAAAACCTTGGAAGCAAATGCTAAGTTTCGAGACGGAGAGCAAAAAATTCTAGCAAATGAAATCAAGCTCAAAGATTCCTACGAGGAGTTAGAATCAGGCTTGCTGGAAATAGCTCAATCTCCTTTAAGTGGTGAAAATCTACAAGAACAACATGCGACAGCACAGCGTTTGTTTGAAGATCAAAAAGGACAAGCGGAAAAGAAATTTGCTGCAGCTTATCAGGAAGCAAATGAACAAGAAAATCCAATAATTAAAGAACAAATGCTTTTAGCAATCAAAGAAGAAGAACAAGCTGTAAATGAAGAATTTGCAAAGGCATCCCTTGGACTAAAGCAATTAAAAGAAGGAATTGATAAGTATAACCAAGGTTTAAAAGAATTGGAAGCAGCAAAACTTACTCTACAAACTAACCGTTCACAAGCAAATCAAGAAATCGGTGAAGCTCAGATTAAAATTGATGAAGGCTATGAAAAAATTGCGCAAACAAGCCGGGGTAAAATGTACCTCCAAGATCGCGAAGATGTTTTAATTGGTTATCGAGAATTTTACCAAGATTCAGACCGTATTGAAGCAATTGGTAAAGTGTTTCCACTAATATTCTTTGGTGTCGCAATTCTGGTAACGTTAAGCACAGTATCACGAATGATTGATGAGTCAAGAATGCAGATGGGAGTTTATAAAGCATTGGGGTATTCATCGTTAGTATCCGCATTAAAATTTGTAGGGTTCACTGGTATTGCCTGGCTTTTAGGAAGTGTTGCTGGTCTTGGTATTGGTTTTTATATGATTCCTAAATTAATCTATAATGCGTATCGAATCATGTATCAAACCCCAGAACTTCACGATGGTTTAGTTATGAGCTATGCATGGCTGCCACTTTTTGTTAGTTTTATGTCCAGTGTCGGAGTTGCATTTGTTAAATCGATGAGTGTCAGTCGCAATAAAACTGCTCACTTGCTTCGCCCACCGATGCCAAAAGATGGACAACGAATATTTTTAGAACACTTGACAATCATCTGGGAACGATTGAGTTTCTTGTACAAAGTTAGTTTAAGAAATCTATTCAGGAATAAAACACGATTCTTAATGACGATCGCTGGAATAGGGGGATCCTTTGGCTTACTTATAACAGGATTTGGTCTTAAGCATTCTATTTATTCGATTGTTGACAAGCAATTTGATTCTATTATTCAATACGATGGAATGGTAATTTATGATGAAGGTGCTCAATATAACCATGACTTATTCGACGATTCGATTGATTTAGCTTCGAAAACTGTCAAAGTAAACAATAATGATGTCAGTCTATATATAAGTGATGATATGAATAAACTGAGTGAGTATATCAAATTTGAAGATCGAAAAACTAAGCAAAAGATTGAAGTGAGTGAAGATAAAGTCGTTGTGACAGAAAAATTGGCTCTACTTAATAATTTACAGGTAGGCGATGACA
Source organism: Erysipelothrix urinaevulpis (assembly GCF_009828835.1). GTDB lineage: Bacteria > Bacillota_I > Bacilli_A > Erysipelotrichales > Erysipelotrichaceae > Erysipelothrix > Erysipelothrix urinaevulpis. The sequence continues at coordinate 43,793 of NZ_WTTB01000005.1, forward strand.
TTAGTTTCACCTATAACGAAAAAGTATACGAAGTTGAAATAGGTGACATTGTTGAGAACTATGTTTTTCATTATATCTATATGCCTAAAAAAATACACAAAGAAATTAGTAAACAAGATGTAAAAAATAATGTAACACTCTTTAAATCAACTCAAGATCAAGAGTTGATGAATACAACATTATTTGAAAATGACAAAGTTTTGGCAGTCAATCACTTAAAAGACATGAGATCAACCTACAAAGATATGATGGGGAACTTCGATATCGTAATTTATGTCATTGTGGGGGCAGCATTTGCACTCGAATTAATCGTTTTACTGAATCTAATCACAATGAATTTAAGTGAGCGTTATAAAGAAATGGCAACATTAAAAGTTTTAGGATTTTACCCAAAAGAACTTGCCTTGTATCTCTTAAGAGAAAACATCATTTTAACATTTGTGAGTTTATTCTTTGGAGCTTTCTTTGGAAAATACCTACACCAGTTTGTTATTATAAATGCAGAAATCGATGCAGTGATGTTTAACCGAGAATTGCTTTGGACAAGTTATATGTTTGCAGCTGTTTTAACACTTTCGCTCTCAATTATCATTAATTTACTCATGGCTAAAAAAGCAGATAAAGTAAACATGAGTGAAGCGTTAAAAACATTTGATGCATAGAATAATTGACAAAAACAAAAAATCTTTGTAGAATTAATGAAACTAATCTAATGGAGGAATGAATGTGGAACATAATGAAGAGGACAGTTGTCCCTTGCCCAGTATTTTGTTAAATAAACTAATCACAGATAGAGGTGAACGACAATGATGGTACAAGTTGCGTTACTTCTCTTGTTAGTCCTTTTTAATGGATTCTTCTCAGGAAGTGAAATTGCATTTATATCGATTAATAATTCTAAATTAAAAAGCATGGCTGAAGAAGGTCATAAGAAAGCAAAGATTGTGCTAAGTTTGAAAGAAGTGCCGAATCTTTTCTTATCCACCATCCAAATTGGTGTTTCTTTAGCAAGTGTTCTTTCAGGGGTTTTTGCTTCTGAAGCTTTCGCTACGGAATTGAGTAATTGGATTTTAACATTTAGTAATGTTTCAATCACGGTTATTAAACCGTTATCAATGTTTTTAATTACACTCATTACATCGTACTTAATGTTGGTGTTTGGAGAACTGGTTCCAAAGCGAATTGCAATGTCAAACCCTGAAGGTTTCGCTTTTGTGGTCGTTTATCCATTATGGGTTCTATCAAAGATAAGCAATCCTATTGTTAAATTTTTATCCTTTTCAACCAATCTTGTTTTGAGACTTGTTGGCATTGACCCTGATAAAGTTGGTGAAGAGGTTACAGAAGAAGAAATTCGAATTATGGTTGATGCTGGTGAGATAAACATTAGCGAAAAAGAAATGATCAACAATATCTTTGAATTTGATAATTTAGAAGTTTCAGATATTATGACGCACCGAACAGAGGTCGTTGCGTTAGAGTCAACAGCTAATTTCGAAGAAGTTATGAATTTAGTAAATGAAGAACGATATACTCGCTATCCAGTTTATGAAGAAAACATGGATAATGTTATCGGTATTATTCATTTACGAGACTTACTGCGATATATTAGAAAAAATGGTGGCCATGAATTTGTAATGGCGGAGTTAATTCGTGAACCATATTTTGTTCCGGATTCAAAACGAACGGATCAGTTATTTAAGGAATTACAAAACCACAAAACCCATATGGCGATTGTTATTGATGAGTATGGGGGAACAGCTGGAATTGTAACCATGGAAGATTTAATTGAAGAAATCATGGGAAATATTCTTGATGAATATGACGATGAAGAAGATGAATACGATGTTGTCGCGGTCCATGAAGGGGAATATCTTGTTGATGGTGCAACGGATATTGAAGATTTAGAAGAAGTCATTGAAATTGGTTTACCAATTGATGATTATGATACAGTCAGTGGCTTTATCATCGGACAGTTAGGTCGAATACCAACACTTGAAGATGTCGAAGAAGATACATCAGATTTTGTATATCATGGTTATTTGTTTTCCATTGTTGATGTTGATGAAAAAGTTATCTCTAAAGTACGAGTGACACAACACGAAGACTATGATGATGAAGAAGAGGAAGCAGAATAGCTTTCTTTTTTTTTTGGTAATAAACCACTTAAATACAGTATATATTTCAGTGCTTATTAATTTTGTAAACATATTGTTTGTAAAAAAATGAGAGTTTTGTAATAATAAAAACAGAAACGAGGTAAAGTATGATTCATAACAATATTCAATCATTAATTGGAAAGACACCATTAGTAAGATTAGAGAATACAGGCAAAGAATTAGGGCTAGAAGCCGAAATTGTTGCAAAAGTTGAATTTTTTAATCCAGGAGGCAGTGTTAAAGATCGTATTGCTTTAGCAATGTTGACACAAGCGATTAAAGAAAATAAAGTTAACGATGAAACAGTGATTATTGAACCTACAAGTGGTAACACTGGTATTGGATTAGCATCAGTAGGAGCATCCTTAGGGCTTAAAGTTATTTTAACAATGCCAGAAACAATGAGCATCGAGCGTCGAAAAATTCTACAAGGATATGGTGCAGAGATTGTCTTAACAGAAGGTGCAAAAGGGATGAAAGGTGCCATAGCCAAAGCTGAAGAACTTGCAGATGGTTATAGCAATAGTTTTATTCCTTCACAGTTTGACAATTTTAATAATTCAAAAATGCACTATGAAACAACAGGACCTGAAATTTTTCAAGATACAGATGGCAAAGTTGATATTTTTGTAGCGGGTGTTGGAACAGGTGGAACAGTATCAGGGGTTGGGCGCTTTTTAAAAGAAAACAAAGCGGGAGTTCATGTTGTTGCTGTTGAGCCGACAGCTTCGCCAGTATTGAGTGGTGGTGAACCAAGTCCTCATAAAATTCAAGGAATAGGCGCAGGTTTTATTCCAAGTATTTATGAAAAAGAAAGTGTCGATGAAATCGTCCAAGTAAGTAATGAAGACGCGTTTGAGATGGCACGATTGATTGCAAAAAAAGATGGTTTATTAGTTGGTATTTCTTCGGGAGCAGCTCTTGCTGGTGCGGTTCAATTAGCAAAACGTCCTGAGAATAAAGGAAAGCAAATTGTTGTCTTGCTGCCAGATACAGGTGAACGTTATTTATCAACCGAACTATTTGTATAATAAAATATTTTAATCGTCATAAAAACAATAATTCATGATATTGTGAACATTCATTGACATTCAACATGAATATAATATAATGACAATGTACAATAGAATATAACTACAAGGGGGGCTCTAGAGAGAGCTGAGATAAGATTCATAGTCTTGACCCTAAACAGGTAACTGTTTGCACTTGATCCAGGTAATGCTGGCGTAAGGATGGTATTAGACTTTTAAGTAACCTTCTTTTGCGTGCAAAAGAAGGTTTTTTATATGGAGGAGGAAAAATGAAAACAAGCATAGCTATTCAAATTTTACCGAAAAGAAATAACTTAACAGAAGTTGTTGAAGCGGTTGATGAAGTGATTGAATTAATTAAATCAAAAGGACTTCGCTACGAAGTAGGTCCATTTGAAACAACTGTTGAAGGGGAGTTTAATGAACTCATGGAATTGATCAAAGACTGTCATTTAATTGCGTTACAATCAAGTGATGCAGTGAGTGCCTATATTAAAACATCTGTTGTTAAAGAAGGACACTTATTAACGATTGATGAAAAAATTACAAAACATAAGCAATAAATATAGTGCGTTAATCGTAGGTGTGTTTCTTTTAATCCTTTGGGAAATGGTTGTCGAGGCAGGGTTTATCCCACGCTTTATGCTACCATCTCCTCAAGATATTATGAGAGCGCTTATCCATGATTTCCCACTGATTATAACCCATGCAAAAATAACATTACTCGAAGCTTTTCTTGGTTTGGTAATGGGGGTCATCATCGGTTATTTTTTAGCTTTTATGATGCATCATATTAAATGGGTACATCGCATATTCTATCCTTTCGTTGTACTAACGCAAACGGTTCCAACCGTAGCCATTGCACCTTTATTAGTGTTGTGGCTTGGGTATGGAATCTTACCTAAAATTGTACTTATTGTACTGACATCGTTTTTTCCAATTACAATTGGAGTCTATAATGCTTTGGAAGAAACAGATCAAGATCAGATTAATTTATTAAAATCAATGAATGCCAGTGAATTGGAAATTTTAAGACATTTAAAATTTCCACAGACACTTGGACCATTCTTTGCAGCATTAAAAATTTCTGCTTCTTATGCCATTGTTGGAGCAGTAGTTTCTGAATGGTTGGGAGGACACTATGGACTGGGTGTATACATGACACGAGTCAGAAAGGCCTTCGCATTTGATAAAATGTTTGCCGTCATTTTAATAATTTCTTGTTTGAGCTTGATCTTGATGGGTTTTGTGACATTTTTAGAAAAGAAATGTCAACCATGGAAGGAAGAAAAAAAATAATGAAAAAAATCGCATTAAGTTTACTCGCAATTTTACTCCTTGTTGGTTGTGGTAAGACAACACCAAAACAAGAAAAAGAAACAGTTAAACTCGTTTTGGATTGGACGCCAAATACCAACCATACCGGTTTATATGTTGCATTAGAAAATGGTTATTTTGAAGATGTTAATCTTGAGATTGTCCAGCCACCTGAGGATGGTGCTGTTGGTCTTGTCGCTTCAAAAGGTGCTGAATTTGGTGTAAGTTTTCAAGATTCATTAGTCCCTGTGTTTACTAAAGATGAACCACTTCCTGTAACTGCGGTTGCAGCTATGATTCAACATAATACATCAGGACTTGTTTCTTTAAAGGAAAAAGGAATTGATAGACCTGCAAAATTAGAAGGCCATACGTATGCAACCTGGGATATGGATATAGAAAAAGCCATTGTAGCTAAGGTAATTGAGGATGATGGCGGAAACTTTTCAAAGGTTAATCTTGTGCCAAGTACCGTCACAGATATTGTGAGTGCATTAAAAACTCAAGTCGATGCGGTTTGGATCTTTGATGCTTGGGATGGTGCAAAACTAAGAAGTGAAAAGACCGAAATTAACTATTTTAATTTTGCTGACTATGGCAAAGAACTGGATTATTATACACCCGTTCTTATTGCTAATAATGACTATTTACAAGCACATCCTGAACAAGCAAAATCAGTTTTATCAGCGATTCGTAAAGGGTATGAATTTGCCATTGAAAACCCGAAAGAGGCTGCGGATATTTTGATGAAGCATGTTCCTGAATTACAGTCGAGTGAAGCTATGATTTATGAAAGTCAAAACTTCCTTGCTGACAAATATCAAGCAGAGGCAAGTCAGTGGGGAATTTTTGATGCAGAGCGTTGGAATGCCTTCCATGATTGGTTGTATGAAATTAAAATCATCGAGAAACCAATTGACAAAGGCTTTGGTTTTTCAAATGACTTCATTGAAAAGTAATGTCCTTAGAGTAGAAAAACTTTCGGTCTCTTATGGAGAACACCCAGTTCTTGATAACCTTTCTTTTGATTTAGGTAAAAATGAAATAATCTCTGTTTTAGGTCCGAGTGGAGTAGGAAAAACAACACTGTTTCAAAGTATTGCTGGCTTTATTGACATTGATACAGGAACAATACAAATACAGGGTTCGCTGTATGATCAAACAAAAAATAAAGTGAGCTATATGCTACAAAAAGACCTTTTGTTTGAACATAAAACGGTTTACGATAATGCATCATTGCCCTTAGTGATTCAAGGGAAAACGTATGAAGAAATCAAAGGTAAAGTGATGCCATTGCTCCAACGGTTTGGTTTAGAAAACACTGAAAACCTTTATCCATTTCAGCTGTCTGGAGGGATGCGTCAACGTGTTGCATTTTTAAGAACTTTCTTAATGGGACATAGAATCGCCCTTCTTGATGAACCATTTAGTGCACTGGATACAATCACTCGAAGTAAAATGCAAACATGGTACTACGAGCTTGTAAAAGAATTAGAATTATCAACGATTTTAGTTACCCATGATATAGATGAAGCCATTCTATTATCAGATCGAGTTTTAGTACTGAACGGAAAGCCTGGAAAAATAGTCAAAGAGCTTGTGATAGAAAAAGATAAAAATGCCATTGAATCCTTTCCAACAAGCCATGCTTTCTTAGGGTATAAAAAAGAAATTCTTAAATATTTATAATGCATAAAGATCAAGGGAAGCCTTGGTCTTTAGCTCTTTATATCCTAAAATTTATGGTATTATAGAATAAGGTGAACATATGAGAAAATTAAAACAAGCTAAATATGAACAAATTGCATTGGATATAGCAGCTAGAATTGCACGAGAAGATCTTGCTGAAGGGGATCGTATTTCAGGTCGTTCAATTTTATCAAGTGAATATTCAGTCTCCCCTGAAACAATTCGACGCTCCCTTAATTTGTTATCTGAACATCATTGTGTTCATGTTATTAATAATTATGGTGTTGTTATTGGTGAGAAAAAATCAGCTCTAGCCTATTTAGAGAAGATGTCATTAATGAATGATATGAGCGAAATGAAGCATCGTTTAACCAATCTTATGGAACAACGAACAAGGATTGACAACCAAATCAATCAACTCGTTCAAGATATTATAGATATGAGCAGTACGCTAAATTATACGGATCCTTTAAAACAGTTTGAATTTACGTTGGAGGAAGACTCCAGTCTTATTGATATGAGTATAAGTGCTTCCTCGTTCTATCAAAAAACGATGATGACCATTATTGCGATTCATCGAAAAGGTGAAACGATTCTTTCGCCCGGTCCAGACGCAATCTTTAAAACAAATGATATATTAGTGGTGGTTGGTCATCCGCGTGATGTAAAAAGGGTAGAAACACTTGTTCAAAAGTCGCAGCTGTGCTAAAATAAATGCAAATCTTAATTAAGGACATGTTTGTCATAATTCAGTTGATCAAAGAGAGAAGTTGTAAGGTGAAAGACTTCAAGACTGTATGATGAATGCTACCTTAATGATGAGTTTATGCTCCGTGTTGTTTGCGTTAAAAACAAAGTGAGATGTATGCATTGCATAAATCAGGATGGTACCGCGTGAAAACGTTCCTGGATGGAATGTTTTTTTTGTGTTTAGGAGGATATAGATGAAAACAAGTTTAGAAGTAAGACAAATGTTTTTGGATTTTTTCGAATCAAAAAAACATAAAATTGAACCAGGAGCTGGCTTAATTCCACAAGATGATGAGACACTATTATGGATTAACTCAGGGGTTGCTGCATTAAAAAAATATTTTGACGGTTCTGTTAAACCAACAAATCCTAGAATTGTTAATATACAAAAATCAATAAGAACCAATGACATCGAAAATGTCGGAAAAACATCTCGTCATCATACATTTTTTGAAATGATGGGAAATTTTTCAATTGGTGACTATTTTAAAGAGGAAGCCATTGACTTCGCGTATGAATTTTTATTTTCAAAAGAGTATATTGGGTTTGATGTGAAAGATGCTTACTTTTCAGTGCATCCCGATGACACAACAGCCTATTCAATTTGGCATGATAAATATCATATTCCAGCCGATAGAATTTTGAAGACTGAGGATAATTTTTGGCAAATCGGAGATGGACCATGTGGTCCCAATACGGAAATTTTTATTGATCGTGGCCCCAAATATGATCCTGAACAAATTGGTGAAAAACTTTTCTTTGAAGACTTAGAAAATGATCGTTATGTAGAAATTTGGAATATTGTTTTTTCACAATTTGATGGAAAAGAAGGCCAAGATATTCATACCTTTAAAGAACTTCCGCAAAAAAACATTGATACTGGAATGGGATTTGAACGTTTAATGAGTATTGTTCAAAATGTAGAAACAAACTTTGATACAGACTTATTCATGCCAATTATTAATGAAATAGAATCTAAAACTGAGATTACCTATCAACAAGAACCGATGGCTTATCGAGTGATTGCGGATCATATACGAACCTTAGTCTTTGCATTAAGTGATGGCGCAGTATTCTCAAATGAAGGCCGTGGTTATGTTTTAAGACGCGTGTTACGCCGTGGTGTTCGATTTGGAAGAAACTTGAATATAAAAGAGAGTTTTATGTATGAACTTGTTGATGTTGTAATCGCGACTATGGATAATGTCTATCCAAATTTACACGATAAAAAGACAATGGTAAAATCCCTGATAGAGGCCGAAGAGATTCGTTTTTCTAAAACGCTTGATTCAGGTGAGCGTTTGTTGATGAGCGCCATTGAAAAAGCTGAACATCACTTGATTGATGGAAAGACTGCATTCACATTGTATGATACCTACGGCTTCCCAATCGAACTGAGTCAAGAAATTGCGGCTGAGAAAGGCGTTGACATTGATTTAATTGGATTTAATGAAGAAATGGAAATCCAAAGAGAAAGAGCTCGCAATGCTCGTCAAACCCACGAATCAATGGGATCACAAAATGAAGCGTTAATGAACTTCAATGAATCAAGTGAGTTTGTTTATACAGAAAATAGTTTAGAGTCATCTGTGATAGCTCTCATTAAAGATGGAACACTTGTTGATGTCCTTGAAGGCGAAGGATTAGTTATAACTCGCCAAACGCCATTCTATGCAGAAAGTGGAGGACAGGTTTCAGATAAAGGAACGATTGAAAACGATTCGATGCATGCTGATGTCATTGCAATGTTTAAGGGTCCACACGGTCAACATGTTCATCATGTTAAAGTCGAAGGACAACTTAAAATGAACGAATCTGTATCCTTAACAATTGATGAACAAGCGCGCCGTCTAATCCGAAAAAATCACTCAGCAGTCCATTTGCTACAATCTATTTTAAGAACAAAACTTGGCAGTCATGTAGAACAAGCAGGATCATTTGTTACAGATGAGTACTTCAGATTTGACTTCAGTCATTTCGAAAGTGTTGAAAAAGACATGTTAGATGAAATTGAATATGAGTTGAATGAATGGATTTCAGTTCCAACAGAGGTTGAAACAATCATGACAGATCTAAACACAGCTCAAGAAATGGGAGCCTTAGCTTTTTTCTCAGATAATTACGGTGATCAGGTTCGTTTAGTAAAAATGGGTGACAAATCTATGGAGTTATGTGGGGGTACTCATGTTGGGGATTTGGCAGAAATTGGTTGTTTAAAAATAATTAAAGAAGAAAGTGTTGGTTCAGGTGTTCGAAGAATAACAGGAACCACAAGTCTTCATGCATATGAAATATTTAAAGAAAGCGAACAAACAATTTCTACTCTTAGAGAAGAATATAAAATACCGGAACAAAAGACGCTCGAAGATCGCTTTTTAGAGTTAGAAGATGAAGTAAAAAATCTTCAAAAGAAAAATAAACAATTAAGTCAAGAAGCCCTTAAATATGAAATGATTCAATATCAAAAAGACACACTTCATAATGACGATGGATTAAGCGTTTTATACATTGAAAAAGAATTACAAGATATGAAAGACTTAAAAGAAATGACAGATTCACTTGTTCAATCTGTTGACATTATTGGAATCATTAATCTAAAAGAAGAGAGTCTAAATATAATGGTTCGCTTATCGAAAGAAGCGATTGCGAAAGGATTCAAAGCAGGCGAAATTGCGAAATCATTAGCTGTTCTAACTGGCGGAAATGGTGGGGGTCGTCCCGACTTTGCTCAAGCAGGTGGAAAAGATCTATCGAAAGTAGCTGAAGCAAAAGCTTTATTTATGGACAAAACTAAAGTTTCCCTTTAATTAAAGTGTTAGATACGATAAAATGAAGGTAAGAAGGATGTGATATAGATGTCAAACAAAAAAATTACTGAGACAATGGCTTACAATTCTGAGTCGGTAAAGCAAGATAGAATCAAAGAAATACTAGACGACGTAAATAGCGCATTGAACGATCGTGGGTATCGTTCAGTCAGTCAAATTACTGGTTATCTGATTTCTAATGATCCTGCATATATTTCTTCACATAACAATGCACGTGTAACAATCCAAGAAGTAGAACGTTATGAAATTATTGAAGAATTAGTACGATTTTATTTGGAAAATAAAGAATGATTTCAAAAAGTATTGGATTAGACTTAGGGTCAAAAACCTGTGGGGTAGCCGTCTCGGATGGATTGGGAATGTATGCTCACCCCCTTACGACTCTGTCGTTTGAAGGGAATTTAAATGATTTGATTGAACCCTTACATGAGATCATTCGAAAAGAAAAAATTAAAAACATTGCCTTAGGAGATCCTAAGATGATGAATAACGATATTGGAGAGAGAGCTCAAATTTCAAGAGATTTCAAAATACTCTTGGAAAATGAGTTTTCTCTACGAGTTGTTTTAATTGATGAGAGGCTGACAAGCATGGCGGCTAATCGACAATTGATTTCACAAGATATGTCAAGAAAGAAAAGAAAACAAGTGATTGATCAATTAGCAGCAGTACATATACTGCAAACGTTTCTCGATCAACAAAGTTTTATGGAGGATTAATTATGGAAGAAAATCAATTAGTTGTCATTAATGATGACGGTACAGAAATTGTAATGGAAATTTTATTCACATTCGATAACGAGGAATATGATAAAAAATATGTATTATATGTAGATCCGAATGATGAATCAGGGCAAGTGTTTGTGTCCAGTTATACCGAAGAAGGCGAATTATTTAATATTGAAGACGAACAAGAATGGGAAATGATTGAAGAGGTTTTCCAAGCATTCGTGTTAAAACATGAAGAAGAAACACACTAAAGTTATTTTAATCTTGGTATTGCTGCTTGTGTTGACAGGAGGATTTTATGTCTACCAAGTATCATCAATTCAGAAGAACAGTGAACCTGTTCTTTTTGAAGTGCAAGAAGGTGGCTTTAACCAAGTACTTCATCAACTTGAAGAAGAAGGTTTAATTCGCTCTGCTTTTTTCACAAAAATACAAGCGAAAATTCACGGATTTGGCCGTGTTTATGTAGGTACTGTAGAAGTAGACAAAGCAGATTCTTCGAAAAAAATATTAGAAAAACTTGATAATCCTGATTTTATTAGTGATGATGTCACAATTACATTAAATGAAGGTGATTGGGCAAAACATATGGCTGAAAAGTTATCGTCAGTAAATGGTGTAAGCGCTCAAGATTATTTAGACCTTTGGAACAATGAAGTCTTTCTTCAAGCAATGGTCGAAAAGTTTGACCACATTCCTCAAGAAATCGTGAAACTGAAAGATGTTAGAGTGAAATTAGAAGGTTATTTATACCCTGATACGTATCGTCTAAGTCCTAAAGACAGTGCTGAAACGATTACTGAAACATTATTAAGTAATGGTGCCAATAAGTTCGAAGAGGTTAAGGATTTGGTACACTTGAGTGATTTGACGCAGGAAGAACTTTACACACTCGCTTCGATTGTTGAATATGAAGCATCAGGTGATGAAGATATGCGTAAAGTTGCAGGTGTATTTATGAATAGAATCGAAGCGGATATGGCATTGCAATCAAGTGTTACCGTATGCTATTCTTTGTATGAATTTGATGATTGGAAAGAGTGCGAAAGTGCAGAAAACAATCAAATTGAATCACCGTATAACACCTATCGATATAAAGGATTGCCACCAGGACCGATCCTGAATCCATCGATTAGAGCGTTAAAAGCGACTTTGGATTATGATAAGAATAATTACTTGTTCTTTATTGCGGATGTTTATCAGAAAGAAGATGGAAAAGTTCATTATCAAGAAACCTATGCAGAGCATGAGGTTGTTAGAAAGAAATTATTAGGATATTAATCAGGAGGAAATTATGAAACCCATTGTCATTGGAATTGCTGGCGGGAGCGCTTCAGGGAAAACAAGTATTGCGAAAAAATTGAAAGAACACTTTAGTGTTACTAAACATGTTGTAATTATTCGGATGGATGATTACTATAAAGATCAAAGTGAAATGCCAATGGAAGAGCGACTTGAAGCAAACTATGATCATCCCTTTGCTTTTGATATGGATTTATTAATTAGTGATGTCAAAAAATTAAAGAATGGTGAAGCGATTGATAAGCCGGTGTATGATTTTATGAATCATACGCGAAGTGATTATCGCGAACATATCGAATGCTCAGATGTAATTGTTTTAGAAGGATTGATGACCTTAGACAATCAAGAATTAAGAAATTTACTAGATATTAAAGTATTTGTTGATGCACCAGCTGATATTCGATTTATCCGTCGTTTAGTAAGAGATGTTAATAAACGAGGAAGAAATCTTGATCATGTTATTGATCAATATATGAATACTGTTAGAGTAATGCATGAACAATTTGTTGAGCCTTCTAAGCGATATGCAGATATTATTATTCCTGAAGGGGCTCATAATACAGTGGCGATTGATTTACTAACAACTAAAATCAGTAGCATCATAAGCGCTAGCATGGTATAATACCATTTCAAGGAGTGATAAAATGAGCGACAAAATGTATGTAACAGAACAAGGTTTAGAGGATTTAAAAAAGGAACTCCGTCACTTAATTGAAGTTGAAAGACCGGATGTCATTGAAGATTTAAAAGCAGCACGTGCACAAGGTGACTTGTCAGAAAATGCTGACTATGATACAGCGCGAGATCGCCAAGCTCGTGTAGAAGCACGTATACGTGATTTAGAAGCGATGTTGACTAATGTTGAAATTATTGATGAAAGTAGCAAGAAAGGTCATAAGAAAGTTGCCTTAGGTGCAACCGTGACTATTCTAGACTATGGAATCAATGAGGAAGAAACATTCGCAATTGTTGGTTCGGTCGAAGCAGATCCAGCCAATGGGAAAATATCAAACGTTTCACCCTTAGCTCAAGCCATGCTTGATAGTGTTGAAGGTGATGTTGTTAAGGTTGATGTTGAAGAACCTTATGAAGTTAAGATTTTAAAAATTAAATAAATACTTAGGGACTTGATTTTATCGATATTACTTAATAAAGGTGATAACGATGCGTCAAGTCTTTTTATTTGGTTTATTCTTGCTCGTGTTATGTTTGTTTTTCATTTTTGAAAAAAGATATATACCTTTGGATCAAGAAGCAAAAAAAATAACGGTTCAAATAAAATATCATGATGATATTATTCCTTTAGAATTAGAACCGTATTCCACTTTAAAAGAAGCATTAACACACGTTAAACTTAAAGATGATGTAGATTATCAAGCAATGAATGATCAAACAATTTTATCGCATAAAGATCTCTATGTCATTCCGATTAAGACACTACAGTCGAAAGTATCCATCAATACCGGGAGTTGTGAATTACTAAGTACTGTGAATGGAATTGGCCCAAAAACAGCAGAAGCAATTATTGCTTATCGAGAAGAATTTGGTTTGTTTCAAAAACTTGATGAAGTGAGGAATGTCAAAGGGATAGGCCCTAAAAAATTCGAGAAAATGAAAGATTATTTATGCTTATAGTATTTGGGCTGATAATATCTTTATTGTTCAACCATCCACTTTATAAATTGTTATGCTTTCTAGTTTTTGTCGTGATATTTCATAAAGAGAAGCATAGGATTTCCTTGTTAATTTTAGCTTTACTAATGGGTATGTCATATTTCAGTCACCAGTATTGTCCAACCTTCGAAAACCAACAGGTAAAAATCATTGGGGTTAATGATAAAACTTTTACCGTACAAAGTAATCTATTTAAAGCACTCATACCCAAAAATGAACATTACACTCTTGGCGATAAGCTGATCTTGAGTGGAAAAATAAGACAGGATTATGAGCCAAACTTCAATCATCATTTAGGTCTTTTAGATAATGTCAAAATAACAAAAATATCCAAGCCACCGTCTTTAAAACGTCTTATCTATCAAAAATTCCCTTATCAATATAAAAAGATTTTTCAATATGATAAGGAAAGTATCTTCAGTTCGTTAAGTCTAAAGATGATTGGTCTATTGACGCTTTATCAACTGTTAATGAAACGATATTTTGGTCATGATAAGGGTTCATTAGTATTCTTAATCTGTTTGGGTATAATGTTTGGTCCTAATTTTATATGGTTAAGATATTGCTTAAAACAATTAAAGGTTCCTATAAAAACTCAAATATGTGTTTTATTAATCCTTTTTCCTAATGCTTTAACAAGTATTCCATTTGTTTTTTCTTACAGTCTATATCTTTTAAATATATTCGATCATCAAGGATCTCAAGCAATTTCACGTTACTGTTATTATGCACAACTCAGTTTATTGTATTTTTATGAATGGAACCCTTTACGCTCCATATTATTTAGAAAAATTAGACTTATGGCTGGCGTTTATACTGTCATTGCAGCCTTGACGATGTTTCTACCAAATGGAGAATTTATCCTTGGTGGATTTGACAAGGGAATACATTTATTTCAATCCAATTTATTACTAGAAAAGCTTACGTTTAGAGGAGTATTTCCAACGTTTTTTCTATTGTTTTTATTAATAATACACAATAAAAAGTCTCATATGTTACTTCTTTGTATCAGCCTTGTTTGGGTTTGTTATCCTCCTTACGGTAGAGTTAGTTATATTGATGTAGGCCAAGGTGATAGCACACTTATTTCTTTACCGTTTAATAAAGAGCATTATTTAATCGATACAGGTCGATATTTTGCTTATGAAAATGTTTCCAAACAACTAAAAAAGCATGGGATAAAACGGTTAAATTATTTAATATTAACGCATGATGATTTAGATCATGTTGAAAATGAAGAAAAAATAATTAGAGATTTTAATGTTGAGAGTATTATCAAAAATAAAAATCAAGAGGTAGGGGTTCTTGATATGGTATTAGAATCAAATGAATATGAAGATGCTAACGAGAATAGCATCATAACTCAGCTTGAATTGCACAATCAAACGTATTTATTTTTAGGGGATGCCGGCAAGAAACAAGAAAGAGAATTAGTAAAAAACCGGCTTGTTGATGATGTAAGTATCTTGAAATTAGGCCATCATGGCTCAGATACAAGTAGTTCACAAGAATTACTGCAATTAAAAAATATAAAACTTGCAATTGCAAGTTCCAATCCCAAAATATACAATCATCCTCATCCACTGGTCAAAAGACGTCTGTATAACCATGGTATCCAATTACTTGAAACGAATAAATTAGGGACGATCGAGATAATTTCATTTCCTTTTATTCAATATCTTAAGACAAGTAAATCAAGTTTTGCTATAATATCACTAGGTGATTGAATGATTGATATTGTTATTACGACCAGTAGCTTTTTAATGAATGGAAAAATAAAAGAAATAACAGAAGAACGACGGGATAAATTTAAGGAACTAGAAATAAAAGAATTTGATCTCAATAAAAATGGGGATCAATTTGATGATGTTTTAGAGGCGGTTTCTACGGTATCATTTTTTAATGAACATCGTATTGTTATCGTAAAAATGGATGCTGTCAATAAAGAGGATGAAGAAAGAATTCTACCACTTTTAAATTTGACCATCTATGATCTATCACTCATTTTTTGTTTTAAGAAAAAACCATTGGCATCCAGTAAAGTGGGGAAAGCATTAAAAACTTTGAATGTTCATGTTTTAAAAGCACAGACCGATAATGAAGTATTAAATCAAATTCGTTTTGCAGTAAAACACCGTGGACTCAACATAGAAAAAGATGCTTTATTGACGTTGCAAAATAATTTGAAGTCGCAGCCTGAACGATTAGAACAAGAGTTGAATAAACTCGAACTCTATGATGGCAATATAAATAAAGCATTAATTGAAGAACTTGTTCCAGCGTCATTGGATGATAATGTTTTTGCCTTGAGTGATGCTGTCTTAAAAAAAGATTTGAAAACGGCATTTGAAATTTATCATGCTCTCATAACAAATGGTGTGGAACCCATTCAATTAATGGGACTGTTGGGGGGAAGTTTTCGAAGGTTGTATCAAATAACGAGTTTAAAACAAATAGGATACTCTAATGATGGAATTGCGAAAGCATTAGGGATATCTGATAAGCAGGTTTATTTTTTGCTTAAGAATAGAAAAAGACCTTGGCGAGATATATTAAAATTATTAAATGATTTAGCCATTATGGATCAAAAAATTAAATTGGGCTTGCAAGATCGATTTCTTTCATTTGAGTTATGGTTATATCAAGCATGTCAATAAAAAAAGACTTCACAATTTGTGAAGTCCTTTTAATAATCGAATGGTTACGATTTTAGTTCATTGTGCAACGAAGCAAGGTGTGCTTTTTTTCTGCGCACATAATTTTTGTGATGGATGTGTCGAGTCATCGACTTATCCAGAAGTGAATTTGCAGTATTAAATAATTCGTCTGCTTTTTCGGTGTCATTTTCAACTACAGCCAATTCTAATTTCTTAATTGAGTTTTTAATCTTTGACTTCAATTGGCTATTTGCAAGACCTGATTTACGATTTGTTTTAACTCTCTTCATTTGACTTTGAATATTTGGCATAATATCCACCTCCTGTATATGAGTGAATTATATCATAAAGAGATACTAAAGTATAATTATCGGAGCGTATGTGTGTTATAATAATCGATAGGATGTGATAATATGCGGATATTATTTATGGGAACAACAGTGTTTTCCAAAGTTATTTTAGATTTACTGATAGAAGAAGGATACGATGTGATGGGCGTTGTCACTCAACCAGATCGCCCTTTTGGTCGTAAAAGAATATTAAAAGCTTCAGTTGTTAAAGAAAGAGCTCTCGAAAAGGGGATTGCTGTTTATCAACCTGAAAAGATTAAAGAATCAATCGAAGCAATCAATGGTCTAGGTGCTGATTTAATTGTGACATGTGCTTATGGACAAATTGTGCCAATAGAAATTATAGAGAAACCCAAATATAAAGCGGTTAATGTTCATGCGTCGCTTTTACCTAAATACCGTGGTGGTGCACCCATTCATTGGTCCATCATTAAAGGTGAAAACAAAACAGGCTTAACGTTAATGGAAATGGATGCGGGTATGGATTCAGGAAATATGATTGCGAAAAAAGAAGTTATTATTTCAATAGAAGATACGATGGGTGATGTCGAAGCTAAGTTAATGGCTGTCGCAGAACCTTTGATAAGAAATGATTTAAAATCGTATTTAAAAGGGGAAATTCAGTCTGTTTCACAAAATGAGCATGACGTTAGTTATGCGTATACTATTCAAAAGAAAGATGAACACATTAATTTTAATCAAGATGTGATGAATGTTTATAATCACATTCGAGGTTTAATTCCTTGGCCAGTTTCATTTGCCTTATTAGAGGGTGAACGTGTAAAATTCCATCAAGTTAAACTCGTTCAAGCCAACCATTCCTTCGCGAGTGGAACAATTATGAAAGTCCACAAAGAAGGTGTAGATATTGCGTGTGAAGGTGGTTATGTCACTATAACTAAAATTCAACCATTTGGTAAGCCAACCATGGATGCCATAGATTTTTACAATGGTTTCAACAATGAGTGGGAAGGGAAAGTATTCAAATAATGGAACAAGAGAAAAGAACGCAAACAATTGTATTTATTGCGATTATGACAGCGTTAGTTGCGGCTGTAACAGCAATTATTCAAGTACCGATACCTACGGGATATTTAAATTTCGGTGATGTAATTGTTATGATGTCTGCCATCGTTTTACCAATCAGGGGAGCGGTTATTGCAGCTGGAGTGGGTTCGGCCATTGTTGATTTAATGGTTGCTCCACAATATGCTATTTTTACATTGTTTATAAAAATGGCTGAGGTTGTTGTCATTCAACAGTTAATTCATCTATTGGATGGTAAAAAGCGTTTTATTCCCTTCTTTTTGGCAGGGTTTACGATGATGACTTTATATGGTTTTGTGGATGCTTTTCTAGTGGGGAACATCACATATATGCCAGTATCGATGATGTATAATTTAATTCAAGCTTTTGTAAGTAGTTTAATAGCAACTTTAATCTACCCAGGTGTGGTAGAATTAATGAAGCATTTGAGAGGTAAGGGATAATTAATGAATCAAAAAAACATAAGAAACTTTTCGATTATTGCACATATAGACCATGGGAAATCAACGTTAGCTGACCGAATATTGGAATCAACTCAAACTGTTGCAAATAGAGATATGCAGTCTCAGTTGTTGGATTCAATGGATTTAGAACGTGAACGTGGAATTACAATCAAACTGAATTCGGTTCAATTGGATTATAAAGCAAATAATGGAGAGAACTACACATTCCATTTAATTGATACTCCAGGTCATGTTGACTTTACATATGAAGTTTCTCGATCACTTGCAGCCTGTGAAGGTGCGATTTTAGTCGTTGATGCAAGTCAGGGAATCCAAGCTCAAACATTGGCAAATGCTTACTTAGCGATTGAAAATGATTTGGATATTATGGTTGTTATTAATAAAGTTGATTTACCGTCTGCTGATCCAGAACGTGTCAAAAAAGAGATTGAAGATGTATTGGGTGTTGATTCTTCTAAGGCTCCTTTAATAAGTGCAAAAACTGGTTTAAATATTGACCAAGTATTAGAAGGAATTGTTGATCAAATACCTGCGCCCAAAGGATCTAAAGAGAAACCGTTGCAAGCTCTTGTTTTTGACTCGTTTTATGACCCTTATCGCGGTGTTGTTGTTTCAATTCGTGTCAAAGAAGGGGAAATTGCAGTTGGTGATACGATTCGATTTATGGCTTCAGAAGCAGAGTTTGAAGTCGTAGAGGTTGGTATTCGAACACCCAATGAAGTACGTAAAGATAAATTAACTACAGGTGAAGTTGGTTGGATGAGTGCTTCAATTAAATCAATTCATGATGTTGATGTTGGGGATACAATTACTCATGTTGATCATCCGGCTCAAGAGGCTTTACCAGGATATAGGAAATTAAATCCTATGGTCTATTGTGGTCTGTATCCAATTGATTCGAAGCGATATACGGATATGCGTGAAGCACTGGAAAAGATGGCATTGAATGATTCGGCTTTAGATTTTGAACCTGAAACTTCTCAAGCGCTTGGCTTTGGTTTTAGATGTGGTTTTTTAGGGTTGCTTCATATGGATGTAATTCAAGAACGTCTTGAACGTGAATACCAATTTGATTTAATCGCTACGGCTCCTTCTGTTATTTTCCATGTTTACCTCACAGATGGTACGATGATTAAAATTGATAATCCAGCTAAAATGCCGGTATCAAACGTCATTGATCGTGTTGAAGAACCTTATGTAGAAGCTCATGTCTTAGTTCCAAGTGACTATGTTGGTCCGGTAATGGAACTCTGTCAAGCCAAACGAGGTATTTATAAAGATATGCAGGCCATTGACAATACACGGATGAATATTGTTTATGAGTTACCACTTGTTGAAATTGTTTTTGATTTCTTTGATAAATTAAAATCAGTAACTCGTGGTTATGCTTCATTTGATTATGATTTGATTGGATATCGTGAGTCTAAACTTGTTAAGATGGACATTCTCTTGAATGGTGAAATTGTTGATGCGTTATCTACAATTGTTCATCGTGATTTTGCTCACCATCGTGGAAAAGCAATTACGGATAAATTGCGAACCTTAATACCAAGACATCAATTTGAAGTTCCAATTCAAGCGGCAATTAATCAAAAAATCATTGCTCGATCAACGATCAAAGCAGTTCGAAAAAATGTTATTGCGAAATGCTATGGTGGGGATATAAGTCGTAAGAAAAAACTTTTAGAAAAGCAAAAACAAGGGAAGAAACGGATGAAACAAGTGGGAAGTGTTGAGATTCCACAAGAAGCATTTATGTCTGTTTTAGCAATGGATGATGAATAATACTATTGAAATAATACAATCGATGCGTGAAAAATTCGGATGGGATCAGACAGATTCCATTCCGTTTTTAATTGATGCACTCCATGAAGAAGTTCTGGAATTGAAAGAAAGTCTTAATGAGTTTGATCAAGCGTTTCAAGATGAATTGGCTGATGTGTTAATGTATGCAATTTCAATAGCGATAGATAAAGGATACGACATTGAAAAGATAATTTATGAAAAAGCAAAGAAGGTAGAAAAACGTGAATACTAGTTCGTTGTATGTCCATATTCCATTTTGTGATCATATTTGTGGTTATTGTGCTTTTACAAAGTTTAATTATGAGCGAGTTATTTCGGATGCTTTTATGATTCGTTTGATATCTCAAATTAATAAACTGAATGGACCGTTTAAAACAATTTATGTGGGTGGGGGAACTCCGACATCTCTTGAAGATGATCAACTTGAAGGGTTGTTGCAAGCGTTAATTGAAAAATTAGATGATACGTTTGAATTTACATTTGAGGGAAATCCAGAAAATTTGAATGATGCAAAGGTGGCCTTGTTAAAAAAATATGGTGTGAATCGTATGAGTTTGGGTGTTCAGACAACCGATGATGATTTATTGGATAAAATAGGCCGTCATCATAAATTTTATGATGTTAAAAAAGGTGTCGATTTACTGAGGAAACACGAAATCATGAATATCTCGTTAGATTTAATCTATGGGTTACCTGGACAAAGTCTAGAAAGCTTTATAAAGAGCATGAAAGATGTCATTAACCTTAACCCTGACCATGTATCGATCTATGCTCTTACTGTTGAACCTGAGTCTTTATTTGGTCGTAAAGGAATAAAACCTGTTTCTGTTGAATTAGAAACTGAGATGTATTTATCGTGTATAGAATTGATGAAAAGTGCTGGATTTGATCACTATGAGATATCCAATTTTTCGAAACCTGGACGAAAAAGCGAACATAATCAAGTTTATTGGCGTTATGAAAACTTTCATGCGTTAGGGCCAGGGGCAAGTATGAAAATAGATGAAGTTCGAAAAACCTGGACGAATCAGCTGGGACGCTATATTCAAGAAGAGAGTTTTGATGAAGTGATAACGTTGACGAAAGAAGAACAGATGTTCGAATTTATAATGATGGGATTACGATTAAGGGAAGGTATCTCATTTCAAAGGTTTTACGAACGCTTTGATTGTGATATGAAATCAGTATACTCTTCAGCAATTGAAGAAGCTGAAAAAGAAGGCTTGTTACGAGTTAATAATGAGAGAATCTATGCCAGTGATACTGGATTCATCATGCTTGATGATATTCTCCTAAAATTTATGGAATAACGACCAAAAAGCAGTCTATCATCAAAACGATAGACTGCTTTTCATACTCACTTATATCAACAAATATCTTCTATTGATAATATTTAATAATTGCTTGAGTTCCTTCATCACCAAAACCATTTTCGTTTAAAATATTGTAAATATTCCTTACTGTTTCAAGTAAAGGTAAAACAACATCTCCTTTTTCTTCAAACGCCAAATTTAGATCTTTTAGTAAATGTTTTAGGAAGAAACCTGGTTTAAAATTATGATCGAGCATTGCTTGCCCATTGTTCGCTGCTTGCCATGAGTTTGCTGAACCTCCTGTAATAACATTTAACATTGTTTGTAAATCTAAATTCTTTAATTTTGCGTATGTAAGGGCCTCTGCTGTTCCGGCTATTGCGCCAGCAATTGCGATTTGGTTCGCTAATTTAGCGTTTTGTCCATTGCCTGAGTCACCCATATAATTAATGGTTGTTCCCATATTTTCTAATAAAGGCAATATTTTATGAAAGGCGTTCTCATCACCACCAACCATAATTGAAAGACTGGCATTGATTGCTCCAAGATCTCCGCCGGTTACAGGTGCATCGAGTGCAATTAAACCACTTTCTTTTGCTTTTGTCGCAATTTCTTTTGCTAATGTTGGTGAAGATGTCGTCATGTCGACAAGAATACTTCCTTTTTTGGCGTTAGGAATTATACTGTCATAAACCTCTTTTACATCGTTAGGATAACCTACAATTGTGAAAATCACATCAGCATCATGAACTACCTCTTTAATGGTTGAATATGCGGTGATCTCGGGTTCGAGTTGTTGAGCTTTTGCGAATGTTCTGTTGTATGCTGATACATTGTAGCCAGCTTTTGCTAAGTGTTTAGCCATTGGTGCTCCCATTACACCAGTACCAATCCATGCTATTTTCATTGTTATTTTCCTCCTCTTTTCATTTATGATATCATAAAAAATGAGTAAGTTGAGCGTGTTTAAAAAGTTGATGTGCCTTGAGTTATAAATAACTTGTTAAATGATAGGACTTATGATATTATATAGAAGCTTTATTTCTAGGTTTATGGGATCCTCATCCTTACACTTGGATATAAAGGACTAGAAAACAATAGGAGGAAAAGAAAATGTCAATGTTAAGTAAAGATGAAAAACAAGCAATCATTAAGCAATATGCTCGTGAAGCGAACGATACAGGATCTGTTGAAGTTCAAGTTGCTGTTTTAACAGAAGAAATTAACCGTTTAACTGAACATATGAAAGTTCATAAGAAAGACTTCCACTCAAATCGTGGACTTCTTAAAAAAGTTGGACGTCGTCGTAACTTATTAAAATATCTACGAGAAGAAGATATTAACCGTTACCGCGAATTAATTACAAGCTTAGGCTTAAGAAAATAATTAAAAGGAGCAGTTGCTCCTTTTTTATATAGTAGAATTGTGGTAACATTGAAGAAGATACAAGAGGTGAACTGATGAGTAAGAAAGTACATACATTAGATTTTTGTGGTCAAACAATCCAAGTTGAAACTGGGGAGTTGGCTAAACAGGCAGCAGGATCTGTCTTAGTTCGTTATGGAGATACAACAGTTTTATCTGCTGCTACAGCAAGTAAAAAAGCAAAAGATCTCCCATTCTTCCCGTTAACAGTGACGTTTGAAGAAAAATTATATTCAGTTGGAAAGATTCCCGGTGGATTTTTACGACGTGAAGGAAGACCCAGTGAACATGCAACATTAACATCAAGATTAATTGATAGAACAATTCGTCCTTTGTTTGCTGATGGTTTTAGAAATGAAGTTCAGGTAGTGAATACAGTATTATCAGTTGATCATGATTATTCAGCGGATATGGCAGCGATGCTTGGAGCATCATTGTCATTGTCTATTTCAGACATTCCGTTTGAAGGACCGATTGCTGGTGTGACTGTAGGGCTTGTTGAGGGTGAATATATTATTAACCCAAGTCAAGAAGAGCTTGAAAAATCAGAAATGGAACTTGTTGTTGCGGGTACTATTGAGGCAATTAACATGGTTGAAGCTGGCGCCAATGAAGTCAGTGAAGAGAAAATGCTTGAAGCAATGATGTTTGGTCATGAATTCATTAAAAAACTCTGTGAATTCCAAATTGAAATTGCTCAAGAAATTGGTAAAGAAAAAATGGAAGTTAATCTTTATCAAATTCCTGACGACATTGATGCTGAAGTTAAAGCATTGGTTGAGAAAGATTTACGTGCTGCAGTTGCTATTATTGAGAAACAAGAACGCTATAACGCGATCGATGAGTTCACAGCACAGGTTGTTGAACATTTTGAAAACAAGGAGTATTCTGAGGGAGAAGATAAAGCGAAATCAATATCATTTGCTAAAGAAGCAGTTGATAGCATTGTTTCTGATGAAGTGCGTCGCTTAATCTCTGTTGAAAAAATACGTCCTGATGGTCGTAAATCAGATGAAGTGCGTCCTTTAGATGTTCAAATTGATTTACTAAATCGTGTTCATGGTAGTGGTTTATTTACGCGTGGACAAACACAAGTATTATCAATCTGTACTCTAGGTGCGATGGGTGATACACAAATTATTGATGATTTATCTTCTGATGAGTCAAAGCGATTTATGCATCAATATAATTTCCCACCATATTCAGTGGGTGAAACTGGACGTATGGGAGCACCTGGACGACGTGAAATTGGTCATGGTGCATTAGGTGAAAGAGCATTATCGTATGTAATTCCATCTGAAGAAGAATTTCCATATGCAATACGTGTCGTTTCAGAGGTATTGGAATCGAATGGTTCTTCATCACAAGCCAGTATTTGCGCGAGTTCAGTTGCTTTAATGGCAGCGGGTGTTCCGATTAAGGCTGCAGTAAGTGGTATAGCCATGGGACTTGTTCAATATGGTGATGATATTACGGTATTGACAGATATTCAAGGAATGGAAGATCATTTTGGGGACATGGACTTTAAAGTTGCTGGAACTAAAAAAGGGATTACTGCTTTGCAAATGGATATCAAGGTTAAAGGATTAAATCGTGAAATCTTACAAGAAGCACTCGCTCAAGCTCATAAAGGTCGCTTTGAAATTATGGAAGCAATGGATGCAGTAATTTCTGAACCACGTACAAATGTTGGTCAATATGCACCAAAAATTGCTCAATTACAAATTGACCCTGAGAAGATTAGAGACGTTATTGGTACTGGTGGAAAAATTATTAATCAAATCATCGAAGAATGTGATGATGTCAAGATTGACATTGAGGATGATGGTCGTGTTGTAATTTACCATAACGATCAAAAAGCAATCGATAAAGCAAAATCAATGATTGAAGATATTGTTCGTGAAGCTAAAGTTGGTGAAATTTATGAGGCAAAAGTTGTTCGAATTGAAAAGTTTGGCGCATTTGTTGAATTATTTAAAGGAACCGATGCATTACTTCATATTTCAAAATTAGAGCATAGTCGAGTTGATAAAGTCGAAGATGTTCTATCATTAGGTGATGTTGTTAAAGTAAAAATTATCGAAATTGATGATCGTGGTCGAGTGAATGCTTCAAGAAAAGCATTGTTACCAAAACCTGAACCTAAAAAAGAAGAAGTCAAAGAAACAGTAAAAGAAGAAAGCAAATAAAAAGAAAGAGGTTAATCTCTTTCTTTTTTTCTTATTTGAACGATTCTAAAATTTCTTTATGCACTGAATCAAGATCCAATTGTTGATCTTTTGTTTTGAACTCTAGTTCGTCTTCTTTGTAACGGGGAATGACATGGACATGATAATGGTCTACTGTTTGTCCTGCAATTGGGTTTGCATTAGTTATAATATTGACACCCTGTGCATTTAAATGTTCTACATAATGTTTCGCAAGTCTTTGCGCTAGAACATTAATGTCTGCAACCACATCGGGTTTAGCTGTTAGGACTGAAATGGTAGGGTCTTTAGGGATGATGAGGGTGTGTCCTTTACTTGCTTGTGATATGTCTAAAAAGGCTAAAAACTGATCGTCTTCATATATTTTTTTTGATGGAATAGATCCGTCGATTATTTTACTAAATATAGTCATAAATGACCTCCTTGTAATCGATATTATATCATAAGAAAAGGGTTGATTCTGTTAAGAATCGACCCTTTTTATTACATACCCATTTGATTTTGAGCTTTTGGAACTTCAGCATCTTTGTCAAGATAGTGAGGTTTTGATTGCATTAGATTATCATAAATATCCTTATCATAGACCTTGAAGTTATTGTTTCGGTAAACAACACCTTCATATTTTGCTAAGATATCAGGATTAATGGCTAATCCACCTAAAGCTCCATCTTTAAATTTAGAAGCTTCAACCTCGATAACTTGAACAATGTATGCTGAGTCAGGCTTTGTGTCGTCTTTTAAGACCTCACTAAGCGTTGGTGCATTACTCTTGTTTAGGAAATCTGAGATTGCTGCAGGAAACTGTGATGATTTGAGAAGGACAATTTGCTCGGTGCCATTGTACTGTGATTGAGCAACAGCATTGTCTTTAGCGACCTCATCAAACTTCTTCCCGTCTTTTAATTGTTTTAAAGCAGCGTCTGCTTTCTTCGCTTCAACTTCTAAAATTCTAATCTTACGTGGTTTATATTCTTCACTTAATGATTCAAAATCTTTTTCGATTTCAGCTTTAACCAATTTTTTGAATTTGTATTCAGGGTATAACATTTTTTCAATGTATTCTTCTTCTGAATTATAACCGACATTTTTAATGACTTGCATATAGTTTTCACCAAGCATTGCTTTTAAGTAATCGATTTGTTCTTTGGCCTCTTTTTTCATTGTATCATCCACTTCAACATCTTTAATGAGTTGTTGTTTTGCTTCATCAAGTAGGATTGATGCTTGCATAACACCTGAATCATAATGTTTCATGACTGAGAATAAGTCTTTCTTTGTGGTTGTTGATTTTTCAACTGTAAACAAATCTTGATCTGAAGATATGTTGACAAATGCATCTTTACACCCGGTAAGAGCTAAGAGGGCAACTAGGGCTAATAGTAATTTTTTCATTGCTTATCATCCTCGATTCCCATAATCGTTTTTAATCGTTTTTCTATGTCTTTGTTGTGGAACTTGATATCTAATTCTTTCGCTTTACTCCATAAAACTAAAGCTTCAAGTTCAGGATTTGCATTGTTGATTGCTGACAAGAAACCTTGTTCGGTTTTGAAATCTTTGTAATCTGTTGAATCAATATGAACTAAATGTTGTCCGTAACTTGTTTTGATCCAAACGCCTGTTTCACCTTGTTTTAACGAAAGTGCTGAGGCTAAGAATTCTTCTTGATATTCTGTTTCTTTATCCATATAGCCTAATGAACCTTTGTTTGGAGCTGTTTGTTGGTCATCTGAGAATTCCAACGCAACTTCACCGAAATTTTTACCACCTTTTAATGCTTCATCAACTTTATTGATTTTTTGTTGCTCAGCATCTGTTGGTTTGGATGAGTCATCCATTGTAATTAGGATATGACTTACCATACGTGGTTGTTTATCTTCAATAAACTTTTTAACATATTTGTCATAGTTGGCTTCGAGATACTCAGCAGTCATATTATCTTTTTTTGTCATGTTTTCATAGAAAACAGCTAATTCATCTTTACCACTATAACCTAAAGCGACAAGCGCTTTATCTAAATTTTCTAAGCCAGGAGCACCTTGCTGTGCTGAGATTGCTTGAATTTGCTTCTTCGCATCTTCCTCTGCTTTCTTTTTATCTTCATCGCTTGATGGGATTGCATTTAAACTTGCTCTTTCAAACAGTTTATAAAGTTCTTGGTCACCGTATTTTTCAAGTAATTTATCATAGTAGTCATCAGCAAATAAATTAACGTTATTCACTTCTGATACAACATCTTTACCATCGACACGTTTTCCCTTCAGAACACTGTTGATTTGTGTATTTGCAAAGTATATTATTCCAATCAAGAAAATAATTGCTACAATGACGACAAACCAATGTTTTTTTAAATTGTCAATCATTTAAGTCCTCCTTCATAAATAAGTACCCTTACAATTATAAGCGATTTAAGGCGTGAATGCAATAAATGGTCTAGTGAGATTCTTGTGAGTTCTGTGCTATAATAAAAGGCAAAGAAGAAGGAAAAGAGGTTATAGAAATGGCAACACTAAAAATTGAAGATCTACATGTGGAAATAGATGGTAAAGAAATTTTAAAAGGTGTCAATCTGACGATTAAAGAAAATGAAATTCATGCGATTATGGGTCCGAATGGTAATGGTAAGTCGACGTTATTAATGTCGATTATGGGACACCCTCGCTATGAAATTACGTCAGGTTCTGTGTTTGTTGATGATGTTGATGTTTTAGAACTAGAGGTTGATGAGAGAAGCCGATTAGGTCTTTTTTTAGGAATGCAATATCCCCAAGAAGTTCCTGGTGTCACCAATTCAGATTTCTTAAAGTCTGCACTTAATGCACGACGAGAAGAACCAATAGGGTTATTTGAATTTGTGAAATCCATGGAAGGAAACATTGAGAGGTTGAGAATGCGTGAAGACTTAGCGCACCGATTCCTCAATGAAGGATTTAGTGGTGGTGAAAAGAAACGCAATGAAATATTACAGTTAATCATGCTTGAACCACGCTTTGCAATGCTTGATGAGATTGATTCTGGCTTAGATATTGATGCTTTAGCGTTAGTAGCTGAGGTTTTAAAAGAAGAACAAAAAATTAAAAAAATGGGGCTCATGGTCGTTAGTCATTACGAAAGATTCTTTGAGTTTATTGAACCGACTCACACGCACATTATGATTGATGGTCGAATTGTTTTATCGTCCGATGCAAGCCTTGTAACAAAAATTGATCAAGAAGGATATGATTGGATTGGTGTTGACTTACCTGGTGAAACTCGTCATCAAAGACCGATTTCAATGGCATCTTGTGCAATTCGTGAACACTTTGGTGATCAAGATGAGTAAAATCAGTTTTACGTCAGGTTCTCATAAACATTTAATCGAAAGTACAACGGATACAACGTTTACTTTAGAGTTTAATGATAAGAGTTCAGGATCTCTATTTTTAGAAATTGATGGTGAGGGAACACTTGATCTTATTTATGACCTAGGAGCTTATGGTAATTGGAGTATCTTGGTCATGAACCGTAGTTCAAAATCTCTAACCATAACAGAAGATATTCGATTACATGAGTTTTCAAAACTGAGTATGAATTATGGCGAACTGAGTTATGGTAGTCATATTAAAAATACTGTCGCAAACTTTTTAGGTCATGATAGCGAGCTTGATTTAAATTCTGCTATCTTATCTTTTGATTCGATAAAATGGAGTATCATGGCAAATCATTTAGCAAAACGATCGAAAGCCAATGTTAACAATCAAGCGATTGTTTTGAAAAATGCCCATTTGGATTTGGATATTATTGGGAAGATTGAAAATGGAAACTCAGGATCAGAAACTCACCAAATGACACGGATTATGAACCTGGGAGATGGTTTAAAAACGATTGTTCATCCGCAATTGTTGATTGAAGAAAATGATGTTGCAGCATCCCATGCGGCATCTGTTGGACAGGCTAATGAAGAACATATCTATTACCTGCAATCAAGAGGACTAACTCGACAAGAATCGCTTAAACTGATTGTTTTGGGCTATTTGATGCCGATTGTTCATTTAATCCCAGAGCAAGAAAGTAAAGACACTCTTGAAAAAGAAATTGAAAGCAAGGTCATGGAAGCATGGACAATCTAAGAAAAGATTTTCCCTTTTTAAAAAACAATCCCGAATTAGCTTATTTTGATAATGCAGCAACAAGCCTGAAACCACAACAAGTTATTGATGAAGTGAGTTATTATTATGAACACCTGGGTGCAAATATTCACCGTGGTGATTACAAATTGTCGCATAAAGTCAGTGGATTGTTTGACCAAACACGCATTGATGTTGCATGTTTCATTAATGCGGATTCAAACGAGGTAGTCTTTACCTCAGGTGCCTCAGAGAGTTTGAATCTTGTTGCAATGGGCTTTGCCTCACAAGCCTTAAGCAAGGGAGACGTAATTTTACTGAATGAGACAGAACATGCATCGAATTTATTGCCTTGGTATGCACTGGCTCAGCAGTTTGATTTTGTCATCGAATTTATTGAGACGGATGAACATGGTGAAATTCAAGTAGATAATCTTAAAAAAGCACTTCATGATAAGGTGAAGTTAGTGTCGATTGCTCATGCAAGTAATGTCTTAGGATATATTCGTGATATCCAAACAATGAGTCACCTTGTTCATGAAAACCAAGCGTATCTTGTTGTTGATGGTGCTCAAACTGTTGGGCATATCGAGGTTGATGTCAAAGCTTTAGATGTTGATTTCTTTGCTTTTTCAGCTCATAAAATGCTAGGTCCAACAGGGGTGGGTGTCTTATATGGAAAAGCTGAACTTCTAAAACAAACCCAACCTATTTTCTTTGGTGGCGGAAGTAATGTAGATTTTGATACTAAAGGAACAATGACTTTGAAAGAAGCGCCTTATAAATTTGAATCAGGAACACCAAATATTGAAGGTGTTCTCGGTTTCAGAAAAGCCATTGAATACTATAATGAAAAAGGGATATCAACGATTGAATCTCTAAATTCACAATTGTATGAGTATGCTTATTTACATTTATCTAAGTTAGACAATGTTGTCATTTACAATCCAAACTCTGATTTGTCAATTATTTCATTTAATGTGAAAGGCATCTTTGCACAGGATGTGGCGCAATATCTTGATTCATTTGATATAGCAGTGCGAACTGGGGAACATTGTGCTAAAGCATTTGACCCAACCATGAAGAAATCTAAAACAATTAGAGCGTCACTACTTTTTTATAATACAAAAGAAGAAGTTGATCGTTTGGTTGAAGCGCTAAGAGATATTACATTGGAAAAATGTATCGATTTGTATATATAAGAGGAGGACAAGATGAACTATTTTGACGATCCATTGTTTTTAAGACAAATCATTATGGATCATTATGAAAACCCTAGAAATAAACGGACTCCTGATAAAATAGAAGAGTATCGTATGAAACATATGAAAACAGACAGTTGTATTGATGATATTACTGTTTATGTCAAGGTTAAAGAAAATCGAATTGTAGACCTTTGTTTTATTGGAAGTGCATGCACAATTTCAACAGCGTCAACCTCTATAATGACTGAACTTTTAAAAAATAAGACGCTTGAAGAAGCATCGCAAATAATAAAAGAATTTGATAAAATGATGCGACTTGAAACATTTGATGTAAACATGATGCAAGAGGCCAATGCATTTAAAAATGTGGGGCGACAAGCCAATCGTATTGCTTGTGCGAGATTGGGATGGCAAGGTGTTCAAATTGCCTTGAAAGGAGTATTAGACTATGACAATGAGTGATCGTGAACGACTACCAAGTGAAGAGTATGAATATGGTTTTCATGATGATGTTGAACCAGTTGTTTCATTTGGTTTAGGATTAAGTGAGGACATTGTACGAGAAATATCCAAAATAAAAAATGAGCCAGAGTGGATGCTAGATTATCGATTAAAAGCTTATCATCACTTTATGAGTGCTCCAATGCCAGAATGGGGTGCTGATTTATCAAAGGTTAATTTTGATGAATATATTTATTATTTGCGTGCAAGTGAAAAAAGTGAAACGCGATGGGAAGATGTTCCTAAGGAAATCAGAGAAACATTTGCGCGATTGGGGATACCTGAAGCGGAGGCAAAGTTTTTATCAGGTGTCGCTACACAATATGATTCAGAGATGGTCTACCATAATATGCTTCAAGAAGTTGAAGATAAAGGGATTTTATTTTTTGATATGGATACAGGCTTAAAAGATTACCCTGATCTAGTTAAACAATATTTTAATGAATTGGTCCCGTACAATGATAATAAGTTTGCGGCCTTAAATACGGCTGTTTGGTCGGGTGGAACCTTTATTTATGTTCCTAAAAACGTTAAGTTAGACAAACCCTTGCAGTCTTATTTTAGAATTAATGCAGAACAAATGGGTCAATTTGAACGAACATTGATTATTGTGGATGAAGGCGCAGATGTTCATTATGTCGAAGGATGTACGGCACCTGTCTATTCAAAATCATCGATGCATGCGGCGGTTGTTGAAATCTTTGTTCATGATAAAGCGAAGTGTCGCTATACAACGATTCAAAATTGGTCGAAAAATGTGTACAACCTTGTTACGAAACGAGCAACAGTCGGAGCTCATGGCTTTATGGAATGGATCGATGGGAATATTGGTGCACAGACAACCATGAAGTATCCGTCGTGTGTTCTTGCGGGTGACTATGCACGTGGGATGACAATTTCAATTGCTGTAGCGGGGAAAAATCAATTTCAAGATGCTGGTGCAAAAATGATCCATAAAGCTCCCAATACCCAAAGTACAATCATTTCAAAATCTGTTTCGCGAAACGGTGGAACGGTGAATTATCGCGGAATTGTTTCTCATGATAAGAACTCAGTTAATGCAAAAACAAAGATTGAGTGCGATACATTGATCCTAGATAATTTATCAAAGAGTGACACGATGCCTATTAATGTCGTTCAAACTGAAGGGTCAGTGGTTGAGCATGAAGCACGTGTATCAAAAATATCAGAAGATGAATTGTTTTATTTGATGAGTCGTGGATTATCAGAAGAACAAGCTGCTGAAACTATCATAATGGGCTTTTTGGAGCCGTTTACTCGAGAGTTACCGATGGAATATGCAGTTGAGTTAAATCAATTGATGAAACTGGAAATGGAAGGCTCTGTTGGATAAGAAGGCTATTGCGGATGCGATGAAATTAAAGCGCGCATCGCTTTTGCAGGATGAAAAGAAAGCGCTTGATCATACGATTCAAAAACACTTAATGTTTGAGTTGGAACCCTTTGATTCAATTGCACTTTTCGCATCATTTAATCATGAAGTGAATCTTTGGCCTGTCATTGAAGGCTTATGGAAACAAAAGAAAATATACTTGCCTCGCGTCAACGGAAAAACAATGGATTTTTATCGTGTTCAATCAAGAGAAGATTTAAGAGAGTCTTCATTTGGTATTTTAGAACCGAAAGAATACTGTGAGATAGTATGCAAAACGTGTATTGACATAATCGTTGTACCGATGTTAGCATTTGATTTGAATTTATATAGAATTGGTTATGGTGGCGGGTATTATGATCGTTTTCTGAAGGATTATAACGGTTATGCTTTAGGGATTGCGTATTCATTTCAGGCGATTGATTATATTCCGATTGAAAGTCATGATGTCAAATGCGACAATATCATGACCGAAAAGGAGAAACTATGAAACGTAGATTTGGCTTAATGATGTTTGTTATGTTCTTTTCACATGCGCTTCTTTTTACACAAATTGTCCCTTTTTTAATTAGTGTTGGTTATACAAGTGCGCAACGCGGATACTTAGTCGCAGCCTATGCAGCTTTTTCAATGTTAGGACAGGTTGTCTTTGGCTACCTAAGTGATAAGCATGGTAGTATTAAACGCTTTGTTGTTCTTTTAACGTATCTAACGGCTATAGCAGGTATCTTAAATTTTAATTATGACCATGTAAACTTTATGTACCACTTTTTCGTATTATCTGTGACTGTTGGTTCCACACGGATTGTTGCTAATTTATTTGAAACTTGGGTATTAGAAGTTGATGAGCTACATCATGATTTTAGTTATTTACGGAGCTTTGGTTCACTTGGATGGGCAATAGCTTCCTTATTATCAGGGTACCTTGTCTTAAAATATGGTTATAATATTTTAGGTTATTCCTCAGCAATTTTAGGTTTATTGCTGGTCTGGCTTGCAAGCAAAGCAACAGACGCCAGTAAAGAAGAACGAGAAAGCTTAAAGATGAGTGATCTCAAACTCTTACTCAAGAATAAAAATTATATTTTGTTAATTGTTGTTTATTTCTTTGTGTATTTAATTTATAATACAGACCCGCTGATTGTGACAGAGTATATGTTTGAATTGGGTGGCGATGCCCAAGCGGTTGGTCTTCGGGTTTTTGTGCAAGCAATGAGTGAAATTCCAATTCTTTATGTCGGTGCAAGATTATTCCGTAAACGAAGTCCACAAAAATTACTAAGAATTGCCTTGTTAATTTTATGTGTTCGTTTCATTTTAATCGGTTTGTCGTCACACACATGGATGATTATTGCTCTTTCGTTACTGCAAGCTATCACATTCCCAATCATTTTAATTACCCAAAAATATTTAGTCTTTGCTCAGGTCCCAGAACATTTAAGGTCCAGTGGTCAAATGGTTGCTGTTTCATTGAGTATTGGACTATCTTCAGTTCTTGCGCCACTTGTCAGTAATGCACTCATTACTATGTTTAGTCTTTCAACGACAATCATTATTTTTGGGTTAAGTTTATTGATTCCGTTTGGGCTTATGAAGCTCTATAAGTAAACACACGGTTTCACATAATGTTATCATATATGCTCCACAAACATGACGTATTATATACATGTAAACCAAGAAATGGTTTGCATCTGAATACTATTTTCTTCTCCTTAAAAGAATAGAACATCAGATTTTCCTTGTAGTTATAAAAAATTAAAAAGGCCTTTGGGCCTTTTTTCTATTATATGGTACAATATGCTTACAAATTGCGGTTTTTTTTGATAGAATAGTAAAGATGAAAGAGGTTGGATTATGAAAGTTGTGCAATTAAAATCTGAATCAATTAAAGAACTTCGAATTAAAAGAAAATCTCTTATGCAAGGTATGATTGAGGGGCAAGAAGGATCACTTCTCGTTCTAAAGACCGCTTATGCAGGAAAAAATCGCAAGCATCACTTATTGTCGTATGCTATTTTTACGATATTTTTTGAGTTATGGGATCGATTCATGCTTGAATCCTGGTCTTATACGTTTGATGAAGAAGGTTTGATTTTCTATATTAAGCTTGAAGAATCGGCCGATAAGATAAAAGACATTCTTGTTCATTACGAAGATTATCATCCTTTAGGTTTTGCCATTGATAGTGATGTATTTGATAAAGATACTCATGTTAGTCGTGAAGATATTAATGTTGCGAGTCGGGTTGATAAGTTTACACAAACATCTCTTGATAGTTTACTTGAGAGTGAAATCGATGATGATGAATATGAACGTAAGTTCTTTAAAGAAATAGAAAACTATATGTTAAAAGGTGATAAGCAAACAATCTTATCAAATATTTTAATGTATTCTTATGTAAGTGCCTATACTAAATCGATTGGGTTTGGCATGTATGGACCTAATTATCGTGGAAGCAACGAGCATATGAATTTTGAAAAATTTATTCACCTTGTTCGCACGTATCGTGATGAAACGTTGAATATATTTAATTATAACAGTAAAGATCCGGAATCAATTCTTGCATTTCAAGAAATGGTTAATCAGAAGATTAAAATTTCGGTCTTAAATCAAGAATCATACTTTTATACAGTTTTTATGACAAGTACGGTGCTCTTTGCTTTTATTAATTCCAGAGGATATGCAGATATCACGAAGCAGATTAAAAAAATTGCAGTTGAGATTGAAGGATTTACTGAGTTTGAAAATGAACGAGAGCGTTATGACATTGCTTTCACGGGTTATCGTGAGGCGTTTAATCATTATGTTCCTTTTTATCAGAAAAATCGATCAGTCATATCGACATTACTCTTTATTATGAGTCGTTATGATGATTATTCAATTGTGACTTATAATGGCGAAAAGAACTTAATGAAAGCACAATTTTTAGCTAAAAATCTGATTTTTAAAGAAGATAAATGGGATGAATTGAATAAATTCTGTACTTCAAGTTACTTGTACCCACATGATGCAACAACACTTTTGGTTGTTACATGCATGTTGGATGTATTACAACGAAATTATTTAAAAATAAAAATATTATTTGATACAAATCATTAGTGGAGGTCTTATGACATTATTAGAAGAGTTGCAATGGCGAGGTTTAGTTAAGGATGTAACGGATCGTGAAGGTCTTGAAGAACGATTAAAGACTCCGGTAACATTATATTGTGGATTCGATCCTACTGCTGATTCACTTCATGTAGGTCATCTTCAACAATTAATTTTACTGAAGCGTTATCAGCGTGTAGGTCATCATCCAATTGCAGTAATTGGTGGTGCAACTGGGATGATTGGTGATCCACGTCCAACAACGGAGCGTCAGTTACTGAATGATGAGGATTTACAAAAAAACTTTGATGGGATTTCAGAACAAATCGTTAGAATATTGACATCGGATGATAACCCTATAAAAATTATGAATAATGCAGATTGGCTCACGGGAATTCAAATGTTAGAATTTTTACGTGATTATGGTAAACACTTTAGTGTCAATACAATGCTTGCAAAAGAAACAGTAGCGAGTCGTTTAGATTCAGGAATTTCTTATACTGAGTTTTCTTATATTATCTTACAGGCTATTGACTTTTTGCATCTCTATGAACAGGAAAATATCGAATTGCAAATTGGTGGCTCAGATCAGTGGGGTAACTTGGTTGCAGGTGCTGATTTAATTCGTAAGATGAAGGGTAACGATGCGAAAGTTTACGGTGTTACATCTCATTTAATTATGAAGTCTGATGGAACAAAGTTTGGTAAGAGTGAAGGTGCTAACGTTTGGCTTGATCATAATCGAACAAGTCCTTATGAATTTTACCAATTCTTTTATAATACAAGTGATGCGGACGTTATTGATTTTCTAAAGCGATTGTCATTACGCTCTGTTGATGAAATTAAGGCAATTATAGAGTCTTTTGAGAAAGAACCACATAAGCGATTAGCACAGCGTTCATTAGCAGAAGAATTAACCTCAATTGTGTTTGGTGATGAAGGATTACAACAAGCTTTAAATATAACCGAAGCTTTATTTTCTGGTCAAATTAAAACATTATCGAATGAAGAAATTCATCAAGCGTTTAAAGGGATGAGTACTCATGAACTCAAAGAATATGGAAACATTGTGGATGTCTTAGTTGCATCCAAAGTATTCCCAAGTAAACGTGAAGCACGTCAACTGATCGAAGGGGGCGCCTTATATATAAATGGTGAACAAATTAAGGATTTAGACTACGTAATTGATGAAACATCATTGATTGCTGATGAGTTAACGATTATTCGACGTGGCAAGAAAACATATTTTGTTTTAAAGCACGTAGACTAGGAGGCTAATCGATTATGAAAAAAATCGTTCTTATGCTATTAGTCGTTGTATTATTGCAAGGGTGTTCTCTATCCAAAGGCAAAGAATACAATGAACAAGTTCTTCAATACCAATCCTATTATCAGACAGTACTGGATAATGATAAATTTTCTGATTCATCGCCATATTTCGCGATTGATGCGAAAATTGGGAAACAAGGTGAGCAGTATGTTTATGAAATTATTGTTGATGACCCCAAAATTGCGATGTATGATATAAAAATAATGGTTGTTGAGGATAAGAAAAACTATAATGCTGAAGATAAAATGATGCCAAATGCAGGAATATTTGAGAAGGAACCGTATAATATGATTCCAAATCAAGAAAGAGTATCAGAAAATTACATGAATGGATTCAAGCTGCTAGGAGAAATTAATCAACCTAAAGTGAACATTCAAGTGATTGTTAGTTTTACAGATAATAGGAAATTAAACACCTATCGAGAATTTTTAGAATTCGATTTGGAGTATGAAGAACCCAAAAAAGAAGATAATAAAAAGGACGATAAGAAAGACAACAAAAAAGAAGAGAAAAAAGACGATAAAAAAGACGATAAAAAAGATTAAACTATAAAAAAGTGTTCCGTTGTTAAATGGGACACTTTTTTTAGATTGTGGCTCTAATTAGATCTAGTAAGTTTACAGCTTCTTGATTTAGGTGTTTATCTTTACGATAAACGAGTTGTACAGGTGTTTTTAAACTTAAGTCTTTAATTTCCAATAGCCTGAAATGATGTGTATTAATGAGATCAAAAGGTAAAAGGCCGATGGCCATAGAATCTAAATTGAGAATAGTGCTTGCGATGACTTCAGAGTTGACAGAAGTAAAAGTAGGCGTATAATTCAGTGCTTGACTATTTAATAGGCTATCAAATGCAATTCGAATAGAGCTTCCTTCTTCTCGAAGCAAGATTTTTTCTTGTAAAAGTTCATCGATAGTTTTGATATTTGGTTTATATTTTTTTGAAACAAAAAACTCCAGTTTAATATGTCGAATGAGTTCGATCGAAAGCTCAGGATTATTATAACTCCCTTCAACAATCCCAAAATCTACCTGATCATTTAAAACACTTTTGATGACATCATCTGCATTAACAACTGAAACTCTCAGTGCTGGTGAGGCATTTAATATTTTATGTAATTGTGTATTTGCAAGCGTAATGCTGCTTGCAAGTTTAAGCGGCTTCGCCGGAACTTCGGTTAAGTTTTCGACCTCTATTAGAATTCTGCATACTTTATCATACAAATTAATGGCAAAGTCAGTTCGCCTAAGCTTTCCTCTCTCTCTTATAAAAAGTGATGTTTGAATTTTGTTTTCAATGTCGGAAATAGTCTTTGAAACTGCAGGCTGTGATATATATAGATTGTGTGCACTACGGGTCATGGACAAGGTTTCAAAAACAGATTTAAATATTGTCATTTCTCTAATTGTCATGAATTCACCGATAACCTTTCTGTTATAGTAATATTCTAACTATGTATTTATCATTATACCATAGGGTGGATATAATGGTGAGGAGGTGAATTAGATTGGAAACATTAAGTTTAGTGAATATTTTTATTATATCTTTTACGACGAGTCTGGTTTCGTTTGGTGGAGGTTATTTAATTATCCCAATATTGAAAAATGAATATGTCGTTAAAAGGAAAGGTTTAACAGCAGATGAGTTAGAGCAGATTTCAAGCATCTCTCAGTCAGCACCTGGAGCAATTGCTCTTAATTTCACAGGAGGGATAGGGTATAGGTTAAGGGGGCTGTTAGGGGCAGTTGTGGCGGTCATCGGAAGTATTATACCTCCGTTTATAATTATTGTTCTAGTTAGTCGGTTTTATAATGTTTTAATTGAAAATAACATCATTCAATCAATGATCAATGGCCTTGATTTGTCAGTCATTGCGATCATGATAGGATTAAATTTGACGATGTTTTTCAATCTTTTTAAACGACTTGGCATTAAGGCGCATATATTGGCTGGTCTATTTTTTATTCTTGTGTATTTTTCTAGCTTACCGATTCCTGTTTTGATCATTTTAAATTATTTTCTTGTATCGACATTAGGTCTGAAGGAGATACACAATGCAACTCATTAGAATTGTCTTTGAATTCTTTAAAATTGGTTTATACAGTTTTGGTGGTGGTTATGCAGTAATTCCCTTAATTGAAGCAAATGTTGTAAGAAAATATGGGTGGATTCATTTAAAAGAGTTTGCAGATATCATCACAATCTCACAGATAACACCAGGTCCATTAGCGGTTAATGTATCGACATTTGTTGGGTATAAGTTAGATGGTATTTTGGGTGCGGTTTTCGCAACATTAGGAAGTGTATTACCCGGTTTGCTCATCACCATTTTTTTAATCAAGACCTTGATTAAAGACTTACAATCGGATAAAAGTCAAAAAATATTAAATTCTTTATCAATCTCTGCTTTTGCACTTATTTCGATTGCGAGTGTCAATGTTATTCAAATTTTTAATGAAAATCGTAGTTTTGATGGCTTATCGATTATTTTTATCGTAAGTGCCTCGTATTTAGCGTGGAAAGAGAAAATGAATACAGTAACAATCTTATTAATTGGTGCAGTGTTTGGCTTGCTGTTCTACTAAACAAAAAAAGAACCGATATAGTCGGTTCTTTTTAAAAAATTATCTATTGTAGAATTCAACAACAAGTGCTTCGTTGATTTCTTGATTAAGTTCGCTACGTTCAGGTAAACGTGTAAAGATACCTTTTTTGCTTTCTTTATCGAATTCAACATAATCAACCATTGCTACATTAGCTTCTAATGCATCTTTGATTGAAGCCATGTTTCTTGATGATTCTTTAACTTCAATTGTTTGTCCTGGTTGAACTGTAAATGATGGAATATCCACTTTTTTACCATCAACTAAGATGTGACCGTGGTTAACAAGTTGTCTTGCTCCACGACGTGTACGTGCTAAGTTCATGCGATAGACGACATTGTCTAAACGTTGTTCTAATAAGAACATGAAGTTATGACCCGTAACACCATCCATTTTAATAGCACGGTTGTATGTGTTGAAGAATTGCTTCTCATTCACACCGTATGTAAAACGGATTCTTTGTTTTTCTTGTAATTGTAAAGCATAGTTCGATAATTTTGCACGACGTCCTTGTCCGTGTTGTCCAGGTGGATAGTTACGACGTTGTAGTTCTTCTCCTGTTTCAAGGATTGAGAAACCTAAACGACGGGATCTTTTCCATACTGGTTCTTTAATTCTTGCCATGTATTGACCTCCTATAATGTCATATATCGCAAGTTTACAAATTATTAATAGTTGAGTTTATCTAAGCCGTTTCCCATTTACAGCTTTGGTACTTTGGCACCTGCCGCGGGACAAACTAATGGCTACTAACTTTGTATGCTGTGCATAATGACGCTTATATATAATACGAAATTACGTTGTAAATGTCAATTAATATCGAAATATTTAATCATTCCATTATTTCTGTTTGTAATTATTCATTAAAATTGAGTTCACGCAAGCGATATTTCTTGAAATTATCATGGATTATTCTTAACCTATACTTTAGAAATATGGTACAATATTAACAATGAGGTGAGTAAATGAACTATAACGATATATTGAAGTTTTTAAACGAGCAAAAAATAATAATCGCAATCGTAGTAGGGCTTCTTTTGGTCCTGGTTTTTATGTTAATTCGACAAAGAAAGAAGAAACAATTAAGTAACCGTTTTGATGAACTTGAAGTTAAGTACAATGAGTTAATGAGTATTCCGATTCTTTTTAAAATTAATAAAGCAACAGGCTTAGCTAAAGTTAACCATAAGATTGCGAGAGATGTCGACTCATGCAAAGATGATTTTGAGTCTATTCGTTCTAAACAAGACAACATCGTCAACCAGATGGGCGATGCGAATGATGCTTTGGCATATGGAAAATATAAAGAGGCGAGCTACTTATTCGAAGAGCTTGAAATTGTTTTAGATGAAGCACTCAAAGGGACATATATTCTTGATCAACAGCTTGAGACACTTCTAGAAGAAGAAACTCAACAAAGGATGAAAATTAACAGTCTCAAAGATAAATTTAGAGCGTTGAAAACTGAAATGAAAGGTAAAGAATCTAAATTGGGCGACAGTTATGAAACATTAGAAGCCCAAGGTTCAGAAATTGAGCATATGTTTTCGACCTTTGAAGAATGGATGTACGCATCAGATTTTGGTAAGGCTGCACAAGTTAGTGAAGACACTGAACTAGAAATTAAATTGTTTGAGGATCGTTTAAATAGTATACCTAAATTATATGAAAGGGCTAAAGGACTGATACCGCAATTGCTTGATGAAGTGTCGAGATTGTATCAAGGAGTTCGTCAAGAAGGTGTGTTTATCGACCATCTTGAGGTACCACGAAATATTGCCTTATTGAGTGAGGTGTTAAAAGAAGATCTCATACAAATTGCTAATGGAGAGATTATCTCAACGTCTAAGAGTTTAGCAGAGAGTCAAAAACGGTTGGAGCAAATGGTTCTAGAAATTCAAAAAGAAAATAAAGCAAATGTTGAATTAGAAGAATTGTTTGAAGTATCGAGTGACTCCTTATCGGGTTTGACACAAGGTCTCAATGAAATAAAACATGAAGCAGCTCGGATTGAAGTTCGTTTTGGTTTTGCAGGATTTGAAGAACAACTTGACGAAACAGCAAAAACACTGGCGGATTATAATGACAAACACCAAAAAATTTCTCGGATGAAAAATGAAGAGAATATTCCGGCATCGAGCATTTTAGTTTCGGTAAAAGAGTTGAAACAAGATGTTAATATCTTGCTTGAGGATTTCAATGGTTTACAAGAAAAAGTTGAACAAGCGAATGCGGATGAAGTCCGAGCAAAGAAACAATTATTAAAATTACATTTAATTATCAATGATGTCCAAGTAAGAATTAAAAAAAGATCACTTCCAAGTGTTTCACAAAAATACCAAAGTGATTTACACAAGGCATATAATTATACTGATCAAATAAAAGAAATGCTTGATCAAGAGAGTTTAGATGTTAGTCTTTTAAACGCAACAGTTGATGAGGCGATTGACTATATTTATAAACTACACAACAACGTTAATAACCTTGTTGGTGTTGTTGATATGTCTGAGAATGCCATTGTTTATGCGAATCGTTATAGACCCTATATTGGAGATATTGATACTCAATTAACACGAGCTGAATTAGCGTTCAATAATGGTGAATACACTCAGAGTTTAACGACAATTATTAATTCGATTGATAAGTATCGCCCCGACTCAGAATACGAGGAGATGATCAAAAACAATGCAAAAAGTGCACAATAACCCAATTTATTTAGATTCAGCAAGCACGGTTCCAATGCGGGAAGAAATTATTGAAGATGCTGCTGTTTTGATGAAAAAATATTATGCTAACGCTGACTCATTGCATCACGCCGGTCAGCGTGTTTCACGTTTAATCCTACAAAGCCAAGAAAAGTTAGCGAAAGATTTATCTGTTTTACCCCATGAAATTTTTTATACTTCTGGGGCAAGTGAATCTAACTCATGGGCACTGCAGGGTGTTGCATTTGCAAATCAAGATCGAGGCAAACATATTATAACCAGTGAAATTGAACATGCATCAATCCTTAATACATGCAAAGTTCTTGAAGAAACGTTTGGATTTGAAGTCGACTACTTACCCGTTAATGATCAAGGCGTTGTTGAAGTCGATGTGTTGAAAAAAACCTTGCGTGAAGATACCATACTGGTTTCTTTATTTGCAATCAACAATGAAATAGGAAGTATAAATAATTTAAGCGAACTTGCTAAAACTATTCGAAAACATTCCTCAGCTTTCTTTCATGTAGACGGTGTTCAGGCTTTAGGGAAACACCCTATATCCATGAAGCAAATTGATATGATTTCCTACTCAGCTCATAAAATTGGCG
The DNA here is from genome assembly GCF_009828835.1 of Erysipelothrix urinaevulpis. GTDB lineage: Bacteria > Bacillota_I > Bacilli_A > Erysipelotrichales > Erysipelotrichaceae > Erysipelothrix > Erysipelothrix urinaevulpis. Next base: position 86,082 of record NZ_WTTB01000005.1, read on the forward strand.
GGCTAAAAGGCAGTGGTTTATTGATAAAAAGGGCTGGCGTTAAAATACTACCAATCATTCATGGTGGTCAACAACAAGAGGCTTTAAGAGGTGGAACAACCAATAGTCCAGCTGTTATACTATGGTCTAAGACCTTACGCTTAGCGCTTGAAGACTATCACAAAAACCATGAAAAAGTTAGAGAAATGTATCGATATTTATGGGAGTTCTTTTCAGGAAAAGAAGGTATCGAAATTCATAGTTTTAAGGACTCAAGCCCCTATATTTTTAATGTTTCGGTGCTTAATGTTGATTCGGAAATTATGATGAATGCTTTAAATCATGAAGGTATTTATGTTTCGGCACAAAGTACTTGTCATAGTAAAAATACCGAATCTCATGTATTATTAGCATTAGGTAAATCGAAACAAAGTTTAAAGACAAACGTTCGTTTAAGTTTATCGAGTAATAATACAATGGAAGAAATTGTAGAAGTATGTGAGAAAATAATGGAGATTAAAGAATATGTCAAACACTAATTATGAATACATTATGTGTCGATACGGTGAGTTATCGACTAAAGGAAAAAACCGAAGAAATTTTACCAATCAGCTCCTTAGAAATATTAAAGGTCAATTAAAGCAATTTGAAGCATTAACGTATAAGACAACTTATGATCGTCTATACATTAATTTAAATGGTGAAGATGGTTTAGCGGTTAGCGAAGAATTACGTCATGTTTTTGGCTTAAGTTCCTTTTCGCTTGCGATTAAAACAGAGCGAGATTTGGATATCATTGCTGAAAAAGCGCTTGATTTGATACGAATGGAAGAAGGGGCGACATTTAAAGTCTTTGCGCGTCGTCATGATAAAACATTTGAACACAACTCTGATACAATTAATCGCCATGTTGCGAGTAAGATTTTACAGAATACAAATCTAAAGGTTGATGTCCATAACCCAGATATATCAGTTATTGTTGAAATTAGAGGCGATACAAGCTACATCATGATGGGAAAAATACTGGGTGCTCAAGGGTATCCTGTTGGAATACAAGGAAAGGTAATGCTTATGCTTTCGGGTGGGATTGATTCGCCTGTTGCAGCTCATCTCATGATGAAGCGGGGTGTACGTCTTGAATTTGTTCATTTTGCATCTCCACCTTATACATCAGCCCAAGCGCAGAAAAAAGTGCTTGATTTAGCCAAAGAACTTGGGAAATATCAAAATGATATTCGTGTTCATATTATTCCGTTCACTGATATACAATTAGAAATCAATGAGAAAGTTCCAGAAAGTTATTCAATTACAATGATGCGACGATTTATGCTAAGAATTGCGAATCAGTTGGCTGAGAAGAAAAATTGTTTAGCAATTGCGAATGGTGAAAGTTTAGGTCAGGTAGCTTCACAAACCTTGGAAAGTATGAATAGTATTACAGCAATCAATGATGGCTTACCGATTTTACGTCCGCTCATTACTTATGATAAAATTGAAATTATTAACTTAGCAAAGAAAATCGGAACATATGAGACTTCTATTTTACCATTTGAAGACTGTTGCACGATTTTCACACCTAAAAACCCAGTCACTAAACCAAAACGTGATAAAATAGACCGTTTTGAATCATATTTTGATGTTGATACCTTAATTAGCGAAGCGATTGACAATGTTGAAGTTGTTGATTTTAGATATCATGAAGAAGAGGAAGAAGAATCATTCTTATAGGAGGACAAAATGGCGTTTGATCAATTGACAAATAAATTACAAGATACATTTAGAAACCTTAGTGGAAAAGGTAAATTATCGGAAAAAAATATCCAAGATGCTTTATCAGAAATTCGAATTTCATTATTAGAAGCGGATGTTAACTTGGATGTTATCCAGGAATTGTTGGATTATGTTAAAAAAGAATCAATGGGAATGAAAGTTCCTAAAGGTGTTGATCCAGCTCAAATGTTTATCAAAGTGGTTAATGATAAACTTGTTGAAATATTAGGCGAAGAAAATGCTGGTTTAAACTTTAATAATAAACCGGGTGTCTTAATGATGGTTGGATTGCAAGGGAGTGGTAAAACGACCAGTATTGCTAAACTTGCAAAACATTTAAAAGAAAAAGAAAACAAAAAAGTATTACTTGTCGCAGCTGACTTAGCGCGTCCAGCGGCAATTGAGCAACTTCATATTCTTGGAGAGCAAATTGGTGTCGAAGTCTATAGTCAAGCAGATTCTACACCACAAAATGTTGTGAAAGAAGCATTGAATCATGGAAAAGATTTTGATGTTATTTTAATTGATACGGCAGGACGTCTACAAATTGATGATGAATTAATGACACAACTTGTTGATATTGAGAAGATAACTCAAGCGGATGAAATTCTTTTGAGTGTTGATGCGATGAGTGGTCAAGATATTATTAATGTTGCTCAAGGATTCAAAAACAAATTAAACCTTACGGGTTTATTTGCAACTAAATTTGATGGTGATACTCGTGGTGGGGCTGTTTTATCAGTCCGTTCCTTAACTCAAGTTCCTGTTAAGTTTGTTGGGATGGGAGAAAACATTGAAGATTTAGAATTATTCCACCCAGATCGAATTGCATCTCGAATTCTAGGTATGGGAGATATTGTTTCACTTGTTGAAAAAGCTGAAGAAAAAATGGACTTAGAGGCGAGTGAGAAAGCAGCTGAGCGCATGATGAAAGGCCAATTTACCCTTGATGATATGTTAGTTCAACTACAACAAGTCTCTAAAATGGGGCCTTTATCAGGGTTGTTGAAGATGGTTCCAGGAGCAAATCAATTTGCTGGTCAAATTGATGATGCTGACGCAAGTGAAGGAATTAAAAAAACAGAAGCAATGATTCAAAGTATGACAAAAGAAGAAAGAAATAATCCTGATTTAATTCGTTCGTCGCGCAAACGTAGAATTGCGAAAGGGTCTGGTACAACAACAACGGATGTGAACAGACTTTTAAACCAATATAAAAAAATGCAAAAGCAAATGCGTATGTTATCACGCATGATGGGTTAAAGTAGGGGAACAGTATGTTCTTACTATATTTAGATTTCTTCTTTATTAAAACAACAAAGTAAAAGTAAAGGAGAAAATAATGAAATTCAAAGAAAATGAAATGATAGAATTAGAAAAATTAGAACATTTATATCAATCTGTTCAGTGGTCAGGCTATACAAATCATCGCGTTAAAATGGAAAAGATGTTGGAAGGTTCGTTATGGTGGTGTGCGTGTTGGATTGATCAAGAGTTAACGGGACTAATTCGTGTCGTTGGTGATGGTGTCTCAATTATTTATGTCCAAGATATTTTGGTGAATCCCAAATATCAACGTCAAGGAATTGGGAGCCGGTTATTTAAAATTATGATGAATAGATATGCATCCACAATTCGACAAATTGTCTTGCTAACTGACGATGAACAAAAAACTCATCAGTTTTATACATCCTTAGGTCTAAAAAGTCTTGATGAAGTTCATGCTAAGGGGTTTGTTCATTATAATTTTGAGAAGTAAAGATGATAAAATGTTCTTGCAATTGTATCCAAATTATGTTAAATTATATATTGCTTATAGCACTCGAGTTCCGCTGCCTTGGAGTATGAACTTGTTTGAAAGAAAGGAAGTTTGTCATGGGATTAAATTTAATCGATGAGGTAACAAAATCTCAATTACGTAGTGATATTCCTGAATTCCGTCCTGGATCAACAGTTCGTGTTGATGTCTTCATTCGTGAAGGTGGAAAAACAAGAGTTCAAGCATTTGAAGGTCTTGTTATTCAAAAGAGCGGTAAAGGAATTGCTGAAACATTTACAGTTCGTAAAATGTCATCAGGAATTGGCGTTGAAAGAACATTCCCTGTTCATTCACCAATTATTGATAAAATTACAGTAATACGTCATGGAAAAGTACGTCGTAGTAAACTATTCTATATACGTAAACGTTCAGGTAAGTCAGCAAGAATTGCAGAACGTCGCTAAGAGCCGTATTTTATACGGCTTTTTCTTTATAGAATAGGAGGGTAATATGAATAAAACAGATGATCGTTTTCTAAAGGTGTTAAAAGAGTTTATCCAAAGCATGATAATTAGTTTAGTTTTTGTAATTCTTTTAACACAATTTGTTATTCGGCCTGTAAAGGTTGAAGGTTTATCAATGTATCCGTCGTTGAATGACAAAGAAATAGGCGTTTCGAATATTTTGGCAAATAGTTTGGGTTCAATCAAACGATTTGATGTTGTTGTTGTTTATCTACAAGATCAAAATAAATATATCGTTAAACGAGTGATTGGTTTGCCAGGTGATGAAGTTGAATATAGAGATGAACAACTCTATATTAATGGAAAAGCAGTCGATGAACCATTTTTAAATACAGATTATCGTTCGCAATACACCAATGCAGATCGTGAATTTATGCAAGATCTCGAACCAATTACAGTTCCAGAGGATCACTATTTTCTTTTAGGAGACAATCGACCAAATTCTATTGATTCACGGAATTATGGATTTTTTGAAAGGTCAACGATTAAAAGCAAGTCTGTTTTTGTCTTTTTACCCTTAAATCGACTTAGAAAGGTTGGGTAAATAATGACTGTACAATGGTTTCCTGGTCATATGGCCAAAGCTTTGCGTTTGATTGAAGCACAGCTGAAACAAGTAGATTGTGTCATAGAATGTCGTGATGCTCGTGCACCTTTATCGACGAGAAATCCTGTATTGGATCGTAAATTAGGGGATAAGCCTCGATTAATCATTTTGACTAAAAAAGATTTGGCTGAACCCAATCAAAGTAAGCAATGGATGAATCAACTGGAAGCGGAAGGTAACATTGTTGTTTTAGTTGATTCATTACAAGATAATTTAAAAAAAGTTTTAGTTCCTAAAATTGAGGAATGTCTTATACCAAAACGTGAACGAGAAAAAAAGCGTGGTATGAAACGTAGGAAAGATCGTGCGTTGATTGTTGGTGTACCCAATGTTGGGAAATCAACAATTATTAATCAACTTGCGAGTAAAAAGGTTGCAAGTGTTGAAAATCGACCTGGTGTCACCCAAGCTTTGAAATTAATTCAAATCAATCAAAATCTAGAACTTGTTGATACGCCAGGTGTTTTATGGCCTAAATTTGAAAGCAAGGAAATGGGCTTACATTGTGCATTGATTGGCTCAGTTAAGCATACAGGGTATAATTTGGAGCAAGTTGTGAATTATGCCTATGATACCTTGCACAATCGTTTTGGAGATGTGGAAAGTCATGTTTTCTTTAATCAAATTGCTTCTGATAAGGGTCTTTTATCAAGTGGTGGAGACATTGAAATGGAACATGTTCAACGCTTATTTTTACAAGATATTCAAAATGGGAAATATGGTTTAATCACATGGGATCGTTTATGATTGAATTTGAATCGATTGCTTGGGAAAACAATGAATTGCTAGTTGGTATTGATGAAGCAGGACGAGGCCCAATGGCGGGGCCTTGTGTTGTTTGTGGTGTGGTTTTCCCTCAAGGTTATCTTAACCCTGAAATCAATGATTCTAAAAAGCTAAGTGAACGCAAAAGACAAGACTTAGTGGATGTTATCTATAATGATGCACTCAATGTAGAACTTATTGTTGTTGATGTTGAAACAATTGATGAAAAAAACATCTACCAAGCAACCAAGGATGCCATGATTGCGATAGCGAAAAAAAGCATAGCCAAAGTTGTCGTTACAGATGCTATGCCTTTTCAGTTAAGTGAAAAAGACGTACAATCAGTTGTGAAAGCTGATCAAAAATCAATCTCTGTTGCTGCAGCCAGTATTATTGCTAAAACAACACGTGATCAATTGATGGTTGAGTATGATCGAAAGTATCCTGCATATGGTTTTGCAAAGCATAAAGGGTATGGTACAAAGCAGCATAAAGAAGCTATTATAAAGTTTGGACGTTGTCCAATTCACCGAACGAGTTTTCGATTTAAAGATGAGCACCAAATATCGTTAGATATTTAGGACTTGTCTTTTTTTATGCTAATTTCCAAGTGGGTGATAAGGTGAGAAATTATTTAAAAAACTTAGCGTTTCATTATGAAGGGAATCAAAAAGAAATGCTTAATGCACTCAAGCGAAAAGCAACTGTTAAAGAATTTAGTTGTGATTATGAGTTTGTCACAATTATTGATAAAGATTATCCCAAACAACTTCTAGATTTATATGATCCCCCAATTGTTCTATTTTATTCAGGCAATTTAGAACTTTTGAAAAATGAGTGTGTCAGTGTTGTGGGAAGTCGACGCCCAAATCAGTATGCAATTGAAGAGACAAAGATATTAGTCAAGTCTTTGAAAGAAAGATATTGTATTGTTTCTGGTTTGGCATATGGCATTGATTGCATTGCTCATTTAGAAAGCAAAGATACAGGAACCATCGCTGTAATAGCTAATGGACTGGATATTTATTATCCGAAAGAACATCAAACAATTCAAAAGTATTTATGCAGGAAACAATTAGTTCTAACAGAGTATCCACCTCAGACAAAAGCAAAAAAACATCACTTTCCAGTTAGGAATCGTGTGATTGCTGCACTATCAAAAAAAATACTAATTATGGCAGGAACGGAAAAAAGTGGTACAATGCATACAGCGAACATTGCTCTAGAACTCAATCGCCAGGTCTATTGTTTGCCTCATAATGTCAATGAAGTTCAAGGAAAAGCGTGCAACCAACTCATTCAAGAAGGGGCGAGCGTATTGACAAAAGAAAATGAATTCTACACTATATAGATAAGGAGTGGTTTTTTATATGAAAAATTTAGTTATCGTTGAGTCTCCATCAAAATCTAAAACAATTGAACGTTATTTGGGTGAAGATTTTGAAGTAGTATCCTCAAAAGGACATATTAGGGACTTAGCTACAAAAGGAAAAGATGGCTTGGGTGTTGACTTTGAAGATGAATTTAAAGCCAGTTATAAAATTAGTAAAGATAAGAAAGATGTTGTTAAAGAATTAAAGAAAAAAGCAAAAGATGCTGATTTTGTTTATTTAGCAACTGACCCGGACCGTGAAGGAGAAGCAATTTCTTGGCATTTAGCCAGTGAATTGGAACTTGATCTTGATCAAAAAAATAGAGTTATTTTTAATGAGATTACAAAAGATGCAGTCTTAAAAGCGTTTGAGGAACCAAGACAAATTGATATGGATCTTGTGCGTTCTCAAGAAACACGTCGAATACTAGACCGTATTATTGGATTTAAGTTGTCGAAGCTTTTACAATCTAAAATTCGTTCAAAAAGTGCAGGACGAGTTCAATCAGTTGCATTAAAATTGGTTGTGGATCGAGAAAAAGAGATTAATGCATTTATTCCTGAGGAATACTGGTCAGTCATTGCTTTCTTTGAAAACGAAGGGCATATTATTGAAACAAGTGCCGAGCGATATAAAAATAAAAAATTAGAAATGAAGAATAAAGATGATGCTCAAAAAGTACTTGATGCATGTCAAAATGAATTTACAATCTCTAAATTGGAAAAGAAAAAGCGTAAAAAAGCATCGAAACTTCCATTTATTACATCGACCTTACAACAAGAAGCGTCGACACGTTTAGGTTTTGCTTCAAGAAAAACAATGCGTGTTGCACAAAAACTTTATGAAGGGATTGAGATGGGAGGCGAAGCAGAGGGACTCATTACTTATATGCGTACTGATTCGACTCGTTTATCCAATGTGTTTGTTGAAGAAGCGTTAGGTCATATTAAAGCGGAATATGGTAAAGAATATGTTGGAACATATCGTGCAGGTAAAAAAGATGATAATGCGCAAGATGCCCACGAGGCAATTCGTCCAACAAGTATTAAACGAACACCAGATTCAGTTAAAAAATATTTAACGGCAGATGAATATAAATTATATCGTTTTGTTTATTATCGTGCGGTGGCCTCATTGATGGCTCCAGCTGTCTTTGATGCGGTCAGTGTTGTGTTCTCGCAAAATGATTATGATTTTAATGGTAGTGGATCTGTTTTAACTTTTGATGGTTATATGAAAGTTTATGATTATGAAAAATCAAGTGATAAGTTGATTGGTGAAATTGACGAAGCAAAGGCATATAGTGCACGCAATATTGAAGCAAATCAACACTTTACACAACCACCAGCACGTTATACAGAAGCGCGCTTAATTAAAGAATTAGAAGAACAGGGGATAGGTCGTCCAAGTACCTACTCAATGATTTTGGATACGATTGTTTACCGAGCATACGCAACATTTGGTGCAGTATCTGAAACATCAAGAACTAAAGTGTTTAAACCTACTGAACAAGGTGTTTTAACAAGTGAAAAACTTGATGAGCATTTCTCAAGTATTATTAATGTTGATTACACAGCAAAAATGGAAGAAGAATTAGACGAAATATCAGAAGGGAATAAAGATAACATTAAAGCGCTTCAGGATTTTGTTGACAAATTTTATCCATTACTTGAAGAAGCAGATGAGAAAATGGAAAAACTCGAAGTTGAAAAAGTTGGTGAGGAATGTCCGGAATGTGGTGGTGAACTTGTCTATCGATATGGTCGATATGGTAAGTTTATTGCATGTAATGAGTTTCCAAAATGTCGATATAATCGTGCATTGGAGGAAAATAAGAAAGAGGAACCTGTTAAGACTGGTGAACAATGTCCAGAATGTGGTTCTGATTTAGTGAAGCGTAAGAGTCGTTATGGAACATATTTTGTTGGGTGCTCAGGTTTCCCTAAATGCCGTTATATCCAACCGAATGAAAAAAAGAAAAAAGAAAAAGAGACAAAGGAAGAGACAAAGGATGAAGAAAAAAGTTAGAGTTGTTGGGGGTGGGCTTGCAGGGAGTGAAGCAAGTTATCAGTTAGCCCAGTTAGGGTATGAGGTTGAGTTAGTTGAAATGCGTCCAACTAAGATGACCCCTGCTCACACTAGTGAGAAATTTGCGGAGTTGGTCTGTTCTAACTCCTTTAGGTCAGATAGTTTGTCCAATGCTGTAGGGATTCTTAAGGCTGAGATGCGTTTGTTTGATAGTTTGATTATGCAAATGGGAGATAAGCATCAATTACCAGCGGGAAGTGCTTTAGCGGTTGATCGTGAAGGGTTTAGTCAGGCTGTAAGTGATGTTTTAAAATCACATCCTAATATAACGGTCGTTGATCAAGAATTTACAGAGTTTGATGACAAAGTGACATTGGTTGCGACAGGGCCCCTCACATCGGAAACGTTTTCACATTATTTGCAAACGTTTTTTGGTCAAGATGATTTATATTTTTATGATGCTGTAGCTCCAATTGTGTCAGTAGACAAAATAAATTTTGATATTGCTTATAAAAAGTCTCGTTATGATAAAGGTGATGGAGCTGATTACATTAACTGTCCCATGACAAAATCAGAATTTATGAATTTTCATAAAGAATTGTTGCTTGCTGAACAAGCTCCAATGAGGGAATTTGAAGATGTTAAAGTATTTGAAGCGTGTATGCCAATTGAAGAGATGGCATCACGAGGGTTTAAGACCATGTTGTTTGGACCAATGAAACCAGTTGGTTTGGAACAACCAGATGGATCCAAACCATTTGCAGTCGTTCAATTACGACAAGATGATGCTGCGGCATCACTGTATAATCTTGTTGGATTTCAAACGCGCTTAAAATGGGGAGATCAAAAAAGAATTATTCAAATGATCCCAGGCTTAGAAGATGTTGAAATTGTTCGTTATGGTGTTATGCATCGTAATACTTATATCAAATCGCCACTCATCCTCAATAAACACTTTCAAAGTAAAGAACACAAACACATATTTTTTGCAGGACAAGTGAGTGGGGTTGAAGGGTATGTTGAATCGGCGTCATCGGGACTATATGCAGCGTTAAATATTCATCAATATATGCAAGGTGAGAGCATGGAATCTCTATCGAATCAAACAATGATGGGTGCTTTAGCTCAATATGTAGCGACGGCAAACCCTGAACGTTTCCAACCTATGAATATTAATTTTGGGATTGTTGGGAATCGTTTAAAAGAAAAAGAAGAGATGGCTCAAAGGAGCTTAGAGGAAGTTGAACGATTTAAACAAACAATATTTAAATGAGTTTATCAACCAACAAACAGTTACAAATACTGGATCAGTTCATACTGAAGATGCTTATCGAAGTGATATCAATCAATATTTAGAATTTTTTGAAGGTGAGGATCTTCTCAACATAGATCAAAGTAATGCCTTTGAATACCTCAATGCATTATACAAAATGGAATTAGCACCCACAACCATTGCAAGAAAAGTTTCTGCACTTAGAAGTTTTTTTAAATTTATGCAGATGAATTACGGTGCAACGATGAATCCATTTAATCAAATTAAAGTTCAAAGTCCCAGCCAAAAATTACCGAGATTTTTGACAAAACAAGAATTAAATAATTTGTTGTTAAGTTGTGATGACAGTGTATTGGGAAAAAGAAATCGTCTCATGTTTGAATTAATGTATGCCTCTGGTCTTCGGGTCAGTGAATGTGTTGGCCTTCAATTAAAAGATATTCAACAAAAAGAACGCGTTATTTTAGTTGAAGGTAAAGGAAGCAAAGAACGACTTGCATTTTATTATCCTTCACTTTCTCTAAAAATTAGCGAGTATTTAAGTGAACTTAGACCGTTATTAATGAAGCAAGAATCTCATGATTTTGTTTTTGTTAATGCAAATGGTAAACCTTTATCACCACGTGGTTTCCAATATGCCTTGGCGAAACAAGCAAAGATAGCAGGCTTAAAACAGCGGGTGCATCCTCATATGTTAAGGCATAGCTTCGCAACACACTTACTGGATCAAGGGGCTAATTTAAGGGTGGTTCAATCATTGTTAGGTCATGAGTCCTTAAGTACAACACAAATTTATACGCATGTGAGTCAAGAAAAACTTAAAGAAATATATGATAAAACAATCAATCACATAATTTAACATTGGAAGCGCAAACTCTCCACACATTATTTAGGTATTATAGTCATGTAAGAGATATCTCTTACACTGGATAATAACCTCTTCTCCTATATTCATATCCCCTTGTGAATAAATAAAAGTTATTATGCAGATATTCTTTCCCCTTATAAATAATTTGAAAAAAGCCACATAATAATAGGCTTTTTTCTTTTTGCATAAACAAGTAGAATTGTTTGACATTCGCAACTCTTTTCTCTATAATTAAAGAGCATTAAAAAGCAAGGTGAGATTATGAAATTTTTACGCACAGAGCTTGATCAATCGAATGCTTCCCGAATTGAAATCGATGAAGCCTTGATGATCGAACTTGAAGAACATCCGCGATGCAATGATTTAAAAGATATTCATGCAAGTGGCGATGCTTATTACGATCACGATGCTGGTCGTTTAACCGTTAATATGTATATTGATGGTGAGATGATAGTTCCGTGTGCAATTACACTTAAACCGTTATCACATCCTTTCTCAGTTCGTGTTCAGGAAGTATTTGCTTTCGATGAACTGGAAGAAGATGAAGATAGCATTTATGTTGAGGAAGAAGAGCTTGACTTAGATCCTTACATACTTGCAGCAATCTTGGCTGATATTCCATTGAAGTTAGTTGATCCAGAATTAACTGAATATCCAAGCGGTGATGGTTGGGTAGTTATGAGCGAAGAGGATTATTTGGAAGAAAAAAGTAAAGAAATTGATCCGAGACTTGCAAAATTAAAAGAGATTGAAATTGATTAATTGGAGGTGAGATGATGGCAGTTCCAAAAAGACGCACATCGAAATCAAGAAAAAACAAACGTCGTACACATTACAAATTACCAAAAGTAACTTTATCAAAAGATCCACAAACTGGAGAGTGGAAGGTTCCACATCGTGCGAATCGAGACGAAGTTAAGTAATTATAAATTAGTCTTGGGAAACCAAGATTTTTTTATGTGAATTTATGGGAATACATTGTGAAAGTGAGGTAAAATCATGAAAAAAAACCATACCTATTCAATATCTTTATTCGCTTTATTTATTGGTTTTGTTGCACTTATTTTGTCCTTATTTACAATTGAATATATCCCGTTTCGTTTTAAACTCATTATTTTATCAATTTTAACGATGGTTGCGATGGCGATACTGATTATTACAAAACATAGTTTTTGGCGTTTTTTAACAGGGCTATCGTTGATCATTGTTTCTTTTTATTTTGTTGGATCACAGTACGAATTAAATAAACTATCACAAGCTCATACCTTTGAACTTGTTGATTATGATTTACTGGCAGTTGCTGAGTTGGATGATGAAATTAAGAATATTGGGTTTTATGGTGTTAGAGCCAGTCATCATGAGGAACTTTTAGCAAGTTTTTCGCCAAATATTAAATTTATGAATTATGAAAGTGTCGATGATTTAGCGGTTGATTTAAAAGAGAATAAAATTCAAGCTTTTTTATTGAATTCTAATTTAGTCCCTGAAGCAATTGCTAATCCTAATTTAGATGGATTAGAATTGCGACAAGTGAATCGTTATTCTGTGAAAGTTGGTTCCTCTGTACAGCCCCAAAAAATTGATGTACTTGATGACCCTTTCCTTGTTTACTTAAGTGGTATTGATGTATTTGGTGATGTGGTGACACGATCTCGTAGTGACATGAACTTAGTTTTAGCAGTCAATCCCAAAAAACATGAAGTTTTAGTGGTTACAATTCCTCGAGATACCTATTTAAATTTAGGCTGTGAGAATAATAGTTTAGATAAATTAACGCATGCAGGCTTATATGGTGTTGGATGTTCAATGAAGACATTGGAAAACTATTTTGGGCTTGAGTTTAATTATTATGCTAGAATTAACTTCACAGGTTTAGTTAATTTAGTTGACGCGGTAGGGGGTGTCAATGTTTTTTCACCCAATGAATTTACAACTGATAAAGGAACGGTATTTATCCAAGGAGAAAATCATATTAATGGTCAAGAAGCCTTGGAATTTGCGCGTGCTCGTACTCAATTAGACCGTGGAGATATTGATCGAGGGTTAAATCATCAATACTTATTGGAAGCAATCATGAACAAAATGTTGAGTGAAAACAATGTTTACTCATTGCCTTCGCACTTACCATTATTACGGAATGTCTTAGATACAAATCTTAGTGATCAAGATATTTCGAAAATTATTTCAAATCAAATATCCAATCAGAATGAATGGAATGTTCGTGATTTAGATTTGAAGGGTGTGGGTGCGATGAAGCATACCTACAGCCAGGATAAACGCTATAAATATTATGTTTATATTCCAGATAAAAAAAGTCGTGATGAAATAATGACAAGCATAGAGGAAGTGATGAATGTTGATGGACAATAAATTGAACTCAAGACGATTTATTCATGCTTTTGTAGCAATTGAACAAGTCCTAAAAAAACAATTAAACAATCCACCCTTCGGGTTTAGTCAAATGGTTCAGGTGTTATCGACAAAAAATGCAATTGTGAAACACCACTCCTTTGATTTGCTCGAATATGCACAACTTAGAAATGCGATTGTTCATAATCGAAGTGGTGAAAATTATGCAATTGCAGAACCTCATAGTGAGGTCGTAGAGAATATTGAAAAAATTCTTAAAGAACTAACTCAACCAGCAACATTAGCTGATGTAACTCTGAGCAAAGTTTACACGTCTCATCCAGATATGAAAGCGATAGACCTAGCTAAAATTCAAGAAAAACATAATTACTCAATGGTTCCTATTTACGATAAAGGACGCTATATTGGGATTGTTTATTCTAAACTTTACCAAAAGGCTTTTGCAATGGGAAATTTTGATTTAACAGTCAAAGAATTATTGGCTTACCAAGATAAAAAAAATAGAGTGCTCTTTGTGTCCTTACAGAGTCCTTTACGAGAAATAGTGGAAACGTATTTTGATTTGTACGAAAAAGGTCGTGGAATTGTAGGGGTTATTGTGACAAAAAATGGATTTATGAATCAAAAAGCACTGGCTGTCTTAACGCCTGCTGATTTACCGAAAATTTTTGAACTGCTTGAATAATTTTCAGCAACACTGTATATTATCTAAGGAAGATCATTTTATAAAAAGGAGTACATATGGCAAATTATTTCACGATGCATGATGCATCACTCAGAAGATATAACACATTAAGACTTGATGTTATTGCACATACGGTCGTTTTACCTAATACAATTGAAGGTCTTGTAGAAGCACTGCGAGATTATAAAGATAAAGAAATCGTTTTGATTGGTAATGGTTCTAACATGCTTTTCTCTAAAGATTACTATGATGATAACACTGTATTTATTATCAATGTATTGTTGAGTAATATTACAATTATCGATCAGGAAATTGTTTTAGAAGCAGGTGCTCGATTGAATCGTTTAGCATGGTTTGCTTGTGAACAATCTGTGGGTGGTTTGGAATTTTGTGAAGATATTCCAGGCACAATTGGTGGAGCATTAATTATGAACGCTGGACAATGGCAATACACCATTGGACAATATGTCAATTGGATTGAAGTTTACAATTATGAAAAAGATGAAGTTGAAACGATATATCCAGATGAAGAATTCTTTGCCTATCGTTATTCGCATTTAAATAACTTACCTGTCTACGTTTTACGTGCTGGATTAAAAATGATGGCAGGCGATTATAATGAGTCTTTAGACAAAATGTTATATTACCGTCACGAACGATATGTTAAACAACCTCGTAATTATGCAAATGCAGGAAGTGTATTTAAACGCCCTAAAGATAAAAACGGAGAAAGTTTATATGTTTGGAAAATGTTTGATACAGTTGAATTAAGAGGATTCACAATCGGGGATGCTATGGTTTCTACAAAACATCCTGGATTTATTGTTAATAAAGGGAACGCAACAGTTCAAGATATGCATGATGTTATTGCAGAGTGTAAGCGTCGTGTTAAAGATGAATTTGATGTGGAATTAGAACTTGAATGGAGAGTTGTTTAAGGAGCTTGGCTTACGCCAAGCTTTTTTTATGCTTGTAAGAGATAGTTTCACAACAAAAACAATAAGATTATGATACAATAGTGGTACAAAGTGGCGCAAAGTGGTAGAAAGTGGGTGATTCTTATGTTCATGGGCGAATATCAACACAAAATTGATACAAAAGGACGCATTATTGTTCCAGCTAAATTTCGAGAGGAATTAGGGGATACAATGATTGTTACGAAAGGTTTAGATGGCTGTTTAGCAATTTATACTGAAGAACAATGGCAAGATGTTTATGAAAAACTTAAAAAATTGCCAACAACTAAACGTGAAGCGAGGATGTATGTACACATGATTACTTCAAAAGCAGCAGAATGTGACCTTGATGCACAAGGACGTATAAGAATACCAAGTCACTTGAGTGAGGAAGCTAAACTCGAAAAAGATTGTGTGATCGTGGGAGTTAGCGATCATGTTGAGATATGGGATAAAGGTCGATGGGATAATTACTACGCTCTAGCAAGTGAAAACTTCGAAGACATCGCCGAATCCTTGACGGAGTATTTTTAAATGAAACATTATTCAGTCATGCTCAATGAAACAATTGAGAGTTTAAATATAAAAGAAGATGGAGTTTATATTGATGCTACGCTTGGAGCGGGCGGGCATACAGAACAAATTTTGAAACGATTAACAACGGGTCATGTTATTGGTTTTGATAAAGATGCTGATGCATTAAAACGAACACATGAACGGTTAAAGCCCTATGGAAATTTATTTGAATCTGTTAGGGGGAGCTATACACAGATTGAAGAAGTATTGGCAGAAAAAAAAATTTCTGAAGTTGATGGAATTATTTTTGATTTAGGGGTATCATCACCACAGTTTGATGATCCAAGTCGCGGGTTTAGTTATCGATTTGATGAACGTCTCGATATGAGGATGGATCAGCGACAAAAATTATCGGCGTATGAAGTTGTGAATACGTATTCGGAAAGTGATCTTGAGAGAATATTGAAAGATTATGGTGAAGAACGCTTTGCAAAAGGGATTGCTAGACAAATTTGTTTGGCAAGGCCTTTGGAGACGACCTTTGATCTCGTTGAGGCAGTTAAGCGTGCTTATCCATTTAAAGAAATGAAAAAAGGACATCCTGCAAAACAAACATTCCAAGCAATTCGTATTGAAGTGAATAATGAATTAGGAGAAGTGGAAGATGCAATTGAACAAGCTATTAACAGTATTAAGGTTGGTGGGCGAGTAGTTGTTTTAACATTCCATTCCTTAGAGGATCGTTTAGTTAAGAAGGCATTTAATAAGGTAGGTAAACCTGCAAAGGTAAATCCTAGAATTCCTGTCGCAATTGAAGAAGAACTGAATTACAAGGTAATTGTAAAGGGGAAAAAAGCAAGTAAGGAAGAACTCAAAGAAAATAATCGCTCACATAGTGCGATTTTAAGAGTCTTGGAAAGGGTGAGGTAAATGGCAAAAAGAATTGTTAAAAAGAAAAAGAAATTATCAATTAATGGAATGATATATTCGATGGTTATGATTAGTGTATTGCTTTTCCTATTTACTCAGGTTTTCATCCGAACAGAGAATACAAGAATTACACGTCAAATTCAGGATGTTGAAAAAGAAATTACAGCTATTACAGTTGAGAATGAAGTTTTACTTGGAGATATACAAGAGTTGCGAGCTTATAGTCGTGTTGTTTCGATAGCACATGATGCAGGCTTGGAAACAAACAATAACACGGTGACAATAAAACAAGGTGATTAGTTATGAAGCGTAGAAGTTCAAATTTTAAAGTATTGTTAATAAGTGTAGTTATGGCACTCCTCTTTATTGTAGTGGGTGCCAATGTTTTTATTGTTTCTGTGTTGGGGTATCATGTGAATTCTAAAACCAATATTAAAGAAATTATTGAAGGGATTCATGTTGTTGATGAAACAATTGTGGCGGAACGGGGAAACATTGTTGATCAAAATGATAATATTATTGCGACCAATAAAAATGCGTATACGTTATATGCTATCATTGATGAAAATCGTTTAAACAGTTCAAAAGAGCCTGCTTATGTTGTTGACAAAGAAAAGACCGCTCAAGTTATTTCAGATGTGATTAAAGAAGACCCCAAGGAAATATTAGCTATTTTAAATCAGAAAGATAAATCGCAAGTTGAATTTGGTTTAGCGGGTAAAAAAATATCGTTAGAACAAAAAGAAAAGATTGAATCACATAACTTGCCAGGCTTAGGATTTATTCCTGTGCTAACGCGACACTACCCAAATAAAAACTTTGCCTCAAGCTTGATCGGTATTTCTTTATTTGATGATGAGTTAGGAAATCTAACAGGTCGCTTTGGCATTGAGTTAAATTATGAGAAGTATTTGAAAGGTGAAAATGGTCACAAGACCTACCAACAAGATAAAGATGGGTACATCTTACCGCAAGTTGAAGTGATTGAAAAAAAGGCAAAAAATGGAGCAGATGTAAAATTAACACTGGATCGAACCATTCAAGAGTCATTGGAAGATGCTTTGAAACGGATTGCCAATGATGAAGGGGTTAAGGCGAAAGAGTTATGGGGCGCAGTCATGGAAGCTAAAACAGGCAAAATTGTGGCTTGGTCAGACTATCCTAACTTTGATCCGAATAAATTAGATATTAAGTCCTATGAAAATAAAGGATCACAATTTACCTATGAACCAGGATCGACCATGAAAACATTTACGGTCGCAGCAGCAATTGAAGAAGGCGTTTATAATGGAAAAGAAACCTTTGATTCTGGTCCGTTTTATGTGGGTGATAAAAATGGAGTTCCTGTTCGTTTACCTAGTGAAAAAAATAGTATTGCTACAATTACCAATGCGATGAATATTGATTATGGTTATATTTCATATGATTATGGTTATGATATGTCATCAAACGTTATGATAGGTGAACTTTTAACAAAAAAATTAGATCCTGAAGTATTTCATGATTATTTGTATAAATTAGGATTTTTTGAATTTGTCGATACAGATAAAATACCAGAGAATGAAGGGTATGACTTATGGAATTACTCATTAGAAAAAATTACAAATGGCTTTGGGCAAGGATCCACTGTCACAATGTTACAAATGTTACAGGCGTATTCATCACTTGTTACGGATGGAACAATGGTAAAACCGTATTTTGTCGATGAAATTATAAATCATGATACAAAAGAAGTCATCTATAAAGGTAAAACGACAGCAATCGGTAAACCCTTTAAAGAAAGCACGGCACTACAAGTTCGAGATATGATGCGAACAGTTGTCAGCAAAGGATCGGCAACTCGGTTTGATATTGATGAAATTGAAGTAATTGGTAAGACTGGAACGGCGCAAATGGTTATTGATGGAAAATATTCAGCAAGACAATATATATTCTCAAGTGCCTTAGCCTTTCCATATAATGAACCAGAATATATTCTTTATTATGCCTATACCGCAAATTATGGTCATGATATAAATTATTCTGCACGACATGTGAATGATGTGGTGCGAAAAGTTGTTTCAACCTATGGTTTAAAAGATGAGTATGAAGAAACTGTTGTCGAAGCGACAAAAGTGTCAAAATTACCACAATTGATTAATCAAGATGTCGCAAGTGTAAGAAAGTCGCTTGAGAGTAAAGGATATAAGACTGTTGTATTGGGTGATGGTAAAACAGTCATTGATCAATATCCAAAAGTTAACAGCCAAATCTTGTCAAATGAGTTGGTCATGTTGTATACTAATTCAAGCACGTTAACCGTACCAAACATGAAGGGTTGGTCACGAAAAGAAGTGAATGCATTTTCAAATCTTGTCGGTGTTAACGTTGAAATTGAAGGTTCTGGTTATGTACAAGAACAATCAATTCCTAAAGGAAAAAGTATTAATAAAAAAGATTTAATTAAAGTTAAACTAAAATAAGGAGAAGAATTATGTTAATAGGACTACTGGGGCTTGGGATATCGTTTGTATTAGGTTTGTTGTTGTATCCCAGATTTATTGATTTTTTACAAAAAAATAATGTTTCACAAAAACCAAGTGAATATGCATTGGATGAATACAAAAATAAGAAACCGACCGTAACATTTGGTGGTGTTCTCTTTGTTGTAATCCCTGTATTAGTTTCGCTTGTGATGTTATTATTTCAACCAGAACCGATGACACTTTTAATTATGGTAATCTTTGTCTTGTATGCCATGATTGGTCTTATAGATGATTATAAGATTATCAAAGAAGGAAAAAACGACGGATTGAAAGCATCAAAAAAATTCTTGTATCAATTAGTGCTTGCTGTTGTCTTTTATTTCTTTTATCAATTAAATGGTGGTAAAAATATTTTAGCGGTGCCGTTTATGGAAAATGGTATTGATTTGAAATGGGCTTATCCTTTATTAGTGTTCTTCATCATGACCGGCACGTCTAATGCCGTTAATTTAACCGATGGAATGGATGGTTTGGCAACAGGAACTATGTTGATTGCTTTAATTCCATTTGCATATTTCGCAAAAATTGCTCAAATGACTGCTTTATTTGTGTTTGTTTTGTCAGTGATGGGTGCATTGCTTTCTTTCCTTGTTTTTAATAAAAAACCTGCAAAAATATTCATGGGTGATGTTGGTTCGTTGCCTTTAGGAGCATTGCTTGCGATGATTGCTATTGTCTTAAATAAAGAACTTTTATTAGCGGTTATTGGTGGAGTCTTTGTTTTTGAAACAATTACGGTTATTATGCAAAAAATATCATGGAAAACACGCGGTAAAAGAATATTTAAATATACACCAATTCACTATAGCTTTACATTAAGTGGTTGGAAAGAAAAAGATGTTGTATTGTTCTTTTATGCTCTTGGTTTGACCTTTATGCTGATTGGCTTTGGATTGAGTGCAATCTCATGAAGACCGTATTAATCGGAGCTGGACGAAGTGGTGTGGGTGCTGCTCGTCTTTTGTCTTTAGGCAGTGATGAAGTTACTTTATACAATGAGCAAAGTTTCCCAGAAATGAGTGAACTGGAAGCTATTGGAATTAATGTTGAAATTGCTTCATTTTCTTTGATTGATATACAAGCGTATGATTGTATTATTAAAGCACCAGGTGTACCAGGGTTTGACCAGGCAATCAATGAAGTAGAAGTGGCCTATTTGAATGCTGATGCATATAAATTATATGCAGTTTCCGGAACAAATGGTAAAACAACAACAACCCATTTGCTCCATGAGATGTTGAAGCAAATTGATCAAGGAGCGCTTGCTACGGGAAATATAGGCTATGCTTTGAGTCAAGCAGTTTATGACCATGGTAATACTCAAAGAAAGGTAGCGCTTGAGATATCAGCCTTTCAAATGGATGGACTAAGAGAAACACAGTTTGATATTTATGCGCTCATGAATCTAAGTCCTGACCATCTTGATCGCTATGAATCAGTTGAAGATTACTATAGTGCCAAATTATCAATGCTACAAAAAAGTAAGCATTGCATTATCAATGTCGATGATAAAAATATAATGGAGCGGATAAACACCACTACTGAATATATTTCTTTATCACTTGTTGGACCTGCGGATATCTACAAAAAAGGTAAAAGTGTTTATTTTAAACACGAAGAATTATTTCAAATTGGTGATTTAAAACTACCTGGTAAACATAATCTAATGAATGCGATGTTTGCAGCAAGTATTGCCTATTTGGCGGGTGTAACTCCGGCACAAATTCAAGACGTTTTGCATGAATTTAAAGGTGTTGAACATCGTTTAGAGTATATAAGAGAAATCAACGGTGTTCGTTTCTATAATGATTCTAAAGCAACCAATCCTGAATCAACAGAGGTATGTTTGAAATCATTTGATGAAAAGATTCATTTAATTGCAGGTGGTTTTGATAAGAAGATTTCATTTGAATTATTAGGGAGATATAAAGAAGGTTTGGCGGGTGTGTATGTTTATGGAGAAAGTGCACATTTATTAAAAGAAGTTTTCCCTAATGCTAAAATATTTGAAACGATGTTAGAGGCCAGTGAAGAAGCCTATAAAATGGCAAAAGAAAATGAAGTAGTCGTGCTTTCACCAGCATGTGCTAGTTATGACCAGTTTAAGAATTTCGAAGAACGTGGTATGATATTTAAACAATATATAAAAGCTCTGTAAAGAGTTTTTTATTTTGGTGAAATAATGTAAAATATAGATAGAGTTTGGAGTGGTAATATGTGGGATGATCAACAGAGTCAATTGGTACTGAGTTTACGATTAAAACAGTTAAAAAGACGAGGTCTTGAAGGTTTAACTGTAGAAGATTTAGAAAAGGTTTTTGATGATTTATATAGAATAAGAAAGATTAGTAGCCGTTTAAGTGACCGAGTTGATTTGGTGTTTAATACAACAGATGATGAAATCGTAAGAGTATTAGCAATCCGCTCACAAAAAGAAGCCTATGGTCAAACGCTACAAGATTTTAAAATGTTAATGAAGAACGAGGATTAAGGATGAATAAAACACATGATTATTATTTAACATCTATTTTAATAATCTTAAGCCTTTTGGTAGGTGTTTTTACGTTGCATACGAGTTCTCTTTTAACAACTGGGATAGGGTTTGGTAAAGATACGCGATACATTGTATATACTGAACAGGAACAAATTCTGGACCATTTTTTATTACACGAGAGTAAAAATCTCAGAGAAATAAGAAAAACTAATATTTCAGATTCGACCTATCTTGTCACGGTCTCAGGAGTTGAACAATTATCAGATTATAAGGACCGAATAGAAACCATTGACGCAAAATTAAAGGTC
This sequence comes from Erysipelothrix urinaevulpis, assembly GCF_009828835.1. Classification (GTDB taxonomy): domain Bacteria; phylum Bacillota_I; class Bacilli_A; order Erysipelotrichales; family Erysipelotrichaceae; genus Erysipelothrix; species Erysipelothrix urinaevulpis. The sequence goes on from NZ_WTTB01000005.1 coordinate 107,812, forward strand.
ATTGTTATGGGGTCTTTTGGGTCCATCACAAAGCTAAAAAATAACGAGAGTTTTGTAGCGACATATTTTTTAGTCTTTTTTCTTGTTTTATTGGTTTATTTTTCACGACGATTTAAACTGATGGGTTATTTATCATCGTTAGAATTAATAAGTTTAGTGATAGGGTCACTTTACTTTAATCAAAAGATGGGTTATCCCTATACTAAAATGCTTTGGTATGCCGTCTTAATATCGATGATTATTATTATATTTTTTGAACAATACTTTCTCAGTGAATTTGAAGGACAAAACCTTGAAGATGTTTTGAAAAGTAACAAATTTCTAAAAGGAAAATATTTACATGTTCAAGGGGGAATTGCTCTTTTATTCGCATTTGTTGCGCAATTTACCTTTTCATTAGAGTCTTTTAGTTTCTACTCTGTGGCTGGTTTTATGGGGGCATTGTCGGCATTACTCATACTTAGAGTTGTAATACAACGCTTTGTTACAATGCCTCTACTTGTCTATTGTGCAAAAAGAGATCAACGTCAAGATAACTTGGATTTTGTTGATGACAAAATTGTGAATGTTAAAAATCAAAGTCGTACAATTTATTTGTTAGGGAATATTGGTCTTTCACTTTTACTTATCATAACGCTAACATTAGGATTTATGACTCAATGGGATGCTTTGGAAAGTGAAGATTATACGAATCAGAACGTCATGATTTTAAATCGATCAGATGCGAATACATATTTACAATTGCAAGCGTTGTTGCATCGTGAAGGCTTGTATCAACAACAAAAATCTTATGAAGTGAGTGAACAAGAAGATTTATGGATAAAGTTTAGCGATAAGCTTCCTTTTAATGATCTAGAATCCATCAGTAAAATTGTGGGCGAAGAAATGGCTGTTAGTGTTACATACTATAACACCAGTTCAGCAACGAACCCTTTGGGTACCTTGTCATTTTATAAAAACCTATTAATCTACCTGGGAGCATCTTTGCTATTATATTGGACGTTTTTTGATTTAAAAAAAGTTTGGATTCAACCAGCAGTTTCGATTATGAGTCTCTTGGCATTTGTTACACTTATTATAGGTTTGCAAATAGAGTGGAGTTTGGAAATAGTTTTTGTCACTTGGTCAATTCCGATGATAGTCTCAACAGTGTTAATTATTCATAATAATATCTTTAAGGATGATCGACATGTTCATCAAATAGTGAAAATGACTGGCATTAATTTTTTGATCCTATTAATTATGGCTATTCCTGTATTTGTTATTATCCCTACAGATATAGCGGTTGAAATGGTTGGTATTTTAGCACTTATGTTAGTTTCTGTTCACATGGGTGTCGAAAGTATTTATTTAGCAAAATGTTTGTTACGAAAGGTTGTTGGAAATGCATCATAAAATAATGAATGAAATACTTGAGTATTGGAACTTATCGGACGAACAAAAAGATGAGATCATTAATCCTAAAATTAAAGTTTATAAACATGAAGGGTTTGAATTGTTTATGAAGAACGCAAACCGCCTGATGGTTTGTGGTGATTATGATTGTGATGGTGTCACATCGACAAGCATTGCTTTATTGCTTGCACAACAGTTAAAGATTGAAGCGGGTTTCTATATACCTAATCGGTTAACCCAGGGGTATGGCTTATCCTTGGAAACAGTCGATTTAGCCTATGAAAAAGGCTATACAGACCTCTTACTGGTTGATAATGGTGTTAAAGCGATTGAAGCGATTGATAAGGCGCTTGCTTATGGAATGAATGTTGCGGTTGTTGACCATCATCTTATGGATCAAGACTTACCCAATGATGTTGTTTTTGTTCATCCAGACCTCATTGAGGATGATTATTTTAGTACCATGTCAGCAGGTGGATTAATGTTTGCTTTGGCAGAGGGCATGTCGTTAGATAATGAATATATGGAAGCTTTGGGTGCATTAGCAACGGTTGCTGATGTTATGCCACTATGGGGAAAAAATAGAGAAATTGTTCGACGAGGTGTTGATGCTCTGAATAAAAATCAATTTCTTCAATTTGATGCATTAGTCAAACGAAGTCGTTACACTCAATATACGGCAGAATTTTTAGCCTTTCAAGTGAGTCCCAAGATTAACTCAATTGGTCGAATGGCTGACAAAGTAAATATAAATACGGCAGTTTCATATTTTCTTAGTGATTCTCAAGCACAAATTAAATCGTATGCTGCTCAAGTCTTAGAGGTAAACAGTTATCGTAAACAATTGGGGGCGCATTATCAAAAAGATGCCCGAACAAAAATCAATCAACATGACATTCAAATTATTTCTTCAACATCATATCATGAAGGTTTGCTAGGGATTATTGCGAATCATATTTCACAAGAGACGGGAAAGCCAAGTATTGTTTTAAGAGAATATGACGATGTGTACAAAGGTAGTGCGAGAAGTGGAAATATCTCATTGGAGTCCTTATTTAGTCAATTAAATCCAAATTATTTTATTGCCATGGGGGGCCATGATTTTGCTTATGGTATGACAATTAAAAAAGAGTATTATGATAATTTTGAAAATGATTTATATTCAATGATTCAAAAAACAGATCCAACAACTCAAGAATTTGACGGAATTACGGTTGACTACACAGAGTTAACCAGAGACTTAATTCGTCTACTTAAACAGTATGAGCCTCTTGGCGAGGGAATAAAGATTCCGTTGATGAGAATGAATTTACCTCAGACATATAAACTTGTACGATTGAATGGTCATGGTTATAAGTTATTATTTAACGATGGAACGCTCGACGAAGCTTTGTTGTTTACGAAGACAATTAATGAGTATGAGATATCACAATCCAAATCAATTAGTTTTAAATTAAATTTACAAGATCAAAATAAATTTACAATATATATAGAAGAATTATTCGACACTGTGGTAAGATAGTGATACAGGGGAGGAATGTAAGATGAAAAAAATTGCATCGTTGATCACGTTATTAGCTCTTTTAATATCATCGTTTTTAAGTCCTGTTTTGCTTATAGCAGAAGATATAGATTCTGATCACATTGCCAATAATGAACCTGATGACCCTAAATATTTAACGATAAAAAAGAAAAAATATACACTTGAAGCTTTTTCAAGTGTTCCACTTGAAGTAGAAACTAAAGGAAATGGAGCACTACGTTACAAAAGTGAAAATACGGCAGTTGTTACGGTTGATAATGCTGGTTTAATGAGTGCAGTCTCTGAAGGCTCGACAAATGTTTTAGTCCTTTATGATTATAATGGCGAAATATATGAAGAAGAAGTATCAGTGACTGTCTTGGCAGATAAAGGATCTATTTCGTTTGCGAAAAAAGAATTTTTTCTTATTAGGGGTTTGTCTTTCGATATAGAATACAAACTTGATGGTGGCATAAAAGCCCATGAAATTATATGGGAATCATCGAATCCTAAAGTAGCCCGAGTTGAAAATGGTCGAGTTTATGGTCAAGGAATCGGAACTGCGACGATTAGTGCAAGTGTAAGAAATGTAGTCGCTAAGATGGAAGTTCATGTTACAGTGCCTTTAAAAGGTTTAGAATTCAATCCAACAGACATAGAAATTGCTGTGGGAGAAACATTAGAGATTCCATCACTTGTCTATGTTCCATATGATACAACGACAAAAAAATCGGCAAAGTACTCAATCGAAGATCCTAATATTGTGAGTCTTGATAACCAAGTTATTACAGCCAACAAAGTAGGGACGACAAAAATATTTGCTCAGATTAACGAAGTCATTGCTGAATTAAATATTAAGGTTATGCCTAAGAAAAGCATTAGTGGTGCTCATCTTGTTGAATTAACACAAGAATCGGTGAATGAGCAGCAAATCACATACCATATTCCGGATATGGATATTTATGGTGAGGGTGAGTTTGCCTTATCGTTGCCTGTGGATGAAACCATTGAATTTTTGAAAGATAAAGAAAAAACCGATATATTTATTCTTCTTGAAGATAAAATGTATCGCGACAATATGAAAATGATTGATCAAATGATTATTGATGAAAAAATAATGATGGCGATCAAAAATCAAAAGGTTAATGTGCATTTGTTGAATTCAACAAATTTACCCGTTGCCACCTATACATTTGAAAATTCAATTTCGAGTGACATCGATTTAAAGTATTCTTTAGAAAATGTCGATGAAAAAGATGAACTATACGCTTTAACAAAAACAAAAACATATTACTTAAAATTTAAAAACAAGAATGGTTTTCCTGCAAAGACAACCGTGAAGTTGCCTGCTGCAATGATGGGGAATCACTACAAACAGTTACACTTTATTTATGAAATGTCGGGAAAAGAGCTCCTTGATACTCATCAAGAGGTTATGATAGATCATGCAGATTTACTTGAGATTGATATTGTAAATAGCGATTACCTTATAACGTTTAAGAAAATTGCTCAGACAGATGACTCAACGGTTATCAAAGTATTATCGATTGCTCTTTTTGTGAGCTTGTTGTCAGGATTTGGTATCTACTATACTAAAGCTCACTATAAAAAGAAATAACTGTGTTATAATAAGACTATAATTTGGAGGATAAGATGAACTTAAAAGAATATATTGCATCAATTAAGGATTTTCCTAAAGAAGGTATTATTTTTAGAGATATTACACCTTTGATGGCACATGGACCTGCATTTACTGAAGCAACTCATTTATTTGAAGATTTTGCCCGTAAAGTGGGTGCAGAAGTAATCGTTGGACCTGAATCAAGAGGATTTATCTTTGGATGTCCTGTGGCATATAGTATGGAGATCGGCTTTGTACCTGTTAGAAAACCAGGTAAATTACCAAGAGAAACAGTCAGCTATCGTTATGACTTGGAATATGGTTCAAATGAATTGCATATTCACCGTGATGGTATTAAGCCAGGCCAAAAAGTTTTGATTATTGATGATCTTTTAGCAACCGGTGGAACCATTGAAGCATCCGTCGCCCTCGTTGAGGAGTTAGGTGGAGAAGTTGTTGGATGTGGTTTCTTGATTGAACTTGTCGATTTAAAGGGAAGAGACAAACTAAAAGACATTGAAGTCTTTACAATTATGCAGTACTAACGAAGAGAGGGTTCTTCGTTTTTTATTAAAGGAGGCACGATGAAATGAAACAAATAACACGTATCACAATTGAAGATGTGATGACAGAAGCACAACGATATATAAGTCGTGAAGAAAATCTTGAGCTTATTTTAGATGCGTATGAATACGCGAAAGAGAAACATGATGGTCAATATCGAAAAAGTGGTGAACCCTACTTAGTTCATCTTCTTCAAGTTGCCTATATTCTTGCTCAACTGACGGTGTCTCCTACCACAATTGCGGCTGGTTTACTCCACGATGTCATCGAAGATTGTGATGTTAGTTTTGACGAACTTGCAAATGCGTTTACAGAAGAAATTGCAACGCTTGTTGAAAGTGTCACAAAAATCGGGAATTTAGAATTTAAAGATGAAAAAGAATATCAAGCAGCCAATCATCGAAAGATTTTTATTGCGATGGCGAAAGATGTTCGTGTTATTTTTATCAAACTGGTGGATCGTCTCCATAATATGAGAACCTTGCAATTCCAATCACCTGAAAAGCAAAAACGAATTGCTCAAGAAACACTTGATGTCTATGCACCTATCGCTCATCGATTGGGGATTGCCGAGATTAAAAATGAACTTGAAGACTTGTCTTTTAGTTATCTTCATCGCGATAAATATTATGAAATTGCAAGACTTGTTGATGATAGAAAAACTGAGCGTGATGCTCAGGTTACCCGAATGATTGAAGATATTGCTGATCTATTGCTTGAAAATAAAATTAAATTTAATATTTTTGGTCGTTCAAAGCACTTGTATAGTATCTATAAAAAGATGGAAACTAAAAACAAACGATTTGACGAGATTTTAGATCTTTTAGCAATTCGAATTATTACTGAAACTGAGCTGAATTGTTATGAAATACTAGGGTATATTCATGCTACTTATCGTCCGATTCCAGGTCGATTTAAAGATTATATTGCGATGCCAAAAATGAATATGTACCAATCCCTTCATACGACTATCGTTGGAGAAGAAGGTAATATATTTGAGGTTCAAATAAGAACTAAAACAATGGATGAAGTTGCGGAACGAGGTGTTGCTGCGCATTGGCGTTATAAAGAAGGTGGCTCCAGTACTGAAGCAAGTCGTCAAAAAGAAATTGAAGATCGTTTATCTTGGTTTAGAGATTTTAATATGTTAACTCAGGATGTTGATGAAAATGCTCAAGAATATATGAATATTCTTCAAAAAGATATTTTTGAAGCAAATGTTTATGTTATGACACCCAAAGGAAGAGTTATTGATTTACCCAATGGCGCAACACCGATTGATTTTGCCTATCGGATTCATACTGAAGTAGGGCATCAAACGGTTGGCGCTATTGTTAATGGAACCTTGGTTCCATTAAATACACCTTTAGTTACGGGCGATGTTGTCTCTGTAAGAACATCACCTCAATCAAGTCCTAGTGAAGATTGGTTAAAGGTTGTTAAAACAAATCATGCACGAAATAAAATTAAAAATTTCATTCTAAAAAAACAGAAAGAAGATAAAGCTGAATTTATTCATAAGGGTGAATCGATGTTTAAGGAAGAACTTAAACGACGAGGATTTGAAGAAAAAGAATTAAGACATTCAAAAAAATTAGAAGGTATTTATTCGCAATTGTCTGTCAATTCTTATGATGACTTAATGTTTGCGATTGCGACAAAATCGGTTTCATTGCAAGCTGTTTTTGAACGCTTAGGCTTGAAAGATCAAAACTATACAGAACAAGATCGACTGGATCGTGTTGTGAATCGTAATTTGCCTTCACCAAGCAGCAACAAAGCAGGAGTTCATGTTAAAGGCATCGACTCGATGATGATTTCCTTAAGTAAATGCTGTAATCCTGTTTATGGTGATGAAATTGTTGGCTATATAACGAAGGGGATGGGTGTTAAAGTTCACCGAAAAGATTGCCCTAACATTACAAATCTTGATGAAAGAATAATTGATGTTGAATGGGATGAGCAACATGACCAAGGTGAGTATGAAGTTGTCCTTAAAATTTTATCGATGGATCGAAACTTCTTATTAACAGATTTAGTAACCAGTGCATCACAGTTAAAAGTGAAAATGAACGCAGTGAATTCTGAAATCCAAGAAGATTTAGTGCATGTTATCACGACAATGCGTGTCATTGTTAAGGATGGACAGCATTTACGAGTACTGATTGCTAATTTAAGGAAAGTGGACTCAGTGATTCGTGTTGATCGAGTTATCATGTAATAGATTGCAATCTTAAAGAGCTTATGTTAAACTTATGTATGAACAAAATTCGTTGACCATGAATGAACTTATGAGCGTTGTCAAAGAGAGGTAGTGTTTGGTGAAAACTACTCAATGCGACTAGGTGTGACCCATGAGAGAAATTTTTCTGAAACATAGTGGATTAGGAAAAATCGTAACTCGCGTTAAGAGGCTAAGAAAAAAGTAAGGTGGTACCACGCGCTAGCGTCCTTGGTAGCACCTTTTTATGTCTAAAAGGAGGAAAACAATGTCAAATTATAGAGCACCAAGAGGTACGCAAGACCTTTATGGAAAAGAAATTGAAAAATGGCAAATTATTGAGGATAAAGCCAGAAAGCTGTGTGAACAATATCATGTTAAAGAAATGAGAACACCCATATTTGAACACACAGAAGTTTTTAAACGTGGAAATGATGCAAGTGATGTAGTCAATAAAGAAATGTATACGTTCGAAGATCGTGGTAACCGTTCCTTAACATTGAAACCAGAAGGAACTGCAGGGTTAATTCGATCCTATGTCGAACACAAAATGTATGCCCAAGGTGGCGGGTTGCAACGCTATTTTTACATCGCACCCAATTTCCGCTATGAACGCCCACAAAAAGGAAGGATGAGAATCCATCATCAATTTGGTGTTGAATTCCTTGGACAAGCAAGTCCGTATGTTGATGTCGAGGCAATGATGCTTGGCTTGAATCTCCTCGATTCAATTGGTTTAAATCAATATAAGTTAGTGATTAATACGTTGGGTGACCAAACAAGTCAAGACTTGTACAAAAAGGCACTCCGTGATCACTTTTCTGATCACCTTGAGACGATGTGTGATGATTGTAAACGTCGGTATGATCAAAACCCACTTAGAATGCTTGATTGTAAAGTGGATCATGATCACGAAGCTATGAAAACTGCCCCAAGCAATAAAGACAGTTTAACAGATGAATCAAAGGCTTATTATGCTGAAGTCATTCAATTAATTGAAGATTTAGGTTTGGATTATGAAGAAGATTCACGGTTAGTACGCGGATTAGATTATTATCACCATACAGTTTTCGAAGTGATTTCAACCGATCCTAAAGCAGGCGCCCAAGCAACCTTGTTTGCTGGTGGTCGTTACAATCACCTTGTTGAATACTTTGGGGGTCCTGAGATTTCGGCATTTGGATTTGGCATGGGAATTGAGAGACTTTTAGTTTATGCGGATCTTGCGGGAATAGAATTAGAAAAAGATATCAGTCTTGATGTGTATGGGATGCCACTTGATAAAGATAGTATGCGATACACCTTCGAATTAATTCAAAAACTGCGTTCACTTGGTTATCGTGCTGATCTTGATCATGAAAATAAGTCAATGCGAGCACAGTTCAAATTGGCTGATCGTTATCAAGCGAAAATTGTCATACTCGTGGGTGAGAATGAGGTAAAACAAAAAACTGTAACGTTAAAAAATCAAGAAACTCAGGAGCAAATTACAATTCCTGAAGATGAATTAGTATCAAAACTTGGTACTTGGATAGGAGAAAAAAATGAATAGAACACATCATAATGGAACATTAAGAATGGAAAATATCAATGAAGAGGTCACACTGGTTGGCTGGGTAGCAAAACGTCGTAATTTTGGCTCAATTAATTTCATCGATCTTAGAGATCGCAGTGGAATTGTTCAGTTGGTCGTCAATCATGATGAATACCCTATCGTTGAAGAATTAAAAAATGAATATGTCATCCAAGTAACTGGCTTGGTTCGTGAACGTCAGGATAAAAATCCAAATTTAGCGACAGGGGATATCGAAATTGACTTAAGTGATGTTAAAATAATAAATAAAGCAAAGCAAACACCGATGATTATTGCAGATAAAACAGATGCATTAGAAGATACACGTTTGAAATATCGTTACTTAGATCTTCGTCGTCCAGTCATGCAAAATCGTCTCATGACTCGTGCTAAAATTGTAACTGAAATGAGAAATACATTGGATAACCTAGGATTTATTGATGTTGAGACCCCAATGTTAACAAAATCTACTCCTGAAGGTGCTCGTGAGTATTTGGTACCATCACGAGTTCATCCTGGTGAATTTTATGCCTTGGCGCAATCACCTCAAATATTCAAACAAATGTTAATGATTGGTGGTATGGAACGTTATTATCAAATTGCACGCTGTTTTAGAGATGAAGATTTGCGAGCAGATCGTCAATTAGACTTTACTCAAGTGGACATTGAAGCGTCCTTTTTATCGGAGCATTCGTTTATGGAAATTATTGAGGAAGTTGTCGGAAATGTCATGGAAAATGTTTTAGGAGAAAAACGTCCAGTGGTTGACTATGTTACGTTCTACGATGCTCTTAATATCTATGGTAGTGATAAACCGGATCGTCGTTTTGAAATGTTATTAAATGATGTAAATCCAATTTTTTCCGAAACACAATTTAAAGTGTTTGAAAATGTCTTGAAGAATAATGGTCATTTGAAAGCTATTGTTTTAAAAGATAATGCTGAGACAGTAACACGTAAAGTCAGTGATAAATACACTGATTTAGTTAAAAAGTATGGCCTTGGTGGATTAGTCGTCTTGAAGTATGTTGATGGCGAAATTACAGGAAGTGCTGCTAAGTTCTTAGAAGAGAAAGAGATTCTTGATTTAGTCGAAACGTTAGGTTTGGAGAATAACGATGCCTTATTTATTGGTAGCGGGGAATGGGAACAAACCTGTACTGCTATGGGTGCCTTGCGTTTACAATTAGCAAAAGACTATGAATTAATTGATCAAGAAAAATTTGATTACCTATGGTTAGTTGATTTCCCAATGTTTGAATTGGGCGATAACGATGAGCTTGTTGCGCGTCATCACCCATTCACGGCACCTAAAGAAGAAGATGTTGAATTGCTCGATACAAAGCCGCTTGAAGTTTTAGCACAAGCTTATGATTTAGTGCTTAATGGTTATGAGATTGCAGGGGGTTCAATGCGTATCTACGATCAAGAACTCCAACGAAAAATGTTTTCTTTAATTGGCTTTAGTGATGAGCAAATCCAAAAACGATTTGGTTTCTTTGTTGATGCGTTCCAATACGGTACACCTCCACATGGTGGAATTGCTTTTGGTCTTGACCGATTTGCAATGGCGCTTACTCATTCTGAAACGATTCGTGATGTCATTGCCTTCCCTAAAAATGCATCGGCACGTTGTCCATTGACCAATGCCCCAAGCCCAGCTGTCGATTCACAGCTTGAAGATTTACACTTAAAGATTAATAAATAGCACCATTCATTTGGTGCTTTACTTTGCAAGGAGGATTTATGCACGCAAAAAACAATAAAATGGGTTATGAACCCATGCTTCCATTAATTATTAAAATGTCTTTACCGGCCATGTTATCGATGTTCATTCAGTCATTGTATAATGTGGTTGATTCATACTTTGTGGCACAAATTAGTGAACCTGCACTTCGAGCAACATCACTTTCATTTCCCATTCAAATTTTAATTATTGCGATTGCTGTTGGAACTGGGGTTGGAGTCAACTCCTTTGTCGCTAGAAGCTTAGGTGCTGGCCGAAAAAAAGATGCTGATTCAGCAGTCATGCATGGAGTCGTTTTAGCAATCATATCGTGGCTAATCTTTATTGTTTTCCGCTTGTTTTTTGTTCAAAAATTTTTCACCTTATTTACAAGTGACGCTGAAGTTATAGCGATGGGGACTTCCTATCTTAGTATTGTTAGTGTTGGCGCAATTTTTACGTTGCTTCAGATACTTGGTGAAAAAGCATTGCAAGGAACAGGAAATATGATGATTCCGATGACAAGTCAACTTGTAGGAGCTATTACTAATATTATTTTAGATCCGATCTTTATCTTTGTATTTGGATGGGGGATTGAAGGGGCAGCCATTGCGACGGTTATTGGTCAGTTTTTTGGAGCAATGGTCACATTGTATGGTCTGTTTTCTAAAAAATCAGTATTTGATCTTAACATAAAAGGCTTCACTTGGGATAATTCTACAGTTAAGAAAATATATGAAGTTGGTTTTCCAAGTATTTTGATGCAATCATTAGGTGCATTTTTAACGATCTTCTTAAATGGAATAATTATTCAATTTTCAGAAGTTGCAGTTTCGGTCTTAGGTGTTTATTTTAAATTAGAATCATTCGTTATGATGCCAGTCTTTGGTTTAGGTCAAGGTATTTTACCAATCATCGGGTTTAACTATGGCGCTAAGAACAGTGATCGTATCCATGAAGCTTATCGATACGGTGTGTTAATATCTTTGTTACTTCTATCCGTTGGTTTCGTTATATTCCAAGTGTTCCCAGCACAGTTAATGGGAATATTTAGTCATGATGAAGCGATGATTCGTATGGGTGTTATTACATTAAGATTGATTTCACTTTACTTTATTCCTGCATCGTTGGGGATTGTTAATTCAACATTCTTCCAATCGTTAGGTTTAGGTAATTATAGTTTAATTGTTTCTTTCTTACGGCAAATGGGGATACTTTTACCAATTGCTTACTTAATGTCAAACTTTGGCTTACACTTTGTTTGGTTGGCGTATCCAATTGCTGAAACCCTCACCCTTTTAATTTCAACCAAGTTACGTCGTAAAGCAATTAGAGAGTATGTTGATCCTTTAGAAACCGTTCCTAATTAAAAGTTCAATGTCTCATAAAACGTCTTGACGTATAAACTGTTTAATGATATACTTGTCTAGCAATAAGAAAGTAGAAGACACTTCTCACCTGATGATATCATTCATAGGTAAAGGCTTAAATCGACAAGAGATAACCTTTAAGTGTGTTCCTTTTTAAAAAAAAGTTCACACTTTTTTATTGTAATAATGTTTAGGGAGGTGAAATATATTAGTAATCGCAGAAGAAATAACAGCAATGATGAATTGGTGAATGAGGCAATTCGTTTCCGTGAAGTATTGGTAATTGGCGCTGAAGGCGAACAATTAGGAATACTTAGTAGAAATGATGCGTTAAATAAAGCATATGATGCAAATCTTGATTTATTGTGTGTTGCTCCAAATGGAAATCCACCAGTATGTAAGATTTTAGATTATGGTCGCTATCGTTATGAACAACAAAAGAAAGCGAAAGAAGCTAAAAAACATCAACATGTTACTCAGGTAAAACCATTACGTCTTTCACCTGTTATTGAACAACATGACTTTGATACAAAATTACGCCATGCATCGAAGTGGTTAGAAGCTGGAATGAAAGTTAAAGTTGATATGCGCTTTAGGGGACGCTTGATCACTCGTTTAGAGGTTGGGCGTGAAACAATGAATCAGTTCATTGAAGAATTGAAGGACTTGGGTTCAGTTGAGAAAGCTCCTAAGCTTGAAGGGAATACCATGTCTGTTGTGATATCTCCACACAAACAACAATAGTTTATTAAGGAGGGCTTTAAGATGCCAAAAATGAAAACAAAAAAAGCATTGTCAAAACGTGTTAAACGTACAGGCAGTGGAAAGTTAAAAAGAAGTCAAGCTTATACCTCACACTTTATGAGACATAAGTCACAAAAACAAAAGAGAAATTTACGTCAGTCATCACTTGTATCAAATAGTGATTACAAACGTATTAAACATTTATTGCAAGACTAGGGAGGGTGAGTTAAATGCCAAGAACAAAAACATCCGTGCCATCAAGAGCACGTCGTAAAAAAACATTAAAATTAGCGAAAGGATATTACGGGTCAAAACATACATTGTACCGTACAGCTAATGAACAAGTCATGCGTTCATTGCGTTACTCATACCGTGACCGTAAACAATTAAAACGCGAAATGCGTAAATTGTGGATCACACGTATTAACGCAGCTGCACGTATGAACGATATGTCATACAGTCAATTGATGCATGGTTTAAGACTTGCGAACGTTACAATTAACCGTAAAATGTTATCAGAAATCGCAATTCATGATCCAAAAGGATTTACAAAAATTGTAGGTCAAGCTCAAAAAGCTTTAGAAAAGTAAAATGTCAGTTGATACACGACGTCAAGTCAATGAATTAATTGTTGATATCTTTAATAAGATTTTAACCTTGGAAGAAACTTATCATCACATGCATGGTATTGATTTATCCATGACTGAAATTCATACATTGGATGCTATTCATAAATCAGCATCGAAACAAATGTCTGATGTTGCCAAGAGTTTAGATATAACTCAAGGTACATTAACGACAAGTATTAATCGTCTTGAAAAACAAGGCTATGTTAATCGCGTTCGTGATCAAGAAGATCGCCGAATTTATCGCCTAGTGTTGGAAGATAAAAGCTTCAAAGTTTTAGATATTCACGATAAATTTCATAATGAAATGGTGGAAGGAATATTAAGACAAACAGAAAAAGACGAGGATTTAGTGCGAGCAATCGCTGAATTGAATGGATTTTTCCAAAATATGTTGGAAGAAAATCAATAAAGCATTGATAAACTATCTAAAAAGTAATTATGAACCTCTAGAGTAATCTAGAGGTTTTTATTATTAAAAAGCCACTGTCTTATAAAAAAACAGTAGCTAATCACACTTTTTATATAATTTTATTAATAATCGCTTCGTTATGGGCAAAACGTTTTAAGTTCTCAATGACAATATTCAAGCGATAAGTATTAATTAAGTTGCTTTCAAATGATGCGTGAGGTGTAAGTATCGCTTTGGGATGATGCCATAGAGGGTGTTTAGGATCAAGTGGTTCTTGTTCAAATACATCAAGCACCACAGCACATAAGTTTGTATCAAGCACTGCCATTAAACCGTCTAAGTTGACAGAAGATCCTCGTCCTACATTAATGAATACTGCATCGTTTTTCATACGCTTAAACTGTTCTTGATCCATAATATGATAGGTCGCTTTATTTTGAGGAAGAATTGAAATCACGATATCATAGGTATGCATGATTTCATCAAGAGAAGTTGTCGGGAAGCACTGATTGAAATAATCGATAGCCCGACCATTTGTGTTAATGCCATCAACTGTTGCATTAAAGGCTGACAGAAGTTTGGCAGTTTCTTGGCCAATACTGCCTGTACCCAAGATAAGAACTGTTGCTTGATCAAGAGATTTGTTTTTATCAAGACGATTCCATTTTTTAAAATCTTGTTGTGATCTATAATCAGGAATGCTTTTATAAATACTAAGTATGTGGGCAAGTGTATATTCTGCGATTGGTTTACTGTACATGCCTTTGCCATTCGCAATTGTTATGTCATTATCTTGATACAAGTCTAAGTTTACATGATCAAAGCCTGCCGAGAGCAATTGGACAAATTTTAAACCGTCAGGAATTGCTTCACTGGGAGGGTTATAACCAACAATAACATCGGTAGGTTCAGTGTATTGGTCAAAGGTATTAAAAGTTGTTATTTCATATCCTAAAGACTTGAGATAATCAAGTTCATCATCATTTAATGCTAAAATATCTGCTAGTGCTACTTTCATTCATATCACTCCTTCGTTAGTCTTATAATAGTATGAAAGTGAAGACGAAGCAAAGAAAATAGAATTTATACCTATAAATTAAATTATTTCACCTGGTTTGTGTTTGTTCCAAGCCTCAAGAAGTCGTTGATACTTTAACTGAGCAATATCATAATAAATTTGATCATGATGTTCATTGTACATAAAGCTCGCCCATTCACACCATAAAACATGTTGCGCAATTTCAAAAATAAATAACGCTTCATCGTCAATGATCTCATCATCGTCAAAATATGTATCATAGATTAAACGTCTTTGTTCAGGATCTTGAATATCATTCTCTGTAATCAAGGACATAAGATCAAAATAAGGGTGGTTTTCCATAGCATATTCATAATCAATTAAATAAGAATCAGTTTGTGTGAAAAGAAAGTTTCCTTCAACACAGTCATTGTGACAAAGTACGTGATTTTCATGACTCAAAGTTTTAGCTTTATCAATAAAGCCATGAGCAAACGATGTGTTAAAAAGGGGAGTTATATTTCTATGTTGATATTGATTAAAATGAGCTTGAATATCAAATGTTTTTTGGACATGAATCTTTGATTGATGAAGTTTTTTTATCAGATTAGTTGCTTCAACAATGTACTCTGGTGAAAAATGTTTGGCATTTGGAATATAATTACTTATCTTAATACCAGAATCTGCGTTATAATAAAGAGTGTGAACATCGAGATTCAAGTCTTTGATTTGCTCTAAAACAAGCGCTTCAAGGTGATAATCAAATAAGTCAATGTTTCCAGGTTTGGGCAAACGAATGACATGTTGTTTATCAGGGAAGGTTAACAAATAATTATCATTGGTTAAACCTTGCTCTAAATATTGAATACTCAAGGGTTCCTCTTGGTATATTTTTTTTATAATTGTCGTTAATGTTTTCATGAAAATATTATAGCATACGAAAGGTGATAATAAATGAAAGTAATTGTAGCAAGTCATAATGAAGGTAAAATTAAAGAATTTCATTCCATATTAGAACCACTTGGCTTTGAAGTTTTAAAAGCAAGTGATTTTAATGTTGATGTGTCGATGATTGAAGAGACAGGAACAACATTTGCTGAAAATGCATTGATCAAAGCCAAAGCGGTCTATGAAATAATTAAACTTCCAGTTGTCAGTGATGATTCTGGTTTAAATTTGGATGCGTTTCCTGAACTGTTAGGTGTTTATTCGGCTCGATTTATGGAAAATGAACCATATCATATTAAGAACAAAACAATCTTAAAAAAATATGAAACAGAAAGCAATCGTAAAGCGAACTTTGAATCCTGTGTTGTTTATTATGATGGTCATGCTCATAGTTTCTCTGGTATTGTGGAAGGAGAAATTGTTGATAAAATTAAAGGTGAAGGTGGATTTGGTTATGATCCAATATTTAAACCCAGTGGTTATTCACAAACATTTGGTGAAATGTCGGTTATAGATAAAGATAAAATATCCCACCGAGCACGAGCTTTAAATAAATTTGTTGAATTTATTAAAGAGGAAAGCAATGAGAGATAAATTATTTACAGTGTCAATTTTTTCTTTGGTATTAGGTATGATCTTAACGCTTATATTTTTGTTTTCGTTTAATCAATCCTATTATGAGAAAACATATCATCGTTTAAATACAGCACAAGAAATGACAATCAGTGAAGATGTTCTATTCGAAGCCACCGATGTGCTTGTGCACTATATCCTTGATGAAAAGGATTCTTTGGATTTCCAATTTACTCAAGATGGCGTAAGCCAAGAGTTCTTTAACCAAAGAGAAAAAGATCATATGGTTGATGTGCAAAGTTTATATTTGAATGCTAAAACAGTACGTAATATCTCATTTGCTTTGAGTATATTTTTACTTACAGTCTGTTTTCTTTATCGTAAAGAGCCACTAGATATTGCTCATGCACTAAAACAAGTCTTAATTTCATTTGGGTTGATCATCTTGGTGATTGTAGTTTTTGCACTCATTGACTTTAATTCTTTTTGGATAATGTTCCATGAATTGATTTTCACAAATGATTTGTGGCTTTTAGATCCCAACACCGATCGACTAATTCAAATGGTTCCTTTGGAGTTTTTTATGGGATTAGTTTATCGAATATTTACAGGTGTTGCGATTTTATTTATTGGACTGTTTAGCTTTATGAAGTTTTTTGAAAGGAAATATAACCATGATTAATATTGTATTATATGAACCAGAAATTCCTCAAAACACAGGTAATATCATGAGAACTGCTGTAGCAGCAGGAGCTCGTTTACATTTGGTAGGAGAATTAGGGTTTATTTTAGATAGTAAGAAAGTTAAGCGTTCAGTGATGGACTATGAGTCATCACTGGACCTTAAACGCCATGTAGATTGGGATGATTTTGTTGATCAAGAAAAAGGTCAGTATTTCTTCTTAAGTCGTTTTGCAAGTAAAACATATTCTGATTTTGATTATCAATCAATTGAAGAGGATATTTATTTAATTTTTGGAGGAGAAAGTCAAGGTTTACCACAAGAGATCAAAGACGCTTATCAAGATGAACTCTTAAGAATTCCAATGGTTGAAAATGCACGAAGTATGAATCTCTCCAATACGGTTGCTTTGGTAACCTATGAAGTTTTAAGACAAAAAGATTTTTTAGGGCTCTCAAAAATAAATCAGGCGCAAGATTAAGGCTTATTGATTGAAAGTAAGAAAGGGTTTATCTATAATTTAGATAGTGAGGTGAAAGTATGATTGAAACATTTGATGATGTTATTGGACTTGTTTCTTTAATTCTAATTGTTATTGCTGGAATTATTGGGTTTATCAAATTAAACAATCGCCTTAATCGAGAGGAAGATAGTGATGAATTTTACCGAGAGTTATTATAAAAGGATGAAACCTTATGCGTAAGCGACAAATTATCGTTGATAATGGGCCAGAATCAGTGGGTCCTTATTCCGTTGCAATGCAGGTAGGTCCTTATGTTTTAGTTTCAGGTCAGTTACCCTTAGATGAGAATTTCGAATTAGTGAGCGATGATGTTGGTGTTCAAACTCGAAAGATCATTGAAAACATCGAGTTAGTTTTAAAAGAAGCAGGCATGAGCTTAGATGATGTTGTGAAGACGACTGTCTATGTCGAAAATTTGGACGATTTCAAAAAAATTAATCAAATTTATGCGATTTACTTTTCCCATCCATATCCTGTTCGATCGTGTGTTGAAGTGTCAAAGTTACCACAAAACGCAAAGATTAAAATTGATTGTTTAGCTGTTGAGGCGACACTTGACGAAGAGGAAGACTGTGCTGGCTGTTGTTGTGAGGATTAAAATAATAGACCAAGGATGATTTTCTTTGGTTTTTTTTATTAAAAATAGTGAAGAACTGTTGAAAAAAATTCTATGTATGTTATATTGCAAAGAGGGGTTATCATTAAATGATAAAACCAATTAAAATACAGAAAGAAAGACAGGATATGAAGAATTTAAAACTTATAAAACCATACCATATTATCGGTGTTGCAGTTGGGGCCTTGTTCTCTGCTACAGCCATTAAAATATTTGTACAACAAGGAAACTTAGTTCCAAGTGGTGTTGCTGGGCTAACCAGCTTATTTGTCATGGAAGCTAATCGTTTGCTTGGGATTAATTTGTCATTTAGTTTACTTTATTTCGTAATTAATGCATTATTGCTCTCGCTAGTCTATAAGCATTTAGGCGTGAAATTTTTAACACTATCATTTTTACATGTTACATTAACCAGTATCTTTGTGGATCTACTTCCTTCAGTGATTGCGACACAAGACATGATCTTGATTGCTGTTTTTGGTGGGTTGATCAATGGAATTGGTTCCAGTATCGCGCTTAGAATGAACGGTAGTGCAGGTGGTACTGATTTTATAGCGATATATTATTCTATGGTTAAAAATAAACCAATGTGGGACTTGATTATGTTTTTTAATATCTCGATGCTAGTTTATTATGGATGGCAATATAATTGGACACTGGCTCTGTATTCGATTCTCTATCAAATTGTTTCCACGAAAATTATTGAAACATATCATAATCGTTATAAATTATCGAGTATTCATATTATCACAGAGCATCCTGAAAACGTGAGTGATGATTTATTAAAAGTAGTTCGTCATGGTATCACAAAATTTGATGGTATTGGAATGTACAAAAAACAAGACAAAACTATGTTGTACATGGTGGCGAATGCGTTTGAAGTAGAATTGATTGTTAAAAGTATTAAACAATCTGACCCATGTGCGTTTATAGAGATTGCTTCTGTTCAAAGAATTGAAGGGAATTATCGTCAAAGACCCCTTGATTAAACTAGCTATGACTAGTTTTTTCTTTTGAATAATCAACTTAAAAAAACTTGAGTTCTAATGGAACCTGGTGTATAATAAATTGTGCGATTATCAAGAGTTGAGGTAGAGAGTTAGCTCCATAACCTCATACCAACCTGCTTTTGCAAGGTGGTACAGCTAACATTACGATAAACTAAACTTCTATAGGAACAGGAAGACTTAGTTTCGTTACTAAGACTTTTTTTTATGTCGCTAGAAAAGGGGCTTTATATGTCTACTATTTATTTTACTTCTGAAAGTGTTACAGAAGGTCATCCCGATAAAATCTGCGATCAAATTGCGGATGCATTTGTTGATGCTGCTTTACGCGTTGATAAATCATCAAAAATGGCTGTGGAGGCTACTATCAAAGATAATTTTATCTTAGTTTATGGTGAAGCCAACACTAGCGCTACAATTGATTATGAAGGAATTGCAAAAGAAGTTGTGAAAGGGATTGGCTACCTGGAAGATTTTGAAGTACTTGTAAAAGTACAGAAGCAATCATCACAAATTAATCAAGCAGTGATTGGTGAAGCAACAACATCGGCAGGAGATCAAGGAATTATGTTTGGTTATGCTTGTAATGAAACAGAAAACTTCATGCCATTAACCATCGATTTGGCTCATAAATTAGCCAAAGGTTTAACCGATTTAAGAAAAACACACAGTTGGTTAAAACCAGATGGTAAAACACAAGTAACAGTTGCTTATGACGAAGCAATGACACCGTTATATGTTCATACTATTTTGGTAAGTGCATCTCATGAAGAGGGCATCACGCAAGAAAAAATCCAAGAGACAATCATGAATGATTTGATTCTAAAAGTCGTTCCACAAGAATTGTTAAGAGACGATACTAAATTCATCATTAATCCAAGTGGTGCGTTCAGTATTGCAGGTCCATTCAGTGATTCAGGAACAACAGGACGAAAAATTGTTGTTGACTCATATGGTGGATTTGGTCGTATTGGTGGTGGTTGCTTTAGTTCGAAAGATCCATCAAAAGTTGACCGTTCGGCAGCTTATTACGCAAGATATGTTGCGAAATCACTCGTTGCAGCAAAACTTTGTAATCGCGTGGAAATTCAACTTAGCTATGCAATTGGATTAAGTCAGCCATTGTCGATTCACTTAGAAACATTTGGAACAGAAGCAAAACCTAAAGAAGAAATTTTAGAAATTATTAACCGTAACTTTGATTTCTCTGTTCAAAATATTATCGATGAGCTTGATTTACTTCAACCAATTTACCAATCTACAAGTAATTATGGTCATTTTGGTCGTGATGGTTTTACCTGGGAAACTCCAAAAAAATTAAAATAAAAATGAATAAGTAATCAATCCGAATGTTTAAATCTTGATAAAGATGAGAATATTCGGTTTTTTATCGATTAGATCATGCAGGAAGAGATAACATCATCACAATATTAAAGAGACTTCGAAGTGAAGGAAAAATAATTCTTCTGACAAGTCATATTAGTGGTGATATTGAGTTATTGGCTGATGAAGTCTATCAGTTTAACAACAAGACAATTGAAAAGTTAACGAGTAATTATTGATTATCTATCAAAATGAAGCTTCAAAAAAGACAACATTTTTATACGATGTTGTCTTTTTTTATGATGATTGGAGCTTGTTTTTCACGTTGAAGTGTTGCTTGATAATATTCTTTTGAGTAGGGGCTTGCATAAATAGCACTTGCATTGAGCTCTTGATCTTTGAGAGCATAGTCTTTGAAAGAAGAACAGGTCAACAAGTGATCTTTATGCTCAGATAGGTAGGTTTGTCCTTTTTCGTTAAAACCTAAGATCCGTGCGTGTGGTGGGAAGTGTACCGAATCTTTTTTATGATTCAATAAGGTGTTGAATAAAGTTCGTTTAATCTTACTCTCTGTATAGCGCTTAGAGGTGGTTTTTTGGATGAGTTGATTTAATGGGAGTGAGCGGTGTTTTAAAAAAAGATTCTCAATGCCTTCATCCATCAAGAGATTTGATTGAAGCGTTGTAGCGTCTTGGTGATGCCACAAGAGTCTAAATAAGGAGTCGTAATCAGTTAAAGAATGAATTTGCTTGGAAAAATTCATAGGGGTAAATTGACTCATATCAAGCTTATTTTTATAATTATGACGGATTGCACTGGCCGATACAATGTTACCATTGAGGTTTTTGTCTTTATAATTGTTTGTTCTTTGGATTGTGTAAGTGTTCATTGCATATTGTTGGGCGTATTTTTCATACAATGAACCAAGAAGATCATTTGGTTTCAAGTTATTAGGATTGCTTGCTTTAGCAAAACTAGATCCATCACTCATTGTTTTTGGATCAAAGACTGGTGTTGCTTGTTTTTCGTTTGTCTCGGAACCATATACGATCGTGTCCACTTGAAGATAAGATAATAATCGGATCGCTGATTCTACAAAAATATCAGCGCGTTGCATGACAAAATAGGTTGGAATTTCGATGACAATATCGACTCCAGCTTCTAATGCGGCACGCGTTCGAGCCCATTTATTAATAAATGCGGGTTCCCCACGTTGCACAAAATTAGGGGACATAGCCGCAATTAAAACATCGGCATCACTGATTTCACGAGCTTTATTTATGTGATAAATATGTCCATTATGGAAAGGGTTATATTCAACCACAATTCCACATACTTTTAAATTAGTTTCCATGACTTTATTTTAGCATAGTTTCACCAAATTTACTGCTAATCATGTTACAATATAACTGTATGGAATAGAGGTAACAATACATGAGAATGCGTAAAAAACCTTGGAGTAAAGATATCTTTACTCAGTATGAAGATTACTATATGGAACCAAGTGATCAATATAAAGGACAATGGAAAAACAAATTAAAAAGTAAATCATTACGATTAGAGATTGGAGCGGGGAAGGGTGATTACTGGCATGGGTTAGCAAAGCTGTATCCCCAAGCAGGTGTTATCGCCATTGAGCGTGATTATACTGCAAGTTCAATCGCTCTTAGAAAATTGAAAGAAAACCCACGTGATAACCAGTTTTGGATCTTAGGTGATGCCGTTAATTTATTGGATGTTTTTGCTCCTAATGAGTTAGATGTTATTCACCTTAATTTTTCCGATCCTTGGCCCAAAAAACGTCATCATAAACGTCGTTTAACGTATAAGACACAATTAGATATCTATCATACGTTACTCAATGAAAATGGTGAAATTTGGTTCAAGACAGATAACCGTAAATTATTTAATGATTCGGTGATTTATTTTGATCAACATAAATTTGATTTGATTGAATTTGATGTTGATTTTAGATGTGAAGAACAAATTGATCCCTTCACAGAATATGAGAGAAAATTTACAGAAATGGGAATGCCAATTTACCGAGGCGTATGGAGGAAAAATAACAATGCTAAATAAACAACAATTAACATGGTTTAAAGAATTGACACAAATTGATGGTGTGAGTGGTCATGAGCATGAGGTTGCGCGTTATTTAGAAAAAGAATACGGCAAGTATACCGATGAAATTATTCGTGATAATCTTGGAAGCATTGCGGGTGTAAAACGCAGTAAGAAAGAAAATGCACCCAAAGTATTAGTCTTAGGTCATATGGATGAGATCGGTTTTTTAGTTAAGGACATCACTGAGACAGGAGTCTTGAAAATTCATGCTGTGGGTGGATGGTTTAGCCAAACGTTACTAGCGCATCGAATTCGCTTGACAAACCGTCATGGTCAAAAATTTGCTGGAACAATAGGGAGTATTCCACCTCATATGTTAACGCCTGCTGAACGAAGTAAGCCTATGACAATTGACCAAATGATTGTGGATGTGGGAGCTAAAAATAAAGATGCTGTGTTAGCAATGGGCATTCAAATTGGTGATATGGTTGTTGTTCAAGGTGACTTTGTAGAATTGGATGCTGGCAATCGTCTATTAGCGAAAGCCTTCGACAACCGTTATGGTTGTGTAATGGGTCTTGATTTGTTTGAACAATTAAAAGACGTTGAGTTAGATTTTGATCTCTATATTGGAGCAAGTGTTCAAGAAGAAGTTGGCCTTAGAGGGGCACAGACTTTGTCGCAAATGATTAACCCTGATTTTGCGATTATTCTTGATTGTTCACCAGCTAACGATGCTCTAGATCAAAGTGCACTTGGAAAGCTAGGGGATGGTGTTTTAATTCGAGTCATGGATGGAAGTATGATTGCGAACAAAGAAATTCTTTATCATTTCGTAGATACCTGTGAAAAATACGATATTGACCATCAGTATTATTATTCTAATGGCGGTACTGATGCTGGTATTGTGCATAAAGTTCATGATGGTGTTAAGACATTAACTTGCTGTGTATGTGCTCGTAATATTCATACATCAAGCAGTATCTTGGATGTGCATGATTATTTATCGGCACAAAAAGGAATTGTTAAGTTCTTAACTGAAACTGTTTGGGGTGATGTGCTTGCGTAAGATTTTATTAGTGATAGCAAGTCTAGCGTTATTGACGGCATGTCAGCCAAAACCTGTCGATTTTAATAAAACGATGGAAGAAAGCTTAGCCAGACCCTTGGTATCAGGTACAAACCATAACAAACCTTTCTATAAGTATTATCTCCCCCCAAATGCTGGTGTTAAATCCGGGACTCAATTAGCAAGTTTGATTGAAGTTGAAAAACAACAAATTATGATGAATCTCAAAGTAAGTCGTGTTGTTGCGAGTCAACATGGCGATGGTGAAGTTAATCTCGTTAAACCCAAGAATGAAAAAATCGTATTTAGTGAAGACAATCGTTACTTAGATCAAGAAGATATTGAACGCAGTGTTTTGATGTCTGTTTATGAGTTTAAAGATAATAACTATATGGTAATGATTGAAAATGATTTTATTGAAATGATTAGTTTGGTGAATCAAGCAAATTATGATTTTATGGTAGAGCAAATGATTATGATATTAAGAAGTGTACAGGTTGAGGAAAGACGTGTATTTGAAGCGTATTCTAATAAGGAAATTGTTCAGGATTCAACAATCCAAACAGATTTCTTTGAGCATGTTGTTCCAGAAGATGGAAACTTAATCGATATGTACAATCAATTGCATCCAGACGATAAGATAGAAGAACAAGAGGTGGAGTAAAGATGTTCCGAAAAATTGTATCCCTGTTATTTCAAGAAGAAGAAATAGTGCTTGAAGAAGATTTGGATATTGAGGGTGAAGAGAGTATTGATATCCCTGAAATGAAGCCAATATCGGTCTTGAATAAAGAAGAAAAAGATAAAGAATTAATGAAAAAAAGTCAAGTCGTTGAGGAGGTTCAAGCTTCAGAGAAAGCAAGTTTTAAAACTGAAATTAATGAAGATAAGGAAAAACCAAGGTCCAATCGAATTGATGTTGATGGCGAAGAAAAGGCAAAGGAAGTCTATGAAATGCCTAAAATGAAGAAGAAGCCAGTTATTGTTGAGAAGGATTATAAACCTCAAGAGATCATTAGTCCTATTTTTGGTGGCAATAATGAAGAGCCACAGGTTAAGAAAACAAAAGCAAAAACAGTGAAGAAAAACAAACCGAGTACAACTGTTATCAGTCCAATGTATGGAATGATTGAAGACTTGGAAGAAGAAGAATTTGATGAAAATATATTAACGTATGATTTGAAAGATATGTTAACGCCTTCTGAAGAATCAGAGGAAGTTCAAGTATCGTTATATGACTTTTTGGAGGACTTAGATGATGAACAATAAGACTGTCTATTTCATTGGAATAAAAGGAACAGGAATGGCATCGTTGGCAAAAATCTGCCATAATCTTGGTTACACAGTCTTGGGGTCTGATATTGATCGTCACTTCTTTACTGAAGATAGTTTAAAAGAGTTAAATATACCAATTTTGTCTTTTGATGCTAATAATATCAAAGATGATTATATTGTTGTAATTGGTAATGCTTTCACTAACGATAATGTCGAAGTAAAGGCTGCAAAGGAAAACTCGAATATCGAACGTTATTCCTATCATGATTTTCTTGGAAAGATGATGAATGATTATCGAACAATTACAGTGAGTGGATCACATGGTAAAACGACAACAACTACCTTGCTTCATGATATGTTATCTTATTCTCAAAAAGCTGGGACCCTGATTGGTGATGGTCGTGGATTCTTGGATTTAGATGATACCTATTTTTCTGTTGAAGCGTGTGAATACCGTCGTCATTTTCTTTCATATCATCCTAATATCGCGATTATGACAAATTTTGAAATTGATCATGTTGACTATTTTAAAGATGAAAGAGATTATCTATCAGCATTTGAA
The DNA here is from genome assembly GCF_009828835.1 of Erysipelothrix urinaevulpis. Taxonomy (GTDB): domain Bacteria; phylum Bacillota_I; class Bacilli_A; order Erysipelotrichales; family Erysipelotrichaceae; genus Erysipelothrix; species Erysipelothrix urinaevulpis. Next base: position 133,246 of record NZ_WTTB01000005.1, read on the forward strand.
GAGTTTTCAAAAAATGTGAGTGAGTTATTGATTGTGTATGGCGATGATGAGCATTTAGAACGCATGCACTTATCAGGAAACATTATTACTTACGGTTTTACAAGTGGCAATGATATCTATGTAAAAAACATGGACAAGATGCATGATTCGACAGCGTTTGATGTTTATTATAAAGATCAAAAAATTCATCGTTTTAACTTACCAATTGTTGGAGACCACATGGTTTTAAATTCATTGGCAGTTATTGCAGTGGGTATTTATGAAGGTATAACCGTCGAACAAATGGAAATGGGTTTAAGAAATTTTAAAGGTGCTTTAAGACGCTTTGTCATTGAAGAAGGTAAAGAGAATATTTATATTGATGATTATGCTCATCATCCTACAGAAATTGATGTGACATTAAAAGCGGCAAAAACACGTTATCCTGATCGGAAGATTGTCGCAATCTTTAAAGGCCATCGAGTTGGGAGATTGCATTATTTTCAAGATCAATTTGCGTCGTCATTAGGTCAAGCTGATGAGGTTTGCTTGATGCCTTTCACAAGTATTGACGATTATGAAGAAGGAATCGATATGGATATTGATGATTTACAAACCATGATTCCTGGAAGTCATTTGATTGATTTGGATGAGCAAAGTTTGGATTTATTACAAAGTTTTGGACCGGCTGTGTATGTTTTCATGAGTTCGAAGGATATTTATGATTTACGAGATGCTTTGAAACTCCGTTACAACGATTGAAAACTTTTTCAGAAAGCGTTATAATTAAGAGTATAGAGAGGTGGCGACAAGTATGGTAGATGATTTACTTTTAAGTTTGAATGAATTATCATCAGTATTAATTCCAGTAGTTGCTCTAATTTGTTTAATTCTATTAGCACTGCTTTTATATCGAGTATACCTTGTGTTGAAACGCTTACCACAAACACTTGATAAAGTTGAAAAGGTACTTGAAAGTACCAATGATTCAGTAGAGAAGTTAGAAAAACCATTAGATACCTTAAATAATGTTTCAGGCACTGTAGATATGGTGAATAATGCTACAGCAGGTGCAGTGAATTCGATTGCTTCTTTTTCATTGAAGCACTCTGATGCATTGTTGAATAGTATGAAGGATTTAGTGGGTAAAAAGAAGCATAAGAATGAAGAAGATGAATATACAGAGGAGGATTTCGGAGTCTATGATGAATAAACACGAAGAATTATTAAATGCACTTGTATATGAAATTGATAACTTGGTCTATGACTTCTATAGTACAAGTAATGAATTAATTGCGAAAAAAAGTGGTCAAGATCAGTTGCTTGATTTTCGTGATAAAGCAGTGGATACAATTAATACAATGAATGTCCGTTCACTAGAGATGATATCTCAATTGAAGAAACAAGAGTATATCGAAGAGCGAGCAGAGCAACTTGTCGTTAAAAACAAGGAATTAATTGAATCAAGTTTGGAAGTGATCGAATCATCACCTAATAAAAGTGAACTACTTGAAGATTTAGGTAAATTATCAAGTACTATGTATGAATCAGCAAAAGATGTTGTTGCTAAAGTTGAGGCATCAGGCGTTATTGATCGCTTTGTTAATAAAACAAAAGAAGGCTTTGATGACTTTGTTAATCATCCAACGGTCAAACGTGGAGCAGACGTCGTAAAAGAAAAAACGCAAGAAGCTGTTGATGCAAGTTCAGATGCTTTTAAAAAAGGCAGTGAAAAATTTGGTGAATGGTTAGAAGAAACAAAAAAAGATGTTAAAGAGACCGCAGATGATCTTGAAGATCATGTTGATGAGGTTAAAGATAACGCAGTTCAATTTATTGATGTAGCAGATGATACAATTGAAACAATTGTGGATGATGTGAGTGATTTATCAGAAGATGTGAAAGATGACATAGAAGACATTGCAGAAACAAGTATTGAGTCGGTTGATGAAGTACTTGCCAATGCAAAAGAAGCTACGAAAGATGGAGCTGAATCGGTTATTGATAAAGTAAAAGATATTGATGAGGATATAATTGTCTTTCTAGAAAAAAGTGAGAAAAAAGTCCAAGATGCAATAGATGATTTAGGGCAGGAGGACAAGAAAGATGAAAAGAGTAACGATTTATGATGTAGCAAAAGAAGCTGATGTTTCATTAGCAACAGTTTCTCGTGTTATTAACGGTTTAGAAATCGTTCGTGATGAAACGCGTCAGAAAGTTGAGGCAGCAATTGATAAATTAGGCTATAAACCTAATGCGGTTGCACAGGGACTTGCATTACAAAAAACAACCACGATTGCGTTGTTAGTTCCTGAAGCAAGTTTTGTATATACAGGTCAAATTATTAATGGTTTGATTGATGTCGCCAAAATCTATAAGTACAATATTGTATTGCATACGATGACAGAAGGAATTGTTGACATTAAAGAAGTGATTGATGATGTTATTAAATCTAGAGTTGATGGTGTCATTATTTATAATGACAAATTGATGGAAGATGAATTAGCTGAGTTGAGTAAGTATGAATTCCCAATTGTTATTATTGGAAATAGAATGTCAGATAAACAAATTTCTTCAGTATTTGTTGATATAGAACGAGCAGTATATGAATTGAGTCTTCAAAAGTTACAAGACAATAAAGACATTAGGATTGCTGTTATTCAAGATCAAAAGAATGAGTTTAGTACAAAACTAATGCGTCAAGGTGTTCAAAGAGCATATAAGGAATTTGGCATTGAGGATGAAGGCTATATTCCAATTCCAAATGAGTATCGTCGTTCGTATGATTATTTCCTTGATCATATCGAAGAGATACCCTATGATTTCTTAATTGCTAACCGAGATTCACAAGCAATCTCAGCGATGAATGCAGCATCAGAACGTGGAATAAAAGTTCCGGATGAGTTGGAAGTTGTTTGTGTTATTGATACGAAGTATAACTCAATGGTTCGTCCTCGTTTAAGTAGTTTCGCAATTCCTTCTTATGATTTAGGAGCCGTTGCAATGCGTGTATTAACGAAAATGTTAAATGATGATGAGGTTGAAGATAAAGAAATTGAATTATCATATCTTTATACACCGCGTCAATCAACAAAAAATTAAAATCTGCCCCTTAGTGGGCTTTTTTAATAGGAAAGGGAATATTGATGTATAAATTAAGTGATCCAACTCAGAAACTATTAGACATAAAAAAAATACGTACGAGTGTACGTGTTTTTGCATTGAATGATAAGGGTGAGGTTGCCATGATTCATTTACTTGGCAAAGATCTATTTGGCGTAAGAAATCATTATGAATCCATTGGTGGTGGGCTAGAAATCGGTGAAAACATTAAAGATGCGTGTCGTCGTGAAAGTTTAGAAGAAGCAGGTTTCACGTTAGGAAAGCTTAAATATTTTAATACAGTTATCGATGAGTATGCTTTACTTGGTCAAGTTAACATCCATCATTATCATATTGCGAAAATTTTAAAAGTAGAAAAAAACTCGCTTACATATGAAGAGAGTTTTTTGGTTGATCGGATTGAGTTCAAATCAATTGAAGCTTGGATTTCAGAATTGAGTGTGCCTGTGTTTGGGGTAAATGCCTTAGTTCATCAACGAGAATTGTTGATGATGAGGGATTTACAAAATCAATCAAAAGAGTGATGGGACTCATTGAACGTTGATAGGCAAGTGTAATGTATTGAATTTCAAGTGCATCAAGAAAGTCGATAATTGCTTGATACTCATCATTGCCGCCTTCGTGTCCGCGATAACATGCAATGCTAAGATATTTAGGTTTATTTGCGATTATTTTTTTAAGTGAGGTAAGGGTTGTAGAGGCGTGTGTGATGATTGTTTTATCTGAGTGAGGCAAATAGCCTAAGTTATACATATATGCATCATATCGCTTCTTAAAAGACACCTGGCTGTGGTCCATATGTAAATACTCAATATTTTTGAACACTTGACATCGTTGTTGAGTGTTTTTAATGGCTTCTTTTTGAATATCAATTGCTAAAACATCACGACAAATGGTTGCAAGGAATTCTGTATCATGCCCATTACCACATGTCATATCAACAGCTGATGAGGTGCTATTTAAGCGGCTTTCTAAAAAGGCATGACTAATTGTTTTATGATTCATTTGATGGACTACTTTCAAGCAAAATTATAATTGTTTCAGGGTTGGTATTAAATCTTAATTCGATATCTCGAGTTCCAAGTCCCTGGGAATTAATGATTGTTTTGTCATTTAAATCATATCTTTTTTTATAATACTTACCATGATCAGCCAATGGATCGATAAATGGAGGTTTAAAAAGACCCCCTAAATATTTTCCAGCTAATAAAAGATTATAGTCTGTTTTATCAAGCGAATCCGCTAACTTTCCATCATGCATCACGAAAATCTCAAACGATTCAGGATTAGCAACATACTGTGTCTGTTTTTCATCAACAGCTGTCAGTTGAATAAATTCATTATTAAAGTTGTAAAGTTTATTTGAATTATTACTTAATTGTCGAAAACCAGCTTGATCTAGTAAGGCATAAGTTTCAAATTTATGGTCCAAGTCACCAAGAACCATATATTTACCGAGTGGTGCTTTGAGAGCATCTAGTTTTTTTACCATTTCTTTTCGTTCTTTTTCATTGGGTTTATTCAAAAATAAATTACCACCAAAGAGGATGATATCTGGCTTACTCCTGTTGATTGAGGAAATAGATTTATCCAACAATTCTGTATTAGACAAAACATCAGAAAAGTAAGCAATCGTTACTCCGTCGAAAGAAGGGGGGATTGTAGGATGGGTTATTGTTTCAAATCGTGTCTTATGTCGCTTAATGGCAAACACTTTCATATCTAAAAAAACACCAAGTAATAAAAGAAAGACAAGACTTAAAATAAGTACTTGTCTATGCTTTCTTTTCATTGCTTACCTCTTCGTTTCTGTTCAAGATAACAGGAACGACCAATGGGTTTCTTTGTGTTTTTTTATAAAGGAATGGCTCAAGTGATCCACGGATGGTGTTTTTAATGTCACCAAAGGTAACACGTTTAGTCATACGTTTATTTAAAGCATCGTATACAATTTTTTCAGCTTCTTTAATTAAAGTTTGGTTGTCTTTGATAAAGACAAAACCACGACTTACAATTGTTGGTTTAGTTAAAATTTTATTTTGTCTTGAATCGATGGTTACGACAACACTCACAAGACCACTGTCCGACAAGATTTTACGATCTTTAAGGACAGCTGTTGATAAACCACTGCTATCTTTTCCATCCACATAAATATCATCGGCTTGGAATCGAACATCGGTTGCGAATGCTTCGCCATCTCTTAGACCGACTACATCACCATTTGCACATACAAAGATGTTTTCAGGTTTAACCCCGGTTTCAATGGCAGTGTTTTGATGAGTCTTTAACATTTTATATTCACCATGCATTGGCATAAAAAATTCCGGCTTAACAAGTTGTAGCATAAGCTTTTGTTCTTCTTTAGACGCATGTCCTGTTGTGTGCAAGGAATTCAAGGGTGAGTTTGTTAGAACATTAGCACCACGACGTGTTAATTGGTTAACAACATGTGAAACTGATTGTGCGTTCCCAGGGATTGGACTGGATGAAAATACCACAGTATCACCAGGCATCACACTAATTTGGCGGTGAGTTCCATTGGCTATACGGCTTAGAGCAGCCATGGGTTCACCTTGACTCCCAGTACAAATGATACATGCTTTATTAGCAGGGAGCTTATTTAATTGATGTGCTTTTACAAAGTGCTTATCAGCAGCTTTTATGTGACCTAATTTTCGAGCGATTGTTACGATATTTTCCATTGAACGTCCAAAAATCGCAATTTTTCGTCCATCAGCGATCGCAGCATCGATAATTTGTTGAACTCGATACACATTTGATGCAAAGGTTGCCAAGATGATACGGCCTTCGGCTTTTCTAAAAATGCCACCAATCTCTTTCGCAACTTCTTTCTCACTAATCGAGAAGCCACTTACTTCAGCATTGGTTGAATCACTGAGTAAGAGTGTGATTCCAATTTCACCAAAGTATGACAAAATTTGATAATCAGAATTTGATCCAACAGGCGTTAAATCAAACTTAAAGTCACCCGTTGAAACAACGCGTCCATTGGGCGTATTAACTAATACTCCAACTGCATCTGGAATTGAATGGATAACATTAAAGAAACCAATAATAAAGTGCTCTGTCTTGATTTTTGACTCAGCGTTGATTTCAATGATATTTGCATGCATTTTACGTTCTTCTAATTTTCGATGAATTTGCGCTTTAGCAAATCGTGGGGCATAAATGTTGTCGATTTGTACTCGTTGTAATAAGAAAGGAATCCCACCAATGTGGTCTTCGTGACCATGGGTAATAACCAATGTTTTCTTTTTCTTATTGTTTTTTACAAGATGAGTATAATCGGGAATGACATAATCAACCCCTAATAATTCTTCTTCAGGGAACATGACACCTGAATCAATAATGATGATTTCGTCTTCATGTTCAATACAATACATATTTTTACCAACTTCACCTAATCCACCTAAAGCATAAACTAGCGTGTCAGTATTTTTAATTTTTTCTTTCTTTGTACTCATAATTACTCCTAATCTATAATTTCTATATCTTGATCAAACCAAGGATTTTCTTGATTAATGTGGTCATAAAATAATACGCCGTTTAAATGATCAATCTCATGTTGTAAAATGATTGCTAAATAATCTTTTACTCTAAAATCGATATTTTTTTCTTGAATCATGTCATATGCCTGTATACGGATTCGTTTGTGTCTTGGCACAATCCCTTCATGGGTTTCGCGAATAGATAGACATCCTTCGCCATATTTTAAGGCAGTTTGTTTAACAGAGTGTGAAATAATTTTCGGATTGATAAGCGCATACTCAACAGTTTTAAATGAACCATCTTTCTGTTCAATATCAACAACAATTGCAGTCATTTGCTTTAAAACACCTATTTGAGGTGCTGCAATTCCTACAGCTGGTTGTAGGTTTTCTTTTTCTGCTAATTCTTCATCACGAGAATCTCGCACATATTTCAACAAGCTATTCATAATTTTTTTATCATCTTCTTGCAACGGAAAAGAAACCATCTCACATTTTTGACGCAAAACAGGGTTAGGGTCTAGGACGATGGTGTCCATATTTATTTTTTTCATTTTTAATCCTCAATTCCTTTTAATCATATTATTATGTTGGTCTGTTATAAGTATAATAACTTAAAAATGATAATTTTGAAAGTCTTTGCCTTATTTTTCGTCTAAAATGTGGTAAAGTATTGATATGATACGAAAAATATTTAACATAAAAATGCCCAAAGGCTATGATAAAGGAATTCATGCTGCGATAATTTTTCTAAACTTATTTGGTTTATTAATGATTTTATCCGCAAACATGACAAGCATTGCAACACGCAAGTCTCTTACGATTATTTTTGTGAAAGAGATTGCTTTTATTGTGGCTTCTTACTATATCATGGTTCAGGCAGCTCGAAATTTTAGTTTTAAAGCATTTGGTAAACATTATATGAAAATTCTCATTGGAATTATGGGGCTCTTATTTTTAACCATGGCTTTCCCATCAGTTCGAGGAGCAAGAGCTTGGATTCGGATTGGAAAAATTACAATTCAACCCAGTGAGTTTGCGAAAGTCTTTGTCATTCTACTGATGGCTTATTTCCTAGGCGATAAACAAAAAGTTTCAACGAAAGTAAAAAGTATGTGGAAATTAGCAAAAACTCCTATTGTTATCGTATTGATTATTGTTGGCTTTGTCACAATTGCTCAAAAAGATTTAGGGTCTGCCGTGGTAATTGCAGGGATTACTTATGTCGTAATGCTGGTTCCATCTAATCTAGCGATGAGTAAAGCGCAACGAGTTATGTTTACGCTTCTTGTTATTGGATTAATCTTAATGTTTTGGGTTACAACTCCCAAAGGGGTTGCGATGATTGATAAGTTGCCAATCCCAAGTTATATGATTGATCGTTTTAGAATTAGTGCAAATCCATTCACCAATCGATATGACAATGGGTATTATCAGATTTTTAATGGAATTGTCGCATTTGTTAAAGGTGGATTATTAGGTGTTGGTTATGGAAAAGGGTTTATTAAATACTCATACCTTCCAGAAGCAGAGAATGATGCGATTTTAGCGGTTGTGATTGAGGAACTTGGTATGATTGGTTTTTCATTTCTTCTTATATTATATGGTATTGTTATTTATCGATTGTTGAAAATGGCATTTAAGGTTAAGTTTGAAAAAGAAAAGATGGTGTTGGTTGGGACGGTTGCTTATATCATGATTCACTTTGTCTTTAATGTTGGAGGGATTACTGCTTTAATTCCACTGACAGGAGTTCCACTGCTCTTTATTTCAGCAGGGGGATCAAGTCGAATGGCGATTATGTTAGCTATCGGCTTATCTCAAAGTGTTATTTCTCGACATAAGGCATTAGAACAGAAGAAGGTTAAACACGTATGAGAATTATTGCAGGTGAATTTGGTTCACGTAAAATTAACAGTTTAAAATCAAGGGTTAGTCGTCCAACGAGTGATAAAGTTCGAGCGGCAATATTTGATCATTTAGGTTCTTATTTCGATGAAGGAACATTTTTAGATTTATTTTCTGGAACAGGGGCGATGGCTCTAGAAGCTTTAAGTCGAGGCTATGAAAAAGCTGTCATGGTTGAAGTTGATCGAAAAGCTGCAGCGATGATTCAGGAAAACATTCATAATTTTGATGTAAAGAATCGAAGTGATGTGAAAGTGATGGATGTTCCCACTTATTTGAAGAGGTCCTTGGAAGTCTTTGATTGTATATTTTTAGATCCGCCTTATGATTATAAAGATATAGATAAGGTTGTTGCTACAATTGCATCGCTTGAAATATTAAAAGAAAAGGGCTATTGTATTGTGGAAACCGATCGAAATGTACATCTTCGTGATGGTTATGGAAACCTGAGTCGTTATCGATCTAAAACGTATGGTAATACAACAATTCATTATTATCAAAGGACATAAAGTCCTTTTTTTTTAATGTTTTAGCAGTCAACCCTTGACAGTGCCAAAGAGATGGTGTAAACTATTCGTAGATGCAAAAAGATAGGAGGGTAACCCATGTTAACAGAACGAAAGATTGAAGTTTTTAAAGCCATTGTCAATGAATTTGTCAATACAGCAGAACCGGTTGGGTCGAAAACTTTAATTGATAAGTATAACTTAAATTATTCATCAGCAACAATTCGTAATGAAATGTCTGATCTTGAAAAGTTAGGGCTGTTAGAGAAAACCCATACGTCAAGTGGGCGTATTCCTTCAACAAAGGGCTATCGATTCTTTGTAGAGCATCTAATGGAAGATGTTCAGAATCAAGCGGTTGAAGTGGCGTTGTCACAAATATTTTCAGATCGTCGTCTGAGCATCGAGGAGGCAATTCGGCAAAGTTGTGATATTTTGTCACAAATGACGAATTTAACGTCCGTTGTTTTAGGGCCTAGTTCAAATGATGAGACCCTAAAAAGCATTCAATTAATTCCTTTGAATTCATTGTCAGCGATGGCGGTGTTTGTGACTGAGTCAGGTCATGCTGAGCATCGTGTCTTTAAATTTGATGATGAGATATCAGTTGAAGATTTAGAAAGTTGTACAACTATTTTAAATGATCGACTCAAGGGAACTCCATTATCTGAAGTAGTGGTAAGAATGGAAAGTTTAAAGCCAATTTTATCACAACGATTGAGTCATTATGAGGAGCTGTTCGAGGCGTTTGTTGGAGCATTTGTAAAATTTGCTCAGGATGAAGTTTATATGAGTGGTCGAAAGAACATGCTCATGCAGCCTGAATTCTCTGATGTAACGAAACTTAGACAGTTGATGGGAATGCTTGAAGATTCTCATATTTGGCGACAATTATCAAGCCAACATGATCAAATGACACTTCGTCGTTCAACTCAAAGTGAATTAACGTGGGTTGATGATATGGCAGTCATTACAAGCTCGTTTCAAGGCGATGATGACGAGGAACACAAACTGATGGTTGTAGGGCCTAGTCGTATGGAATACGGCGCTGTCTTGTCCATGATGGACTATGTTACTGAAATGATTGAAAAAGTCTATGGAAAGGAAGATGGCGATGAGTAAAAAGACAGAAGATTTAGCTGTGAATGAAGAAGAAACATTGGAAGAGAATGTTGAGTCGGAAGAAACAGTTGAACTTAATGAAGAAGACATTTTAAAAAAAGAGATAGAGATTTTAGAAAATGAATTAAAATCACTCAAAGAAGATGGACTCAAAGTAAGAGCAGAAGCCGATAACTTTAAGAAGCGATTACAAAGAGACCATGACTTATCACAAAAATATAAGATCCAAAACTTTGCGTTAGAAATATTGCCAGCACTCGATAACTTTGAAAGAGCGTTATTGGCAGAAACTAAAGATGAGGCATTGCATGAAGGTGTTTCAATGATTTATGAACAACTTAAATCATCGTTAGAACGTGAAGGAGTTGTCGCAATAGAGGCTTTAAATAAAGAATTTGATCCCAATCTCCATCAAGCTGTAGTTATGGAGAAACAGGAAGATGTTGAAGCAAATATTGTTATCGAAGAATTTCAAAAAGGATATATGATTAAAGATCGTATTTTAAGACCAAGTATGGTCAAAGTCAGCGAATAGGAGGAAAAATTATGAGTAAAATTATTGGTATTGATTTAGGAACTACAAACTCTGCAGTAGCAGTTATGGATGGTGGCGAAGCGGTCGTCATTACAAACCCTGAAGGGAACAGAACAACACCATCAGTCGTAAGCTTTAAAAATGGTGAACGTATTGTTGGGGATGCGGCAAAGCGTCAAGTTGTTACAAACCCAAACTCAGCAATTTCAGTCAAACGATTAATCGGTACAAATGAAAAGGTTAACTTAGAAGGTAAGGATTACACACCAGAAGAGATTTCAGCGATGATTCTTTCATATTTAAAAGGATACGCCGAAGATTATCTTGGTGAAAAGGTAACAAAAGCAGTTATTACTGTTCCAGCTTACTTCAATGATGCCCAACGACAAGCAACAAAAGATGCTGGTACAATTGCTGGTTTAGAAGTTGAACGTATTATTAACGAACCAACTGCAGCTGCGTTAGCGTTTGGTATTGATAAAACAGAAACAGAACAAAAAGTATTAGTTTTTGACCTTGGTGGTGGTACATTTGATGTTTCAATCCTTGAATTAGCAGATGGAACATTTGAAGTATTATCAACATCTGGAGATAATGAATTAGGTGGTGATGATTTTGACCACATTATTGTTGACCATTTAGTTGATTTATTTAAAAAAGAAAATGGCATTGATTTATCAAAAGACAAAATGGCTATGCAACGTTTGAAAGAATCAGCAGAAAAAGCTAAAAAAGATTTATCATCTACTGTGAATGCACAAATCTCATTACCATTTATTTCAGCTGGTGAAGCAGGACCATTACACTTAGAAACAAGTTTAAGTCGTGCTAAATTTGACGAGATGACAAAATCATTGGTCGAACGAACATTGATTCCAGTCCGTCAAGCACTTAAAGATGCAGGTTTAACACGTAATGATATTCATCAAGTTCTATTAGTGGGTGGATCAACACGTATTCCAGCTGTTGTTAATGCTGTTAAGAGCGAATTAGGAAAAGAACCAAATAAATCAGTCAACCCTGATGAAGTGGTTGCAATGGGAGCTGCAATTCAAGGTGGTGTTATTTCTGGAGATGTTAAGGATGTCTTACTCTTAGATGTTACGCCATTATCTCTTGGTATTGAAACTATGGGAGGTGTTATGACACCATTAATTGAACGTAACACAACCATCCCTACATCTAAATCACAAGTATTCTCAACCGCAGCAGATAATCAACCAGCTGTAGATATTAATGTTTTACAAGGTGAAAGACCAATGGCTAAAGACAATAAAAATCTTGGCTTATTCAAACTCGATGGAATTGCTCCTGCACCAAGGGGAATTCCACAAATTGAAGTTACGTTTGATATTGATGTTAACGGTATTGTTAATGTTTCCGCAACAGATAAAGGAACAGGTAAGAAACAATCCATTACAATTACAAACAGTTCAGGATTAAGCGAAGAAGAAATCGAAAGAATGGTTCAAGAAGCAGAAGAAAACGCTGCTGAAGACAATCGCTTAAAAGAAGAAGTTGAACTCAAGAACCAAGCAGAACAATTCATTCATCAAATTAATACAACATTAGATGAAGAAAATGCAAACATTACAGACGAACAACGTGAGGAAGTAACAAAACTTCGTGACGAATTACAAGAATCATTAGATAATAATGATATGGAAAACTTAAAAGAAAAACTTGATGCACTCGAACAAGCAGCCCAAGCAATGGCACAAACAATGTATGCAGATCAAGGTGATGGCGTAAATGCTCAACCTTATGAAGATAACAATGACGATACAGTGGTTGACGCAGAATTCGAAGAAAAAGACGAGTAATTAAACAAGGGCGGAGGATAACATGGCGCAAAAAAGAGATTATTATGAAGTATTAGGTGTCAGTAAGTCCGCAACGGATGATGAGATAAAAAAAGCCTATCGAAAATTAGCAAAACAATATCATCCCGATGTTAACAAAGATCCAGGAGCAGAAGAAAAGTTTAAAGAAGTCCAAGAAGCGTATGAAGTTCTTAGCGACTCAACAAAACGAGGAAATTTTGACCAATTTGGTCATGCTGCCTTTGACCAAAATGGTGGTTTTGGTCAAGGGGGCTTCTCTGGTGGAGGCTTTGGCGATAGTTTTGAAGATATCTTTAGTTCATTCTTTGGTGGTGGTTTTGGTGGTGGCAGTAGCTATGATCAAAATGCCCCAAGAAAAGGACAAGATCGCTTTATGTCAATGCGAATTGATTTTATGGAAGCAATCTTTGGTGTTGAGAAAACTGTTACATTAAATGTTGATGAAGAATGTACAACGTGTCATGGAACAGGAGCCCACAGTAAGTCGGATGTAAAAACATGTTCAACTTGTAACGGGACCGGACAAACTGTCCGTCAACAACGAACTCCTTTTGGCGTTGTTCAAACACAGGGTGTATGTCCTGATTGTAATGGTAAAGGTAAAACTATTAGCAAACATTGTAAAGACTGTAAAGGTGCAGGCTATATCAATAAACGTGTCAATGTTGATATAAAAGTTCCAGCAGGAATTTTTTCAGGTCAACAATTACGTGTAAGTGGTAAAGGTGAACGCGGTGCAAATGGTGGTCCAAACGGTGATTTACTCATAGAAATTGTTGTCGGATCTCATAAACACTTTAAGCGTGACGGAAGTAATATTCATATTACAATTCCATTATCAACGATAGATGCAACCTTAGGAACAGAGATTGATGTTCCGACAGTCCATGGTGATGTTACACTCACAATTCCGGCGGGAACACAACCCAATACAAAATTCAGATTAAAAGAAAAAGGTGTTAAAGATTTACGAACAGGTCGTCTAGGTGATCAGTTTGTTGAAGTTAAACTCGAAGTTCCAACAAAACTTTCTAAGAGTGAAAAAGAGTTATACGAGAAATTAAAAGAAGACAAAGGTGATTCGGTGTTTGATCGTTTTAAAAAGGCGTTCAAATAGAAACACCTTTCTTTTCCTAACACATTAGCACTCACTAAGTAAGAGTGCCACAAAGAGAGGTGAATAAAAATGAATTATGATAAATTAACAGAATTAGTTCAAACAATTTTAATGGAGGCAAGTAGTCTAGCTCAAGCCATGCAAAATCCGATGTTAGAACCCCTTCATGTTTACAAAGCAACATTATCACGAAATGAAGTCGATGAGATTTTTACATTAATTGATACAGATAAATTTACAATTATTGACCAAATTGACCAGAAATTAAATCAGTTACCTAAAGCACAAAATACTCAATTACAAATGAGTCCTCATTTAGAAAAAACACTCAATGATGCAAAAAAATGGGCTGAAAAGCGTAATGATCAATTTATCTCAATGTATGCACTTTTAATGGCATGCGTAAAGGAGAATAGTTTTGGTATAGATATTAAAGCGCTTGAAAAGGCAATTAATGAGGTTTTAAATGGTAAAACAATGGATCAAGCGAATGCTGAAAACCAATTAAATGCTTTAAAAAAATATGGACGTGATTTGGTCAAAGATGTTAAAGATGGAAAAATTGATCCTGTTATTGGTCGAGATGAAGAAATCCGCCGCGTTATTCAAATATTGTCAAGAAAGCAAAAAAATAATCCAATTTTGATTGGTGAACCAGGTGTTGGTAAAACTGCAATCGCAGAAGGCTTAGCATGGCGAATGATGAGGGGGGATGTTCCATTTAGTTTAAAAGGGAAACAACTTATTGAACTTGATATGGGATCATTGATTGCCGGTGCAAAATACCGAGGCGAATTTGAAGAGCGATTAAAAGCAGTCCTCAATGAAGTAAAAGAAGCAGATGGCAACATTGTGTTGTTTATTGATGAAATCCACAACGTTGTTGGAGCAGGAAAAACAGAAGGTTCAATGGATGCTGCAAATCTTTTAAAACCAATGCTTGCGCGTGGAGAATTACATTTAATAGGTGCAACAACATTCGATGAATATCGTCAATATATCGAAAAAGATGCTGCCTTAGAACGTCGTTTTCAACGAGTAAATATTGATGAACCTACGGTTGAAGATACAGTTTCAATTTTAAGAGGTCTTAAAGATCGCTTTGAATCCTACCATGGTGTAACAATTTTAGACGAAGCTATTATATCTGCCGCAACACTCTCAAACCGTTATATCACAGATCGATTTCTTCCAGATAAAGCCATCGATCTTGTGGATGAAGCATGTGCTTCAATTCGAGTTGAAATGGAATCGATGCCAGAAGAATTGGATGAATTAACACGAAAAATCCGTCAGTTAGAAATTGAAGAAATGGCGTTAAAAAAAGAAACAGAGAGCAAAACCCTGGAACGATTAGAAGAAATCGTAACTGAATTAGAGGTTTTAAAAGAAAAACATAAACTGATGCACGATGAATGGCAAGTTGAAAAAGATAAATTAGACGAAGTAAAAAGTGCTAAAGAGAATCTAGAGAAAGCAAAATTGGAGTTTGAACGTGCTCAAAATGATGCGCGTTATGAAGATGCCGCCCGTTTACAATATGAAAGAATTCCTTATTTAGAAGATTTAATTAAGCAAGAAGACCGTCATAATACCGGCATGATCCAAGAAATTGTTACCGCAGATTTAATTGCTGATATTGTTTCTAAATGGACAGGGATAGAAGTTGGTAACTTGCTGGCAACAGAAAGAGAAAAGTTACTTGATTTAGAAAATCAGTTAAAACGATTTGTTAAAGGTCAAGATCATGCAGTTTCTAAAGTAACGGATGCAATTATCCGATCAAAAGCACAAATACAAGATGAATCCAGACCGCTTGCGTCATTTATGTTTTTAGGACCAACAGGTGTTGGTAAAACAGAAGTTGCAAAAGTTCTTGCACAGGAATTATTTGACGATGTTAACCGAATGGTTAGAATTGATATGAGTGAATACATGGAAAAACATTCCGTATCACGTCTCATTGGTGCTCCTCCAGGATATGTTGGTTATGAACAAGGCGGACAATTAACAGAAAGTGTTCGAAGAAATCCATATTCAATCATCCTACTCGATGAAATTGAGAAAGCACACCCCGATGTCTATAATGTATTACTACAAATACTAGACGATGGACGAATCACGGATAGTAAGGGCGTGATGGTAGATTTCAAAAATACCATTATCATCATGACCTCAAACCTAGGAAGTCAACACGCCTTTGAAGATGACCCAGTTTTACGTGATGATCATTATCGTCAAGAAGTACAACGCTTTTTCAAACCGGAGTTTATTAATCGTGTCGATGATATTATTGTCTTTAATGCACTTAATGAATCTGTACTAGAATCAATTGCTATCAAATTCTTAGACGAATTAAAGGATAGAATTCTAAAAAGAGGCTTAAGGTTTGACTATACGGAAAAAGCATTGAAAAAAATTGTAGAAAAAGGAAGCGATGTTCATTATGGAGCCCGTCCAATGAAACGGTTCATCCAACAAGTTATAGAAACTGATATTGCTTACTTAATCATCCGCGAAGAACCTGCCGAAGATTCTATGATTAGCCTTGAATATGACGACGACTTTATTGTAAAGATAGCCTAACATTTGAAGATATAAAAAAAACTTGAGTTGGTAAAAAACTCAAGTTTTTATATTAAATTTTTACGTTTTAATTCTTCTAAAACCAATCGTGTGTTTGTTACTGCATTGTCTTGTATTTCAATAACATGAGCACCGTTGTGAGCAGCAATATTACGAATATCATTTGAAATACCTGTATATGCTGAAGCGCCAATGACTAATAAGATATCGTTTTTCCCTAACTGTTGTACAAGCTCAATTCCACGTTTATAATTAGGTGCTTCTTCACCATATAAAACAGGTCGATCTTGTAGATGTTCTGGTTTGGCTAATTCTTCATCACTGGGAACTGTTCCATGTAAATTAATAGGAGTTGAACCAGCTTTTTCATGCAAGCCATCCACATTCATGGTTAGTATGGGGATATTATAATCTGCAAGGGCAAAATGAGCATCGTTAGGCTGAGCGTTTTTGAAGACATGATGCATTTCCATGACTGATTTTCTAAAATCTTCAGGGTGTTTATCGAGATATTCACGATTAAGTTTGGCACGAACACCAGGCATTTCATCAAATGTACTTAAACCCGATGCTTTTGAAATTCCTGCACCTGTAAGAGCAAGGATCATTCTTTTTTCATTCCTTTCACAATTTTTCTTTCACGTAGATACTTCATAAAATGTTGAACTGAATAAACAGGCAATAAGACAAGAGTTGCTCTCATTAAATTGATGTCAATGGGATTGTTATTGTTTGCATCCGGTTTGATGAGCACTGAAAAAATAATAATCACTAAAAATAACGGAAGTATTGTTTTTGAAAAGGCGTCTGCCTTAAATTCTTCATGCGCTTCAAGTGAATCCAATTTTTCGTATTCTTGTTCTCTAATCTTGATAATGTTTTTATCAGATAAGAAAAATTTATTAAAGTAAATATAGATTGCGATATTTAAAAGAACGACAATTCCAACCGCAAGAATAAACTTTTGTTTTAGAATTCCAAATGTTACCAAAAAAATCAAGAGTGAATAAAGTTCCTTCGCTTCATAAATACTAACGAACTTTAAGTCACTTTCATTCATATGATAGCCAGCTTGTTCACCTTTAATAAGATAGAGCATTCTGCGTCGATGATCTTTTATTAAATTATTTCTTAATTGTTGAATTTCTTCTTTATTCATTGTTATTCTCCTTTTGTATGAGCCCATGCTCGATTAATGCATGATAAATTCCATTCTCGTCAACTCGTTTTGCAATGAAGTCTGCATGCATGAACAGTGCTTCTTCTGCATTTCCCATAGCAACACTAAAGTCTGCTTGTTTCAGCATATTTAAATCATTCTCACCATCACCAAAAACCGTATGATAAGTAGCATTGAAGTGCTTATTGAGGGTTTTGATTCCATTTTCCTTTCCCGATTGAAGCGGGATAATTTCTAAATTACCTAGTTGATCTTTAAAGATTTGAGTTTTAACTTTAAGGAAATCTAATGTCTTTTCAGACAACGAATCATAACATAGCACATTAAATATTGCCTGATTTTCAAATGTTTCGATCGGATAGTTTGCATCAATGCCGAAGTGATCTAACGCATCTAATATTCTATCATGAGCAGGATAGGTTAAGAAATTGTAGTGCCCTTCAAGCAACAATGCTTTTTTCCCAATGTCATCTTGAACATGATGAATAATCGTAGGATCCATAAGAACTTCTGAAATGACTGCTTGATTTTCATCAAGAACAATTGATCCATTGGCTAACACATAGCCATCCCAAACAATTAAGTCATGAACATTCGCTTCAATGATTCCACTCTTTGTTCTCCCGGTACACAACGCCACTTTGTAACCCTGGCGTTGTAATTCTTTTAAAGCATAAATGGTTTGCTTACTGATATGATTTGCTTTGTTATCAAGGATTGTTCCATCGATATCAAAGTAAAAAACATCTGATTTTTTCATAATTATCACCTCACTAATTATAGCATAGTTGTGTTATTATTATTGTATGGAATATACACTCATTAAAAGTAATAGAAAAACAATTGCAATCATAATTCGTGATGGAGCCGTCATTGTCAGAGCACCACTTTTGGCGGATTCTCAAAGCATAAAGGCTTTTGTTGCTGAAAAAGAAGCCTGGATCAATGAAAGATTGCAAGAATATAGACCCGTAGGGATTCAAAGTGACTTAAATTACGCCTATGTTTTTGGTGAGTATAAAGAAATTATTTATATCAACAATCCCAAGTGGTCCCTTGTTATCGATGAAAAAATCGTTGTGTATTCGCCTGAAACATCTTCGATGAAAGCAAAGGTAAGCTATATAGAAAACCAATTAAAAATTAAACTAATAAAGATTATTGATGAAGCAATTGATTCTTATAGTCAAGCGTTAGGGCTTGAACGTCCACCGTATAAGGTTAGAAAGTACAAACGAATTCATGGTCGTTGTTCTTCAAATGATGAACTGGCATTCAATACATACCTTTATGAACATACAATTGATTTTATACATTATGTTGTCTTACATGAGTGTGCTCATTTAATTGAGTTTAATCATTCAAAAAGCTTCTATGCGTTGATAGAAGCTTCGATGTCAAATTATAAAGATGTTATTGCTCAAGATAAGAAGCAATTAAAGACTCATCTGGATCAATAAAAATACTTTTGAAATGATCAATTTTAACCATTCCTTTTGGAGCTTTAGGAATTTTCTTCACATGTTTTGCTAAAGTATAATGAACTTCAACGCTGCTACCAAGGCGGTTTTTCGAGAAGTATGCAGCAAATTGAGCTGCAATTCTTAAACGTGGTTCATTGAGTTTTGATGTTTTCACAATGACATGGGCCCCTTGAGCATTCGCTGCATGAAACCAATAATCTTCTTTATTTGCTACTTTAAAACTTAGTTCCTCATTTTGTATGTTATTCTTACCAATATAAAGCGTGCAATCTTCATCAAATTCTACAACGCGATAATTTGGTTTCTTTTTCTTTTTGCGACTATGTTTTTGAGTCTTTTGCTTGAGTAATCCTTGTTCTTGTAATTCTTCAGATATTTCTAAAGCATCTTCCAGAGTTGCTTGTTCTATTTGAATCAATAATTTTTCATAATAATCCAATAACTGTTTAGCAATTGAGATTTGTTCTTCAAGATAATGACGGCTAGTTTTCCGTTTACGATATTGCTTGTAATAATCATTGGCATTTTGTAATCCGTTTTTTGATTCTAACAATGGGATGTCGATCGTATTCCCATCAAAATCCTGTAAACGTATTGATCGTTTCCCGGCAGATTCTTGACTTGCATAGGTCATTAAGACATCACCGTAAAGACGTAAATGTTCAATCTCATAGGCTCTTTCATACTCTAATTCTAATTTGTTCAACTTTTTTTGATTCCGTTTGAGTTCTCGTCGAACAAGTTTACTAATATTTTGTGTGTGTGACTTGATGCGATCTTGTTCTTGGCGATTTGAATAGTAGGCATCAAACCCAATCATGAGTGGCAATGGTTTAGGACTTTCATCCAAATGATCTAAAGCAATACAATGGTAATCATTGTTGTAAAGGTATAATGTTTCACTTTCAAGGATTTCTTGTTTAATTTCTGTGAGTGAGCTAGTTGTTAAACGATGATATATTTCTCGTTCAAGAACGGGTGATATTCCTTCAATTTGGTTCATAATACCCTTATTGATATCGATTTGATCAAGAAGATCAAAAGGCAATTTATTTTGCGGATTTGGCGCTTGATATAAAACATTGGGTAAAATAAAACGGTCTTGAGTTTCGAAATCACTAATCCGTTTAAAACTATCAATGATTTTCATAGATTCATCGACTAAAATTAAGTTTGCATAGCGACCAAAAAATTCCAGGAAAATATAATAATCATGCATAACACCCATCTCATCACGATGTTCAATGGTTATTTTGGTCAGGCGATCATAGCCAATTTGTTCAAATTGTTTAATTATTCCACCTTCAAGATGTTTTCTAAATATCGTGACAAAATGGGTCGCTCCTAGATTTCTACTGGATCGATTTTCAGTAAAATGAATTCGAGCAAAATTAGGATGTAAAGAGATTAAAAGATCCAATCGTTTTTGACTAAAGCATTGGAACATAAATTCTGTATCGGATGCTTGTCGTATTTTATTGATCTTTAAGGGACAATTTTCGTTTAGTTTTTTTAGTGTTTGATGTAAGACAATTCCATCGAGTGGCATAGTATCAACCTTTCTTGTTATAATGTATTATAGCATGTGTTTGACAAGTATAAGATTTTTCTTTAATATTAACAAAAAGGAGGATGAGGAAAAAATGAAAAAAGGGCTATTAATCATTTTTTCAGGACCAAGTGGCGTTGGCAAGGGAACGGTACGAGAATTATTCTTTGACAAAGAAGAATTAAATCTAGCATATTCTATTTCAATGACCACTCGTTCACCTCGTGAAGGAGAAGTTGAAGGGGAAGACTACTACTTTGTGACACGAGAACGATTTGAAAAAGCGATTGCGAATGATGAGTTATTAGAGTATGCGGAGTTTGTTGGGAATTACTACGGTACATTAATCGAGGAAGTTGAACGTCTTCGAAACTTGGGAAAAAATGTATTGTTAGAAATTGAAGTCCAAGGAGCACGTCAGGTAATTGAACGTGTCCCAGATTCATTAAGTATATTCTTAGTTCCACCCAGCATGGAAGAATTAGAACGTCGAATTATTAATCGTAGAACTGAATCAGCGGATGTGATTCATGAACGATTGAGCAAAGCGTCGAAAGAAATGGATCTTATGAATCATTACCGTTACGTTATTTGTAATGATGATCCACAAATTGCAGCTGATTCTGTTGCACTTATCATTAAAAGAAACATCGAAACAACTCTTTAGGAGTTGTTTTCTCACGTGGAGGTGGATGGATGAAGTATTACGATATTGTATTAGAAGATGGCTTCTTTTTTCAAGATGCGTATACGTATAAAAGTTCAAATGATGCGATTAAAGTTGGCATGCGTGTGATGGTTACAATCCAAAACAGAGAACGTGTCGGTTTTGTTGTGAAGGCCTATGAACCCATCTCACTACCTTATGAAGTATTGCCTATCAAAGAGGTAATCGATGAAGAGGTCATCTTAAATCAAGAGCTTATGGATCTAGCCTATACGATGGCCCATCATTATGTAGCGCCGACCATTTCCTGTTTTCAAACAATTCTTCCCAACAAATTGAGACCTAAAAGTAATCATCGTCCTATAAAGATGGTCCGAATGGTAAGACTTAATCCCAACCACCAACACTCATTAACGCCCAAACAAGCTGAACTTGTCAATTTGCTTGAAACTAAGAAGCGTCTTTCCTATACCCAAGCACGAAAATTCTATTCTAATGTCAAGGTGCTGGTTGAAAAAGGCGTGTTGGAAGCGTATGAAATCGAAGCAATGTACGAACCACAAGAAATCAAACAAGAAACATTCAATCATGTGCTTACTCAAGATCAAGAGAGTGCAATTTCAAAGATTAAACTGGGCAGTCAAACAACCTATCTCCTTCATGGGGTAACAGGAAGTGGAAAAACTGAAGTGTATTTACATGTTGCTGAAAAAGCGCTTAAAAACAATCAACAAGTCTTGATTATGGTTCCTGAAATATCCTTAACACCGCAGATGATTGAGCGTGTCAGCAAACGATTTGGACGTGATGTTGCGATTTATCATTCAGGTTTAAACGATCAAGAAAAATATGAACAATATAAACGAGTCAAAGAAGCAAAGGTTAAATTAATTGTAGGAACCCGCTCCTCAATCTTTCTTCCCTTCACTAATTTAGGGTTGATTGTGATGGATGAGGAACATGATACCAGTTATAAACAAGGGAATACACCTTATTATCATACAAGGGACATAGCGCAGTGGCGTCAAAAAACACATAATTGTCCACTTGTTTTGGGAAGTGCATCCCCATCCTTAGAATCTTATGCGCGAGCCCTTAGAAATGTGTACACACTGATTGAACTAAGTCATCGAATCAATCATCAATTTCCCAAGGTAACTTTAGTCGATACAAACCAACAGTTACATCGCCCCCATGGTGCTTACTTAAGTGCACCACTAGAAAATGCCATTCAACACCGACTCGAAAAAAAAGAACAAGTTGTATTACTCTTAAATCGTCGAGGGTATTTACCAATTCTTAAAGATGTGAAAACACAAAAAGTATTAGAATGTCCACATTGTGATGTTGCATTAAATTATCATAAATTTGATCATGTTCTTCGCTGTCATATCTGCGGGTATCAAAGTAATAAAACACCCACGAATATGACACTAACAGGACAGGGGATGGGAACAGAACGATTTGCAGAGTTAATTCAACACCACTTCCCAAGCGCAAACGTATTACGTATGGATGCTGATACAACACGCAGAAAAGGAAGTCACGCCAAGATACTATCTTCATTTATTCATCATGAATATGATATATTAATAGGAACACAAATGATTGCGAAAGGACTCGATATTCCCAATGTCACATTAGTTGGGATAGTGAATGCTGATGCGGGCTTAGTTCATGATGATTATCGTTCGGTAGAACAAAGCTTTGCAACACTTCTTCAAGCTTCGGGACGAAGTGGCCGTGGTGATAAAGTAGGAGAAGTGGTCCTTCAAACCTTTAATCAAGATCATTATGCAATTGTTTGTGCTGTTCATCAAAAATATAAACATTTTTTCAAACAAGAAATGATGTATCGAAAGCTTGCCAGTTACCCGCCGTATTCTTTTTTAATAAGTGTTGTTTTTTATGACGAAAAAGAAGAAAAAGCACAAGTCGCTGCTGAATTGTTTGATCATCTGTTTATTGACCCTACGATTCAAAAAATTGGACCTACTGGGATCCGTCGTTTATCGAACCGGTATCGCGTCCGTGTAATACTAAAAGGAAAGGATTTAGACACAATGATTAATAAAACAAACGAAGTCATTCAACATTATCGTCAACGTGAAAATGTCAGATTTACCGTTGATGTAAATCCAATGGGGATCGAATCATGAGAAGAGAATTAGCATATCAAGTTATGGAAGAGGTGATGGTTCATAACCATCATGCCCATTTAGAACTTAAACGACTCGATTTAGATAAAGAGGAAGATCAAGCATTTATTTCTGCGCTGGTTTATACGAGTCTCCAAAATTATTTATACTTGGATTACCAGATTGATCCCTTTCTAAAAAAGAATACCGCAATTGAAATTCGTTTAGTTTTGATT
The DNA here is from genome assembly GCF_009828835.1 of Erysipelothrix urinaevulpis. Taxonomy (GTDB): domain Bacteria; phylum Bacillota_I; class Bacilli_A; order Erysipelotrichales; family Erysipelotrichaceae; genus Erysipelothrix; species Erysipelothrix urinaevulpis. Next base: position 156,729 of record NZ_WTTB01000005.1, read on the forward strand.
ATGGCTCTGGCTCAAAAATATTTTATGAATCCGATTCCAGATTATGCCTTAGTGAACGAATCCGTTGAACTTATTAAGAAAGTTCACAGTAAACATGTTGCCGGTGTTGTGAATGCAGTGTTAAAGAAAATATTATCCCAAGGAAAAAGAAATCTTCCTTCAGACCCTGTGAAAGCGCTGAGCATTGAAACTAGCATGCCAGAATGGATTATTCGATTGTTAAGTTCACAGTATTCTATAAGTTTTGCGAGAGACTATGCGCACTATTGTCAGCAAATTAAACCAAACTATGTTCGCATTAATCCGTTTAAACATGATGAAAAATTATATGACCACTTAGAAGAAAACCAGGGTGTATATCATGCAAAAAGCAGCCTTTTCCAACATCAGTTTTTGAACGATGGTTATGTTCTAATTCAAGACATTAATAGTCAAGAAGTTGTAAAGTATTTAGAACTTGAAGAAGGAATGAGGGTGTTGGATTGTTGTTGTGGTCCAGGGACCAAAACAACTCAAATTGCTGAAGGATTAAATAACACAGGCGAAATCATTGGTGTTGAACTACACGAATCAAGAAGTAACGTAACAGTTGAACTTCTTAAACGATGGGGCGTTAAGAATACTAAAATTGTAACGCAAGATGTCTTAACATTTCAAGATAACGAGTTATTTGATGCAGTTTTATTAGATGCTCCTTGCTCAGGGCTTGGTGTCTTGTCGCATAAACATGATTTACGATATCATATAAAACCTGAAGAACTCGACGAATTACAGGTGATTCAAAAGAAAATGTTGAACCATCTCGCTACTCAAGTGAAAGTTGGGGGGATTTTAGTGTATGCAACCTGTACCTTAAATAAAAAAGAAAACGAGAAACAAATTGAATCGTTTTTAAAAGTGCATGATAATTATGAAATGTTGACATCTGTAACGTTAGATCCAATGGCACGACAAGGCGATGGTTTTTATATCGCACAATGTCGAAGAACATGGTAAACTAAATAAGTATGGAATGGGGTAATAAAAGTGAAATATATTAGTATCAGTGAGATTGGTTTGGTTCGAGATGAGAACCAAGATTACCTTGCAGTTGAGACAAAAGATAATACAGTTTTAGCTTTGATTTGTGATGGAATAGGCGGCGGGAATGCCGGGTCATTGGCTTCGAAAATGACAGTTCAATCAATGGTAGAAAGTTTTAGGAAACAAGATCATTTTGAATCTGTGCACGATATCAGTGCATGGTTTGGTGATGCCATTACACGAACAAATTATGAGGTGTTCAAGAAATCTTTATCCCACCGTAAATTTGAAGGGATGGGAACGACACTTATCGCCCTTGTTTTATGGAATGGATTTGGTGTTGGTTTTAACATCGGTGATTCTCGTCTTTATACATTTGCTAAAGAAAAATTAACCTGTTTAAGCGAAGACCAAACTTATGCCCATGAAATGTATTTGCAGAAAAAAATAAGTAAAGAAGAGTCACTCATTCATCCCAAGAGAAATGTTTTGATGAATGCTGTTGGTATTGATAAACAAGTGAAATATGAGCAAGTTGAGGTCGGACAAGAATGGGAACAAATCTTGTTGTCATCAGATGGGCTTCATTCGTATGTGAAACATGAACTGATTGAAGAAACACTCAGACATCATGACCTTGTTGAGAAGAAAAATCGCCTAAGAGAAATGGCTTATGAAGCAGGCGCTTATGACAACATTTCATTTATTTTAATTGAAGGTGACTTGAATGAATAGAACAATTGGAAATCGTTATGCTCTTATGAAAAAAATTGGATCGGGTGGGATGGCTGATGTCTACCTTGCACTCGATACTGTTTTAGAGCGTGAAGTCGCTGTCAAAATATTAAGAGGAAGTTTAGCTCATGATCCTGTTGCTTTATTGCGTTTTCAACGCGAAGCTCAAGCTGCTTCAGGCTTAGACCATGAGAATATTGTTGATGTGTATGATGTTGGAGAAGATGATGGTGAGCACTACATTGTCATGGAAGTAATTCATGGTACAACCTTGAAATCGCTCATTCATCGCCGTGGAGCTTTAGATAAATATGAAGCTGTTTCTATTATGGAACAAATCGCTTTTGCATTACAAAAAGCCCACAAAAAAAATGTTATACATCGTGATATTAAACCACAAAACATCTTAGTCAAAGATGATGGCACTGTTAAAATTGCTGATTTTGGTATCGCTTTGGCAGGGGATGCCTTGCAGTTGACAAAGTCGGATTCAGTTTTGGGGTCGGTGCATTATTTAGCACCGGAATGTTCACGAGGAGAAGGGGCATCTGAACAATCAGATATTTATGCCCTAGGGATTGTCTTTTATGAGTTATTAACGGGCGAAGCACCTTACAAAGGTGAAACAGCTGTCGAAATTGCAATGAAGCATATGCGAGATGAACTTCCTTCAATTCATGATTATAATCCAAGTATTCCCAATTCATTGATAAATATTGTTGCAAAAGCAACTCATAAGAATAGATTATATCGTTATCGAACCATGGATGAATTTGTCGATGATTTGAAAACATCGCTCGATTCAAACCGTAAAGATGAAGAACTTTGGGAGCCGCAATCAACATCAGATGACGAAACAATCATGATTGATCGACTTCACAGCTTACCTCAAGATTCAAACGATGCAAAGAACCCCAAAAAGAAAAAAATGAAACCGTGGATGATTTGGACAAGTATTGCAGTGCTTAGTTTATTACTTATTGGTTTAGTATTTATCTTAACCCGACCAAGTCAACCTAAAGAAATTGATATGCCAGATGTTGAAGGACTTAGTCTGGAAGAAACAAAGGATATCTTAACGGAATTTGGATTACATGTAAATCCAAATTACACCTATCAGTATTCTGATGAACATGATAATTTGCATGTGATTGACTCAAGACCCAAAGCGGGTTCAAAGGTTATGGTAGGCTCACAAGTTAAGTTAACACTTTCTCAGGGTAAAACCTTTGAAATTCAAGACTATAAAGGAAAAACTTTGTCGGAAGTACAAGAGCTTCTTTCGGGTCAAAACATCAGTATTAAAACAAACGGAGAATACCGTAAAGATATGGAACCAGGACTTGTGATTCGTCAAGAATTATTGATGCCAGGCGATAAAGTAAATCCCGATCAACGTCGCGAGATCTTATTGGTGGTCAGTTCTGAAGCCAGTGGTGTTATTCCAAGTAATATTGTCGGAATGTCTTTAGATAATGCTCAAAAGACATTGTCTGAATTAGGAATGAAAAGCAGTTTAGAAAAATTATCTGTTGCTGGTCTTAGTGAATCGCAACTCGTGAGTTTAGAATACAATGTTGTTAATAAAACAAGTCCTGGGGCAGGGAGTTATTATGTTCAAGAGGGAAGCAATGTTGTTGTCCTTTATTATTATGATATTAAAGATAAACCCAAAGAAAAACCCAATGAGGAAGTTGTAGAAGAGGAAACTAATCAAAATGACAATGTTTAACAAATCGGTTATTACACGAATTGTATCGAATCGTTATCATGTATACCATAACAATAAGATTGTTGAAGCTGTCGCTATGGGGAAACTTCGATTGGGTCAAAAACCAATTGTTGGTGATGAGGTTAAAATTGAATTTTTAGAAGAAAAATATGTCATTCAAGAAGTTTTACCTCGAAGGAATTCACTGATTAGACCCTTAGTTGCAAATGTTGATCAAGCGCTTATTGTGATGTCAGCTCTTGAGCCTGATTTTTCCTATACATTGGTCGACCGTCTCATATTTTTAGTTGCTTTGGAAGGGATTGAGCCTGTAATTGTTCTAACAAAAACCGATCTAATTTCTGAAGAAAAGAAGAATGAAATTGAATTAGAATATACACAAGCGGGTTATCGATTCATAGCGTTAAATAAGTTTGACGATGCCTCAGAACTCAGTGATGTGCTAGCTGGGAAAATATCGGTGCTTGCTGGGCAAAGTGGTGTTGGAAAATCAAGTATTTTAAATCGAATGAATCAAGATTTTTCATTGCAAACCCAAGAAATATCGAAAGCGTTAGGACGAGGAAAGCATACGACCCGTCATAATCAACTTTATAATGTTGAAAATGGTTGGATTGCTGATACTCCTGGTTTTTCATCTTTAAACTTTTCTAAGGTTGATCCGTTAGAATTAGCACAGAAAGTTCCTGATTTTGCACCTTTTGTGAGTGAGTGTCGATACAGGGATTGTTTGCATGTTAGCGAACCATCATGTAAAATTAAGGAAGAACTTGAAAAAGAGAAGATTTCAAAAGTTCGTTATCAAAATTATTGTGATGTTTTAGACTTAATTAAGGAGGAACGACGATGAGCGAAATAATTGTAGCCCCATCATTATTATCATTGGATTATACTGATAGTAAAACCCAAATCAAACGTTTAGAGGTTGCAGGAGCAAAATGGCTTCACTATGATGTGATGGATGGCGTGTTTGTTGATAATATTAGTTTTGGTCCCATGATCTTAAAACAAATGTCAAAACTTACTGATTTGTTTTTAGATGTCCATCTTATGATTGTGAAACCAGAAAAATATGTCGATGCATTTATTGATGCAGGTGCAGATCAAATTACGTTTCATGTTGAAAGCTTTGATTCTGCAGAGTACGGTGTACAAGTGATTCGAGAAACAATTAAAAAAGGGGTCAAAGTTGGGATAACTTCACGGCCACATACCCCAATCGAAGAGGTACTTCCATATTTAAAATATGTTGATTTAGTGTTGGTTATGAGTGTTGAACCAGGGTTTGGTGGTCAATCATTTATGCCAATTAGCCTGGAAAGAATTCAACAGTATGTGGAATTAAGAGCGTTGAATCAGTATGATTATTTGATTTCGGTTGATGGTGGTATTAACGAGGAAACTGGAAAGAAAGTCAAAAAGGCTGGCGTTGATGCTTTAGTTGCTGGAAGTTATGTGTTCAGTGAAGATATAGAAAAAGCCATTCAATCGTTATTATGAAAATAGCGAGTCTTGTTTTGCGAGAATTTGAAGGTGAAACAGTGGGCGATGTTTTTGGTGTTGATTATGGTGCCTGGCTTTGTTATGACAAAGGAATTGAAATGAAAGCAGCTTGTGGAGACTTTGATTCAGTATCGAAGTCTCAAAAACAAGCTCTTTTAACGTTAGATATTCCTATTTATGAACTAGAACCGATGAAGGACTATACTGATTTTGAATATTCTTTAAGTCTGGTTAAAGACTATGATTTAATCTATGTATACGGTGCTTTGGGCGGCCGTAGAGACCATGAATACCTTCATGTTCAGTTTGCTCTGAAAGATCCAAGAATCGTCTTAATTGATGGCTCTAATAAGATTAGAAAGGTCGAAGAGGGAACTTATATAGTAAAAAAAGATAACTATCGTTATCTTTCGTTTATTGTTATTGAACAAGCAGTTATTACAATTGAAAATGTTAAATATCCTTTAAGTAGACGACAAGTCTATCTTGGAGATGCCTATTTATCATCCAATGAAATCCTTGAGGAACAGGCGTTTCTGTGTGTTCACTCTGGTTCATTTCTGATGATTCAGTCAAATGAAGTATAAAAAAAACGGTGAATAACCGTTATTTTTATTTTATCGAGCTTGTTTGGCCTTTAAAGCTTTCAGTTCGCGGGCGGAAATACGGACTCGAGTTGGCTTTCCATCCACCATAATAGTAGCTTTTTGAAGGTTGACATTCCATTTACGTCTTGTAGCACGTAATGAATGTGAGCGCTTGTTTCCTGACATTGGTTTTTTGTTGGATACATTGTTGCCTCTTGACATCGCCGTAACCCCCTTTCCTTTGATAAATTCTCAACGCTTTAAAACTATACCATATAGATTTTAATTAGGCAAGACTTTATTTGATTAATTAGATAAAAATATGCATTAAGCTAATTAACATAAGGCTTTAATAAAAGAGTATATTATGATATTATGTTAATAAGCACAAGGAGGTTCGCAGATGGAAAAAGAAATTTTAGCAGCATTAGAAATTGCGGATCATGAAGTGCGCTTACTGGTTGGTCAGTTTTACAATGGAAGACTCAATATTTTGAAAGTGGAACAAGTTTCTCATAAAGGTGTTTCTTCATATTCGATTATCAGTGAAAACCTTGTGGTTGAAGCCATTTTAAAAGCTGTCGAGAACGCATCAAGAAACCTTGGTGTTGTGATCGAAAAAGTCTTGCTGGTTGTACCAGGAATACAGACAAAACATACGACAAAGCAAATGCAAATTCCAATAACTGGCAAAGTATCGGACTTAGACATTAAGCGTGCATATCGCGAACTTATTGAAAGTAAAGCGATGGATGATTATGTATTAACCAATGTAATGATGAGTAAATATTTTGTAAATGGTAGTTCAACACGTAAATTACCACTCAATGAACGATGTACACACTTAACAATCGAAGCCGATTGTTACTACAGTCGCCAAAGTATTATTTTTCCATACTTATCGGCAGTGGAAGCATCGGGTTTAAAAATAATTGATATTGTGCTCGATGATATAGGACTCGCAAAAGAAGCTGCTTTATTTGAAAGCTCAATTGATAAACCAATTATCGTTTATACTTTAGCAAGGTCTTTATCAAAGATGACCCTTTATTATAAAGGAAAACTATTATCAACTGATTATGAGACAGAGGGTCTTAATAAATTTTTAGATCTTCTTGCGAATGATTTAGGTATTCCTAAAGATGCCGTTGAAAATTTACTTTACTATAATACAAATTTAATGGAAATCAAGCCCAAAGAAGATCCTATCTTTATTTGGTCATATCGAGGTCAAACTCATACTGTAAGTGATAAAGATTTAGCAGAGCTTTTAAATGATTCATTTAAAGAATATTTACTTGAATTGTTGAATCGTTCAGAACCAATCTTTGAACTTGGTCAGCCCAACATTTTGGTGACAGGATCAGGGAGTGTGATTGAGGGAATTAAGGAATTTCTTGAAGGCGAATCGAATGCGATTGTAGAACAATATCGTTCAATGACCTTTGGGATTAAAGAACCGAGCTTGTCGTCAGTTGTAGGAGCATTTTATTACTATAAAGACCAAGCGGTATTCCGGTATGAAAGTGATTTTAGTGCAAATAAAATTGAGTTAGAAGCGTCAATACTAAAAGATAAAGATGAACATGAAGATGAGTCAATGACTCAAAAACTAAAGAAAATATTCTTTGAGAAAGTATAATATTGGAGGACAGTAAAAAATATGGATACACATTTACAACAAGTAGCAAGAATTAAAGTTATTGGTGTAGGGGGAGCAGGATGTAATGCTGTTAACCGCATGGTTGACGAGGGAATGAAAGGTGTCGAATTTTATGTTGCGAACACTGACCTTCAAGTATTAAATGTTTCTCCGGTTGTCAATAAAATTGAACTAGGAAGAGAAGTCACAAAAGGTCTTGGTGCAGGTGCAAACCCTGAAATGGGACGTAAAGCAGCTGTAGAAAGCGAAAGTGAAATTCGTGAAGCAATGAAAGATGCTGATATGGTCTTTGTCACCGCCGGTCTTGGTGGTGGAACAGGAACAGGAGCATCACCACTTGTCGCAAAAATTGCACAAGAAGAAGGAGCCCTAGTCGTAGGGATTGTAACCAAACCATTTACATTTGAGGGACGTCGACGTACGACTCAAGCTGCATCGGGCTTAGAAGAATTAAAGGCATATGTCGATTCGTTAATTATTGTTAGCAACAATCAACTCTTAGAGGTCATTGGACGTATTCCGTTCCAAGAAGCCTTCAAAGAAGCTGATAATGTCTTACGTCAAGGTGTGCAAACTATCACTGATTTAATTGCGGTTCCAGCGATGATTAACTTAGACTTTGCGGATGTTCGATCCGTAATGCAAGGTCAAGGAAGTGCATTGATCGGTATTGGTATGTCACAAGGTGAAAATAAATCTGTTGAAGCAGCTCAAAAAGCAATTACATCGCCATTGTTAGAAGCTCAAATTGATGGTGCTCGCAATGCGATTGTTAATGTTACGGGTGGAGATTCAATTTCTATTCAGGATGCAAGTGAGGCCGTAGAATATATTCGCGAAGCTGCTGGAAATGATATTGATATTATCTTTGGTGTAGCAATTAATGAACAAATTGGTGATTCAATTATTGTTACTGTGATAGCAACAGGGTTTGATGTTGAAGACCAAGAAGTTATTGAGGCAACGGTAACTCGCCCTAAAACTGTGTCTAAACCTAAACCCAATACTGATGATTCAACACCAGAGTTGAATGATATTCCTGAATTCTTTAGATCAAGATAATCATAATAACGAACCTTCCAACTGGAAGGTTTTTTTATTATCAATAAAATTCGAATGAGAAATACAAGTAAAAAAGCAAGATAGTTATAACGTATAAAACTTGAACGTTTTAGCAATATTTACCATAAAACGGTCGTTATATAGAAGAAAACGTACAATAACAAGAAAGAATAGCAAGATAGTTATTCTTTTTTGCAAGTTCATCAATAACTAAAAAAAGCAATAAAAGGTATAATGAAAGCGTATACAGGTATGCTGAAGGAGGGAGTAATAAAAAAATAGAATGTTTGAAAGCTAAAAAGTATTTTAAACCATTGAATAATAAGAAAGTAGAGGAAACATAAAATGTTAAAAGTTGCATTGTTAGGCTGTGGAACAATGGGTAAAACCCATGTTCAAGGCTATAAAAAAATGGATGATGTTGACGTTGTTGCTGTTTGTGATATTCGTGAAGAGTTTGCACAGTTTGCAGCGGATGAACTAAATTCTAAGGTGTATTTGGATTTTGATGAAATGATGGCGAATGAATCCTTTGATATGATTGATATTTGTTTGCCAACCTATATGCATCATGATTATGCGATTGCTGCTATGAAACAAGGAAAAGCAGTTTTTTGTGAAAAACCAATTGCATTAAGTTTAGAGGATGCTAAGGAAATGATAGATACAGCTAAAGAAGAAAATGTCAAATTTTCTGTAGGGCATGTTCTTCGTTTCTTTCCAACTTATGCCAAAGCTGCTGAGAAATTTACAAATGATAATCTAGGACAAGCTCGCTTGATTCGCACAGTTCGTAATCAAGGATTTCCAATGTGGAGTTGGAATGATTGGTTTAGTGATTATAGCTTAAGTGGTGGACCTTATGTTGACTTGATGATCCATGATCTTGATTGGATTGTTCATAGTTTTGGGAAAGTAGAACGAGTTTATGCTCGTTCACATATTGGTGATAAGCAAGATCAAAGTATCGCAATTTTACGATTAGAAAACGGAGCGATTGTTCATGCTGAATCGAGTTGGGCCTATCCACAAGGATCTCCATTTAAAATGTCTTTTGAGATCGTTGGAACACAAGGACAATTGGAGTATGATAATCAACTGGATGCTTCAATTACGCTACAAACCCGACCAGACGATCAGTTTAATCAAAGTTCATATTCACCAGATGCAAGTTTACAAGAACCTTATTATGCAGAATTAAGAAGTTTTGTGGATCATGTTGCTTATGATGCAGAGTTATTCGTAACACCAAGTCAAGCTTATGAATCCTTAAAAGTAGCACTTGCTGCAAAAAAATCAGCTGAAACACAAAAAGCTGTGATCATAGAAAAGGAGTTTTAATATGACTAGAATTGGAATGATTAGTTTTGAACATATGCATGCCTTATCCTATGCGCAAAGCTTAGTGCAAATTCCAAACGTAGAACTCGTTGGAATTTATGATGATGATTTTTATCGAGGCAGTACACTGTCAAGTGAATTAAATACTCGGTATTTTGATGATGTTGATGCTTTATTGGCATCTAATTTAGATGGTGTGATTATCTGTACCAATAATAAAGATCACGAACCAATGGTCATCAAAGCAAGTGAATATAAAGTACCAAGTTTAGTTGAAAAACCATTTGCGGTATCTTTAGAAGCTGCAGAAAATATGATCTCTGTAGCAAAACAGCATGGCGTATTTGTCATGAATGCTTTACCAATGCGCTTTAATCCTTCGATAATGAATGGAAAAGAAGTCATTGATAGCGGTGCAATTGGTGAGATTGTTTCCATAGTTTCGCAAAATCATGGGAAAATTCCTGATGGTTGGTTCTTAGATAAAGAAAAAGCGGGCGGTGGTGCGATGATTGACCATACAGTTCATTTGGCTGATATCATCCGTTGGTATACAGGATCTGAATTTAAAACAGTGTATTGTGAAAGTGGGGAACTCTTACATAATAAAGGTGTTGAAGACACTGGTATTGTTTTTACAGAACTTGAAAATGGTGTTCTTGCAACGATTGATTTCAGTTGGGCTCATCATAAAAACTATCCAATTTGGCCACAAGTAGATCTAGAAATTATTGGCACTAAAGGTGTCCTTAATATTAAAGGATTTGCTCAAAAACATCATGTAGTCAACCCTCTAACAGACAGTGTAACATTTGATCTGTTTGGAGAGAGTGGGGATGAAGGATTAGTAAAGGCATTTGTTGAAGCGTGTCGAAACAAAGAAGGGATTCATCCCAATGATATTGATGGCATTCGTTCAACAGAACTTGCGATTGCTGCCTATGAATCAAGTGCAAGTCATGAAGTTGTGAAGGTAGAGCGTTATGAAAAAGCTTAGAGCGGGAATTGTTGGTTGTGGTAATATTTTTCCAATGCATGCCTATTCACTAAGAGAACTTGAGACGGTTGATTTAGTTGCAGTTTGTGATACAAAACAAGATAGAGCAGATACATGGTCAAAAAAACTTAATGTGGATGCCTATTATGATTATGAAACAATGTTAAAAAAAGCGGAACTCGATGTGATTCATATTTGTACACCCCATCATGTTCACAGAGAACAAATGGAATTAGCGATGAAGTATGGTTTGGACATTGTGAGTGAAAAGCCAGCAACCATCAAGTACGAAGATTATCTTGCTCTTATGGAATTGCAAGAGAAAACGGGTCAACAAATTGCCATTAGTTTCCAAAATCGTTTTAACCCAGCTTCATTAAAAATGAAAGAAGTCATCCAATCGAATGACTTGGGTAAAGTATTGGCTGCACGTGCTTATTTAGCATGGGATCGAAGCGATGAGTATTATGGCAAAAGTGATTGGAAAGGAACTTGGGATAAAGAGGGTGGCGGTGTCTTGATTGATCAAGCTATTCATACTTTAGACCTGATGACCTGGCTCATTGATCAACCTGTCACTGATATTAATATTAATATGGGACGACGAGGTCATTCAAAGATTGATGTGGATGACTTTGTTGAAGGAACCATCACCTATGGGGATAACGTCATGAGCAGTGTCCATTTTGTGAATCACTATGTTATTGATGCCCCAATCGAGCTTGAGCTAGCCTTTGAACGCGGTTTGATGCGATTAGTAGGCGATGTAGCGACCATTGATTATCATAATGGTCAGACACTGGTTATTGAAAGAAATCCTCACGATGTATTCGCAATTGATGGTGTGAAACAATACTGGGGTGTAGGACATAAAGCCTTTATCGCTTATTGTTATGATAATTTCTTAGCCGGTACAAAGATCCAGAAAAATACATTAGAAGACGTTCATAGAACACATAAACTTGTCTTTGATATGTACAAACAAGGGCGAGCAAACTTTCAATTGAAATAAGTTTTAATTGCGAAAATGCATAATCAAAAAAAGATTAATGTTACATAAAGAAAACCAAGCAGATTAATTTCTACTTGGTTTTTTTAGATTAAGTTTTTAATGTGTTCAACAACATTTTCGCGATCTAATTTAATAACATCATCACTTTGACGTTGCTTAAATTCAACCTGACCATTTTCAACATCACGGCCCACTGTAATTCTAAGAGGGATACCGATGAGGTCCATATCTTTAAATTTAACACCAGGTCTTTCTTTACGGTCATCCAATAATACTTCAATGCCACAGTTTGATAATTCATCGTAAAGATCATTGGCAAACGTTAAGTGTTCTTCGCTCTTGGTGTTAATAACAACAATTGCAACTTGGTAAGGTGCTAAGTTCATTGGCCAAGTAATTCCATTCTCGTCATTATTTTGTTCGACAACCGCAGCGATTGTACGTCCTAGACCAATACCGTAAGACCCCATGAAGACATCTTGGAGTTTATTGTTTTGATCTGAATAATCAAGATTCATTGCTTTTGAATATGCAGTTCCGAGTTTGAATGTATTTCCAACTTCAATGCCTTTAGCGAATCGTAAGGTTCCTGGACCCTGTGGATTTGGATCGCCTTCTTGAACATTTGAAATGTCGACGATGTGAGTTGCTTTAAAGTCGTGGTGGTTTGCGTTGATGAAGTGGTAATCATTTTCATTTGCTCCAATTGTGAAGTTTCGTAAACCGGCAATATGTTGATCAACAACAATGTCGATTTCTAAACCGATGGGTCCAGCAAAACCAACAGCTGCTCCTGTAATATCTTCAACATGAGCGAAATCAGCAAGTTCAACTTCATTCGCTTTGTATAATTTAGCAAGTTTAGTTTCATTAACGTCACGATCACCCAGTACACATGTGGCAACATATTGGTCATCCACACGATAAATAAGTGTTTTAACAAATTGTTGTACTGGTTGATTCAAGAAATTTGCGACTTCTTCGATTGTTTTTGCATTCGGTGTGTGAACCTTTTCATAGGTTTTATATTCTTCTTCGCTCTCGATGCGGTTAACATTTTCAGCGATTTCAATATTGGTTGCATAACTATGGTCATCACCTAATACTAAAATATCCTCACCGATTGGTGAAATTGCTTGAAATTCTTCAGATAATAAACCGCCCATGATCCCAGTATCAGCTTTCACAATTCGATAGTCTAAGCCAATCCGATCAAAAATACGTTTATATGCTTCAAACATTGCACGGTAGCTTTCGTCGGCTTTTTCTTCATTAATGTCAAATGTGTAAGCATCTTTCATGACGAATTCGCGAACTCGAATAAGTCCAAAACGTGGACGAGTTTCGTCTCTGAACTTTGTTTGAAATTGGAAAAGACTTGCAGGCATATCTTTATAAGATTGAATCATCATCTTTGCTGCTTGTGCGAATAACTCTTCATGAGTAGGTCCTAAAACAAAGGGTTTTTGATAACGATCTTTTAATTGGAACATACTCGTTCCGATTATATCGCGTCGTCCAGATGCAATGTATACATCTTCGGGAATAAGGGTTGGCATTCTCATTTCGAGTGAATTAATACTCGTCATTTCCTCACGAATAATCGCTTCGACTTTGTTTAAAACTTTAAAGCCTAAAGGCATAAACATGTAGACTCCAGAAGAGCTCTTTTTGATGTAACCAGCACGAACTAATAAATTTCCACTGGTGGAATCTTCGTCCTTAACATCCTCTCTTAGAGTGTAAAAAAAACTATTTGATAATTTCATAAGTCACCTCTTTGATATTTTCTTTAATAGTATAGCATGAAATCGATAAAAATGTGTTATAATGAAGACCCCAGGGGGAAATATAATTCCTACATATTGATATAAGGGAACCTGAATAAGTTCGATTAGAGCGTGAAGCTGGTTTTACTAGCATTCCCATAACTAAAAGACAGGGTACCCACCTGGATAACCGGGTAATTATATCACCCCTCTGGGTCTTTTATATATAAAAAAATACTTTTGAATTTATCGTTCAAATAGTGTAAAATACTAATGATAGGATGGTGAAATGATGGTAATTTTAGCAAGTACTTTCTGGACAAGTGTTGGAAGTTTAGTTGCAGGCCTAATTATTGGAGGTTTAGCAGCGTTCTTCTTTACAAAGCGTATGTTCGAAAAGCAAATTAAAGAAAATCCACCAATTGATGAGAAAATGATTCGAGCAATGTATATGCAAATGGGAAGAAAACCTTCTGAAGCGCAAATACGTCAAATTATGAAGTCGATGGGACAATAAAACACAGGAAACTGTGTTTTTTTAAAAATGAAAAAATTCTTTAAAAAGGTTATCTTGACAAGTATTGTTCTTGGACTTCTCATCAGTAGTCTTGTTATTTATAAAGGATATGCAGATTATAAAAAGATTGTGCATGAACAACCCATTCAACAAAAAATTGAAGCTATATTTAAAAGCGATAATTATGTTTCACTAAACCAAACTGCCGATATGTTGACCAAGGCAATTGTTACAACAGAAGATGTTCGGTTTTATAAACGACAATCCCCTTTGGATTACAAATCGATTGCGCGAGCAATCTATACGAATATTAAAAATTTGAGGATGATGGAAGGGGCATCAACAATTCCTCAACAAGTTGCGAAAAATCTATACTTCGACCATTCACCTTCGATGACCAGAAAGGTGAGCGAGTATTTTATTGCGAAGGATTTGATGACAATGTATACTCACGATGAAGTGTTGTCAATTTATCTCAATATCATTTACTTTGGTGATGGCTATACAGGCATTAAATTAGCAAGTCGTGGATATTTTTCAAAAGATCCAAGTGGCTTAAATGATTTTGAGGCGACCTTATTGGCAGGATTACCTCAAGCTCCATCAGTATATCAATTGAGTACGAATTACCATGGGGCCCGCCAACGACAACGACATGTTTTAGACCAACTTGTAAAGAATAAGCATTTATCACAAGAACAATCAGATGAAATATTTATGCAAGGAGAATAATGTTATCATGAAAAAAAGAATGATTAGTGGGATTAAACCTACAGGACAATTAACGCTAGGAAACTATATCGGTGCCTTAAAACCTTTTGTCCAAAGTCAACAGGATTATGATTTATCAGTGTTTATTGCGAATTTGCACTGTGTTACCATGCCGATTGACCCTCAAGAGTTGGAAACAAACCTCAAGGATGCCTTGGCATTTTATTTAGCTGCTGGTTTGAATCCTGAAACTACGGATATATTTTTGCAAACAGATGTGCATGAAATTGCTCAATTAGGGTTTATTATGAATTGTTTAACTCCGATGGGAGAATTAAATCGAATGACTCAATATAAAGATAAAAAAGATACCGGTATGTCCTTAAGTGGTGGTTTTTATACCTATCCAACATTAATGGCATCTGATATTTTAATTCATCAAGCTGATTTTGTACCTGTTGGAGAAGATCAGAAACAACATGTTGAATTAACACGTGACTTGGCAGAACGTTTTAATAATCGATTCGGCGAGACATTTAAAATTCCAGAACCTGTGATACCTAAAGTAGGAAGTAAAATAATGTCACTTCAAGATCCAAGTAAAAAAATGAGTAAATCGGATAAGGAAGGCGATAAGGGTGTTATCTATTTAAAAGAAGACATTAAATCAATTCGTAAAAAAATAATGTCGGCAGTGACTGATAGTGAAAATAAAGTTCAATATCAACCAGAGACACAACCAGGTGTTGCTAATCTTCTGACAATCTATGCTTCTTTAAAAGAAATTACAGTCAAGCAAGCGGAAGAACATTTTGCTCAAAGTCGTTATGGTGACTTTAAAAAAGAAGTTGCGAATGTTGTCTGTGATGAGATTGAAAAAATACAGAATAAGTATGATGAAGTTATTGAATCTGATTTTTTAAGCAAAGTATTAGAAGATGGTGCGAATAAGGTTCGTCCCCAAGCTCAAGAAACATTAAGGCTTGTTCAAGAGAAAATGGGAATGGATTGGAAACGATAATACAAAAAGTGTTTGGAAAAAAGCCTTTTTCACGATATAATAAGACCTAAGAGGAGGAATGAAAATGATTGTTTTATACTCTTCGCCAGGGTGTGCTTCATGTCGAAAAGTTCGCCAATGGCTTAAAGATCGAAATTTAAAGTTTGTGGAAAAAAACATCTTTACCTCCGAGTTAAGTGATAAAGAAATTAAACATTTACTAATGAGAAGTGAAAATGGTACAGATGATATTATTTCAAAACGTTCAAAAGTAATGAAAGAATCAATGTTAGATTTAGAAGAATTATCAATGAGTGAATTGATTACATTTATTCAGCGACATCCATCGGTTTTAAAACGTCCAATCGTTATGAATGACAAATCGTTTTTAGTCGGTTATGATGATGAGGAAATTGATGCATTCTTACCATCAGAATTGAGACATTCATCTTTAGTGACTGATGAAATGAGTGAAGAAATCCACATCATCAATGACGAAGTAAAGGATGAGGAAGTATGAAAGTTTTAGTTGGTTTATCAGGTGGAGTTGACTCCGCTGTTGCTGCATATTTATTGAAGTCGCAAGGACATGATGTCACTTGCGCTTTTATGCGTAATTGGGATTCGTTAACAAATAATGATATCTTGGGTAATCCAAGTTTGAATGATGACCAATGTACCCAAGAGAAGGACTATGATGATGCAAAACGTGTCGCTGATCATCTTGGTTTACCTCTTTTAAGGGCTGATTATGTTAAGGAATATTGGGATGATGTGTTTACTTACTTTTTAGAAGAGACAAAAAGAGGTAATACACCAAATCCAGATATTTTATGTAATAAGTATGTTAAATTTGATGCTTTTTATGATTTTATGGAGGAAAACGGTTTTGAGGCATTAGCCATGGGACACTATGCAATTGTTAAAGATGGTAAAATGTACAAAGCACAGGATTCATCCAAAGATCAAACGTATTTTTTAAGTCGTGTTAATCCTTCTGTTTTAGATAAAGTTATTTTTCCATTGGGTGGTCTTGATAAAACAGAGGTTAGAAAAATAGCACAAGAAATTAACTTACCTGTTGCTAATAAAAAAGATTCGACTGGAATTTGCTTTATTGGTGAACGAGATTATCGGAATTTTTTACAAAATTATATCACTGATGCGAATGGTCCTATTGTGAATGTTGACACAGATGAGGTTTTAGGTGAGCACAATGGGGTTATGTTCTATACGGTAGGACAACGTCATGGCTTAGATATTTCAACCTCTGTTGGTCCTTGGTTTGTTGTTGGGAAGGATTTAAGTAAAAAAACGATCTATGTTGGTAAAGGGTCGAATCACCCTATGTTATACTATTCAAAAGCAATTATTAAAGATTTGAATTGGTATGGACCTAAAGTAGAAAAAAATGCAGATGTCAGTGCTAAGTTTAGATATCGTCAGGTAGATCAACCTGTTCGCATTTCACACTTAGATGATGGAAGTTTGGAAGTAACGATGACAGAACCCGTGAAAGCCGTAACCCTTGGTCAAGAAGCTGTCTTTTATGATGGTGACTTAGTGCTTGGTGGAGGTCGGATTGATCAAGTATTTGATTTAGAAGGGCGTGAGGTGACGTATGATTCGAAATAGAGATTTAGATAACGGAAGATTTAAATTTGGTCCAAAAAAATCAATTGGACTGGTCTTGGCATATTTTGTTGGGTTTCAATTTGTATTTATCCTTATTGGTAGTTTAATGTTTCCGCCTATTGGACAAACAATTAGTCCTCAAGCGCAAATGTTTTCAATTATCGTAACACTAGTCTTAACATTGTTTTTAGTAAAAGACAGCTTAAAACGAAGTTTTCAAATGTTTAAAACTAATTGGAAAGAAAACTTGCTGCTGATTGTTAAATTATGGATAGGAATTTATATTGCAAATTTATCTGTTGGTCTACTCATTCAATTCTTGGGTGGTGGGGCGACATCAGGAAACCAAGAAACACTCGAAGTAGGTTTTGGTCAGTTTCCGGTTTTATTTTCATTTATGGCTGTTGTTTTCGCACCAATTGTTGAAGAAATTGTCTTCAGAGGAGTTCTCTATCAAGAATTACGTAGTGAAAAATCGTATATTTTACCAACAATTGTGAGTTCATTAAGTTTTGGCTTGTTGCATACGTTACCTGTCTTTATGATGAGCGGTAATCCATACGAGTTCTTGTTTCTAATCTCGTATTCTCTAATGGGGTTTTTCATGGTTAAAGCATATGAAAGATCTGGTAGCATTTGGACATCTATTGGATTACACTTTTTGAATAATGGCATCGCAACACTTGTGATGTTATCGATGATGTGATTATAGGGGGTAGTGTGTGTTAGAAATAAAAGGGTTAGTAGAAACTAGAATATTTGTATCTGAGCAATCTGGATTTGGTATATTCCGGATTGCTCTTTTAGACGAAGATGGTTCCTTGACAATTAAGGGACCTTTAAGTCAATTAAAAAAAGAATCGTCTTACTTGTTTAAGGGTGAATATCATGATGATCCACGATACGGAATCCAGTTGAACGTTTATTCATACGAAGAAATTTTGCCCAGTGAAAAAGAACATGTTCTTAAATACTTAAGTGGACCTAGTTTCCCAGGGATTGGTATTAAATCAGCAGAAGCAATCGTTGAAAAGTATGGTGAAGATGTCTTGGAATTGATTAGCCAGGACGAAAGCTTCACGATTGATATTCCAGGGGTAAGTAAAGAACGTTTACAAAACATCTGTGACACAATTCGGAAGCAAAGTCCTTTAGATCAAGCGATTACTCTCATGTTGTCGAGTGGATTTTCATCGAAGCAAGTTGCATCTGTTAGTAAAGAATATGATCAGGAAGCCTTGGCAGTCATTGAAGAGAATCCTTACTTACTCATGATGCATGTTACAGGTGTTGGCTTTAGAACAGTCGATCAACTAGCAAAAGATTTAGGAATTGGTGATGATGATTCTCGAAGACTTCAAGCGCTTATCTTAGACCAGTACCAAAAACTGACGTTTGGGCGAGGTGATTCATTTTTATATCTCGAAGAATTTTTTGACAGACTTGATGAATCACTTTATCCTTACTTAAAAGATGCGATTGCTGGATTGATTGATTTAAACATGATGGTTTTTGATGAAGGGAAATTATACCACCATACTCAATATGAATCGGAAGTTTTTGTGAGTGACTTTATTAAGACGTTTGAATATCGAGGGTACGATTTTGAAATACCACATTTTGAGTCGTCATTTGAAACTGTTGAAGACGATTTAAGTTTAAAATTTGATGAGAGCCAAAAAGAAGCGATTCAAGAGTTTTTAAAGAATGATTTAATGGTTCTAACAGGTGGACCTGGAACAGGTAAAAGTACATTGCTTTCAGGAATTGTTTCGCTATTACAAAATTCATGTCCTTGGTTACATATCACATTATGTGCCCCAACTGGACGTGCAGCTAAACGGTTAACTGAATTAACCAATGTTCATGCAGCAACTGTGCATTCAGTTTTACGTTGGGAGCCAGATGGCAATACATTTGGTCAAAATGAAGATAACCCATTGCAAACAGATGTCTTAATTGTGGATGAGTTCTCAATGGTGGACATTTGGCTTTTAAATCATTTATTAAAAGCATCTAAAAACGTTAAAAAAATTCTATTCGTTGGTGATAAAGACCAGCTACCTTCAGTGGGGCCTGGTTTTGTTCTTGGGGATTTGATTGAGTCAAAACAAGTACCAGTATTTTTCTTAGAACGTAATTATCGTCAGGAAGAAGGGTCGGAAGTTGTTGATTTAGCATTAACAGTTAAAGACGGTCAATTTGATTTAGAAGGATATGGTGATGAGGTCAAATTTTTTGATTCGCGCTATGGTCCTGTTCATGAAATAGTCACCAAAGTTGTTGATCAAGCATTGAGTCGAAATTATTCAATTTATGATATTCAAGTCTTGGCGCCAAAGTATGAAGGGGTTGCTGGAATCAATACACTCAATCATGTTCTACAAAAAACATTTAATCCTCCAACAGATGAAAAATTAGAACTTCAAGTTGGTTCAACGGTATTTCGTGAGGGTGATAAAATTCTTCAATTAAAAAATCAACCCGATGATATGGTATTTAATGGAGACGTTGGTGAACTGATTGCAATTAGTGGTCATGAGATTATTGTTGATTTTGAAGGCAATATGGTATCATATTTACCCGTTGACTATTTAAATATTACCCATGCTTATTGTATGTCTGTTCATAAAGCTCAAGGGTCAGAGTACCCAATTGTAATTTTGTTGGCGGATCCAAGTTATGGCATTATGTTATCAAGAAGATTGTACTATACAGGGTTAACCCGATCTTCTAAATCTCTTGTATTAGTTGGTGATTATGATTCGTTTGTAAAGGCTTCAAAAAATCAAAATGAATCTCATCGATACACGTATCTGAAAGAGCGACTTGAAAGGGCTTAGAATTCTTGTTATACTTTAAGTGTCTAAGACGTGATGAATCTTAGATATTGGTGGATTAGGTTTGGGAGACAGAAGTTTATATTATAATGCAAGCCATTATAATAAAAAATAACACCGCTTATAATAGGTGTTATTTTTTTTTGTCTATTTATTTTTTAATTCTGCTAATATCTGTTCAAGTAGTTCGGTTTCACTCGGACCGATGTCTTCTTCAACGTCTTCTTCAATTTCTTGTTTTTTAAACTTATTAATGGCTTTAATCGCTAAGAAAATTGAAAATGCGATGATCACAAAATTAATAATTGCTTGAATAAATGAGCCATAGTTTAGGCTTGCCTCTGCATTCAATTGGATTTTCAAGCTATCAAAATTTGCTGATCCTAACACTAAACTAATGAGTGGGGTAATAATATCATTGACCAAAGACGTAACAATTGCTCCAAATGCTCCTCCAATAACAACCCCGACTGCCATATCAAGAACATTTCCTTTAATTGCAAATTCTTTGAATTCTTCTAAAAAGTTTTTCATATCCATCCTCCTTATAACCATAGTGTACACTAAAAATATTCCAAAAACCAAGAGATATGATATGATATTAACATGTTTAGAAAGAAGGAATAATTATGGCAGTCATGAAATATTTTGAGGAAATCAGTAAAATTCCTCGTGCATCATTTGATGAAAAGAGAATCAGTGATACTTTAAAAGAATTTGCGATTGAAAGAAATTTAAAGTTTATCCAGGATGATATGTATAATATCATTATTTTTAAAGAAGCAAGTAAGGGTTATGAAAAGGCACCGGTTGTTATGTTGCAGTCTCATATTGATATGGTTGCGGAAAAGAATAAAGATAGTGATCATGATTTTGACCATGATCCAATTGAATTAATTGTTAAAGATGGCGTGCTTTGGGCTAATAATACAACATTAGGAGCAGATAATGGTGTAGGTGTTGCTTATATGATGGCTCTTTTAGATCAAGGAGAGGCTCATCCGGCGTTAGAGTGTGTCTTTACTGTTCAAGAAGAAACAGGTCTAACAGGTGCTGCTATGCTTGATACCTCAATGTTGAAGTCTGAACTATGTGTTGGTTTGGATAGCTCAGGAGACACTGAAACATGTGTATCAACCTCTGGTGGAGTAAGGGGTCTTATGGAAAAAGAAATTCAATTTGAATCCGGCTCATTTGAAACATTAAAAATTGAAGTTCGTGGTTTATTAGGTGGACATTCAGGCGGTGAAATTGACCAAGAGAGAGCCAATGCGAATAAACTTGCGGCTATTTTATTGCACCATGCCTTGAAAAAAGATCCAAAGACATGTCTCGTTGATTTTGATGGTGGTTTGAAAATGAATGCGATTACCCGTGAAGCTGATTTAGAAATTGCTGTAAGTGATAGTGTGGCTGTGGAATCTGAGTTAAATCGTGTTAAAGAAGAAATGTTGAAGCAATATGAGTTTTCAGATGCAGGCTTAACTATTTCTATTAGTCAGTCGACATCGGATAAAAAATTGAATCAAAAAGATACTTTGGCGATCAAAAATTTATTGTTTATGCTACCTTATGGTGTAATTCAAAAAAGTAAAGCGATCGATGATTTGGTCATTACATCAGCCAATATTGGAACTATTCGCACTGAATCTAACCGTTTTGAAGTCACTGTATCATTACGTGCGACTCAAGCGTATGTGTTGGATGTGGTGATGGATCAAGTTGCTTATCTTGCCCAAGTGAATGGTTTTGAGATAGATTATTCTTCCCATTACCCAGGGTGGGATTTTGATAGTCAATCTAAATTTAGACAACGATTAAAAGATGTCTATCGTGATATTCGAGGTAGTGAAATGCTTGAAACAGCAACGCATGGCGGGATGGAATTAGGGATTTGGAAAGATAAGATGAATCATTTAGACATTATCAGCTTTGGTCCTAATATGTATGATATTCATACACCAAATGAACATTTAGATATTGAGTCATTTGAAAAGACTTATATATTACTTGAAAAACTGTTAGAGTCTTTAAAAACGTATTAAATCATAATGGTATAAAACACTAAGTTAAGCTTGGTGTTTTTTTATATAGATAGTATTTTGTAAACTTAAAATGATTGAAATTGTATGAATTCACAAATTATTAATGATAAAGTAAGGAGTAAAGACTGTATTTTAAGCCTGTTTATGATAGTATAAATATAGAGTTATTAGATTTAAAATGGGTGTTTCAAAGTTAAAAGGAGATATATCATGTTTAAATTTTTAAAGAAAAAAGATGGAAAAGATACCTTTAGTGGATTTGCTAAAGGAACAATGAAAAGCCTTGATTCCGTTCCGGATGCTGTATTTGCTCAGAAAATGATGGGTGATGGGTTTGCGATTGAACTTGAAGAAGGAAAAATATATTCACCAGTTGATGGAGAAATTACACTTGTGTTTCCAACAGGTCATGCGTATGGGATTACGACTGATCGTGGTGTTGAAGTTTTAATTCATATTGGTATTGATACCGTTGAACTAGAAGGTCAAGGGTTTAATGGGAAAGTTAAACAAGGGTCACGTGTTAAACAAGGTGACTTACTGACTGAGGTTGATTTAGACTTTATTCGTGGTCAAGGAAAGCCTACGATCACTCCCATGATTTTTACATCGGGTCATGCGGTTGAATTATTGAAGGTTGATGAAAGAGTAGATAAGAATACGAATGATTTATTTTCGTTTAAGGAAGTGTGATAATTAGAAAATATAGGTGATAGGATGGCTTACTTTAATTACCACGCTAAAGCAAAATATTTGATTGCAAATGGGCATTTAACGCATTATGAGATTGTTGATGATTGGAATGGAATTAAGCCAGCGCTTGTTCTTTATTTTGATAATAATAGACCGATGCCTATTCGCGAATATCGTTGGCCTGAGTATTTTGAAATATTATAATTAACACCATTATATGGTGTTTTTTTTATGTTTAAGTTTTAACCTTGAATGCTTTATGCTAAAATGGACAAAACAAGAAGGGTGAACCTATGAAAAAAACATCGTTGATTAAAGAAAGATTGAAGCGTACATCATTGTTATGTGGTTTGTTTTTTGGAGCCGGTAATCTGATTTTCCCAGTTGCAATTGGTCAGCAATCAAATTCCTTGATGCCGTTTGCGAGTCTTGGGTTTATTTTATCTGCAGTAGGTTTAGCATCGTTTGGGGTTATTGCGACAGCTCACTCCAATAAAAACAGTCTTGAGGGCATGTTAGAGCCTTATGGCAAGAAGTATGCTCGTTTCTTTACAATGTTACTGATGTTAACAATAGGGCCTTTATTTGCCCTTCCTAGGACTGCGACAGTCCCTTATGAAGTGACATTGCCAACTTTATTACCCATGATTAATCATCAAGTTGGTTTGTTAATCTATTCGTTTATATTTTTTGGAGCAGCTCTTTTGATTGCCTTAAATCCTCGTAAGGTTGAAAAGTGGATTGCATTAATTATCAATCCGTTATTTCTTGCTTTACTTTTAATATTTATTATCGTTGCCTTGGTGCGACCAATGGGCTCAATTTCGAACTTGACACCTTCACAAACGTACATGACCAACCCTGTTCTACAAGGATTTAAAGATGGTTATCAAACCATGGATCTCTTAGCAGCCCTGTCTTTTGGATTTGTTGTTTATCAAACAATCAGTGGAGATCAATCATCCAAGAACAGTCCTCAAAAGGAATTAATTTACGCTAGTTTGTTTGCAGGATTGTTTATGAGTGGTCTCTACATTTGCTTAGCGTATATCGGTGCTACGTCTCTAAATAATCTTGAGGTATCAAAAAATGGTGGGCTTGCCTTAGGACAAATTTTCAATTTCTACTTTGGACGCCCGGGTCTACTTTTCTTTGCGATCATTATTACATTGGCATGTTTAAAAACAGCGATTGGTCTCATTACGAGTTGCTCAGCATATTTTATATCTGTTCTTGGAAAAAAAGAATATCGTAAAATGGTACTATTTATCACTGGACTAGGTTTCTTAATTTCAAATTTTGGTTTGAATACAATTGTTAGTTTATCAATTCCTATTCTCAATTTTATTTATCCTCTGGCTATTTTTCATTCAATCATTGCAGTATTCTTTAAACGCCTTTTAAACTCTAAACATTCTCTCATCATTTTGACATGCCTTGTTGCCACGTGCTCATTTTTAGATCTATTAATAAGTTCGTCAATAATTTCTCAAACGTTTATGACTCTTTATTATCGATTTATACCATTTGCTCGCTATGGATTTGCTTGGGTTAGCCCTGTGATATTGGCAGGTTTAATTCAGTGGTTCTTAGCAAAAAAACAATTTAAAATTTTTATAAAAGATGATAATATTGAAAGAGACAGGAGATTAAACAATGAAAAATAAAAATGAATCCTATTTTATCGAATTACCTGAAGAAGTTATTGATCTTGTTGAGTTTAAAAACCATGACGAGATCGAATTAAATATTGGCGATAAAGGGATCTTGTTACGAACGGATGCCTCAAAGAAGGAGCACGTCCCCATGAAGCCCGTTGTTATTGCAAGCGTAATAACTTTGGTCACATCCTTTGCAGTATTCTTCTCATTCAAGCAAATACCACTCACTGGATATAATTCAATTGCTACTGTAGTTGTAATTATGGGAATCTTGACCGGGATGATTAATTTTACTTATTTTTTCACAAAATCAAAACACAGTGATATTCCAATGATAACCAGTAAAATATATTGGCGAAACTTTCCAGCAGTTCTTTTTTCGTATACTATTTTATTGGTAATCTCATTGTTGTTTTTATTCAAAGTTCTTGATCAATTATTCTTAGGAGCTAGCTTTGACATTTATACTTCATCAATTATTACCACACTTATGATCAGTGTAATTAACTACATGATGATTTATATTTCTCGCACATTAACACCACAATCATTGATACGTTCACTGATTGCTATTATTATTGGTGGTGTAACAATTGCGATGATCACAAACAAAGATCAACAATGGTGGACAACAAACTTTAGTTTTCTAGGGACACCTGATGCAACCAATAGTTGGCAGTTTAATTTGACCTTGATGCTTTCCGCATTATTAATGATTGCTCTTATAGATTATTTGTTTGTTTTGCTCTATTCAATCTTAGGGAAAACAAAAGGGTTAATTATCTTAAAAGTTTTATTAATTGCGACAGCAATATCATTAGGTGGCGTTGGTTTCTTCCCGTACAATTTTAACGAGTTTTCTCAACAAATGCATAATCGCGTTGCTGGTTACCTCGTCTATTTATTTATAATTCTAATTGTTTCAATTCGATGGCTCATTCCAGGATTAAAGAAAAGTTTCTTGCTCTTTTCATATGCAATCGGGGGCTCGTTAATCTTAGGCGTATTTTTATTTCTAGGCATTGGTTATTTGTCATTAACGGCCTTTGAGTTAATTACATTCATTTTGGCATTTACATGGTTATTATCACTTTTGAAGTATTTAGTGGACATTGTGACCTACGAAGGGAAACGCTTTAAGGTAAAACTAAGTACGATAGAAAATAATCAATAAATTATCAAAAATAATCTTAGAAACCCTTGCATTATTGCTTGCTTTGTTTTATTATATCTAGGCAAGCAAATGCCCGAGTGGCGAAATTGGTATACGCACAGCACTCAAAATGCTGCGAAGTTAAATTCATATCGGTTCGACTCCGATCTCGGGCACCATAATATATTAAAGTAAGCAGTCTTTCTCATAAGATTGCTTTTTTTTGTGTGAGGTTTTGTTAAATGAATCTATTGAGAGTGACTCAATGTACTGTGTTATTAAGTTGAAGAAAAGTAATATTAAAATTTAGAGGAAAATATACTGGATTGTTGTGAGTACAAAACTACGAAGATAAAAGGATTAATCTCTATGTTTCATCTATTTTAATTCATAAAATAGGACAAAAAGCACCTAGAATTTTGAAATACTCTTGATTTTTATTTATCAAGCAGTGATTTTGATTATTGTTGCATTCACCAATTTTAAGAAAAATAATAAATATTAAAAAAACTTTGGCTATAAATTTTTGGAGTAATGACTATGATTATACATCTTTACTTTAGTAATAAACTAAAATAGAAAGTATACTTTGTTACTAATTACCTATAGAATATTACTTAAAATAAATTCTAATAATCTTTACAATAAGAATGTAAGCGTTTTCGATAAAGTCCATATAATTGTGTAAAAGTAAAAAAAGCCATAGAGGCTCTGTTATTATGTTAGTACCCAAACAAACATAAGGAGATCTCTATGACACAAATTAATTTTACTTTAGATTCACAACAGAT
>NZ_WTTB01000006.1 GCF_009828835.1 Erysipelothrix urinaevulpis
ACGTTCTTCTATGGTAATATGTTTATAGCTCATGACGTTTCCTCCTGGTTGTATCGACAAATACATTTTACCACGAGACCGTTATGAGTCTTTTTTATTAGTGTTGCACTTAATATACTAATTTATCATTTAAAAATCTATATTGACAAATGGCGATATGGATAGTAAACTTTTCATATAGATAAAAATCGAAATGGAGTGATTGTATTGAGCAATGTGCAAAAGTTTAAAGCACTAGCAGACGATACACGTGTAGAAATTATTAACATGCTAACAACCTGTAATCTTTGTGCGTGTCAATTGTTAGATCATTTTCATATAAGTCAAGCGACGTTGTCCTATCATATGAAAATATTGCAAGAAGCTAAATTAGTGACAGGCTATAAGGATGGCTATTGGACACGGTATCATTTAAATGTGGAAGAGTTTTCAAGTATATCGACTTGGATTGATGCAGTATCAGTGGTTAAAGAACGAAAGAGTCCTCTCATTCAATGTCAAAAAAGAGATTAAATATCAAACACAAAGAGTATTTTCTTTTGGCGTTGTTATCGTTAACCTTGTCCACAGCGGTTGGCTTTGTTCCAATTATTTATGAACTTGGTCAGGTTTATCCAAGGCATGTTAATGACCTTCATTTAACCTTAACCTTGCCGCCACTTTTTATGACATTATCCGCGATTTTGGTGGCAAGATTAGACCACTACATTAAGAAAAAAGATATGCTAATAGGAAGCTATCTCTTAATTGGCTTATCAGGTTTACTGCCTCTTTTATTTAAAAGTTTTAATGCGTTATTGATATCAAGAGCTTGTTTGGGAATTGGACTTGGTTTATTAAATCCAATTGTCAGCAGCTACCCCTATCTTGCTTTTGATAAAAAAACAATCAACAAAGCAGAGGGTGTTTATGCAAGTTTTTCAAGTTTAGGAGCTGTTCTATTTACATTTTTAGCCGTCATGACCTTGAAAAAAAGCATTAACTTAACCTTAGCGCTTCCATTGCTTAATTTAATTTGTCTAGGGCCAATCATTTTGATTTACCCTTCAATAGAAGTTGAATCATCCAACACACCACGTCAAAAATTGAGTCGAAATTTGAGTCATTATTTAATGTTTATTTTGGTAACAATCATCTTAACCATTACATTGCCATTAAATTTATCGCTTTTAAACCAAGAAAAAAATCTCTTAAGTTTATCAACGTTGGCTTTAATCACGAGTGTGAATGCAATGATTGGATTTGTTGTTGGATTTTTATATCCGAAATTAAAAGAGAAATTAGGGTCTAAACTTCTTGTACTAGCACTGGTTATGACGGCAGTGAGTTTGTTAAGCTTGGCATGGATTCAAAATGTACCCTTATTCTTTGGGATGGCAATGGTGTTTGGTTTTGGGACTAGTGTGATTAATCCTTATTTTGTCTCAATGATCAATGAACGATCAGATCAAAATTCTGTGCTTAAAGGCATGAGTGCAATGATGGTTGTGATGAGTATAGGGCAATTTATTTCTCCGTTTCTTATCAACCCTATCTCAAACTTACTTGGGAATGATATTGCAAACCGTTTTATTGTTTCAGGAACTTTGATGATGCTTTTGAGTATCATGACATATATAAGCACAAGAATAGCGTTGAAAGGAAGTTTCGACTATTATGATTAGGACGACTTGGTGGAGGTATTAATATGAAAGAAGTTTTATTATCAATAAAAAATGTTGATAAATACTATGGTGATTTTAAAGCCTTGGATAATTTATCACTTGATGTGTATAAAGGGGAATTTTTAACATTATTGGGTCCTTCAGGATGTGGAAAAACAACGATTTTAAGATCAATTGCTGGATTTGAAACAATTAGTTCAGGGGGAATTGAATTAGAAGGTCAGTCAATTATGAATCTTCCGCCAGAAAAAAGAAGCGTTAATACAGTTTTTCAAAATTATGCACTGTTTCCGCATTTAACGGTGTATGAAAATATTATTTATGGTCCTAAAATGCAAGGAACAATTCCTAAAGAAAAACATAAGGAAGCAGTTTTTGATGTTTTAGAATTAGTACAAATGACAGGTTATGAAGATCGTAATGTATCACAATTATCAGGTGGACAAAAACAAAGAATTGCGATTGCTCGAGCACTCATCAATAAACCAGATATTTTGTTACTTGATGAGCCTTTGGGAGCCCTTGATCAAAAATTAAGAAAGCACATGCAATTAGAACTTTCACGAATACAAAAAGAAAGCAAGACAACTTTTATCTATGTTACTCATGATCAAGAAGAAGCACTCAATATGTCAGATCGCTTAGCCATCATGAATAAAGGGGTCATTCAACAAATCGGTAACCCTAAAGAAGTTTACAATGATCCAAGCAATTTGTTTGTTGCTGATTTTATTGGAGAAAGAAATCTAGTTCATGTTGATGTTTCGGATTTCAAAGACAATAAAGCATTGGTTTATTTAAATAAGTCACCAGTATGGGTTGATTGTCATCGTGGTTGTTCCAAATCGCACGCTCTAAAGAATGAGGTCATTTTAGCAGTTCATTCTGATAAAATGTCGATCAAATGTGATCAAAGTGAGGGATCGTTTCCAGCTCAAGTTCTTTCAAGTCGCTATACTGGATCGCAAGTTAGGACTGAAATTTTAGTCAATGATCAAACGATGATGGTAATAGAGTATGGAATTCAAGATTGTCGTTATGAAGAAAATGATGAAGTCTATGTAACGTGGGGAAAAGATTCAGCGGTTATCTTACCCAAAGGGCGTGATACCGATGAAGGATAAACATGATAAATATTTGTCGTATCCCATTCTATTATGGATGGGCGTCTTAGTTTTTATTCCATTACTCATGGTGATAATTCTTAGTTTCTTGAGTCGAGATTCCTTGGGAAATATTCAGTTTTCATTCACCTTGGATAATTATCGAAAAGTCTTAAGTCCGACCTATATGAAAGTATTCTGGAATTCGTTTAAATTAGCAATCTTAACTGCAATCATTTCAATTATTCTAGCTTATCCTGTCGCATATTTCACGGCCCGTTTGGACAAAAAATGGAAAAGAGTATCATTAGTATTGGTCATGATTCCTTTTTGGACATCCAGTTTGATGAGGACGTATGGTTGGGTTATTTTGCTTGGTAATTCCGGAATAATTAATACAGTTCTTTTAAATTTAGGTATTATTCAAACACCGATTCAAATGATGTATAAATTTTCAACTGTATTAATTGGAACAGTTTATATGTTGATTCCGTTTATGATTATTTCAATCTTTAATTCAGTGGACAAATTGGATCAGTCCTTGCTTGAAGCTTCCTATGATTTAGGTGCTGGTAAAGTAAAAACGTTTATAAACGTAACCTTACCTCTAACATTATCAGGGGTATTGAGAGGCTTTACGCTTGTCTTTATTCCAGCACTAGGTTTGTATTTTGTTTCGGATTTATTGGGTGGTGGTCAAACTATTTATCTCGCTAATCTAATAAATAACCAAGTTACAAAGGGAAGAAATAGACCACAAGCTGCTGCCTTAGCTATTGGAATGATTCTCCTGGTCGCAATCGTATTACTTGGATATAACCACCTAAATAAACGTTGGCAGGGGGTTAGTGCAGATGAAAAATAACCGTGGAAGTAAAGTGTATCTCAGTTTGTTTTTTACAATCCTCTATATTCCGATTTTAGCTGTTTTGATTTTTTCGTTTAATGCGAGTGCATCGACAGCATCTTGGACAGGATTTAGTTTAACATGGTACAAAGAATTGTTTAATGATCGGGTTATTATGGAGTCTCTTATTCTTAGTTTGCAAGTGGGTGTTTTAACGGCAGTTTTTTCAGCAGTTGTTGGAACGTATGCGGCAGTTATTTCTTTATTTCAAACTAAACGAAGAGGAAAAACAATTGAGGGCATGATGTTTCTTCCGTTGTTGGTTCCAGAATTAGCCTTAGGAATTTCATTGTTGATTTTATTCACATTTTTAAATGTACCCTTAGGTCGCTTGACCTTAATTATTGCTCATTCATTATTTACAGTGCCATATGTTTATATTATGGTTCGATTGAGGTTACAAGAAATCGATCGCTCAATCTTAGAAGCATCTCGTGATCTTGGGGCAACAAAATGGGAAATGGTCAAAACAATCGTTCTTCCCTTAGTCTATCCGGCAATCTTAACAGCATCCTTGTTATCGCTTGCGATGTCATTGGATGATGTGGTGATTTCAACGTATGTTTCAGGAACTCAAAGTACATTGCCAGTCCATGTGTTTTCAATGATGAGAGTGGGGGTTACACCAAAAATAAATGCATTGTGTACAGCTATATTACTGATGACATTTACGATTTTAGGTTTAGCACAAATTGATTTTAAGAAAGATAAAAAAAGAGAGGTAAAATAGATGAAGAAAATAGGAATTAGTTTACTCGTAGTATTAATGCTTACAGCATGTTCACCAAGTAAGAAAGCAGAGGATGCCATTAACTTGATGACCTGGGGTGGAGATTTTATTCCACGAGAAGTGATCAATGCATTTGAAGAAGAAAGTGGCATCAAGGTTAATTACAAGGAAGTTGCATCAAATGAGGATATGCAATCACTTTTAGAAACCAGTGGCGCACAATATGACCTTGCAGTTGTAACGGATTATATGGTTGATATTTTGCGACAAAATGACAACATTCTTCAACTAGACCATAGTAAATTAGGGAACCTAGAGAATATTAACCCTAATTACCAAAATAATTACTATGATGAAAAGAATGAATATTCAATTCCATACGCAATATCGACAGCATTATTGCTCGTTAATCCTAAAGAAGTTCAAAACAAAGGTGCTAAACCAATCACAAGCTATGATGATCTATGGCAATCAGAATTAAACGATTCGCTTGTTATGATTGATGGTGCAGTCGAAGTCATGGGAATTGTATCAAAAGCGCTCGGACAAGAGGTTAATAGTGCTGATAAAAACGATATTGAGAATGTGAAAAACAAACTTTTCGAGCTTAGACCAAACATTCATCGATTTGAAACCAATACACCAGAAGATTCATTGTTGAATAAAGAAGCTGTTGCAGGCTTTATGTATTCAAATCAAATCTACAAAGCATTGGAAGCAAATCAAGACCTTGAAGCAGTGTTTGCAACTGAAGGAACACCGATTTATATCGATTCATTTGTCATGTCTAAACAAGCACCAAACCCTGAAGGGACCTATAAATTTTTGAACTACATGATGCAACCGGAAGTTGCCGCTAAAATTGCGGAAATTACCAAATTCACAACAGCTAATAAAAATGCGGTTGATCACTTAGCACCAGAACTTAAAGAAAACCCAATTCTAAATCTTAGTGATGAAGTCTCTGCAAAGACATTTTTCTATACAAATCAAGCAGCAATTTTAGAAGATTATGATTTTATCTATTCGGAGTTTAAATTACAATAATGAGTCACTTACCAAGCGTTGCCTTTGTTTGTGTTCATAATTCATGTCGATCACAAATGGCTGAAGCAATCGCAAAATTAAAGTATCGCGATAGTATGAGTGCCTATTCTGCTGGAACAGATTTGAGCCGTGGAATTAATCAAGATGCAATTAGACTAATAAAGAAGATATATGATTATGACCTAGCTCAAGAACAAAGCAACACACACATCAACGACTTAGATTCAATTGATATTGTTATTACGATGGGGTGCAACGTATCATGTCCAAGTTTACAATCAACTTACCGTTTTGATTGGGGTCTTGATGATCCAAGTGGACAAGGAGATAAAGAGTTTCAAACAACCATTGAAATGATTGAAGAAAAGTTAAGGGACTTAAATAAATTTATTCAAGAAAATTATTAAAAAAAAGTTGGTCATCACAAAAGACCAACTTTTTTTTTGAAAATGAAACAAAAGTGATCAACACGTGAAATGAACTTAAGACACGACGGAATGATAATCCTTATCAAGAATTTCCCATAAAAGAAAAACTTGATAGTCAAAAGGATTGTGTATAAATATCGCTCTATGATATTATTCAATTTGTCGAAAAGAAGAAAACAAAGAGGAGACATAGAAGATGAAGAACGAAAAACGAATTACTTTAGTGTCATTAACAATCTTGGCACTTTTATTAACAGGATTTACTTGGGCATACTGGAATAATGCAAATATTAACGAAGCGGTTTTATCAGCGCACAGTAATACCATTCAAGTGGGTGAAGGTTCAACAACAGAAATTACAACAACTGTTAACCTTACAGATAATAATAAATCACTCCCATTAGTACCAACAAAATATGTGGATGCTGATTCAACAAGCGAAATTGTACTAAAATTTGATGCAAAATGGGCAACAGATAGCAAAACAATTGATGGTGCTAAAGGGTTGCTTAATGTTAGCGGTTTAAAGATGCATGTTGAAGGATTCACTGAAGAAGAATTAAAAGAAATGTTCAGTGTTGAAATTGTTAAAGGACAACAAGAGATGACATTGAAAGGGACAGAAGCAACAGCTAAAGATGCTGTCCAATTAAAAATTGTTTTCCATACAGAACCAAAAAACAAAGAAATCTATGACAAAATTGAATTAAAGCCAATGAAAGTAAGCTTTAATGTCGATGTTAACGAACAATAATTAAATAAAGAGGTGTGAGATGAAAAAAATCTTAACGATCACAATCATAACGTTAATGTTTGCTTTATCAGCAACAACGAGTTATGCATATTGGAACGGTGGTAAACTTTCATTACCACCTCTTTTATCTGTTCAGCACACCATAAAAATTGGTCAGTGGAAAAAACCGGTGTCGAATGAACATCCGATTGGTACAGCAGATCCATTTGACATTGGAAAACTGGGTGGTATAGACGTTGTCTTTAAAGATGGTGTTTATTACTTGGTCTATGATCATGACATGGGAGGCGCGAGTATGAACTCGCCTTGGGTAAATCCTTTAAAGCCTTATGGTCTTGATTACTTAAGGAATACTTATTATCATTATGAAAATAAACCTTCAATGGTTCGTTATCAAAATAAAATTTATATTGCAAGACATGGTGGAGCACCCAATGACATTCCTAATGATAAAGAATATCAGGCATGGGGATTAATTGGATCCGTTTCTGTTTTAACGTGGAATTCTCAAGGTTTAACCTTTAAGGGAGAACCTTATAAAGTAGGGACAACCGTAATGTATAATGACAAATTATATATAAGAAACAATTTCAACACAGAAAAAAATCCGATTCCAGGTACAGATATGGGCTGGAATTTATATAATGATTTATATTTTGATCAATATACGGTATATAAAAGCTTTGATTGGAAATATGTTAAAAATATGAAACCAGTTATCGCAGCTCCTGATAAGAACGGTGAGATGCGTTTGTTTAAACTAATGAAAGAAACCAACTACATTAATGGTCGATTAGTTAAGCCAACTGAGGATAATAGTGTTTGGAGTCCATATCCTTATGAATAAAAGTAGAAGAAATAGTCTCTTTTATGTCATCATGATTGTGGTGAGTTTGATTATAGGGACAATGATGTTTTTACCTAAAATCGCGGGTCGCATTAATCCTTTTAAAACAATGGTTGTTGTAAGTGAAAGTATGGAACCTGTAATCAATCGGAATGATTTAATTGTGGTAAAAAGCGTTAAGGATTATGAAGTGGGGGATATCATTACTTTTTCTTATGATATTAACAACGATGGTCACGATGATTTAATCACGCATTATCTTGCAGAACGGGATGGCGATACGATTAAAACAAAATCGAATAAAGGTTCAAGTTTAGATCATTGGGAAATTAAAGAGCATCATATTGTAGGCAAAGTCGTTAATGTGATACCAAAACTAGGGTATGTGTTAATCCCTTTATTCAAATATGCTGTTCCCATTTTATTCATTGCCTTGATTTTAGTTTTGTTATGTATTGTGAAAGTGTACCGAGAATACCAAATAATAAAGACCAAAGAATAAATTTTCTTTGGTCTTTATTTAATGATGAAGAAGACTTAGTCTTCTTTTTTCTTTAATTTAGGGCACCATTGTATGGCGATAGTACCTAAACCAGCATGGGTTGCGACAGCGGCTGGCAAATTGATAATATAAGTTTCAAATTCTCCCATTTTGTCACTGACGTAGTCTTTGAATTTTTCAAGTGTTTCCATGCCTTCACTTTCTAATAAATAAAGATCGTGGGTGAAGGGGTCAACCTTGTGTTTAATAAAATCATCGACAAGTGCCTTAAATGCTCGACGGTCTGTACGCGCGATGGTTAAAACCTCAATGGATTCTGCTTTATTTTCTAAATGTAGGACAGGCTTTACTCTTAGCATGTTCGCAATTCTAGAAGCAGTCTTTGACATTCTACCACTTAGAACCACTTGATCTAAGGTTTTTGGATAAATATAAGATACTTGATTATCAAAGATAGAGTGCAGTGTGTTTGAAATATTTTCGATGCTTTCATGGTCTTGCATACTTCGAATTGCTTTCACACCTTGTTGGACTGGGCCGGTAATTGAGTAAGTATTAATAACTTCGAAATTGCTAAGGCCTGCTTCGGCTGCAGCATGATTAAAGGCGTTAAATGATCCAGATAACGCTGTACCAATGCTAAGGACAAAGGTATAATCATAATCTTTCTCTTTAATGTCTTCAAATATTTCAATCATTGTACCAATACTTGGTTGAGAGGTGGTTAAAAGTTGGTGTTCTCTCAGTAAGTTATTGACCTCTTCTTTAGTAATTGTTACTTGGTCGATATAAGAAACATTGTTATGAGTAATTGTTAGTGGGGCAATATAGACATCATAGTCTTCAATTTGATCTTGAGTAAATGAAACGGATGAGTCTAAAACTATAGCGATTTTTTTCATAAGGTCACATTTGCAAGTTACTTGCAATTCCTTTCTAAAATCATTATATCAAATAACCTTGAGAAAATATCAATAAACTCATATAAGATTAAAATATTGTATATTACACTGATCAAAAAGTAGGGCTTGATTGTTGTTGTAGTATGGCTGTTCTTTTGCATAAATTTCTACATTTGTTATAATAGTCAAGTAACGTTGTTTTTGAATCAGGCTAAAGATGAAGATGAAAAGCATGATGTTTTGTGCTTTTTTTTATATAAGAAAACAAGTTAGAAGGAGATTGAATGATAGAATTTAAAAATGTTTCGAAAAGTTATGTAAAAGGAAAAAAAGCGGTTGACTCGATGAACCTTACCATCGACAAAGGGGAATTTGTTTGTTTTATTGGTACATCAGGTAGTGGTAAAACGACAAGTATGAGAATGATTAACCGCATGGAAAGTCCCAGTGAAGGACAAATATTAATTAATGATGTCGATATTAATGAAATAGATGCAGTACAATTACGACGCAAGATTGGTTATGTGATTCAACAGATTGGTTTAATGCCTCACATGACAATTTATGAAAATATTGTAATGGTACCCAAGTTATTAAAATGGCCTGAAGAAAAAATGAGAGAAACAGCAAAGGATCTAATGAAAAGAATTAACTTATCAGAAGATTACTTAGATGCCTACCCTGATGAGTTGAGTGGTGGTATGCAGCAACGAGTTGGAGTTATTCGTGCATTAGCGGCTGATCAAGAGATTGTCTTGATGGATGAGCCCTTTGGTGCACTTGATCCAATTACCAGGGAGTCTTTGCAACATTTAATTAAACGACTCCAAAAAGAAATGAATAAAACAATTGTTTTTGTTACGCATGATATGGATGAAGCGCTGACACTTGCTGATAAGATTGTTGTTATGAGTGAAGGTAAAGTAATTCAAGAAGGGACACCTAAAGATATCTTAACCAATGCGGCTAACGAATTTGTTGAAGAGTTGATTGGTGAAGATCGCTTGAGTCAAGCAGGCTTTGAATTTGAAACGGTTGAGAAGATTATGCTTAAAAATCCGATCAAGATTAATGAAAATGAACCGATTACTAATTTAGCCAAGCTGATGCGTGAAACAAAAGTTGATGATATTTTAGTTGTCGATGATGAGAATAATTTAAAAGGACGGGTCGATCTCTATACCTTGTCTGTGAATCGTGGAAAATATCAGTATGTTCATGAGATTATGAAAAAAGTAACGTATGTTGTGAATACAACAAGTATTCGAGATGGTATTTACTATATCCATGACTTAGGTTATCGGAACTTGACGGTCGTTGATGACGATGGAAAATTAAAAGGTATGGTCACTCGAGGGTCGATTGTTTCTGAAGTGTATGATGTGTTTTGGAAAGAATATGAACCACAAGAAGAATTTGATGCTTCGTTTGAAACAGACGAAATTGTTCAAGCGGCAAGTGATGTTGTTCAAAATGGTGATAGTAAGGAGCAAGCATAATGGCTTTCTTACAAGAATACTCTGGACAGTTATTGACTAAAATAACTGAGCATTTTATGTTGAGTATGACAGCGTTACTCTTAGGGATTTTAGTTGCGATTCCACTGGGATTATTAATTTCAAAAAATAAAAAACTATCTAAAATTATGATTGCGATTTCTTCGGTGTTACAAACGATTCCGTCGTTAGCACTCTTAGCGATCATGGTTCCAATTTTTGGTGTTGGTAAACTTCCAGCAGTTTTAGCGTTGTTTATTTATTCACTATTACCGATTCTTAGAAATACTGTCTTAGGGATGGAATCGGTGGGTGATGACATTATTGATGCTGCGAAAGGAATGGGAATGACTCAAACGCAAATAATATTTAAAGTTCAGGTTCCTTTAGCATTACAGGTTATTATGACTGGTGTTCGTTTATCGTCAATTTATGTTATTGCTTGGACTAGTTTGGCTGCTTATATTGGTGCTGGTGGTTTGGGTGATTTTATATTTAATGGTTTAAATAACTTTGCGATTGACATGATTATTGCAGGGACAGTGCCAATTACTGTGATGGCACTAATGATGGATTTAATCTTTGATAAAGTTGAAACCCAATTAATTAAAAACTATGGTCGACCAGTTAGAAATGAGGGTGTATCATGAAAAAGATTAAAAAAATGATGATGATTTTAACATTGACACTCACGCTAACTGCTTGTAATTTACCTGGCCTAGGTGCAAGTACAAAGAGTAATGATATTGTCATTGCGGGTGGAAATACAACTGAACGACAAATCCTAGCAGAAATATCATTGCAAATGGTGACCCATTATCTTCCTGAAGTTAAAACAGATATTATTAATAATCTGGGGTCGACATTATTAGTTCTTCAATCACTGACAGGAAAAGATAGTAATATTTCAGGCGCAATGTACACTGGAACATCATTAACTGGAGAGTTAGGTCAAGAGCCGCTTAAAGACCCTGAACTTGCCTTAGAAAAGGTTGTGAAGGGGTATTACGATAAATATGACATGATTTGGTTTCCAAGCTATGGTTTTGAGAATAGTTATGCTTTCATGGTGAGAGAAGACTTTGCTCAAGAACATAATATTACAACCGTGAGTGATTTAGAAAACTTATCGCCGTCATTAAGAGCAGGAGTAGATACTGCATGGATGAATCGCCAAGGGGATGGATATGTTGACTTCAAACAATTATATGGGTTTGATTTCAAAGATGTCTTGCCTATGGAAATAGGTTTAGTCTATGATGCAGTGGCATCCAAAGAAATGGATATTGTCTTAGGTTATTCAACAGATGGTCGAATTCAAGCGAATAAGTTAAGAGTGTTAGTTGATGATAAACAACTCTTTCCACCCTATGATGCAAGTCCAGTTCTCACAAAAGATTTGATACAGACCTATCCTGAACTAGAACAAATATTCTTAAAACTATCAGGAGAGATTGACAGTGATACAATGCAAAAACTCAATCGACGATCTGATGAGATGAAAATTGAACCACAGGTCATTGCCACTGAGTTTTTAGAAGAACATCAATACTTTGAAAATAAACCAGAAGAAAACCTTGCTGATTTAAAGAACTACACAGAGATTGCGAAAGACTTGAAAGGAGAGCAATAATGAGTGAATTACTACAATATTATTTAACGAATGGCTCTTATGTTTTCCAACAGTTCATTCGACATTTCTTAATGTCAGTCTATGGAGTCTTGTTTGCAAGTTTGATTGGAATACCATTAGCGTTCTATATAAGTAAACGAAGAACATTATCGAAGTGGGTGATTTCACTGGCAAACATTATTCAAACCATCCCTTCACTTGCCATGTTATCAATTCTAATGGTCGTTATGGGATTAGGACCTAATACGGTTGTCGCAACTATCTTCCTTTATTCTCTTTTACCAATCATCAGTAATACCTATGCTGGTATTCATCAAGTTGAAGATGGCTTACTGGATGTTGCGAAAGGAATGGGAATGACGCGTCATCAAGTGATACTTAAAGTAGAATTACCATTATCAATATCCATGATCTTAGGAGGAATTCGAAATGCTTTAGTTGTTGCAATAGGAATTGCAGCAATTGGAACATTTGTTGGAGCAGGAGGACTTGGGGATATTATTTCCCGAGGAATTAATGTCTCTGATGGCTCAGCTATTATTTGGGCAGGGGCATTACCCACTGCACTCATGGCTGTCGTTGTTGATTTGCTTTTAGGAAAAATTGAAGAAAAGTTAGTTTATACTAAATAATAGAAAAGCTGTATTGAAGAAAGTTTCCTTCGATACAGCTTTTTATAACGTTAGATTTTATGGTATGATTGAAATACAAAAGAAAAAGGATCCTTACGGATCCCAGTGTCAACTAATGACTTCACGCAAAGCGTGATAACTAAGCTAATGCTTGATTTTAACACGTACTGTTCATTTAATTGAAAAATGGTATAAAAACGATTGATTAGTATTAAAGACCTTGATGAGGTCTTTTCTTTTAGTTCGTAAACAGAGTATGATAAAATGTATTAAAGGAAACAAGGAGGTTTGATGATGATGTATGGATCATTGAGTACGTTATACTATCAGAATAGTAAAAAAGTTGGACAGTCTTTGGGTGGTGATTTGGAGTTCTATCTATCACAATTAAAGAAAGGTGAACGAGTTCTTGAAGCAGGTGTTGGGACTGGACGATTGTTGATTCCAATGCTTCAAGCAGGTTTGACAGTGGATGGCATTGATTTATCTGCTGAAATGTTGGGTGTATGTCGTGAAAATTGTGTTGAAGCTGGGGTTGAGCCTCTTTTGATTCAAGGGGACCTAGTTGAGATATCCTTTGATGCACTCTATGATAAAATTATTATTCCAACAGGAACATTCTGTTTGTTTAATGACATTGAAGCTGTTTTAAAGAATTTATCGGATTCATTGGTTGAGGGTGGAACATTAATTTTTGATATTCTCTATCCCACACATATTGAAGTAGGCAAGACATTTGAGGATCGTCTTGATTTAGAGGATGGGAGTTATATTGAGCTAAAGAATTATCACAAAGACTTACATTTTAACTATATTCGTAGTGTTGAATCATTAGAATATACTCATATTAAAGATGGTGTTGAGTTGGGAAGTGAACGTGAAGAATTAGTTTTAAATTATTATGATTTTAGTGAGATTAGGTATATGTTGGATCGTCATGGTTTTAAAGATATTAAATTATTAAAGGACTATCAAGATGAAGTGACGGTTTATGATCATGAAGCATTAATAACCGTTGTGGCAGTGAAAGGATAATATGGAAGCAAAATTTGAGGATTTTTTAAATTTAGATATACGTTTAGGAAAAATATTAACTGCAGAGTTGCGTGAAGATTTTCGTCGCCCTGCCTATGTCATGGAGATTGATTTTGGTGAGGAAATTGGTATTAAAAAGTCAAGTGCTCAAATAACTGAGCGATATGATGAGGAAGCGTTGCTTGGTCATCATGTTTTAGCAATACTTAATTTCCCTGATAAACAAATTAAGAATGTAATGTCGGAATGTTTGGTTCTTGGTGTATTAAGTGAGGGTGGCGTATCACTCATTCGTCCGGATCATGATTTACCATTAGGGTCAAAGTTGGCTTAGGAGGGTATCGTGAAAATAGGATTTATTGGTGTTGGAAACATGGCAAGTGCAATTATTCAAGGAATTGAGCAAAAAGAGTCTGTCTATATTAGTGGGAGAACATTTGCGTCAACAAAAGAAAAAGCAGACCAGCTAGGTGTTCATCCGAGTGCAAATCATCGTGAATGTGTTGGTGATGTTGATGTTGTAGTTTTAGGTGTTAAACCTGAGATACTGGATGAAGTTTTGCTTGAAATAAA
This sequence comes from Erysipelothrix urinaevulpis, assembly GCF_009828835.1. Classification (GTDB taxonomy): domain Bacteria; phylum Bacillota_I; class Bacilli_A; order Erysipelotrichales; family Erysipelotrichaceae; genus Erysipelothrix; species Erysipelothrix urinaevulpis. Next base: position 14,254 of record NZ_WTTB01000006.1, read on the forward strand.
AGATGAATTGCATGGAAAAGTGGTTGTTTCTATTGCAGCTAAACGATCGATTGAATGGATTGAATCGATCCTAGGTCACTGTCCAATTATAAGGGTGATGCCAAACTTAAATGTTAAGATTCAAGAAGGTGTCTGTGCGATTTGTCATAATGATCAAGTCTTGAAAAAACACTTAGATTTTGTTGTGAATGTCTTTTCAAATTTAGGTGAGGTTGTGATGCTTGATGAATCACAGTTCAGTGGCTTTATTGGAATCTCTGGAAGTATGCCTGCGTTTATATTTAAATTTATACACGAGGCGGCAAAATCTGTTCAAAGTGAAAATATTGATTATGAAAAGGCTGTAAGGATCATTGCGGATACAATGATTGGAAGTGGGAAACTAGTGAAGGAAAGTGACGATGATTTAGAAACACTGATTCAGAAAGTTTCATCTCCCAATGGAACGACCGTTGAGGGGACCAAAAAACTTGATGAACTTGATTTTGGATTTGTTCTTGATCAAGCGATTCAAGCAACCATAGAAAAAGATAAAAAGGGTTAGACGCGAGTCTGACCCTTTCCTTTTACAATGTATTTATAAGATGTGAGTTGTTTAAGTCCCATCGGACCACGAGCATGTAATTTTTGAGTTGAAATTCCTATTTCAGCACCAAAACCAAATTCAGAACCATCCGTAAAACGTGTCGATGCATTGACATAAACGGTTGAACTATCAATGAGTCGTGTGAACATGTCGCTTGTTTCTTGATTGTTTGTGATGATAGCGTCTGAGTGTTTAGTGTTATGTTCATTGATATGGTCAACAGCTTGTTGAAGTGAAGAAACTGTTTTGACTGACATTGCCTTGCTTAAATATTCGGTATAGAAATCAAGGGGTGTTGCTTGGGTAAAACTTGGAACAATCGCTTGAGCTTTTGTGTCTGCGAAGAATTCAACATCGTGTAGTTGCTCTGCTAGCATTGGCAAGAAAGTTTTGGCAATGGCTTCATGAACGACCAAGGATTCCATGGCATTGCATACACCTAATCGTTGACATTTAGCATTCTCTATGATGGCAAGAGCCATGGTAAGATCAGCATCTTTATCGACATAAATATGACAATTACCTGCACCTGTTTCAATGACGGGGATTGTGCTGTGTTTTAAAACTGCTTTAATTAATCCTTGTGACCCTCGTGGAATTAATACATCGATGTATTGGTCCATTTTCATCATGGCTTGGGTTGCTTGTCGATCGGTTGATTGAATGCATTGGATAATAAAAGGGTTGAGCTTGTTTTGTGATAAGGTCTTTTGAATGATTGCTTCAAAGGCTAGATTACTATGAATTGCTTCTTTACCACCTTTGAGAATAACTGTGTTTCCTGCTTTAAAACAAAGTCCAAATGCATCCACTGTTACATTAGGTCTTGATTCATAAATAATTCCAATCACGCCTAATGGAACAGACACCTTCTCAATTATCAAACCATTTTCAGGATGATAGGTCTCTAAGATTTCTTGAAGAGGGTCATCCATTATGCTTAATTTAACCAAGCCATCTGCAATGTCTTTAATTCGGTTTGGATTAAGTTTGAGTCGATCAATCATTGCATCATCAAGCTCTTGACTTTGGGCAGTCTCAAGGTCTTTTTTATTGGCCTTAAGAATGTCTTCTTGATGATGAAGCAATGCTGATGCAATATCCTTTAAAACGTCATTTTTTTTACTTGCACTAAGTTGTGCTGACTCAGTAGCAGCTTTCTTAGCGTTTAGTCCAATTGTTTCCATTGTTCCTCCTTATAAATAATCGTCTATATCAAAACTTTCGTTGGCATGGCCTTTGAAAAAAGTTCCGACATTTTTTCCTTCGATAATATCGTACAAGATATCTAAGTTGTTTCCGCTGGCTAAAATCATGTCTGCACCATAATTATTCACAATTATACCGGCCTCAATTTTAGCGCTCATACCCCCAGTTCCAACTGATGAGGATGATGTTTCTTTTCCCATTAAGCGATGGTCATTTGATATTTTTTCGACATATTCTATTAATTTGGCATCCGGGTTTTCGCTGGGATCATCGGTATAAAAGCCATCAATATCTGATAAGATAATTAATAATTCAGCCTCTACCATTGCTAGAACATAGGCACTGAGATGATCATTGTCCCCAAATTCGATTTCGTGAGTAGCAACCGTATCATTCTCATTCACAATTGGAATGACGCCCATGGCTAACAGTTCATTAAAGGTATTTTTTGCATTCATTCGACTTTCTTCTTTAAACATCGTATGTTTTGTTAAGAGCACTTGAGCTACTGTTTGGTTATATTCTGAAAACAAGCGTTGATAGGTCATCATTAATTTAGCTTGTCCAATGGCTGCAAGTGCTTGTTTCTTGGGCATTTCAACAGGAATTGACTGCAAGTTTAGAGCTTTACGTCCCACTGCTTGGGCTCCAGAAGACACCAGAATTATTTCTTTTCCCTTGCTTTTCAAATCCGATAAGACTCGCACTAACTGTTCTAATTTACGATAATCAAGATCACCTGACTCTTTGTGTGTCAGTGAAGAAGACCCTATTTTCACGACTATTCTTTTTGCATTTATCATACTATTTCTCATCTTAAAACCTCGCTTTAATTGTGTATATCATACACTAATAAGAAGGATAAATAAACTTTTGACCCTAATTTGAAAAAAAGTATGTAATCAAAGTTAAGGCATGATAAACTTAGTGAAGAAAGGGGATGTTTATGATGAGTGAAAAAGCAAATCAAAAAACAAGCTCTATAGAAGATGTAGGTATTGAATCCGTTGAGAGTATCTTAAAGGATATTGAAGATTTAAAAACTAAAATAAAAAAGAGTGAATCACATTTAAGTCAAGAAGACATGGATACATTAAGAGGAAAACTTAATTCAATTTTACCGATTAAAGGCATAAAATTGTTCTTTTCGGTGTTTGTTGTTATCGCCATGGTTTTTATGGTGATTACGTTGATTTATACCTTTTGGTCCCATCAAAAAATAATTGCGAATCTGAATGAATTAAGTGTCATGAGTCGTTTGGTCAATGAAGGATTATTGACGTTGAATGTCCCTGTTATTAACCAACAACTGACAAGAATGATTCAAGAATTAAATTTCTTTGGTTATTTGGTGTTGTTTACACTCGTGTTTAGCCTTATATTGACAGGCATCGTGAGCCTTACTTCGTTTTTCCAATCGAAGAAAACAAATACTGAGGTGATTGAGCATGAACACTAAAAGAATGTCTAATATTTTGACGCTTGCGAATGTTATTGCACTCTTATCGCTTTATAGTGTTTATAATGCAATCATCACTAAACCGTATCGACCCGTATTTATTTTAGAATATATTAAAATCATGATTGTCTTTACTGTGTTGCTGTTGTTCTTCAATGGGTTGGTGTTTGTTAAAACAAAACAAAAGAACAAAGGACACGGAAACAAAAATCGTTTTGGACCACTTTTTATGACTGTTGTGCTCGCCGGGTCTTTGTTTTACCTAGGGTATCACTATCAACAGTTTAATGTTGAGGTGCGTCCCGTTATAATTGATGGATTTGAAACCTTTGCGTATACGAATAAAAAACTTAACGAAAATGGCATTTTCGAAGTGAATTTCTATTTATCCAATCATGAGAACGAACGCTATATTACGACAAATCCAATCTTAACACGTTATTATCAAGAACAGTTTTTGGATAGTTATTTTGACGAACCACAGTTTTTTGTTTCAGAAATTAAACGGTCATGGTTAGCTTTACCCAAAGAGGATGAAAAAGAATCACAAATTCCTAGCATCAACAGTTATGAAAATGATTCATTAACGAACGATAGTTTTAAATTTATTGTTGAAACAGATCATGGAAAAATAGGGTTTAAAGTTTTGGATCGTGCCATGTCAGCAGAGTTAATTGGCGCATATCAATTTGATGAATTAAACAATGAATGGGTCAGCATTAAAACCATTGAGAAAACAGATGAGATTCATGATGTTTTTATGATTGATGATCTTGTCTTTATAAATTACGGATCACATCATGAAAAAACGATGTCACTTTATCGAACGGATATGAGTTTTGAGAGGTTGGAACGACTTGAGGTTCCCTTTGTTAAGCCAAGTGATGTGTATGTTCATTCGATAAAGAAGAATAATGAAACCTTACAGATGGTAGCGGGATCACCCAAATGGGATCAAGGGGATACCGAAACAATCTATGAATCCAAGGATCAAGGAAAAACATGGGTATTTATTGAAACACGTAAAATATAAGCTAAATCAACACAATCCCTGGGGAAACAGAGCAAGCTTGAAAAAAAGACTCATGAACAACGTTTTTTATTGAAGAAAAGCAAGAAAAGTGTTATTATAATTGCTGTGATAAAAACAAGACTGCGAAAGAAGAGGTCGTTAACATTGAAAAGAAAAGTAGGAACTGTTTCTAGAGGCGTGCGTTGCCCGATAATTCGTGAAGGTGACGATATTTCAAAAATCGTGTGTGATAGTGTGATTGAAGCATCAAAAGCATCAGGATATGACATTCTTGATCAAGATATTGTGGGGCTAACAGAATCAATTTTAGCTAGAGCACAAGGAAATTATGCAAGTATTGATGCAATCGCCAAGGATATAAATAATAAAGTGGAAAATGAAACACTAGCTGTCATTTTTCCTATCTTTTCGAGAAACCGATTCTCTACAGTTTTAAAGGGAATTGCGAAATCAAATAAAAAAATTATATTGATGTTGCAATATCCATCGGATGAAGTTGGAAACTCTTTAATTACATTAGATCAATTGGATGAATCAGGTGTGAATCCATACAGTGATGTCTTAAGTCTTGAAGAATTCCGTCATCATTTTGGGAATTCCAAACATTCTTTTACAGGTGTTGATTATATTGATTTATATAAAGGAATTATTGAAGAGGCCGGTGCTGAAGCAGAAATCGTCTTTGCAAATGATCCACGTGCAGCTTTAGAATATTCTCATTCTATTTTAGCGTGTGATGTTCATTCGAATCAGAGAACCAAACGAATATTAAAAGAAAACGGTGCTAAATTAGTGCTTGGATTAAATGATATCCTGACTGATTCAGTGGATGGTAGTGGCTATAATAAAGTGTATGGCTTACTTGGATCCAATAAATCGACTGAAGATTCTGTTAAATTGTTTCCACGAGATAGTTTTTCTGTCGTTAATGCGATCCAAGCTGAATTTTATGAACGAACTGGAAAACAGGTCGAAGTCATTGTTTATGGTGATGGCGCGTTCAAAGATCCAATGGGTGAGATTTGGGAATTGGCTGATCCAACAGTTGCTCCTGGCTTTACGCGTGGACTTGAAGGGACACCAAGTGAAATCAAACTTAAATATTTAGCGGACAATGATTATCAAGACTTAAAAGGTGAAGCCTTACAAAAAGCAATTACAAAACAAATTAAAGAAAAAGAAACAACAAATGTTGATAGTCGAGAAGCACAAGGAACAACGCCACGTCGCATTGTTGACTTAGTCGGTTCACTTTGTGATTTGACCAGTGGATCTGGAGACAAAGGGACACCAATTGTTCACATACAAGGATATTTTGATAATTACTCAAGTGAATAGACCTACTTTATTGTAGGTTTTTTCATTTAAAGGAAGGAAGATACGATGAAATCTATTTATAATTATGATTTAAAAAATTTAGAAATTAAGTTAACAAAACTGGGTGAGAAGCCGTTTCGAGCGAAACAGGTCTTTTCATGGTTGTATGAGAAACGTGTTGACTCATTTGATGAAATGACAAACTTAAGTTTTGATTTACGTGAAAAACTTAAAGAAAACTTTGTTTTAAATACGTTGAAATTAGTCAAACAACAAACCGCTGCTGATGAAACAAGCAAATATCTTCTGGAGTGTGAAGATGGTGCTTTAATTGAAACAGTTTTAATGAAGCATGATTATGGTTATAGTGTCTGTGTGACATCACAAGTTGGCTGTGCGATGGGGTGTAAGTTTTGCGCTTCAGGTTTATTGAAAGCGAAACGAAATCTTAGTGCAGGTGAACTTGTTAATCAGATTATGTTTGTTCAAAAAGATTTGGATAAACGTGAGAAGCGTGTAAGTCATATAGTTGTGATGGGAATTGGTGAGCCGTTTATGAACTATCCGAATGTGATGGAGTTTATTGCCTGTGTTAACAATGACAAAGGCCTTAATATTGGAGCTCGTCATATTACCATATCAACGTGTGGAATTGCCCCTGTTATCAAACGATTTGCGGATGAAATGAGTCAAGTAAATTTAGCAATTTCCTTGCATGCACCCAATGATGCGTTGCGTTCCCAAATTATGCCCGTCAATGATATGTTTAATTTAGAAGAATTATTTGAAGCACTTCATTATTATCAAAAGAAGAGCAATCGTCGTTTAACCTTTGAATATATTTTAATAGATGGTGTGAATGATACCCTTCAACAAGCCAAAGAACTCGTTGAATTAGTTAAATCAATGAATGCTTATGTCAATTTAATTCCATATAATGAAGTGGAAGAAAATCCATTTAGACCAACTCAGCCTAAGAATGCTGCAGCATTTTATGATTATTTAAAACGTCACAATGTTCAATGTGTAATTCGTCGTGAAAAGGGGAGCGAGATTGATGCGGCGTGTGGTCAACTTCGCGCGAATGTTGAAAAACAAAGAAGTGCTAGACGGTAAAGTACACATTAATTATACCTTCTTGCTCTTATAGTTAATGAAGTGTCGAATAAAAAGATAGAGTGTATAAATTGTAACTCTTAGCGTAATAACGCTAGGAGTTTTTTTTGAAAATTGTAAAAATAAGTTCTATCTATGTTAAAATGATAATGATTATAATTTATATGGAGAAGAGGATTGAAATGAACAAAAACAAGAAAAGTCATCCACTGATTAGTGTGACAACTTGGCTTGTAATTATTGCTTTTTGGACAATAAGTACAAATACTGGGATGGTTTCATCACAACTATTACCATCACCACAACAAGTATTCAAAGCGTTTATAATGATATTGAGTGAAGGATATAATTCGATTCCTTTCTGGGAACATCTTGGAATTAGTTTTTATCGCTTATTTTTAGCGGTGATTTTAGCATTGGTGATGGCAATTCCATTGGGATTGCTCAGTGGTTATTTCTCTAAATTTAGAGCGGTGATTGATTCATTGGTTAGTTTTTATCGTCCATTACCACCCCTTGCCTATTATATGTTATTGATTTTATGGCTAGGTATCGATGAAGAATCCAAAGTTACCTTATTATTCTTAGCTTCGTTTGCACCGATATATATTGCTTGTTCATCAGCCGTTTCTCGTGTTGATGAAACATTTGTTTTAAGTGCTAAGTCAATGGGAGCGACCAATGCTCAGGTATTCTTTACGATTGTTGTGCCAGCAACGTTGCCTGATATTTTCATTGGTGTTAGAACGGCGGTTGGTGTTGCATATACAACATTAGTTTCAGCCGAAATGGTTGCAGCTACTTCTGGTTTAGGGTGGATGGTGATTGATGCTTCTCGTTACTTAAAAAGTGATGTGATGTTTGTGGGGATTATCATCATGGGATTGACAGGGATTTTAATCGATTTCTTATTAAAAAAACTTGAAACAAAGATTGTATTTTGGGCAGGAAAGTAGGAGGACTTGATATGAAGAAGAAACTAATTGTGATGCTAGTGTTGTCGTTTATTTTAACAGCGTGTGGTGGTAAAACTGAAGACGCTAACAATAAAGTTAGAATTGGAATTATTCGAGTTCCAAATGACAAAACAGTTGCTATTTCTATGAATTATTTTAAAGAGTATTTTAATGATAAAGGATTTGAGACCGAATTTATTTTCTTTGATTCAGGGGTTGCAGCGAATCAAGCCTTTTCATCAGGGAGTATTGACTTTGCAGAGATGGGTCATACAAATGGAGTTGTTGCTTTAGCAAATAATTTACCCGTGAAGCTGATTTGGATTCATGAAGTTTTAGGAAGTAATGAAGCGCTTGTGGTTAAAGAAGGGTCCAATATTCAGTCGATTAAAGATTTAGAAGGTAAAAAAATCGCGACCACCTTCAGTTCAACATCCCATCTTAGTTTACTTAAAGCACTAGAAAAAGAAGGCATTGATAAAAAAGTCGAACTTTTGGATATGCAAACTGCAGAAATCGTTGCGGCATGGGAACGTGGTGACATTCAAGCTGCTTATTCATGGGAACCTGGATTATCAAAACTTAAAGAGAGTGGGTCTGTGTTAATTGATAGTGAAATGTTGGCAAATGATGGAATTGTCACTGCTAACATTGACTTAGTTCATACTAATTTTATTGAAAAACATCCTGAACTTGTTGTTGATTATATAAAAACACTTGATAAAGCAGTGAGTTTATATAAAAATAAGCCAGCAAAGGCGATCGATGGAGCTTCAAAACAATTGGGATTGAGTGTGGAGGATACCAAAACTCAAATGCAAGGTACTGTTTGGCTCAATGCAGATCAACAACTATCCAAGGACTATTTAGGAACAAGTAAGCAACCTGGGCATTTTCATACAGTGTTCTATCAAACAGGAGAGTTTTTAAAAGCTCAAGGGAATATATCAGAAATTCCAACGATGGAAGCGATTCACGAGTTTATTGATTCAAGCTTTATTGAGAAAGCGCTAGGCCAATAAACATGGAAAAAGAAAAGCAAGCAATGATTTCGATTCATGATGTTACGGTCAGATATGATGGTCAAAAAGGGGAAACGTTGGCAATTGATCAAGTAAATTTAAATATCTATAAGGGTGACTTTATTGTTTTACTTGGTCCTTCTGGATGCGGTAAGAGTACATTGCTTAACCTTGTGGCTGGTTATCATCAAGCAAGTCAAGGGGATGTTTTAATGTATGGGAAAGAAATTAGTGGTCCTAACAAAAATCGGGGGGTTGTTTTTCAATCAACCAACCTGTATCCATGGCTCAGTGTTCGACAAAATATTGAGTACGGACTCAATATTGCGAAAATAGATAAACCCTTAAGAACTCAAAAAAGTGATGAATATCTTAAAGCCATCAATTTAGAAAACTATGCGAATCATTATCCTTTTGAATTATCAGGGGGCATGCAACAACGTGTAGCCTTAGCACGAACTTTAATTAATGAGCCTGAAATACTATTGATGGATGAGCCGTTTGGGGCATTAGACGCCATGACACGTGTTAACATGCAAAGTCTATTAAGGAAGTTGTGGAATAATGGAAAGCAAACATTTTTCTTGATAACCCATGACATTGATGAAGCGTTATTGTTAGGATCAAGAGTGTTAGTTATGTCAAAGAATCCTGGAACAATTGTTGAAGAATTCAAATTAGACTTTCATCAAAAAGCATTGATGGATAAAAATTATAATTCATTGTTGGATGAAGAATTTGTGGATGTTAAAAACCGAATTCTCCAAATCATTGCGAATGAGTCATTGTAAGTAGAAATAATAATTTCTACTTTTTTAATGGAACAAGGTTGAAACATGTTAAACTAAGAACAAAAGGGGATGAAGAAATGAATCATTTTAGTCTTAACTTAAAAAAGATCAGACAAGCCAAGCGTATGAGTTTAGAAGAACTTGCCTTAAAAACGAATTACGAGCTTGATGTTTTACATGGAATTGAAGAGGGTGTCTTAGAACCTGATATTCATTTATTAGTTTTAATGAGTGATGTCTTAAGATCAAATCCCAATGAATTATTGGGGTATAGTTTAACAAGTTATTCGAGTGTTTATGATGTGAAAGATATCCATACTGTTTCAAAGAATCAGTGATAAATATAAGCCAGGGTCGTGGCGTAAGCGCTTAACTTAAGGAAAAAATGAATACATCTTGATGATGTGTAAATTAAGTGATAGGATAAGTGCATAAACTCCATATAATTCTGGTAATATGGTCCGGAAGTTTCTACTTATATCCCGTAAAGATATAAACTATGGCAACAGTCGAAAACGATGTAAGAAGTCGTCTTTCTTCTTTTGCCATTAACATGGCAGTTTAATGAGAAGGAGAGAGATATATGTACGATTTCTTAAATCGTTTTTTTGGTATTGAGGCGTCAGGTTCTACGCTAAAAAGAGAACTAACAGGAGGATTAACAGCATTTTTATCAATGTCTTATGTTATCTTTGTTAATCCAATTATTTTAAGTGATGCAGGGATGCCGAAAGATGCGGTCTTTATGGCAACGATTATTTCTTCGGCAATTGCGATGTTGATTATGGGACTTTATGCTAAGTTTCCACTTGGTATTGCACCGTGTATGTCGATGAATGCATTCTTTGCCTATTCGGTTGTTATGCACATGGGGATGCCTTGGCAAGATGCTTTAGCAACTGTCTTAATATCGTCTGTTTTATTTACTATTTTAGGATTCAGTGGACTACGTACTAAAATTATTAAAGCGATTCCGATGGAAATAAAGCAAGCAGGAACCGTTGGTTTGGGAATTTTTATTGCTTTTGTAAGTTTTAAAAATGTTGGAATTATTGTTGCTGATCCAGGTATGATGATTACATTTGGTGGTTTTAATAATCCGAATGTTATTATTGCATTTGTTGGTTTAATTGTTGCGTCGTTTTTCTTGGTTCGCAAGAATCAGTATGCTGTATTTTATGGTATGATTGGTGCCGCGGTTTGTGGTCTACTCATTCGTTTAGGTGTCTCTAATGGCTTCTTTTCATTCAGTGAGGAGATTGTTGCATCCTTACCTACATTACCTCAAGGCGGTCCATTAGCGTTTCCTATTGAACCGATTAAAACAATGGTTAATGAAACACTCTTTGTGAGTTTTAAAAGTCTTGGAAATATTTTAAATATGCGAGGCATCATTGTAACCTTAACATTCTTATTCTTAGATTTCTTTGGTACAGCGACAACCTTATCAGCAGCAGCTTCACAAATTCCAGATTTATCTCAAGAAGAATTTGAAGGAAATTCAAAAATTTATGTTGCAGATGCTTTAGGAAGTTTTGCTGGTTCCATCTTCGGTACTTCGAACTTGTCAACCTATATTGAATCCGTCTCAGGGATTATTGCTGGTGCTCGAACAGGATTGATGGCGGTTGTGACTGCTCTTCTATTTTTATTGTCAATATTCATCTATCCTATGTTATCATTAGTAACAGCAGCTGTAACAACACCAGCTATGGTTTTAATTGGGGTCTTTATGATGCAAAATATTGATCAAATTAACTGGAAAGGCGGCTATGAAATAATAATTCCATCGTTTTTGATTATTGTGATGATGCCGTTAACAGGTTCAATTGCTTTAGGCTTAACACTTGGTTTTATTTCGTGGGAATTGTGCATGATATTTGCTGGTAAGTTTAAAGAAATTCCATCAACCATGCATTTTATATTCCTAATTTCAATTGCTTATATAGCAACATTATAGGGAGGCATATGGAGTACTTAAAAAAGATTATCACAGACAATGCGATTGTGAGAAGTGAAAAGATTTTAGATGTTAAAGGATTTTTAAATGAGCAGGTTGATCCTGTTGTCATGAATAAAATTGGTCAAGATTTTGCGTTGCAGTTTAGAAACTATGATTTTGATGCGTTTATTACTGTTGAAGCATCGGGAATTGCACCAGCCATTTTTGCAAGCTATCACATCGATAAACCGTTAATTATTCTTAAAAAAGAAGATGATGTTAAAGAAGGTGTTGAACAAAAACACTGTTTCTCATACACAAAAAATAAAGAGTATTATTTATCAGTGAGTAAAGAAAGAATCACGAATCAAAAATTCATTTTAATTGATGATTTTTTAGCTGAAGGTAATGTTGTCTTAAATGTTAAAGAAATGTTAGAGAATAATGGTTCATCTTTATTAGCAGCGGGTATTTGTATTTCTAAAGATTTTCAAAATGGCTATCAACGATTAACTGAAATGGGGTTTGACTTATATTGCCAGGCTCAGGTTAAGGGACTTAATCCTAAAAGTAATAAAGTTCTTTTCTAAGTTCAATTTGTCCTTTATAATGAAGTAAAGGAGGGACATTATGAAATTTTATATAAAACAAAAGGTATTTACACTTGGGGAAAAATTCACAGTTAAAAATGAATTTGGTGAGGATGTATATTTTGTTGAAGGAAGTTTCTTTACCTTTCCCAAAAACTTTAAAATTACCAATGTATTTGGTGAAACAGTTTGTGAAATTGAACGTCAAATGTTTCGATTATTTGGTCACTACAATATCATGACGTCATCGAAAACAATCACTTTAAAACGAGAATTTTCATTCTTTCGAGCTAATTATAGTATTCTAGGCATTGATTGGCATCTTCAGGGTGATTTCTTTGATCATAATTATCAAGTGTTGTCGGGATCAAGTCCAGTTTTATCACTAAGTAAGCATTGGTTTACCTGGGGTGATAGTTATGAACTTGATATTCCTGATCATGAGGATGAAGTATTGGCGTTAGCGATAGCGATTTGTATTGATGAAGAAATTGAACGTGATCAAAGCTCACATAATTAAAAAACTAGGACCTTGGTATCTTGCCAAAGTTCTAGTTTTCTTTTGTCATCGATTCATAAATTTTAAAGAGTTTGTAGACATCTGTTTTTTCATCAAATCCGTGTTTTTTAATTTGTAAAGCTTGGCTTTTTCGAGCATTGTAAGGATGATTTAAAATCTCTGGAATCCAAGGTTTAACCTCATCAATTGGAAGATAAGAAATGTTTTCACTGACTTGACTAAGAAGCGGTACTTTGGTTGAGGCGATACAAAATAACCCGGAACTTTGTGCTTCAATTAAAACATACCCAAGGCCTTCAAACAAGGATGGGAGTAAGAAAACATCCATTGCTTGGTAATAGTCCTCTATATTATCAACAACGCCCATAAAATGTACGGATGATTGAAGATTGAGGTCCACGGTTTTTTGTCGGATATCATTGACTAACGGTCCAGTCCCCAATAATAACAGGACGGCATTCTCTTTTTCTTTTTTGAGTTCAAAAAATACATCCAGTAAAAACTCATGGTTTTTTTCAAAGGTAAACCGTCCGGCGTGTCCAACAACAAATTTATCATCAAGATCAAGGGTATGACGCATTGATGAACGAATGTCTTCATTATAATCGAAAAGTTCCAAATCGATGCCATTTTTTAGGACGATAAATGGTTGGTTTCCATAGAGAAATTCACCCGCTTCGTTGGAACAAGCAATCATAAGATCAGCATCGTTTTTAATTTTAGTCTTTTGATGTTCTTTAAAACGAATCAGCCATTTATTTTCAACAAAATGCTTGTTGGCGTGGGAATGGGAAATAAACTGTTTAATGTTCATGTTTCTAAAAAAACGAAAAACTAAATGGTTTAATGCATTCATGTGACTGTGTAGTATGTCATAGTGTTTGTTTTTAATGGTTTTTAAAATGCTTCGAATGCTTTGATGTTTATATTTTAAATCAATGGGACGGTAGGGGATACGGTAGATAATTGAACCACTACTGAGAATTTCATCATCGTAAAATCCCTTGGTACACCCAAATACTAAAAAATCAATGTGAATATCAAAGGCTTTAGCTTGGCGAAATACATTCATCATGTATGCTTCTGTTCCGGCTTTTTCTAGCGTTCCACCGTGAACAAAGAGTACGTTTATGCTCATGATTTTCCTACTTTCTTAACTTAGTTTCAATTATACCATTAATTAACGATAAGTCGGAAAAAAGGCTCTGAAAGCCCTTAAATAAGCGTTTTTCTTGACAAAACACATAAATGTAATTATACTATGTTGCGGACAGTGCGGCTCTATTATGCTGCACTTCACTACTTAGGAGGAGGTCTTTGTTTTTGACAATTTTTATAAAATTAGCATTGCTATTAGTTTTTGGATTACTTGGAGCTAGGGTGGCTCATCGACTGAGATTACCCAATGTTACCGGTTATCTAATTGGGGGATTATTTTTAGGTCCATCATTCCTAAAAGTTATCACTGCCAGCGATGTTCCAATGGTAAACTTCATAAATGAAATTGCTTTATCAGCGATTGCATTCAATATTGGAGGAGCCTTTCTATACAAAGACTTCAAAAAATTGGGAAAAGAAATTTTTATGATAACAGTTGCGGAAGTAGTCGGAGTAGTTGCTGTTGTTTTTATCATTATGTACTTCATCATGGGACAACATTTTGTCTTTAGTTTGATTGTGGCATCAATGTCAGCAGCGACAGCGCCTGCAGGAACCATGATGGTTATTCAACAATATCGAGCAAAAGGACCCATGACTGATACAATTTTACCAGTGGCTGCACTTGATGATGCACTTGGTATTATGGTCTTTGGTGTCGCATTATCACTTTCAAAAGCAACCCTTGATCCCAATGTTGGATTGAGTCTATCAATGTTTATTAAACCGCTCATTGAAATTATCGGTTCAGGTATTTTAGGGATATTGATAGGTGTAATATTTTCACGATTATCTCAAAAAACTCGAACACAAGGTGAATTGTTATCACTTGTATTCTTGATGATTTTTGCAAATACAGGATTATCACAAATGCTTGGTTTGTCATCGTTATTGAGTGGTATGTTTATTGGGGGAACCTTTATTAACATTAATCATAATGCAAAACGTGTTTTCAATTTATTGAATCAATTTACACCACCGATTAACTTACTGTTCTTTGCAATGGCAGGAGCAAGTCTTGATTTATCTATTTTAGCATCGATTGGTGTTTTAGGTTTTGCATATGTTGCTTCACGAGCGCTTGGTAAAGTTGCTGGTGCGACATTTGGAGCAAAAATAGCCGGGTCCTCGGATACCGTTGTTAAGTATTTGGGGTGGGCTTTATTGCCACAAGGTGGTGTATCGATTGGTTTATCGATGATTGTAAGTCAGGAATTGCCACAATTTAGTGAAGGCATTGTGACGCTTATCTTGTTTAGTGTCCTTATTTTCGAAGTTGCAGGTCCAGTACTTGCGAAAATTGCGTTAAGTAAGGCAAACGAAATATAGTCATTGTGGTATACTAAGTGAAAGGTGGTGTAATTAAGTATGCATACATTAGTTTTAGTTTTAAATAAAGCAGACCATTTAGAGGATATCTTAAATGGCTTAATGGAAATTGGAGTTAAAGGTGCAACAATCTTAGATAGTCAAGGAATGGGAAGTGCTATTATGGTTGGTGATGGTGAAGATTCTAGTTTCTTTGGAACCTTGAAATCAAGCTTTGATCGTGAACACCCATACAATAAAACAATTTTTACTGTGATTGAATCTGAGGAGTTACTTCATCAAGCTATGAATAAAATCAAAAAAGTTGCAGGTGACTTAAGTCAACCTGGTGAAGGATTGATGTTTGTTTTACCTGTGAGTCATGTCATGGGTTTAGCAGCTAATAAGTAAAAAAAATTGGTTAGTAATTCTCCCTTAATTGCTGATTATTCACTGAAATGTAGTTAAAGACTATCACAATGTTTTTTGTGATAGTCTTTTTAATTATTGTTTTGAGAACAAAGAGAGGGTCATAAAATCATTGTGATTTTGAACCATAAACTTCAATAGTCATCAATATAAAAGTACAGAAGTAGGAAAAATAAACCTTAAACAAAGATATAACTGCTTGAGAAATTATCTTGATACAATGATAAGCATTAAAAAATTATCCTTTTATTTTGTGAAATGCTGTACAAGTTAAAAAAATAAAGATAAGTCTTGACAAAACAAAAATCACATAATATTTTTATGCACATAGTTAATTCTATGATATACTAAATATAAGAAAAGGAGGAGCGACTATGGCAACAAGTAGTTTTACTAAAAATTTTATTATTAATGATAAACAATTTTCTGAAGCTAATAAGAGCGAACCTTTTAAAGAAAGTCCTGCTCATAAAGTGACGGGATTTGTTTCAAAATTAACTGATATTGATTCAGTTATTCTAAAAAAAGAAAAAAAATAATATTTTGAGGTGGAAATATGATTAATTATGTTTTAATTCCACTCAATCAACTAATATCCTCTGCAAATATTGCGGAGGATGTTTTATTGAAAGCGTTGAGTGAGTTTTCTTGTGAGTGTGATTTAGATCTTCAAGATTTTTTAAGAGTTCAAGCAATAAGTCGTGAAAAATCAAAAAAATCTACAACATATCTGTTTTTAGACGAAGAAAAATTAAAGACAGGAGAAATTACGGTTATGGCGTATATTTCTCATGCTTTAACTTCAATTGATGTAATGGATTTGAGTGTAAGTAAACTAAAAAAAATGTTTGGAGATAGTGTTGATAATAGAGATAATCGCTCGTCTATTCCTGCCTTTTTAATCGGTCAACTAGGAAGGTCAGATAAATATAGTACGGTGGATTTGCCTGGTTCTCGTCTCTTATACGAGTCAATATCAATCTTGAAAGAAAATAGTGAGTCGACCAGTGGAGATGTCGTAATTTTAGAGTGCAAACCTCATATGTTGCCTAGGTTCTATTCAAAATTTGGATTCCAAGAATTACCGTGTATTCACGACAATGATGGCACGTCGTTTAAAATTGCTGCTGTTTCATGTATTTTAGGGATCGTTGATTCTCCCCAACATTTAAATTATATGAAACGAAGGTGCGGTAAAATTGGTAAAGAAATCTTTGAGGAAAATAGAGAGAGATTTGGCGAAATTGAGAATATTGATATGAAATTGATTGAAGATTGTTCAATAGAGTATGCACAAAAAACTAATAATATACAAAATCCCGAACAACAACTGATTACCCTACACGGTCGTTTGTCGAAGTTTGAGTTTGTATAATCTGTTGATACGATGGAATTGAATTATGAAAATAACGATCGATACAAGATGAAGGGGATTTTGGAGACATAAAAGCAAACACAGATTATGTAAAAATACAGCGAAGAGGAAAACGAAGTGTACAAACAGAACTAACTCTTGTCGCTCTAGGCTATAATCTTGGGAAATTTCAGCAGGAAATTAAGGAAAATAAATTAAGAAAACCATCATCTTTTGAACACTATAAAGTTCTTTTAAGTGTGTCTAAGCTTGACCAGCGACTTCTTTAAAATTGCAGATTAAAGATTTTATGATAAATTAGGTAAAGAAAAAGCTATAACGATTCCGAATGTTTTATTGCATCCGTTTCGTTATAGCCCTTTTTTTTATGCAAAGTTTTGATGAGTTATTGGACCCATTGTTTTTTTGAGATGATATTTATACCATACAACCAGTATGGTACCTTTTAAGATACTGGATATACTTATACTCCACCAAACACCAGCAATTCCCATTTCTTTTGATAAAGCAACTGCCATCGGAATTCTTATGGCTGTAAAAATAATTGCGACAAGCGCTGGAATTTGAGTTTTACCTAAACCATTAAATGCCCCTACACTTAACATTTCCACACACATAAATAATTGAGAATAACCAATAGCTTGCATGTATACAATTCCATGTTCTACAACATCAGGTTCTTGAATAAATACCTTAAATATTGGCTCTGGAAAAATTATAAAAATGAGTGAAATTATGGTGCCAAATATAAAAACAAGTCGAAGCGAGACATCGTAGCCTTCTTTTACTCGCTTCATATTTTTATTCCCATAGTTTTGGCCTATAAATGCAGCGATGGCACCTTGTAGTCCACCGATTGTTACATAGGAAATGGATTCAATTTGAATACCAATCCGTTGAGCAGCCATTGCATCGGTTCCAAATTCAACAACAATGCGTGCCATTATCATGGATATACCAATAAATATAAAACGTTGACTTGCTACAGGGATCCCCATCACAATGACTTCTTTGATTTTTTTCCAATCAATGGTTTGTTGATAACTACCATCGAGTTCTTCTTGAGAGTTTTTATAAAGGAGAATAAAAATAATGATTCGTGCAATATTTGTTGCCCAAGCTGCTCCGATAACTCCCATTTTTGGAATAGGCCCCAAACCAAAGATAAATATAGGATCTAAAACAATATTAACGAAAAGACCGATCGCATTTGCTCTAAAGGTTAATCGTGTGTTCCCATAGCTTGTTAGTATCGTTACATAGGTTGCCACTAAAAATAGAAAAGGAACCCCAAATAAAGAATGACGTAGATAATCAACTGAGGTCTGGAAGATTAATGGATCATCAATCTTGAAAAAGGAAATTAATGGTTCTGCATATATATAGGTAAAAACAGAAAAAATAACAGATAAACCAATCGAAAGAAAAACACCGTTTTTAACAAATGTTTGGGAATCTTTAATGTTAGCTTCTCCTAATTTTTGAGCAATCAAGACTCCGGTTCCTGTAATAATTAAGGTTGATAATGCTTGAGCAAAGTTTATGTAAAAACCAGCGGTACCAATTGCCGTGACAGCATAACTCCCTAATTTCCCAATCCAAATCATATCGACGAGACCAAGTGCAGTTTGGATGAGATTGGATAAAACAATTGGCCAAGCAAGAGTAATGAGAACTTTCTTTATATCATCATTTAACATATCAATTGAATGTTTCATAATCCAACTCCATTTCATTTAAAAGATTGTATCATATTCATGTTTAAATAGCATCAGAAAGTCCTAAAGTTTTAGTGTGATTAAGTCTTTGATTGTCGTATAATGAAAACAGACATAGGGGGTCTTTTATGGAAACATTTGGAATATGGGTGGTTTTAGCGCTTTTTGGAACTATAATCCTTATGATTATGATTCATAGAATCACTAAAGTAAATAATATGAAGTATCTGAGTAATATATTTGGAAGTCAAGAAGACCTTGATTTGGAAAGTTATTATTATGACACAATTGATGTTGTTTTGAAGTATCAATCCCAAGACGAGATCATCGATAAACAAACATCTCATGACTTAGATATTTTAACGGTGTTTAAAAGAATTAACAGAGGTCTTTCAAGCATTGGTGATGAGTATCTCTATGGTTGGCTTCATCGTCAAAAAGCCTTAGAATTTGCAGACGAGTTTGAAGAAAAAATAAACCACTATAAAAAGAATGAGTCATCGCGTCTTCAAAATCAATTAGCTTTTTTAAGTATTGGTCGAAAGCGCAACAATGGCTTGTATGAATTTTTAAACGAACCTATTAAATATCATCAAGGTAAGTTAGGGCTTAAAGTTGTTCAAGGAGTGCTTGCAGTCATTGCTTTATTGATGGTTTTTATTAAACCAGATATTGGCATAACAATGATTACGATTGTTTTTATTATTAATTTATCAACATATTTTGGGATGAAGAAAACAACTGAACGAAATTATGCTTTACTGAAACATTATGTACGCATGGTTAAGGCTGTAAAGAAAATGGATCCATTGACTCTTGATGAAGAAACAAAAAATGCATTATCTCATTTAAGTTCAATAACTCTTTACGACACATTTTTAACGGAAACAGATTTTTCTGATATGACTGGCCTCAGTTTTATTTCAACGACATTATCAGCTTATTTTATGACACATGTAATTTCTTATGAGAAAATATTTCAAGCTGCAAAGGCGTATCAAAAAGAATCGCTCATTTTATATAATAAGATAGGTTATGAAGAAATGTGTATTAGTGTCGCGTCTTATCGTAGTACAGTTGCTCATTATACTACACCAACATTTCACGATAAAGATTATGTGCTATTTAATCACTTATACCATCCATTACTAAAAAATCCAGTCAGTTATTCCAAGCAATTAGACCATAATGTCTTATTAACGGGGTCAAATGCGAGTGGTAAATCAACGTTTGTTAAAGCTTTAGCACTTAATACTGTCTTAGCTAAGACCATTAACACTGCCTTAGCGAATGAGTTGGTTATTCGTCCTTATGTAGTTCAAACATCTATGGCTATAACTGATGATCTAGAAACGGGAGATAGTTACTTTGTTGCTGAAATAAAATCGATTCAAAAAATATTGAAACGTGTACAAAGCAATGAACATGTTATGGTAATTATTGACGAAGTACTTAAAGGGACAAATACGATCGAACGTATTGCTGCTTCATCCGCGGTTCTCAAAGAATTAGCAGGTCACCAATCTTTTGTTTGTGCTGCAAGTCATGATATAGAATTAACTCGGATTTTAGAATCGTTTTATACCAATTATCATTTTAGGGAAACGGTTGATGACAAGGGTGTTCATTTTGATTATGTTCTTCACGATGGTCCATCAAGCAGTAAAAATGCCATCAAGCTTTTAGAAACTCTTGGTTACCCAGCAGAGGTTGTAAGCAATGCTCAACATTATGCCTCTCTTTTTGAATCCAACAACCAGTGGCCAATTATATGAAATTCAAACCCAATTATTTTGGGTTTTTTTAACCGTTTATTCAATATATGAACAATTACCAAAGAAATTCTTTTCTTATGCTAATAGTGGTACCATTGTAAACTACGCCTATATAGCTACAATTAAAAAAAATGTCATTGAAATGAAGTATAACCAGGAGGTAATTACGATTTCACGTCGAAATAAAAATAAAATTATAAAAAAGATTTAATGAGCTTTTCTTATTGGAGCAATAAGAACGATAAAATATAGTTTCACATTGATGGTTCAGATGATACAATAGAAAAAAGGTTTATGAACGGAGAAACTATGAAAAACATCTATACAATTGGAGAAGTTTTGATAGATATGATGCAAACGAATAATTATTATTCGTCAATGTTTGGTGGTGCTTCTGGGAATGTTGCTGTGAATGTAGCAAGGTTTGGAAGCGAGTCTTATTTCTTGGGGAATTTTGGTCAAGATTTTTTTGGAGAACAATTAAAAGAGCGGATGATTAAAGAAAATGTACACTTAACTTATTCAAGCCAAAAAGGTAAAACAAGTTTAGCGTTTGTATCATGGGATAAGGTTGGTGAACGTAATTTTCAATTCTATTCTGAGAGTGATCAAGATTATTGTTTACCTGCATCTGTTTTGGTGGATGCAAGTGATATTGTTCATTTTGGTTCGGCGACTGCTTTTATGAAGGGAGAATTAGAACAATCCTACCTAAAATTATTTCGTCAAGCCCAAGAAAACGGAGCATTTATTTCCTTTGATCCTAATTGTCGTCAGGAATTAATTCATGACCTTGATGTTTTCAAACGTCACTGTCTTGAATTTATGAAAGGGAGTAGACTGATTAAGTTGAGTATCGAAGAATTTGAATTGCTTTTTGGTAGCCAAGATTATCATTTATTGACAGATTGTTTTGAAATGAGTGATAATCAGATCATAGTAGTGACTTTAGGTGAAAAAGGAAGTTATGTTTATTACCAAGGTGTAGCGAAGCTTATTCCTACAATTAAGATTCATCAAGTTGACTCTACGGGTGCGGGTGACGCATTTGTTGCTGGTATGTTGAGTCAACTCATCCATAATTTGGATCCTAATCTTTATGAGGTCATAGACATGGTGACAAAAGCTAATCGAGTGGGTGCATTAACAGCAAGTCAATATGGAGCGATTGTTGATGGTTTAAGTTTAGAGTGAGGGGAGAAGAAGAGATGTTTCTTTTAATAATAATAGTTTTTTTGGGGCTTGTTCTTTGGCTTCACATTCACCAAAAAAAGAAGGCAAAACGTTATAAAGAAGAAGTTGTTCAACGTGTGATTGGCGAGATGTTTACAGATTATGAGTATCATCATGAAGGAATGAGTGAGTCACGGATTTTTGAGACGAAATTGGTTTCGCGTGGTAACATTTTTTCAAGTAGTGATTATTTACGAGCAAATTATCATGGCATTAATTTTGAATTTTCAGACGTGCTTGTTCAAAATAGGATTCAAACAGGAAAGACCAGCACAACCGTTACTTATTTCAAAGGTCAATGGTTGGTGGTGAAACCAAGGATCCCAATTAAGGGTCGATTATTCATTATTGATAAACAGTTACGGACTAATCCTCAAGGTTTTTTATTCAAAGATTATAATTTGAATAAAATGGAATTTGAAAGTATTCAATTTAATAAAGAATTTAAGGTGTATAGTGAGGATGATCTTGAAGCGTTTAGAGTTGTTGATCCTAAAAAGATTATGAAAATGTTGGATTACAAAGACTTTGATATTTCGTTATTTCAAAATGAACATGAACTTCACATAGCCATTTATTCTGATAAGGATATTCTAGAACCAACCCTGTTTGAAGAGTTTAGTTATGAGAAAGATTGTAAATTAGTCAAACAAAGCATTGAAGAAGTCTTAAAGTATTTGGAAGTTTTTGAGATTGAAAAGGATGTGATAGAGTGATTTATAGTATAGGCGTTTTAGCCGTTTTAATTGTTTATAGTATTAGCATATATAATACTATTAAACGATACACAATTAAGGTTGATGAAGCCTTGGCTAATATTGATGGAGTCCTGTCAAAACGATACCATGTCTTAACACAAAGTCTTGAAGTTACCAAAGCGTATGTTAAATACGAAAAAGAAGTCCTGTTAGATTTAACAAGACTTCGCGGTAATCAAGATGTTAAGCTTCGTGATGAGATGATTGAAAATGTGGAACAAGGTCTAGTTCGAGTTAATGCTTTAGGAGAATCATATCCTGAATTAAAGGCAAGTTCAGTTTTTTTAGAGTTGCAGAAAGCGATTGTTGATACGGAAGAAACTCTTTTAGCATCGCGACGAATCTATAATTCCAATGTCTCTATTTATAATCAAAGAATCAGTGTTTTTCCTTCGAGTTTTATCGCTTCCAAAATGAAAGTCGTTGAACGAGACTATCTCAAATTTGATCCAAGTGAAATCAAAAATGTTGAAATTGATGTTTAGACTGTGATTAATCACAGTTTTTTTATTGGAAACCTATTTTTGCGGAAGTTAAAATCGCGTTAGGAACACGATAAGGGGAACACGAAACATAGTCCATACCAATGTTTTCAAAGAAAATAATAGAAGTCCGATCTCCACCATGCTCTCCACATACACCCATTGGTAACTGTGGTTTAATGGATCGTGCTTTTTGTACAGCTATTTTTAAAAGCTCTCCGACACCATCGGTGTCAATGGTTTTGAAAGGGTCGTTTTTGTAGATGCCTTTTTGTCCATAGTCATCGATAAAAGAGTGGATATCATCCCGTGAAAAACCAAGGGTCATTTGTGTTAAGTCATTGGTTCCAAATGAGATAAAATCAGAGTGTTCAGCAATTTCATCCGCAATCAAGCATGCTCGAGGTAATTCGATCATTGTTCCTATTTTAATATTAAAACTAACTTGATGTTTGGACTCATAGTTTTTGATAGTTTTAGAGATGGTTTCCCGCATAATGATTAGTTCTTTAAGATCAGATACTAAGGGTAACATTAAGTTTATATTCAATTGAATTGTGGGGTTTTCATTGTAATGTTTTAGGGCAGCGATAAGGATTGCTGTGGTTTGCATGGTATAAATTTCTGGATAGGTGATTCCTAAACGGATCCCACGGTGCCCCATCATCGGATTAACTTCCTGTAGCCTTTGAATTTGTTTTTTTAAATCGACGACACTAATTTTACTATCATCAGAAAGTGACTTAATTGCATGTGGTGAATTAGGTAGAAATTCATGAAGAGGTGGATCAAGATAACGAACAGTTATTGGTAATGATCCATTGGCTTTGAATAAATTGTAGAAATCTTCAGCTTGGACAGGTAATAGTTTATCTAAGGCTATTTTTCTTTTTTCACTGGTTTGACTTAAAATCATTTGTTGAAACAGACGTATTCGTTCTTCATCAAAAAACATGTGTTCGGTACGGACTAAACCGATACCCTTTGCATCATAGAGAAGGGCGGTCTTAATGTCTTTGGGGGTGTCTGCGTTCGCAAGGATTTTGATTGTTTGATGTTTATTACCTAAGTTTAGTATTTGATCAAATTCTTTTGGTTTTTGTTGAGTTTCAAGGACTAATTTTCCATCGTATATCGTACCGGTGGTTCCTGACATTGAGATGTAATCCCCTTTTTGATATGTTTTTTGACCGATTATGACCTCGTTTTGATTGTTGATTTTAATGTCGTTACTTCCCACAATGCACGGTTTTCCCATGGCACGAGTTACAACGGCTGCATGAGAGGTCATGCCACCTTGTGCGGTAATAATGCCTTGTGCTTGATCCATGGCTTGTATGTCATCAGGCGATGTTTCATGTCTAACTAAGATAACATTGTATCCGTTCTCAACATAATCAAGTGTTTGTTCTTTATTGAAAGCAATTCGACCCACTGCTGCTCCAGGTGATGCATTCATGCCATGGCCAATTTCTGTGGCTAAATTGACTGTGTCAATGTTAAACTCAGCATGCAAAGCACCAGAAATATCGTGCTCATTGGTTTGGAGTATAAGCTCTTTTTTAGAGATAATTCCCTCATCAAACAAGTCTCGATTTATTTTTAAGGCTGCTTGCGGGGTTCGTTTACCACTCCGTGTTTGTAACAAGTATAGTCGATTCGACTCAATTGTGAACTCAATGTCTTGCATGTCTTTGTAATGTTTTTCTAATTCATAGACGAGATGGTGAAGTTGCTCATAGAGTTCAGGTTTTTTGCTGATTAAACTTTGAATAGGAAGTGGAGTATGGGTTCCAGCAACAATATCTTCTCCTTGAGCTTGCCATAAAATTTCTCCAAATAATTCTTTTTTTCCAGTAGAGGGATTTCGAGAAAAGCAAACGCCTGTTGCTGAGTGTTCATCAACATTACCAAAGACCATGGTTTGAACATTGACAGCAGTTCCTTTGATGTTATGGATGTTGTTCACATCACGATAATAAACGGCACGTTCATTGCCCCAAGATGCCATCACACTTTCAATTGCTTCATAGAGATGGTGATAGGGGTTTTGTGAGAACGTCTCTTTAGTCTCAGCTTGGTACAACGATTTATAATCATTGATAATGGTTAAGAGTGAATCAGTATTAATGGTATCAAACGAATCATAGATCTTATCAAATTTTTCCATTGGTATTCCTTTAACGACATTCCCGTACATTTGAATAAAACGTCGGTAAAGATCGTAGGCGAATAGTGGGTCTTTTTTTGCTAATTCATAGGCTATCTCATCGTTAATTCCAAGGTTTAAAATAGTATCCATCATCCCAGGCATTGAGATCTCAGCTCCACTACGTATTGATAGTAAGAGAGGATTACTCTTACTTCCTAAGTTTTTATTGGTTTCACGTTCAATTGTTTGAATGTGTTTTTTAATGTCATTTTTCAAGGTATCGCTCAGTTTTTGATCACGTTGATACAACGAACACGCACTGGTATGAATCGTAAAGCCGTTTGGAACAGGATATCCCAGGTTTGTCATTTCTGCAAGATTGGCCCCTTTACCTCCCAACTGTTGTTTCATTTCTTTATTGCCTTCTTTAAATGTGGTAATAAAAGTACTCATATCTACATCATCCTTTCCCCACCATTATGCTTGTGTACCTAAAACTGTGCAAATATCTAGAATAAAGCAGAAAAACAGTCTGTGTGTATAAAATAATATGAATATAAGGAAATGAATTCGTATGAATGATCAAACTGTGTTAAACTTAGTGTAAGCGTGTAAGAAATGATTCTAAGAAGAGTAGGATATATTGAACATTGGGATTAAAATGTCAAATTTATAAAACTGTGTACTTTATTAGGTTCATATTTACACTAAATAAAAGGGGATCATATGGAAGATAAACTACAAAACATCATCAAAGAACAAACATTTCGCTTCTTAATTCATCGTGATATTGCTCTATTGGAAACTGATGCTAATACACTGTCAATTGATTTAAAATTAGATCGTGCCAATGTTTCACGAACATTGAATCATTATTGGAGACAAGATCAATTGATAAAAATAAAAGGACGACCAACCTTCTTTTTGGATAAAGAAATATTAATGAATCATTATGGCTTGAAAACATCAATCCAAGAATATGCATCGCATGAAGACTTACTGGAAACACTCATATTTTATGAACAAGAACAGAATTTAAATTATCATTTTAAAGAACATATCGGAAGTCGTTTGAATGAAAGTATGGTTAAGGAGACTGAATATTTAATCGATTATTTTGATTACCCCTTAAGATCGTATATTATTCATATGGTTGGAAACAGGAGTACGGGTAAATTATCCTATTGTGATCATATCTATCGGTATTTTAAAACAAATGTTTATAAATCAGAAAATGTCGCTTATCAAATTTTAAATTGCCAGATTCATCAAGACAGTTTAATTGAACAGTTGAATGGTTTGAAGCAAAACAGCGCTACGAGTTTTATTGTATTTCATCGTACAGATTCTTTAACCGACTCTTTACTAAATCAGCTGATGCAAACGATTGAACACTTCAATGAAACAGATGATGGTTCAGTCTATATTTTTACAAGTCGAAAAAACAGTCATTTACCGTCGACATTTTACACTCATCCTGTCAATGTACCAGATTTTAAAAATCGGCGAGTTAAAGATAAAATGGCTCTAATATTTCATGCATTTGAAGAAGAAGCGAAGCTTACAAAAATACCAATTCTTTTAAGACGCAATATCATTAATTGCTTTTTAACCTCGGACTATGAAAGAAACATTGCTGGTTTAAATAATGAAATAAGAAATACATGCATTCGTGCTCACAGTCGAATGAAAAAAGAGGGAGGTCATTATTTAGATTTATCATTAGAAGACCTTTCAGATCAAGTGATAAAAAATATCAAACATGTTAATGAATCAGTCAGTGATTTAAATAAAATCTATGATCGTCTTGGTACGTCTCGTTTTTACATTCAAGTTGACCAACCCTTTGAGGCATTAAAACAACTTGAGAGTATTGGCTTATCAAATCGGGAAACAGTTAAAGCAAGTCATGTTAAAAGCAGAAATGATTATTTAGATGATACGATGAGAAAGAGCATGAAAAATGATGAACTTGAACTTGATGCTTTAACAAAAAATATTATGGATAAACTCCTAGTTTTTCTAAAAGTCGAAGAGACAACAATGCATCGATACATTCATACGATGGCAAAGCACATACGAATAGTCTTTGAATCAAAACAACAACTTGCACCACAATCCTTTCAAAAATATAATCTTGAGCCAGAGTGGAATCGTTTTTATTCACAATTAGAAAAGGCTTATGGTTCTCTAATTCCTATGGCAGATAAAGTTTTTTTAATAGAGTTCTATGAGAAAAGTTTGAGTGTCGTCAAAGCATATCGTCATGTTTTTATCTATGTGAGTCATTGGACCTCAACAGAAGCACAGATTAAAGAGGTGTTTCCGACAATAGTTTTAAGTCATTTTGACCTTTCATACCTGAACAGTCGAAATCAACACACCGTTGATGGGCTATTAAAATTAATTGATGAAGAACAGAGAGGAAAAACACTCATCTTGATGAGTGATAGTACCTTTACACCTGAATTAATACAGGCAACAAAAGAAGAATCAAGCCAAGAGATTGAATTTATTTCAAATATCACTTTGAATCAAGCAAAAGCAATCTATAGCTTAAGTAAGGATCCCTTGTTTAACATCGACCAATTGAAATCAATAGAATTTATAAACTATAGTGGTTCGTTGTTTAATCAATTATCGTATGGTTTGAAAACGTCGCTAAAAATATTTGACGCGACAAAGGTAACAGAAGTTTTAGTTCAAAGTTATTATAAAATAATTAATGATTTGAATTTAGTGAACGATGATGACTCGTTGGGTCATTATGTTTATGAAGCAGCCTTTGCTTTTGAACGTGTGTTGATTGACCAGAAATATATTATAAATGATGGAACCTCCAAAAAAGAGAATCGACTGATTCGCTTGTCAATTGAGAACAGTTTAATCGAAGCAAATTCACTGTTTGGTCGCAGTTTACCTCAACATGAACTGAATCATTTAGTGGATGTGATAAAACATTCCTATGATTTGAATTAGACGATAAAAAAGGTTGAATTACTTGTAAAGTAATTCAACCTTTTTAATTATGTCTATCTTGTTTGTTTGAAAAGAGGTGTTTAATTAATTCCATCACAAGCGCAACAATTGGAAACATAATCCAACCCACTCCAAAGAAATTTGGATTTGTAAGTCCAATACCAACGTAAATAATTGCGACAATGGCCATTAATATTCCAGTCAAATCATCGAACCAATTTTCATGTTTTTCTTTAAGTTTTTCCTGCTTTGTGGCAGTTAAAGCTTTTGGTAAATGTGCACTGATTGAGACATTAATTAAGAGAAACACGCCAATCGATACAAATCCGAGCAACGCCGTACCTTGGGCATTTTCTGAGTATAAATAGGGAGTTTCAAACAGATAAGCGACAAAAACACCCAGTAATATTAACGCTACCCCGAAAACGACACCTGGTATGAAACGAGGTTCATATTTTTTAAAGTAGTTTGAACAATCATCGAGTTCTGTTTTGCTTAATTGATAATCATCACTCTTTAAATTAAATTGAGATAGTTTTAAACCGCTATAAATATAAATACTTACTGAAATAATGAGACAAAATAAGAAAATTCCGATCAGTATGGGTTCGTACTGTGTGTTTTCTACTAAAGAAATTGGAGCTAGTGCTGCAATGATTAAAAATGTAGCGAAAGCGATTGACCAAGAAAATTTTGGGACATAAGTTAAATAACGGTCAATATATCCTTTCGGATAATGCTGATAGACCTCTTGTTGTTTTGTCTTTTCCTCTGGTATTGAAAAAGTCTCCTTCAAGTCTTCAATGGATCCAAATTCACCAATAACAAGTCCAATTGCTTCAGCATTATTTTTTCCTTGTTTTAGATAAGCTTCAAATTTAAACTGCATTGAATCAAGTATTTCTTCTTTCGCATTCAATATTTCTTCAGTTTGAGGCAATGTGCTAAACATCACTTCAACATATTCTTTGATTTCTTTCATAATTTTATCTCCTTTGTAAATAGCGTCATGACTTCTTTAACATGATGCCATTCTTCCTTTTTTTCATTATAATATTCTTTCCCTGAATCTGTAACCTGATAGTAAGTACGCGCTCGCCCATGAGTTTTATCTCCTTGATAAGAATTAATGTAACCCTGTTTTTCAAGCCGTGCGAATGTTGAATAGAGCGTTGTTTCCTTGATTGTATAGATCCCCTGAGTTAGATTTTTGATGTTTTGTCCAATTTCATAGCCATAGGAATCATTCACCAACAATAACGCTAAAACGATCGTATCATTGTATCCACGCATGACATCACTGCTTATCATATTTATCACCTTTACTCCATCTGTCATAGTAATCATACACCTTTTACCCCGACAGGTAAAGTAATTAATTAAAAACAATGTACTTTATAATAATGTAAGCGAATACTTCGTAAGAATTGATTAAAAAATCACAAGATAACGATAATCACGTTTAACTAGAGAC
The DNA here is from genome assembly GCF_009828835.1 of Erysipelothrix urinaevulpis. GTDB lineage: Bacteria > Bacillota_I > Bacilli_A > Erysipelotrichales > Erysipelotrichaceae > Erysipelothrix > Erysipelothrix urinaevulpis. Next base: position 43,636 of record NZ_WTTB01000006.1, read on the forward strand.
TGAAATCTCACAAATATGATAATTGTTTGGAAATTAACTAAAGATGATAAAACTTTATCAAAGTAAAAAAGCAAAGAGTGTAGATTTATTTTATAGCTCAACTTACACTTAAAGTGCACATAAAGGAGGTGCCTATGAGGTATATAGAAGTAAAAGAGTTTGAACTCGAAAAAAATCATGGTGATGACTTGCTAAAAATTTCTTTGAACACACTTTAGCACGTGGATATAAAGGGCTGATTCGTATTGAAGTTGGATTAAATACAGATAGCCTAAGAAAAGATACTGTCATCTTAATGTTCACCTGGGAGTCAAAGGAAGATCAACAAGCATTTAAACGAAGCGATAAGTATCGTGATGCACACAAGGAACACAGTCCAAATCCTTATGTCATTAAACATTCAACAACATGCTATTTCATTCATTATGAAGAAGCGTGAGGCTTACATTGTTTTATGTCTACTGATCGTTTTGTCAGTGATTTCTCTATTTGTGGGGGCACTTCCCTTACGTGTTTATGATTTATTTGCAGGTAATGAAGAAGCTATACATTTGCTTGTATATAGCCGATTACCACGTTTATTAAGTATTCTGTTGAGTGGTTTTGCACTCGCTGTTGCTGGATTAATTATGCAAAAGCTTGCGCAAAATAAATTTGTATCGCCATCAACAGCCGTCACGCTAGATGCAGGTCGTTTTGGATTATTATTGAGTTTAATTGTAATACCCAATACATTATTTATACATCGTGTGATCTTTGCTTTTTCATTTTCTATTCTGGGAACAATTTTATTTATATACTCAGTTTCGAAGATTAAGTTTAAATCAATGATTTTGGTTCCGCTTTTAGGAATGACCTTAGGAATGATTATAAGTTCATTAACCACATTTCTTGCCTTAAAGTATGACTTATTACAAGTAATTAATGCATATTTACTAGGTTCATTTACCTTTGTTCTTGAAGGAAAATATGAGTTTTTATGGTTAGTAATTCCTATTTTAATTTTGATATTTATTTACATGAATACATTTAATATCATGGCATTTGGAGAAGACTTTGCTGCTAATTTAGGAATTAATTTTAAGAAAGTTCAATATCTAGGCATTGGACTTGTATCAATTTTAAGTTCATCGGTCTTATTAACTATTGGTACATTACCATTTTTGGGTTTATTGGTTCCGAATATTATTTGTATTAGGTATGGAGACACCGGACGGTTGCCACTTATCATGAGTGGGTTAATAGGAGCAAGTATACTTTTAGTTTGTGACATATTTGCTCGTTTAATTCTTTATCCTTATGAATTACCTGTATCGTTGATTTTGGGCATTATTGGATCATTGACGTTCGCGTTTATGTTGATTGGAAAAAAAGACTTATGAAAAAAAATCGGCTAATCATAATTTTAGGAATTCTGGTTCTCTTCCATTTATTTTGGGGAGGATATTCATCCATGACGCCATACATACTGTCACGCCGAATTACGACACTTAGTTTAATTGCGATCGTATCAGTCCTCACAAGCTTGAGTACCTTAAGTTTTCAAACAATTACGCAAAATAGATTGTTGTCGCCAGCAATCATGGGCTTTGATCAAATCTATCTTTTAATTCAAACAACGATGATTGTGATTGGTATTAGACAAAGTTCGACAGCGCAAATCCTACTTTCAGTATTTATTATGGTTAGCGTCATGATGTCGCTTTACCATTATATTCTTGTTAAAAAAGAAGAATCAATTTATATTTTACTTCTTTTAGGGATGATTCTGACTACCTTTGCTAGTTCCTTAACCCAAGCATTGGAAATGATTCTAGATCCTAACGAATTTAGTATAGTTCAAGATAGAGCCTTTGCATCGATCAATTCGTATCACGCGAAAAGTTTACTTGTCTTGAGTGTGATAGCAATCTTAGGGCTATGGGTTTTATACCGTCTTAAAAAATATATGTCAGTCTTAGTTTTAGGCGATGATTTAGCGGCAAATCTTGGTGTAAATGTGGACAAAGTTAAACGCTATGCACTGTATGGAATTGCACTATGCACTTCTGTTTCGACAGCTTTAATTGGGCCGATTTCATTTCTAGGTTTATTAAGTGTTAATATTGCCCGCCAGCATGTAAAAAGTGAACGCTTCACAGACGTTGGGAAGAACAGTGTTTTGATGTCAATGATTTTATTACTAGGGACACAAGTAATTTTTGAAAGAGTTATGAATTTTAACTCATCATTAACCGTTGTCTTAAATTTCTGTGGTGGTCTGTACTTTTTCTATTTGATAATGAAGGAGCGATTTAATGATTAAGGTTCATAATTTAACACACTCGTATGGTGATTTCAAAGCATTAGATAGCATTAATTTGACCATTAAACCCAAACGAGTGACAGCGTTGGTGGGGGAAAATGGTTCTGGAAAATCAACACTCTTAAATCATTTAGGAAGGCTTTTGACTCGTAAAGAAGGATTAATTCAGTTAGAAGATGAAGATATCAAAAAAATTAAGTCAAGAGACTATGCACAAAGAGTAGCAATCATGAAGCAAGATACGACAATTAACTTAAAATTGACGGTCTACGAATTTGTTGCATTTGGTCGTTTTCCTCATAAACAAGGAACCCTTGATCCATCAGATCACGAAATAATACGTCAATCGCTTGTTCAAATGGGCTGTTATGAATTAAAGGATAAGTACATTAATGAATTATCTGGAGGTCAGATTCAACGCGTTAAAATAGCCCTTATTTTATGTCAAGATACAGATGTTATTTTGCTGGACGAACCGCTCAATAATTTAGATTTGAAATATGCTCATGAAATGATGGAAACTGTCCGGACTCTTTGTGATGAACTAAGTAAAACAGTTGTGATTGTCGTTCATGATATGAATATGGTTTATCGTTATGCAGATGATGTTGTATGCATGAAAAATGGCAAAATATTGGCTGATGGAACGGTTCATGAAGTACTATCAGAAAACACTTTAAATGATTTATATGGTATTGATTTTGAAGTTGTGCAAGCACATGATTTTAAGTTTTGCATTGTAAAATAAAGGAGAAAATATGAAGAAAATAGCATTAAGTTTAATTGTTTTATTGATGTTGGTTGGCTGTTCAGCCACAAGTAAAGAAACAGAAAAAATTACAGTTAGTCATAAACTAGGTGAAGCAGAGGTTGTTCAGAATCCTAAAAAGGTAGCAGTCTTTGATATGGGGATCTTAGATACACTGGATACACTAGGAATCGAAGTACACGGAGTTGCGAAAGAATCATTACCTAAAAATCTAGACAAATTTAAGTCGGATGCATCGTTTAACATTGGTTCTTTATTTGAACCTGACTTTGAAGGTTTATCGAAAGAAGGCTTTGATTTAATCATTATTTCAGGTCGTACAGCAAAACAATATGACGAACTCAATAAAATTGCACCAACAATTTATTTAGGAAATGATTCAAGTGACGAAGGATTGCTTGCATCTGTTAAGAAAAATGTTGAAACAATTAAAATGATTTATCCTGACGTGGATGGAGAAAAAGCAATCACTGATTTAGAAACAAAAATTGATACCTTAAGTAAACAAGTAAAATCAAAAGACTATGCAACATTATTTGTTATGGCAAATGGTGATGAAATCAAAGCATTTGGACCAGGTAGTCGTTACGACCATGTCTTTAATGAATATGGATTTAGAAGTGTCGAACATAGCTTTGAAAAATCACGACATGGTTCTCTTTTATCGTTTGAATTGGTTAAAGATTTAGATCCAGAAGTGATGATTGTGATGGATCGATCAGCCGTAACGCAAGAGAAAGGAAATGCTGAAGAATTATTGGATAATGACTTCATTAAACAAACCAACGCATACAAAAACGACCGTGTTGTTTATGTTGATCCAGAAATATGGTATTTAACTGAAGGTGGATTATCAGCATTAGAAGTTCAAGTTGAAGAATTATCAATCCTAAAATAAATTAAAAGAGATTCTGTCCATACCGATAGAATCTTTTTTTTTTGCTATAATAACACTAAGGAGTGTTATCATGATGAATGATTTAAAATATTGGCTGCGTCAAGATATTCAATACTATATTATGCATCATGCTTTTTCTATTCATGCCCACGATTTTTCAAAGAAGGAAATCCGACAGATGGAAGATAAAGCCTATCGACTCATTAATTTAAGTGGCGATGCAATCATCACTGATCTCAAAGTTTGTATTATCGATCAAAACAAATCGTATAGCAATGATCTGCAGCTTGCATGCAGAGAACGGTGTATAGAGACCAAAAACTTACGGTTGTTGGAACAAGAATGGGCTCGTTACAAATACTATGTCATGTCAAAGCATCAAAATACCTATAACTACTATAGAAATCAGTTCAGAAGGATTGAGTCAATTAATATTGAAACGTTCTATCGTGATATGGATTTATTGTCTGGTTATCCCGAAAACATCGCAGCGAACGTGAACACGCTTGAGCATATTTGGGGATATTTTAAGCAAAAAGCATCGACCAAAGAAAAAGAAACCTGGTTGAACTTGGTTTCTGCTTATCAAAAGAAAAATCAATCACTGTTTGCTTGTAAAGACTATATTCATCATCTACTCAGTAAATATCCCAGTGAATATCTTTCCTATAGTTACTATTTAATAAGAAACATTGCTTAGTCATGTTTCTTATTTTTTTGATCAAAAAGCGCCATTCTACTGACTAAGAAATCAATAAGGGTCATAAGAACGGGCTGGGAGTCTAAGAATATTTTTTTAGGATCGGTGTCAAATGTTGGAACATAGATAATGCTTGTCGCTGTTTTTGCTATATCGGCTAAAAGATTTGAGGTGAATAGCAATGTATCACAATTTTTATTGAGACTTACATCATGAGCTTCAACAATCTCTAATGAACTTGCACCTAAAGATATAAAAATGTTGAGTTGACCTTTACTTGAAAAGTTTGCTTTTTCAAAAAACTCATTTGAATTTAAGACCGGTTCTGAATCATATCCTATTTTAGAGAGACGATATGATAGATATTTGGCAGATAATCCACTTTCATGAATTCCAAAAATTCTAATTTTATCTGCGTTTTTGATGAGTGTGTAGGCTGATTTAATAGAGGTATCTGATGTTTCATCTAAAATTTTACCAATTGTACTCAGGTAATAATTAATGTAGGTTTCAGCTGATTGATCCTCTGTTTCTTGTTCATAAGAGCCAGCTAATAGCTGTCTTGAAACTTCATACTTGAACTCAGAAAAACCTGAATATCCTAATTTTTGACAAAAACGTAACATCGCTGATTTTGAAACACCAACGCGATCAGATAAACTCACGAGTTGATATCGGTGGATATCCTCAATATTATCTTCTAAATAATTTGCAATTTTTTCTTCAGTTTGTGTAAAACTGTTTTTATGTAAATGTATAATTTCATGTAGTAACATTGTGCACCTCTTTTAAGACTATAATACCATATTTAGGAAAGCATCTTTTACTTGAATATAAAACTTTTTCCCAATAAAGTTGGGAAAAAGATTGTAATCGGATACATTTCGGTCTATAATGGGGTTAAGAAGTAAAAGGAGGAGACATATGTCTAAAGAATTAAGCTCTAAAAAGAGCGGATTTACGGAAAGAGTAATGGTCTTTGTAGAAGAAAAAGTGGCACCGCCATTAATTAAAATATCTAATATTCGATATTTGCAGACTCTACAACGTGCTTTTATGGTCTTGATGCCATATATGGTTATTGGGGCTACAGCAACGCTTGTGTTGAACCTTCCAGGATTATTTGCTGAAGGTACAGGACTTAACATGCCTAAAGTAGCTGAATTTTTAACAAATGTATTAACACCTTTAAAACCTGGTTTATTTCAAATGGTGTTTATTACATTAAATGTGATCACTTTAGCAATGGTAATTCTTAATGGATATTTCTTAGGGGAACATTATTCAAGAGAAGATCATCAAGTGAATGCTATCGCAGCTGGAATCGTAGCTTTTACAGGATTCATCGCATTTATTGACTTTGGTGCATTAAGTGAAAATTTTGATTGGCCAACTTATATCATGGGTTCGCCTTCCATATTCTTTGGTATCTTAATTAGTATTGTATCCGTTGAAATTTACCGAATATTAATCAACAAAAAAATTACAATTAAAATGCCAGATTCAGTGCCGCCAATGGTCGCAACAGCGTTTGTCAGTATGATACCTGTTACTATTGTTGTCATTATTATGAGTTTTCTAGGTCAAGGAATACCGGGCTTTGATTTGATGGCAATCATCAACAACTTTTCTGAAAAATTAGTTGTGGGTGGGAGTGGTCCAGTTGCACAATTTGTTGGGTTTTTCCTGGATCGTATTTTATGGTTTGTTGGGTTGCATGGTTCTAATATTGTTGGTTCAGTTATGACACCGGTTTGGACAACCATGATTACTGAAAATATCAATGCCTTTAATGCAGGAACAGCGATTCCTTATATGTTTACAAATCAGTGGATAAACTTTTATGTTCGTATTTCTCTATTCCCAATTGCTTTATTAGCTTTAAGAAGTAATGTTGAACGTTTCAGAGTTTTAGGGAAATTATCGATTGTGGGAACCATCTTTAACATTGCGGAACCAATCATGTTTGGATTACCAATTGTTTTAAATCCAATTATGTTTGTTCCTTGGGTATTAGGTTTTTCACTCACATTTATTTTTAATGCAATTTTAGGATTGTTATCAATAACTCCACCTATGGTTGCGATGGTAGTCTGGACGATGCCAGCACCACTTGCAGCATTTATTGGAAGTGGCTTCAAGTTTATTGCTCCTGTTATATCACTGCTTAATTATGTCTTAATATTCTTTATTTTCTTACCTTTCTTTAGAGTAATGGAAAAACAAGAATTAGAAAAAGAAAAAGAATTTGCAATGGCATCAGAAGAAGAACCGAGTTTATCATGAATGATATAAGTATTAAACCGTTTAATTATTCTGATTTAGAAGGTATTATGACCTTGTGGAATGATGAACTCATTCATGATGCAATTTCTAAAGAACGCTTTATTGATGAAATTATTACAGATCCAAACTTTGACCCCAACTTATTTTTAGTGGCGGCTAAAAATGAGTTACTGCTTGGCTTTGTCTACGGAGTAAAAAGGAAAGTTCCTTACCTCACTCGAGGACTTGAAGAAACAAGATCGTGGATAATGTGTATGGCGGTTGATAAGATGTATCAAAATCAAGGGATAGGTACTGCACTGGTAAAAACATTAGAAAAGAAGTTTGTATCAATGGGCTCAACACAAACAACACTGTGTGCCTATAGTCCTCAATACCTGACTCCTGGTATTGATATAAGGTATCAAAAAGCACTTTCTTTCTTTGAAAATAGAGGTTATATCTATTCAGATCAACGGACGGTAAGTATGGCAAGAAACTTATTCGATTACACGTTTGAAGCACAGCATACAATTAAAAGAGAAGCTTTAGAACATGAAGGATATGAGTTTTTAAATTATACAGAATCCGATGCAACTGAGCTTATTCAATTTGCAAGTGAAAACTTTGGTGGAGGATGGTCCCAAAATGTCACAAGCATTATCAAACAAGGTATTGGGAGTAAAGCAATTGTTATCGCTAAAGAGAATAATCAAATAGTTGGCTTTTGTGTAAGAAAAATTGATGGTATGGATTCACGATTTGGCCCTATTGGTGTGGCAGAATCCCAACGAGGAAAAGGTTTAGGAGGAATTCTGCTTCAATTGATGTTAGATATGATGAAGAAAAACAAAATTTATTATACATACTTCTTATGGACGAGTGGTTCTAACATTATGTTCTATGAAAAACATGGGTTTGAAGTATATAGAGAGTATAGATTAGGTGGTAAAGATTATGAATAAGAAATATCAACGTATTGTAAGTATTGGAGCACATTCTTTGGATGCTGAGTTAATGGGGGGACCATTAATGATAAAATATGCGTTACAAGGATCACACTGCACATTTGTCCATGTAACCAAAGGGAGACTTGAAAACCCTGATGCAACCGTTGCTGAGAACGATGCTTATGTCGCAAAGATAACTGAAGAAAATAAAAATGTCGCGAAAACGATGCATTGTGATAGTTATGCCATGGGGTATTTATCCAGTGAATTACCATCCGAGCAAGAATTTGTGACAATACTCAAAGAGTATCTTATAAAAGAAAAAGTAGATTTGGTGATTACACACGCTCGAGGAACACTTCATGCACGTCATTATTATACGTATGACACGGTAACTCAAGCTGTGCGTCAATTAAATCAAGAAGGGTATGATATTAACTTACTCTATGGTGAAAATTGCGAAGACTTAATCGGATTTATTCCAACTTTATACGTATCAATGAGCCAAGAGGTTGAAGAAACATGGTTTAAAGGATTAGCCAATTATACAATATTCAATGGCGAAATCAATGATGTTCCTTATCCTGAGTATTATAAAACAATGGGAATCGTGAGACGATTTGAGGTCGGTTCAAAATTACCGGTGAAAGCATACATGCATGCAGGACTCCTTGATAAGGAATAATTGAGAAAACACAAAAAAACATCATGAAGGCCACATTTATAATGTGGTCTTTAGTATATTCACTAAGTTAAATAATTCACAAAGTGTTGTATAACTTTAATAAATGTGCGTTTTTTTAACAATATATTGCTTGAATCAACACAAATACATGTATATTAATAAAAAACTTATTCGAAAAGCTACCCAGAGTGATATAGTAAATGTAGGGTGATACTATGAAAGAAAGCATAAAAAAGATGACATTATCTGCACTTATACTGTTTTTGATGGTTGGATTATTGAGTCCAATTCATGCAGAAACAAAGCAAACGACAGACTCTACATTTGAGGAAAATGGTGGTGATTATTCGATTGAGTTTTTAACAAAATCATTCAATATTTTTTCCTTTGATCAAGCGAGCGGTGTTCACGTTGTTGGTCCCATTGTCGCTAAAGGTGATTTAAAAAACCTTTATGGTGGGAATATAACCTACGGTAATGTTGATCATGGAGTTCCGTCATACATTGGTGGCTACATGCATAATGGTATCTTAGGGGATATAAATAATGGAAAAAAAGCGTCTCAATATTTTGGATCATCGAACAAAGTTGTTAATGAGAATAGTAATTATCACGTCAATAATAACTTTTTTGTTCCAGCTGATAAAGTCGATGGTGTTTTTAATGATGATGCATACATCAACTGGGATAAAGCGTTTAATCAGATTAATCAACAATCTCATCAACTTAAAGAAAACAGTGATCGGATCATAACGACTGAAAATATTAAGATGGTGAATGGTCAAAAAGTCATTCATGTTGAGGAGGGTGAGTACGTCACAGTCCTTGAAAGTGTACTAAATGAAATCTCAACAATTATATATGTAAGCAATTCTATTGGAAACACCTCGAATACCGTAATTAGTTTTGAGGGTGACCATGAAATAACTATGCCAAGATTCACGCATAGTTCTAACTTTGAGTCACTTGGACAATCGTTTCCAACGGATGAAAATGGAGCCAATGGTCACAGTATTTTCTTCAATGCACCAAATGCTCAAACAATTCATTTTAAAAACAACACCTCACCATGGTTTGGTCATTTAATCGCTGCACAAGCAAATGTTAAAATCGAGGGTGCAAACTTCAATGGTTCTTTCCTTGTTGGGAACTTAGAAAGTAAAGCTGAAGGTCATATGTGGCCTTATAACGGTCAAGATTTGCAGCCGACAACCCATACCTTAGAATTCAAAAAAATGATTGATGGAAATCAAAACATCACAGAAGAATTTCAATTTATTTTAGAAACGGTTTCTGCACCTAAAAACACTGATAAAAAACAAGTTTCATTCAAGAATATAAAGAATAAAATTAAGATTGATTTTGGTGTGTTAAATAAAGAAGGTGTGTATAAATTCAAATTATACGAAGATAAAAATTTTAATAATCAAGGTTACATAATGGATGGCCGTGTCTACCACATAACGTATGAAACCAAACGAGATATGAACGGAAAGTTAAATCTTGTTAATAGTAAAATTGTTAAAGAAAAAGATGGGGAATTTGTCAACGTATCAATAGTTGATGACCTTGTTTTTAATAATAAAAGAATTGAAGAAGAAAAAGTCGATGTTAGTGTTAATAAACGATGGATTGGTAAGGTCGACGAATTCGTTGACATAGAATTATTGGCAAATGGTGTACTTGTTAAAACCGAACGATTAAGTAGTGCTAATAACTGGGAATTTACGTTTGATAATTTACCTAAAAAAGATGCTGATGGAGCACTGATTCGTTATACTGTCAAAGAAGTCCAATCAAGTTTATATGATACTGTTCAAACGCTAACATCTGACAATTATAATTATGAAATAATTAATACAAATCTTGGTGAAAAAGAAATTCAAGTAGAAAAATATTGGGTTGGTGAGGCACTTGATGAAATAACGGTCCAACTATTTGCGAATGATGTCTTCCGTGATGAAATAATTATGACTTCCGCAACAAAATGGAGAGCAAGTTTTAAGAATCTACCTAAGTATGATAATAGTGGAAATGAGATTCACTATACAATAAAAGAAATTAAAAATGAAGGATATAACGAAGTCATAACAGGTGATATGGATGAAGGATTTACCATTATCAACACTGAAGAACCTCCAACACCAGTAGATCCACAAACAAGAGAAATCACCATTAATAAAAAATGGATTGGTGAATCCAAAGATGACATAACAATCGATTTATACGCCAATGGTGTCTTTAGTAAAACATATACGATGAGTAAAAATGATGATTGGCAATTGACCATAAAAGGTCTTGAAATCTTTGATGAAAATGGCATAGAAATTCTTTATACACTCAAAGAACATGACATTGATGGCTATTCAACAGTCTATGAAGGAGATATGGAGAATGGCTTCACAATTATTAATACAGAAAAACCAACAGATCCAACAGATCCAACAGATCCAACAGACCCAACAGACCCAACAGACCCAACAGAACCTGTGTTACCTAAAACAGGTTTAAGTCCTTATAGCCATCGATTTATGGTTGGTGGATTGCTCGTTGTATTAGGTGTTTTTCTTAGAAGAAAAGATTAAAAAGTAACCCACTCCTAGCAGTGGGTCTTTCTTTGTTTAATAACATTGTTTGACAGCGCTAACAAAACTTGTTAGTCTAACAGTGAACGGTATCGGGGTGCCTAGAAGGCTGAGATAATACCCGCATAACTTGATTCGGTTAATACCGACGAAAGGAGTACCTGGCTTAGCAAAATAGATGCTAATTAGGTTCTTTTCGAGTGGAGAAAGGAGCTTTTTTTATGGAAAAACGTTCAAAATATTTTCAATGTGGAGTGGGGGATGTTGACATTACAGGATGTCGAATCGGAGTTTATCCGATGAGTGATGACTATGTACCAATTATTTTGGGAGCTATTGATAAAACTGATACTCAACGAGTTTGGTCGCAGACCGATTCAATGGGGACAATTTTTAGAGGTCAACAGAAAGATGTTATCGAAACAAGCAAGGCATTATTTTGCAATGCGTTTCGAGATAAAGTCCATATGACATCATCCATGACCTTTTCTAATGGATGTCCAGGTGATGTTGAAGCAGATTATTTAAAAGCAATTAAAACAATGGAAGAATACCCAAGACATCCGTATTCAGATAAATCCTGTGAAGCGGTTATTTCGTTTTATACTTTTGCGAGAAATGATTACATGGAACGAATACATGATGTCATAGAACTGTGCGATAGTTTAGGCGTTTACGAAAATAAAAGTCATTATTCAACAGTTCTAACGGGAAGCATTGAGGAAATATTCAATGCTTATGATCAAATATTGACGTACGCACATGAGAATCTAGAGCATTATGTCTTAGAAACAATTTTATCAGTTAATAGTCCAAGTAAGGAAGGAAAATTTTAATGAAAAGAAGATTACAATGGGAACTTAAAGATATTATCATGGTTGGTTTAATTTCAGTTGTCTTTGCCGTTATTTACTTAGGTTTTGTTTATTTCGCAACCTTTCTAAAATCAATTCTCGCACCGTTTGGATTAGCGCCATTTGCTAATGAATTTGTCTTTGGTGTTTGGTTCATGGCCGCAACACTTGCCGCCTATATTATGCAAAAACCAGGAGTGGCAATTATTTCTGAAATGCTTGCTGCATTAATCGAGGTTTTGATGGGAAATTTTTATGGACCAATGGTTTTTGTATCAGGTTTCATTCAAGGGTTAGGCGCTGAACTAGGTTTTGCTGCTTTCTCATATAAAAAGTTTGATATGACGAGTTTAACATTAGCTTCAGTGTTGAGTTCAATCTTTAGTTTTGGTTGGGGTTTTTTTAGAAATAGTTTTTCAGGAATTTCGCCACTTTACATTTTATTAATGTTTACGGTAAGAACAATCTCAGCGATTATTTTTTCAGCAGTTATTGTGAAAAAACTTGGAGACGGACTTGTGAAAAATGGTGCTGTTTCGTCCTATCCAATTGCTAAAGAAGACCATGCTTAAATTAAAAAATATGAATGTTTCCTATGGAAATCAACAGATATTAAAAGATATTAATCTGAGTATAAATAGAAATAGTAAAACGCTTATTACAGGTCCATCAGGGAGTGGGAAAAGTACCTTAGGTATGTTAATAAGTGGCTTATTAAAAGACTATGATGGTTTAATGACTTATAACAAAAACGCCTTAGAAAAAGACTCTGTAGCGATAATGTTTCAGAATCCTCAAATGCAATTTTGTATGCGCACTGTGAAAAGTGAATTAGTTTTTGTCTTAGAAAATATGAATACTGACCCTGAAGTCATGGACACTCTCATCAGAAAAGCTTGTGAATTTTCGCAAATCAGTCATCTTCTTGAGAAAGATTTAGAAACATTATCAGGTGGGGAAAAACAAAGTGTTTCTTTAGCATGTATTTATTTAATGAATCGAGAAATTGTTATCTTGGATGAGCCTTTCGCAAATTTAGATGATGACAAAGCATCATTTATTATGAAACAATTACTTAAGTTACATCAACAAAACGAAACGATCCTGATTGTCATCGATCACCAATTAAAACATTATCCTTTCGAGTTTGATCACTTGGTGTCGATTGAAGGAGGGCAAGTGAATCTTGGTGAAATTTCTAATTCATTGCAAATTGACAAAAAGATTCCAACGACTAAAAGTTGTTCAATTAGACCCTACATTCATTTAAAAGATGTTTCGGTAGTAAAAAATAAGCAAGTTTTGTTAGAGCCTTTAAGTGAAACGATTTATCAAGAAGAACTTGTAGCCATAACGGGTCCAAGTGGCTCTGGAAAAACAACCTTGCTCTATGCGTTATTGGGCTTGAATCGTTATCGTGGTGTAATGACAATTAAAAATAGAAAATTTAAAGCAAAACATTTGAACCTAGGTTTTGTCTTTCAAAATCCCATGGATCAATTTATTGCCAGTTCTGTCTATGATGAAGTATATCAAGTATGTCAAAACGATGAAGAAGTAAAGACTATATTGGAAGAGTTTAAGTTATGGGAAAAAAGAAATGTTTCACCCTTTAAATTAAGTCAGGGTCAGCAACGACGCTTAGCGTTGGGAATTATTTTGTCTCATGATTTTGATTTGATTGTGCTTGATGAACCAACGTATGGCCAAGACTTAAAAACAGCACAGGTCATTATGGAGCGGATTTTTAACCATGTTAAACAAAAAAAACAAACTATTGTTTTTACAAGTCATGATCAAGAATTGGTGAATGCCTATGCTGATCGAATCATTACGATTGAAACGAGTCACCATGAAAAGCATTAATCCGAGTTATAAATTTATAGGAATTATTATGGTATCGATAGCATATATGTTTACCCACAGTACGAAACTTAATATTAACTTCTCTTTAAGTATGGTTGCCTTGCTTTTGTTGTCTAAAGTTTCAGTCTTAAAGATAATCAAAACACTAATTCCGGTTACGATTGCGGCTTTTGGATTGTTCATGACGGCCTATGTCTTTTCAATTCATCAAATTGCTGACACAACGTCCGTTAATACCATTCAAACTTATGATTATGCATGGTTAGTTTCAAGTCGAGTCTATGTTTTTGCTTTATTGGGAATGATGTTTTCTTTTACAACGAACATGGATGATTTTTTGTTCTCATTACGAGACCAACTCGGTTTATCAGACTTTTTTATCTATGGAATATTCGCATCTATTAATGTTTATCCAACAATCAAGCAAGAGGTTAAAAAGAATCGCTTTGCTTTTAAAGCAAGAGGTCAGACAGTGTCACCTTATTCCAGTAAGGTACTCATTCCATTATTTACAAAAATAATTTTGTACTCGGATCGTTTAGCAATCGCAATGGAATCCAAAGGCTTCTATAGAGAAATAAAACGCAGTCAATATAAAGTAATTGAGGAAGACTGGTTAGATTATTGTTTTATGATTGTGTGTGCTGTGTTGTCCTTTTTGTTGATTAAAGTAAAATAAAAGAGCATCTGCTCTTTTATTTTACTTTAATCCCTAATTGAACTGCAAAAGATTCTGTTTGATCGTTTCGTATGATAAGTCCAGGGAGTAATTCTTGTGTGTATAGAATATAGTCAAACTCAGAGTTTCTCAAATCAAGACCTTTAAGGTTTGTGTGACTAAAATCAACACCAGTTAAAAGACAGTCCTGAAATTTATTGTTTTTTAATTCGAGTTCTCTAAGCCAAGCATCGCTTAAATCCGATGTTTTAAAATCAGTGAATCTAAGTTTTGAATCAACTAAAACAAACATTTTCATAAGACATGATTTAAATTTTAAATCGCTGAGATAAGACTTTCTTATATTAGTGTTCAAAAATTTACATTCAAGAAAACTTGAAGTTCCAAAATATGATTCTTCAAAGTTAACATTTGAAAAATCGCAGTATTTAAATTGTGATCGAACAATTGATGCTTTATAAGTATTACTAAATTCAAAAATACATGATTCAAATGACATATCAGCAAGTTCAATGCGATCGGATGTTTGAATGATTGTACAATTTTTATATGCTTCATATTCATTTAATTCATGGGCGTTTATTGTTTTATCTTCAACCATTATGAAATCCTTTCTTGTTAAAATTTGCTCCTTTTCAAACTGAGAAGGAGCAAATTATTTAATTATTTAATGAGTGATTCTTCCCATGATTCATGAGGTTCTATTTCAAGCAAGTCTGCTACTGTTGCAGCAACGTTTGCTAATCCGAAATGACCTTGTTTTAATTCAACATCATTGTTGTAAACAATAAATGGAACTGGGTTGAGTGAGTGTGATGTTTTCACTTTTCCTTTTTTGTCAACCATTTCATCAGCGTTTCCATGGTCAGCAAGTACGATTAATGTTGCGCCTGCTTTCTTAACGGCTGGGAGTAAACGTCCAATTGCTAGGTCGACGGCTTCAACTGAAATAATAGTGGCAAGCATGTCACCTGTATGACCAACCATATCTCCGTTCGGGAAGTTGATACGAATAAAGTCGTATTGATCACTGGCTAGGGCATCAATAACTTGATCTGTGATTTCTGCTGACTTCATCCAAGGACGTTGATCAAAGGTAACATCATCCCCTTTTATTTCAACAAATGTTTCTAGATTTTCATCAAATTTACCTAGTTTGTTTCCATTCCAGAAGTATGTTACGTGTCCATATTTTTGTGTTTCTGAAATTGCAAAGCTTGACATATTATTTTCGATTAATGTTTCTGTCATTGTATTTGTAATATGTGGAGGTTCGACTAAGAAATTAACTGGGATTTTTGAATCGCCATCATATTGTAACATTCCAACATATTTAACATTAGGAACATCACCACGATCAAAGTAATCGAAGTTTTCTTTCATTTCAAATGCTTTTGACATTTCGATGGCACGGTCTCCACGGAAGTTAAAGAAGACAACACTATCACCATCAACGATAGGTGCAACTGGTTTTCCGTCTTTAGCAATAACCCATGCTGGAATATATTGGTCAGAAATGCCTTCTTCTTCCTTACGGAATGTTTCGATCGCTTCGGTTGGGCTTGCGAACATACGTCCTTCACCCTTAACATGTGTTTTCCAACCACGTTCAACCATTGGCCAGTCTGCATCATAACGGTCCATGGTTACAAGCATACGTCCACCGCCACTTGCAAATTCTGCATGGAATGTATCATCGTTAAGTTCATCCATTACAGCTTGAACATCATCGATATAAGTTAAAGCTGATTGTTGTTCAACATCACGGCCATCTTGTAAAGCATGAAGTGCAACATGGCTCACGCCATCAACTTTTGCTTGTTTAATTAATGCTTTCACGTGGTCGACATGTGAGTGAACATTTCCATCAGACAACAGTCCAATTAAGTGTAATGTATTATCTGAATCTTCAGTAATCCATTTCCATGCTTTTGAGTTATAAATCTCACCTGAAGCGATGGATTCATTCACAAGTTTTGCACCTTGTGCATAAATTTGACCTGCTCCAAGAGCATTATGACCAACTTCTGAGTTCCCCATATCATCATCGGTTGGTAATCCCACCATTGTTCCATGTGCTTGAAGTTCAATGTTTGGACATTCTTTCATTAATTTATCTAAGTTTGGAGTGTAAGCTTGGCTTACGGCATTACCTGTGTTAGTATCGCTTAAACCAACACCGTCCATAACAACTAATACTACTGGTTTTTTATTCATTTATATTTCCACCTTTCTTTTATAGTTTAGCACTTTTCATTTTTCTTTTCATTATAAATAGAAATAAAAAGAAGACATTGATTAATAATGTCAATAAAATAGAAGTTATCACTTTGTTTGTGAATGAAAGCCATTACGAGACATGTTTCAGATCGTTTTATGATGCCCAATCAACATACAACAAAAAATATATTTAAGGACATTTGACATTCCCTAAAATGCTTGTTATATTGGAAGTACGAAAATAAGCTCATATTTTTATGGGCGAAAGTGTACCTAGGGATCCACCATTTGGAAGGACCAAGCGGTACAGACGTCAGTCACACCTAAGGGATAAAAGCCCAGAGGGGTAGGTTTCGCTAAGCCTACCCTTCTGGGCTTATTTTTGTTTTTCAAGAAGATTGGAGGAAATGATGAAGAATATCTTGGAAGGAAAAACAAAAAAACTTATCGCACAAGGTGCTGATGAGATTTTGATGGTTTTTAAAGATGATGTTACGGCAGATGAAAATGGTTTTAATCCTGGAGCCAATAAAGTTGGTTTTAAAATGGATGGTATCGGATTAGAAAATCTAAAGCTCAGTACATTTTTCTTTGAAAAATTAAATGCGACTGGTATCAAGACTCACTTTTTAAAGAGTGATTTTGATGAACGAACGATGCATGTTAGAAAAGCGAATCTATTTGGTAATGGTGTTGAGGTAATCTGTCGCTTTGCGGCAGACGGTAGTTTTGTACGCCGTTACGGACAATATGCACGTAAAGGAGATCTACTTCCTGCATTCGTGGAAATGAGCTTAAAGGATGATCTTAGAAATGATCCAATGATTTCAAAGGATGCATTAATTGCCTTTGATATTATGAGCGACTCAGACTACGATACATTGGTAATGTTAACACGACAAATATGTCTTGTTATTAAAAATGAATGTGCCAAGCACAATCTACAACTTATTGATATCAAATTAGAGTTTGGACGTGATCCACACACTAATGAGATAATGTTAATTGATGAAATATCAACAGGGAGCATGCGTGTCTATCGCGAAGGTGAATCTGTTGAACCATTTGAATTAACCCAAACTTTGTTGTCTGATTGAGTTTGGCTTTTTTATTGTGCAGGCTGTAGGGTAGCCAGCTGAAGACGTTTTTATAAAAATTAGGAGGAACAATGAACACACGCTTGTTTATTAGACGTTATTCAGAATTTAACAGTGAAGAAAAAACATTACGAAAAAATATAATTACTGATTTAGGTTTACCAACGAATTTTGAGTTAAAGGTTTATCATTGCTTTGACATTTACGATGCACCAAAGGATGAAGTTGAACGATTAAAGTACTATTTGAATCAAAATAAAGCATTAATGGTGTCAATGGAAAATCCCAATAATTTACTTCATCTTCAAGCTCAAACAGGCCAAACAGATTTTGTGTTGGATTATTTTCAACGGATTGGACTTGGGTTGGGATTGACATTAAATGTTGACCACAGCATTGCTTATCAATTTGTTCATGATGAAAATTACGAAAGCATTAAAGGCTATCTACTGAATCCAAATGAAATGATGGAAAGCATGCCAACACTTCAAAATCAAAAGATTAATGTTGATTTAAAAAGTTTTGATTTGCGTATCATGAATAAGGTTGAACTTGATGCTTTATCTCATGATAGTGGCTTAGAAATTGATGATTTATTGATGGTTAAAACGTATTGTCAACAAAGCAATCGATCCGTAAACGAATTAGAATTAAAATTTTTAAGCACATACTGGTCCGATCATTGTCGCCACACGACCTTTAATACCACATTAACAGACATTTCGTTTAGTGGAAAATATCAAACATTACTCGAACAAAGCTTTCATGAATACCTTGAGATTAAACGTAAAGTAAGGCCTGATCACCCGATAACGTTAATGGACCTTGCACAAATTAATGCTCGAAATTTAGATCGTCAAGGGGCATTGGATGATGTTGAAAAATCTCAAGAAGTCAATGCTGCCAGTATCTTTGTTGAGATTGATAATGAGGAATATTTATTAATGTTGAAAAACGAAACACATAATCATCCAACCGAGCTAGAGCCGTACGGCGGTGCTTCAACCTGTATTGGTGGTTGTGTTCGTGATCCAATGTCGAATCGTGGCACGGTGTATCAAGGCATGCGGATTACAGGATCCAAATCTCCTTTAACCTCATATAATGATCGTCGTTTAGAAAAACTTAGTTCTAAAGTCATCTGTCAAAAATCTGCCCAAGGATTTTCAGATTATGCCAATCAAATGGGCTTGAGAACAGATTATGTCAAAGAATATTATCATGATGGGTTTGAAGCAAAACGCTTAGAGTTGGGTGCTGTTTTAGCAAGTGCTCCAAGCAGTGATGTTATTAAAAAAGAGCCCAGAGTTGGAGATCTCATTCTAGTATTAGGTGGAAGAACAGGGCGTGATGGTATAGGTGCTGCTGTTGGTTCATCAAGTGCTAATCGAGAAGATGATCATCACTTGAAAGGGCCTGAAGTGCAAAAAGGAAATCCAATCATTGAACGAAACTTGATGCGACTCTTTAAGGATAGCGAGTTTACTCGCTGTGTCAAACGAAGTAATGACTTTGGAGCAGGTGGATTAAGTGTTGCTTTGGGTGAGTTAAGTGATGGTCTAGATATTCATCTGGATAAAATGAAGCTAAAGTATCCTCTAAGTCCATTAGAAATTGCGCTTTCTGAATCACAAGAACGTATGGCCATCGTGATCGATCCTGATGATAAAGCTAAGGTTTATGATTTGTCACATAAACTAAAGGTCGAAATTGCGGAAGTTGGGATTGTGACAAACACTCAACAATTCAGAATGTTTTATGAATCAGACTGTGTTTTACAATTTGATCGACAATTTCTCAATGAAAATGGAGCAAAAAGAGAACAAAAAGTTCATGTCGAAACGACTGAAATTCAAGTTCAACGTGACCCAGTTAATAAAGAAAATCAAGCCGGTTTAAGATCGATGTTTGCGAATGGAAATGTAAGGAATGATTATTTACAGGAAAGTATGACGATGGCAATTCCTAATAAAAATGGATCTGATGCCGTTCATTCTATTCTAAGTTGTGGCTTTAATCCTTGGTTAGGGAGTACAAGTCCATTTCATGCAGGGTATGAAAGTGTCATTGAAGCAATCAGTAAAGTGGTAGCAAGTGGTGGTAGTGATGAGAATGTTCGCTTAAGTTTTCAAGAGTTTTTCCCGTCTCCAAGACAGGATGAGAAGCGTTGGGGACTTGTGTTTTCTGCCATGTTGGGTGCGTTTAAAGCCATGAATGATTTAAATATACCAGCAATTGGTGGTAAGGATAGTATGAGTGGAAGTTATGAAGACTTAGATGTCCCACCTAGCATCATCTGCTTTGCATTACAAACAAAACAAAAAAATATGATGATAGGTCATCAACTGTTAAAGCCTGACCATTATCTTATCCTTGTGAAGACACCTTATACCTATGAAAACTTACTCGATGTCAAGCAGTATCAAGCCAGCAACAAAGTCATCCTTGAATTGATCGAAGACCAGACCATACAATCCATTGCCACAGTTAACCATAGCCTGAGTGAAACGATCAAAACCATGGGAATCCATCATAATCTCACGGTTGCTTTCCATGATGAGGATGAAGAGTGCATACCAGTAGGATCGTATTTGATTGAATTAAAGAATCTCGATCGAGTGGATGAATTAAAAGGACAGGTTTTAGGGAAAACCGTGGTCAATGAAAAAGCGCGACTCAAATCAGCCTTATCGACAATCTATCCCTATCAAGAACAAGAAATCCTTACACCGATTACAAAACCATTCACAAACACTCACATTCAAACTGCATTAATTGTTGTTTTTGATGGCTTTGTTGAAGACATGAATTTAACGATGGCCTTAAAACAAAGAAACATCAAGGCTGACACATTTTATTTCAAAGATAATCCATTAAATCTTGCGAGAAAAATGATGGATTATGATCTTGTATTCATAGGAGATGGGTTCAATGAACTCAATCCAATCTTTGATGGTGGTGAGATTCTTGAACTCTTATTTAGAAATGAACACATTCAACAAGCAATCCATCAACTGAGTGATCACAACGCATATCTTATTACAAGCGGATCTTCAACACGTGCACTTATTAAGGCGAACATGTTTAATAAAGGTTATACCATTCACTCTTTTGATACTTTTAAGTATGAAAGTCGCTTAATTGTGGTCGATAGTCCAAATGGAAAAAAACACGTTCGTTTAAATGGTCATTACAATTTCATTGAAAATATACAAGAGAAATATAACTATGCTAAAAGTCACCATGCCATTGATCAAGGGTATCGGGTGATAGATTTTAAACACGATCGATTGAATCTGTATGCAAGTTTAGGGATGATGCAAGACGAAAATTTAGATGATATCTTAGAAACGATAACAAAGGAGAAAAAATCATAATGATAAGAATAATTATGGGAAGTCAAAGCGATCAAAGGATTGCTGATAAGGCGATTAAAATCTTAAATACATATTCAGTTGAGTATGAATTACGAGTCATTTCAGCGCATCGTTCATTAAGTATTTTACAAGACTATATGAAAAAAAATGATGAGATGACCTCTGTTTATATCGCAATAGCAGGAAAAGCAGCCCATTTGGCAGGCGTGATTGCTGGGCAAACGATTAAACCAGTTATTGGTGTACCTGTCGATGGTAGCCTTCAAGGCTTAGATGCATTGTTATCCACAGTTCAAATGCCAAGTGGAATCCCAGTAGCAACTGTCGCAATAGGAGCGGCAGATAATGCAGCACTTTTAGCAATGCAAATCATTGCCCTTAACAATCCGAATCTTCAAAATGCATTGATGAATCATCGCGAAGAAATGTTAGAAAAAATTCGTCAACTGGGTGAATTATGAAATCAATCTTCGCTTGTTATAGTTTAAATCAAGACGATGTTAGTGATCTTATGATTTTGGGACTTCATGCCCTACAGCACCGTGGGGAAGATGGGTTTAAACTTGACATGAAAAATAACGATGAACAGTTGAGTGTTCATGGACAAGGATTGGTCTCAACCATTAAGCAACCCACATTTGTTGCCGATATGGCACTTGGTGTCATTGATTATCAACAACACGATGATACCTTTGAAAACCAAGTCTTCATTGAAAAAGACAACCTTGTGGTTAAGCGACATGGAAGTGGCTTAAGGCCCCTTTGTTTAGGGAAGTTGAATCATACATGGATCATTAGTACTGAATCATGTGCCATTCAAAGTGTGGGAGGTCGCTTCATAAAAGATGTCCTACCTGGAGAAACCTTATTAATCAATTCAAATGGAATCCAACAACTTTCTTACCAGTCTCAACAACAAACGTTGAGTTTGTTTGAATATATTTACTTAGCAAGACCTGATTCTAAATTGGATGGAACCCTTGTTTATGACAGTCGAGTCGCCATGGGGAAAGCACTTTATCAAGAATGTAAGATTGAGGCCGATGTGGTGATTGGCGTTCCTGATTCAGGGGTGATTGCCGGATTATCCTATGCACAAAGTGCCCAAATACCTTATGAAAAAGCACTGATAAAAAACAAATATATCCATCGAACATTTATTACCCAAAAAGAAAAGACAAGAAAACTCAAAGTTGACATGAAACTTCGATTGATTGATAGTTTGGTTGTGAATAAACGCATCATTCTAGTCGATGATTCAATTGTCCGAGGAATTACAATGAAACATCTTGTGAAGATGTTTCGGGAAGCAGGAGCAAAAGAGGTTCATGTTTTAGTCACTGCTCCCATAATTTATACAAGTACAGAGCAAGGGATTGATGTTGGGGATAGTAAAAATTTGTATTCTTATCAGAAAGATATCGAAGCCATGAAAAAGGATTTAGATTGTGAGACCCTTCACTTTCTAAGTCTTGAAAACTTAAAAAAATCGTGTGGAAATTTAAATTATTACGAGGATAACTTTTATAAAGAAAGGACAAGAAATGACGTATAAAGATGCAGGTGTTGATAAAGAAAAAGGGTATCAACATGTTAAAAATATTCAATCAATGATTAATGAAACAAAGAATGAGAATGTATTAAACGAATTGGGAGCTTTTTCAGCTCTATATCGCTTGGATCAAGACCTTAAAGAACCAGTTTTAGTTAGTGGGACGGATGGTGTGGGAACCAAGCTAATCCTTAGTGAACGCTATAAATCTTACTATAATTTAGGGATTGATTGTGTGGCAATGAGTGTCAATGATATTTTATGTCAAGGTGCTCAACCCTTATTCTTTTTAGATTACATTGCCAGTGGTACATTAAACCTTGAAAGAGCCAAGGAACTTGTGGCCGGAATGGTCGATGGTTGTAAACAAAGTAAGATGGCTCTTATTGGTGGCGAAAGTGCAGAAATGCCCGGAGTTTATGACAATAACACCTTTGATTTGGCTGGTTTTGCAGTTGGGGTTGTTGACTATGAAAAACGAATTGTTGGACAAGATGTCAAAGTTGGAGATGTTATTGTTGGTCTTCCTTCCAATGGCATTCATAGCAATGGATTCTCTTTAATTCGTCACATTTATGATGACACGATGCTTGAAACGGTCGAGTTTGATAATGCCAAAAAACTTTATGAACTTCTGTTAGAACCTACACGTATTTATGTCCAAGATTATCATAAAATTAAAGATGTTGTAACTATCAAGGCGATGGCACACATAACAGGTGGTGGTGTCATAGAAAATATACCACGAGCATTAAATCATCAATACAAAGCAAAACTTAACACTCAAACTATACCTAAACAAGCCTTGTATCAATTCATAAATGAAACGTCGAATATAGAGGGCGATGAACTCTATGCAACCTTTAATATGGGAGTCGGATTTATTTTTGTACTCGATAAGAACGATGTAGAAAAATGCTTACACTGTTTACCAGACAGCTTCGTCTTTGGAACAGTCGAAGAAGGATCTGGAGTGGAACTGGTTCATGCCTAAAAATATCGCAGTATTTGTCTCTGGAAATGGTAGTAATCTACAATCACTCATTGACCATCAAGGTCAAGACTATGTCATTTCTTTAGTTATTAGCAATAATCCCAACGCCTATGCACTGAAGCGAGCCCACCGAGAAAATATTGCAGTTTTGTGTTTTGATGGCTTGAACTATCAATCAGTTTATAAAGCATTAGCTAACGGTCAAATTGATTTCATTGTCTTGGCAGGTTATTTAAAAATAGTTCCTAAAACATTGATCGATCAGTATGAAAATAGAATGATCAATATCCATCCTTCGTTATTACCAAGTTTTTCTGGGAAAGGATTCTATGGGATTAAAGTTCATCAAGCAGTACTAAAAAAAGGCGTTAAAGTAACAGGAGCAACCACTCACTTTGTCAGTGAAGTCGCGGATGAAGGTCCAATTATTATGCAAGAAGTTGTACAGATATGTCCTCATGAAACAGCAGAAAGTTTACAAGAAAAAGTTTTGGATATTGAGTACAAAATACTTTTAAAATCACTGACACATTTATGCAGAAACGAACTACATATTCATGAAAAGAAAGTTATTATTGGAGGAAAAAATGACAAAAACAGCACTCGTATCGGTTTATGACAAAGAAGGAATTGTTGATTATGTACGCTATTTAATGGATGAAGGTTGGACGATAATTTCTAGTGGAGGCACATATGATCATTTACATGATCATGGTCTTAAGGTAAAAAAAGTTGAATCAGTCACTCAGTTTCCCGAGTTGCTCGGTGGACGAGTTAAAACATTACACCCTGCAATTCATAGTGGAATTTTAGCAAGACGAGGCATTCAAGAGGATTTAAATGATCTAAAGAAACATTCACTTTTTACGATTGATATGGTCATCTGCAATCTCTATCCCTTTGAAGAAGCAGTTAAGAACAAGTTAGAAGAAACAAAGGTTTTAGAGATGATTGACATCGGTGGACCAAGCATGATTCGTGCTGCTGCTAAAAACTATCGAGATGTCTATGTCTTGACCGATCCTTTGGACTATCAAAACCTTAGATTGCTTGATCGTAAAAAACTTGCAGGTAAAGCATTTTCCTTATCAGCACACTACGATCGTATGATCGCTCAATACTTTAATCCTGAAATTAAACACATCGAATTACAAAAGAAAACGCCGTTACGATATGGTGAAAACCCTCATCAAGAAGCTGTGTATTATGAAGAAGAATTTCCAAGCAATCACCTAAAACAACTTCATGGTAAGGAATTATCTTACAACAATATTAATGATTTAACGCAAGCTTTAAAAATGGTTCATGAATTTGAAAGACCAAGTGTTGTAGCTGTTAAACATGCTAATCCGTGTGGAATAGCAAGTGGAGATACAATTGATGAGGCGTTTAAGAAAGCAAAATCAGTGGATCCAGTATCGATCTTTGGTGGGATTATAGCTGCAAATAAGCCCATTGATTTTAAGACTGCTAACGAGATGAATTCACTATTCTTAGAAGTCATCGTTGCTCCATCATTCACCAAGGAGGCACTAGAGCTCTTAGAGAAAAAGAAAAATCTACGCTTGATTGAATTCAGTAACATGGATGAATTGAGTCTAGGTAAGTGGCAGATAAAAGATGTGATTAATGGTTATTTAGTTCAAGAACAAAATTCAAAACTCCTCAATGAAAAACTAAAAACGGTCAGTAAGCGTCAAGCGAGCAAAGAAGAAATTGATGAGTTAATGTTTGCTTGGAAGGCGTGTAAACACATGGACTCCAATGGAATAGTGCTGGCAAAAAATCATCAAACATTGGGCTTAGGCCATGGAGAAGTACGACGATCTTGGTCACTTGAAAAAGCAATTGCTCACTCTGAATTTCCAGTTGCAGGGAGTGTCATGGCTTCCGATGGATTTTTCTTTGAGGATACCGTTGAAATTTGCCACCAAAATGGTATTGATGTGATGATTCAACCAGGTGGATCCATTCATGATGCTAAAGTGATTGAACTCGCAGATAAATATAATATGGTGCTCATTTTTACAGGAATGCGCCATTTCCAACATTAAGATGAGGATACTCGTCCTTGGATCAGGTGGCCGTGAACATGCTCTAACCTGGAAATTAGAACAGTCACCTTTTGTTGATGTGGTTTATTGTTGCCCTGGAAATGGTGGCATCAAAAATTCAATTCCTGGTGATTTAAGTAATTTTTCAAACATAAGACAAATTGTAACGGATTTAAAGATTGATTTGACGATTGTGGGTCCCGAAGATCCATTAGCACAAGGGATTGTTGATGATTTTCACAATCATGGTTTGCGAATTTTTGGTGTTAATCAACAGGCTGCTCAACTTGAAGCAAGTAAAGCATACTCAAAAGACTTCATGAATCGTTATGGCATTAAAACCGCCAAGCATCTTAGTTTTAATGATGCTTCATCTGCCTATGACTACTGTGAATCAATTCGCTATCCTCATGTAATTAAGGCAGATGGTTTATATAAAGGGAAAGGTGTTATCATTGTTGAATCAAAAGAACATGCCCATGCGACACTTGACGAATTATACATTGAGAACCCAAAGCAAGTCATTCTGTTTGAGGATTACTTAATTGGGCAAGAACAATCTCTAATCTGTTTTGTATCGAATAATAAAATAATTCCATTGGGAACAGCTCGTGACTATAAAAAAAGGCTCGAGAATGATCAAGGATTGAATACCGGGGGTGTAGGAGCCTATTCCCCTGCTCGAAGTCTTCCATCCAATCAAAATGACCAAATTAATAACATTTTAAGAAAGATAGAGAATGGATTTGTACAAGAGAAAATTTTGTATAACGGGATTTTATTCATTGGTTTTATGATTGATGACATGGATGTCTATGTTTTAGAATTTAATGCACGCTTTGGCGATCCGGAAACACAAGTTCTCTTAGCACGCCTCCAATCTGATTTGCTAACAATCATTGAACATTGCCTTGATGGGACACTTACAGATGATGATATCATCATGAATGATACCTTTAGCCTTATTACAGTGTTGATGTCGAAGGGTTATCCTGATTCCTTTGATATTGATAAAAAAATAGTCCTAGAAGATCAAGGGATTGTATTTCATAGTGGAACAAAATGGATTGGTCAAGACTTAGTGACAAGTGGGGGAAGAGTGCTTGGTGTATTAGAAACAGGTCATTGTTTATCAATGATGCATACCAAGAGTCTTCTAAGAATTGAAAAGATTGTGTTTGATGGAAAACAGTATCGAAAAGACATTGGACAATTGCTTTAATTGCTTGACAAAGTAAAATGAAAAGCATAGGATAATACTGACAGACCTTTAATATGTGTCCAGAGAGGCACAGAAGGAAAGAGACAATACAAAAGTTCATTTTAAGTGAGCCTCTTTCTACCTACAGAAAGAGGCCTTTTTTATAAGAAAAATGATTCTTTTTAAATAAATCCAGTGAGGTTTATAAAAGAGCAAATTCTTTATTAGTCTGTCTTGCTCTAGTTGACTACACGAATGTGTAAGGAGGGCTAAGATGAATGCATTACTAAGTGTTAACGATTTGAACGGCAATGATGTTGAAACATTAATCCACCGTGCTCTTTTGTTTAAAACAACAAAAGAATATCCTAAATATAATCAAACGGTGGTTAATCTTTTTTATGAAAACAGTACACGGACAAAATATAGTTTTCTTATGGCCCAGCGTAATCTCGGTCTAGATATTCTAGATTTTGAAATTGAAAAAAGTTCAGTAAGTAAGGGTGAGTCATTGTATGATACATTGCTTACTTTTAAAGCAATTGGTGTTCAACTTGCAGTTGTTCGTCATCCTGAAGATGAGTTTTATAATGCACTCACACCACTCAATATGAAAATGATCAATGCTGGTGCGGGATGTGGTGAACACCCAACTCAATCCTTGCTTGATATCATGACAATTTATGAAGAATATGGTTCATTTAAAGGACTTAATGTTTTAATTATCGGTGATTTACGTCACTCAAGAGTTGCGAAATCTAATGCGAAAATATTAACTAAACTTGGAGCAAACTTACACTTTTCATCACCTGATATGTATCAAGATGACGTGTTCAAACAGTTTGGCGATTATGTTGAAGTGGATCGTGTGATTGAATCAATGGATGTTGTCATGATGTTAAGGATTCAAAATGAGCGTCATGATGAATGTGGCGATTTATTGATGTATCAAAAAGAATACGGTATGACAGTAGAACGCTATAATAAATTAAAAAATGACGCAATTATCATGCACCCAGGACCAATTAATAGAAATGTAGAGATTGTTGATGAGCTTGTTGAAGCTGAGAAATCTCGTTTTGTTGTGCAAATGGAAAATGGTGTGTATATGCGAATGGCAATATTAGAAGCTTTGATCAATGAAAGTGAGATAAACTAAATGATTTTAAAGAATGCAAATATTTTAAGTAAAGAAGGTCATCTTCAACAAACAGATCTAAAAATTGAAGCAGGAATCATTACTGAAATTTCTACAGAACTTTCAGGGGAAGATGAGATTGATCTACAAGGACAATTACTGTTACCAGGTTTAATTGATGTGCATGTTCACTTAAGAGAACCAGGATTTGAACACAAAGAAACAATTAAAACAGGTAGTGAGGCAGCCATGCGTGGGGGCTTCACAAAAATTATGGCTATGCCTAACACATCACCAAGTGTCGATAATAAAGAGACCCTTGATAAAATTAACGACATCATCAAACGTGACGCTAAAATTCATGTCCATCAAATCGCAGCCATCACCAAAGACTTAGTGAGTGATGAACTTGTCGATATCAAAGCAATGGGAGCAATTGCATATAGTAATGATGGCAAAGGCGTTCAAAGGTCATCTACGATGCTAGAAGCAATGCGAGAACTTGCAAAAAATGACAAAATATTGATTGCTCATACAGAAGATGAGGATATTTTGAATGAGGGAGTAATGCATGAAGGCTTGCGCAATCAAGAACTGGGCTTACCTGGAATTTTATCAAGCGTCGAATCAAGTCAAATTGCTCGTGACTTAGTCCTTGCCCATCAAACAGGCGCAAAATATCATGTGTGTCATGTTTCAACAAAAGAAAGTGTTGCTATGATACGGTTTGCTAAACAGATGGGTGTGGATGTGACGTGTGAGGTTACACCTCATCATTTAGTTTTAAATGAATGGGATGTCTTGGAAAATGACAGCAAATACAAAATGAATCCACCCCTTAGAAGTAGGGATGATCAAGCCTCCTTATTAGAAGGTCTACTTGATGGAACTATCGATATGATTGCAACAGATCATGCACCCCATGCACAAAATGAAAAACAAGGAGGATTTATTGATACTCCCTTTGGAATTATAGGCAGTGAAATTGCCTTTCCGCTCCTGTACACCAAAATGGTCAAAACTAATCAATTAAGTTTGCTTGATCTTTATGAAACAATGTATCGCAAACCATCTGAACGCTTTGGATTTGAGACGACAGGAATTACAGTTGGTGCTAAAGCAGACTTAGCAGTCTTCGATCTTGATACAGCCGAAACATTTGGGCCAGATCATATTGCATCAAAATCATCGAATACACCATTTCTTAATGAAGTTCTTCAGGGTTATTGCACTATGACATTTGTGAAAGGAGAACGTGTATGGCAGAAGTAAAGAACAAAAAGATTCTCTTAATAGGGTCAGGTCCATCGATTATAGGCCAAGGCGCAGAATTTGATTACTCAGGAACACAAGCAGCCAAAGAATTAAAAGCTTTGGGTCATGAGGTCGTTGTTTTAAATTCGAATCCAGCTAGCATTCTAACTGATTCCACAACCGCTGATGAAATATACATTGAGGCAATGACACTCGAAAATGTAATTTCAATTGTTCGTAAAGAGAAAATCAATGCAGTTTTAGGTAATTTCGGGGGACAAACAGCACTTAATATGGTGTTAGAGATGGATAAAAAAGATGTGTTTAATCGTTATAATTTGGAGTTGTTAAGTCATCCAATCCATACGATTAAAAAGGCAGAAGATCGTGAAATGTTTAGAGATTTGTTAGATTCGATAGGGGAACCGTATGTTGAATCACAAATTATCACAACAGCCCAACAAGCTAAGCAAGCAAAAACCACCTTAGGCCTTCCTTTAATTGTCAGACCTGCCTTTACCTTAGGTGGAACAGGGGGTGGTCGATGCAAAACAGATGAAGACTATCAGGAAATTGTAAAACAAGGTTTAGCACTATCACCACTGAATCAATGTCTTGTTGAACGAGATATTTCCGGATTGAAAGAAATTGAATTTGAAATGATTCGTGATAAAACAGGTGCTATTCTTCCGGTTTGTACCTTAGAAAACTTCGATCCAGTAGGGATTCATACAGGTGATTCAATAGTCTTTACACCTGCTCAAACAATCACCCATGAACAAGAAATGATGCTTGAAACTTCAGCAATAAAAATTGTGGATGCATTAGGTATCATCGGTTCATGTAATGTCCAATTTGCTTTAAATCCTTTGACAAATCAGTATTATGTCATTGAAGTTAATCCAAGGGTTTCCCGCTCATCAGCACTTGCAAGTAAGGTCAGTGATTATCCTATCGCAAGTGTGGCGGCTCAATTATCAGTTGGAATGACATTAAGTGAAATCAAGCAACCTCATTCTAAAGAAAAAAACTATGTTGCATGCAAAATGCCACGATTTCCTTTTGATAAATTTAAAAAAGGTGATCGCCGTTTAGGAACTCAGATGAAATCGACGGGTGAAATCATGGCCTTTGGTCGTACGCTTGAAGAATGTATGTATAAAGGTCTTGCATCTCTTGAATTAAACGATGTTGATTTCAAAGGGTACAGCGATTATGACCTACTTAGTAATATTGAGCAAGGAAGTGATGACCGAATTTATCAAATGATTGAATTATTAAGACGTGGTGGTAGTGTTGAGGAACTGTCTATTCGTACATCAATCGACTTAAAATTGATTGAAAGTTTACAGAAAATGGTCAAAAAACAAGCCTATTATGAAGCAACTACCCCACAATTTGCAGCAATCAATGAAAAAACTTTTTATTCTTTTGCCAGTGATTCAAAAGCAGGCAAGAAGAAACAATCAAATAAAAAAGTCATTGTTGTCATTGGTTCAGGTCCAATCCGCATTGGTCAAGGTATGGAATTTGATACGTCAAGTGTCCAAGCCGTTCAAAGTATTCAAGAACAAGGGTATGAAGCTGTTATTATTAACAATAATCCGGCAACAGTTTCAACAGATAAAGATATTGCAGACCGACTTTATTTCGAACCACTAACACCCAAACATGTCCTTGATGTACTTAATTATGAACAACCTGAGGGTGTGATTGTTCAATTTGGAGGTCAAACGGCCATCAATCTTGTTGAAACACTCAGCGACCATAATATAAAAATTCTTGGAACTCAGGCAGATCAAATGAATCGAGCAGAAGATCGCGAATCCTTTGAAAAACTCTTAAGAAAATTGAATATCAAACAACCAGAAGCCCACATTGCTCATAATCAAGAGGATTATCTAAGTTTGGCAGATAGATTAAATTACCCTGTCCTTATTCGACCAAGCTTTGTCATAGGTGGTGCTTCGATGAAAATCATAAAAACAAAAGAAGACTACCTTGTAGAACATTCTGAATTATCGTTTAATAAACCAGTTCTCATCGACCGGTATATCTCAGGGATTGAACTTGATTTAGATGTCATCTCAGATGGAAAAAATATTTTGATCCCAGGTTTAATGGAACATATCGAAAAATCTGGGGTTCATTCAGGTGATTCAATGGCTGTTTATCCTAGTGTAAGCCTTGATGAAACACGACAACAAGAAATCGTTGATATCTCAAGAAAAATCGCGAGAGAATTAAAGATTAAGGGATTGATGAATATCCAGATGATCGTTCAAGATCAAGAAATATATGTGATTGAAGTGAATCCAAGGGCCTCAAGGACTATTCCATTTATTAGCAAAGCGAGTGGGATCGATGTTAGCAAACTAGCGACGAGAATCGCAATGGGTGAATGCCTTGATAAAGATTATGGTCTGATTAAAGCACAAGCAGGCATCCATATCAAAGCTCCCATATTCTCCTTTTCTAAATTGCGGAGTGTTGACACATACCTTGGCCCAGAGATGAAATCAACGGGTGAAATTATGAGTTCTGCACCAACTTTGGAAAAGGCGTTATTCAAAGCATTCTTAAGCAGTGGGTACACCTTTAAAGAAACAGGTTCTGTTCTTTTGACCATCGCCGATAAGGATAAAGACGAGATGCTTCACTTAGCAAAGACCATCGAGTCATTAGATTATGATTTATTAGCCAGTAAAAACACCCACAATTACTTAAAAGAACATGGCATTAAAAGTCAGCTTATCTCGAAATGGGATGAATCAAATCATGATATGAAGTGGGCGATTGAAAGTTTAGATTTAAATTTTATTGTGAATACAGTCAGTGATGAGACTAAGTCATTCTCAGATGGTTTTTTAATTCGAAGAACTGCAGTAGAAAAAGGAGTTCCTTTATTCACATCGATTGACACTGCGCGTGCATTAGTAAAGGTTTTAGAATCAAGAAGTTCAAAACCTTGGAAACTTGGAGGTCAGTGAATGAAAGTTGAAATGATGAGGATTCTTGCGAATCATAAAATTGCGGAAGATACCTACGAACTTATATTAGAAGGTGATATTGCTCGTTTAATTAAAGAGCCTGGTCAATTTGTTCATCTTAAGTTAAATGATGATGCCTTGCCACTTAGAAGACCTATCAGCATCAGTTCGTATCATCAAAATACGATGACACTATTGTACAAAGTTGTGGGGAAAGGTACCCTTGCTTTATCAAAGTTAACGATTGGTGATGATGTTGATGTTCTTGGACCCCTTGGAAATGGGTTTAAACTTGGTCCATGGTTAAAGAATAAAAAAGTCTTAATTGTTGGAGCAGGGATAGGGATTGCACCTCTTTATCAACTTGCAAAAGAGTTACAAGCCTATGATGTCGATCTTGATATTAGTTTATCCTTTCAACACAAAAACGCTGCTTACTATGTAAAAGAGTTTCAGGAACTTGGAACAGTTTATATCAGTAGTGATGATGGCAGTGTTGGGTTTAAAGGCTACGCAAGTGATCTTTTAAAGACATTAGGAAAGAACTACGATCTTGTCTACAGTTGTGGTCCGAAAGTAGTCCTTAGTTTTGTGCAATCATACTATGAAAAAACATCAGAAATCTATCTTTCTTTGGAAGAGCGAATGGGCTGTGGAATTGGCGCCTGTTATGCATGCGACACCAAAGACAAAACGAAACGAATTTGCAAAGATGGACCAGTATTTAACGGGAAGGAAGTATTAATATGAATCGATTAGCAGTAAAATTACCAGGATTAAATTTAAAAAATCCAATTATGCCAGCCAGTGGTTGCTTTGGATTTGGTGAAGAATTCACAGAACTTTACGATTTATCACTGCTTGGAGGAATTATTGCGAAAGCAGCCACACTTGATGAAAGAGAAGGAAATCCCTTGCCAAGAGTTTGTGAAACAACTGCTGGGATGTTGAATGCAATCGGTTTAAAAAATCCAGGGTTGTCTGTGATTATGGAAGAAAAATATCCGGTCCTTCGTCAGTATGATACAGCCATTATTGCGAATGTTGCAGGCTCAACTGAAGAAGAATACATCGAGGTTACACGCCGTATTTCTGAGAGTGATTTAGTGGATGCGATTGAACTCAATATATCATGTCCCAATGTTGATGAGGGGGGCGTTGCTTTTGGAACAGACCCCAAGATTGCATATAACTTAACAAAAAAAGTTAAAGCTGTCTCAAAAAAACCAGTCTATGTTAAATTAAGTCCGAATGTAACGGATATTGTTGAGATTGCGAAAGCAGTTGAAGCAGCAGGAGCTGATGGTATAACGATGATTAATACACTCACGTCAATGCGAATTGATTTAAAAACCAAACAACCGATTCTTGGCAATAAAACAGGTGGGTTGTCAGGAGCTGCTATCTTTCCACTCGCGATTCGTATGATATATGAAGTCTCACGAGCCGTTAAGATTCCGATTATTGGTATGGGAGGTGTAAGCTCTGCTGATGATGTCTTAGAGATGATTATGGCAGGAGCCAGTGCAGTTGCAATTGGAACAGCAAATTTTTCAGACCCATTTATTTGTCCAAAGATCATTGAAGCATTACCAAAACGAATGGATGAACTAGGAATCAAGAGTATTGAGAGTTTAATTGAGGAGGTAAGAAATGACTGAGTTAATTATAGCCATGGATTTTTCTAGTAAAGAGGAAGTGTATTCATTTTTAGAAAAATTTAAGCATGAACAACTGTTTTTAAAAATTGGGATGGAATTATATTACAAAGAAGGACCCAAAATCGTTGAAGTCATTAAAGCCCAAGGGCATAAAATTTTTCTAGATTTAAAGCTTCATGATATTCCCAATACCGTTGAACGTACAATGAAGAACTTAAAAAGCCTTGGTGTTGATATGGTTAATGTGCATGCTGCAGGTGGATTGGAAATGATGAAAGCAGCTCGTCAAGGTTTTGGTGAGGGCATCATGATTGCTGTAACCCAGTTAACATCTACCTCTGAAAAATCAATGCAAGCTGAACAACTCATCAACGAATCGTTGCAAACATCAGTATTAAACTACGCCAAACTAACTCAAGAAGCAGGATTAGATGGTGTTGTGTGTTCTGCTTTAGAAGCATCCCTCATTCACAACCATGTTGATAAGCAATTTCTGTGTGTCACACCAGGCATTCGCCCTAAAACATCATCGGTGGGCGACCAAAAAAGAGTTGTCAGTCCCATGGAAGCTTGTGAACTAGGATCTGATTATATTGTGATAGGAAGACCCATCACTCAGTCACATAACCCTTATGAATCATACAAAGCCATCCTAAAAGAAATGGAGAATGCTCATGAATAAATCAGAAACAATTGCAAGCTATTTATTAGATTGCGGTGCTGTTAGTTTAAGACCAGATAATTATTATACATGGGTTAGCGGCATTAAAAGTCCTATTTACTGCGATAACCGTGTGACAATTTCATTTCCAGAAATTCGTCGCTACATTACCAAGGCGTTTGTTGATATGATCGAAAACAACTATCCAGATGTTGATGCAATTATTGGAACCGCAACAGCAGGGATACCACAAGCATGTTGGGTAAGTGATGTTCTCGACTTACCGATGGCATATGTCAGAAGTGGTCATAAAGCACACGGAAAAGGTCAGCAAATCGAAGGGAAACTCAATGAAAATTCACAGGTGATTGTCATTGAAGATCTTATTTCAAGTGGAAAAAGTTCAATCGAAGTTTGCCAAGCTTTAGAAGAACAAGGTCATCATGTTCTTGCAGTTTTATCCATTTTCACCTATGAATTATCACGTGCTCAAACGGCATTCGAAAAAGCAGATATTCAGGTAAAATCGCTGTCAAATTATAGTGACTTAATTAGAATTGCCCAAGAAAAACATGTTATCACAGAAAAAGACTTAAATATTCTTGCACAATGGAACAAAACAATTTAAAAGACTTGAAAAAAATTAAGATAATGTTATTATTATTGAAACGATAACCTAGTGATTGAGAAAAAGTAACTTTATAAAATCTATGGCAGAGAGTATGTGGCTGGTGTGAACATATTGGATGGTTAAAGTGAATGGGCTCATGAAGGGCTGTTCGAATCGAAAGTAGTAGAACATGACGGGACTCTACCGTTAAAAAGAGATAAGTATGATAGTACTTAATTAAGTTATAAATCAGGTGGTACCGCGAAAGAGACTTCGCCCTGTGGGGGTGGAGTCTTTTTTTGTCTTCAAGGAGGTGATTATCATGGTATGAAGAAGGATTCGAATCGATTTAACATTGTTACAAGGAGGAAACTATGAAAACAAAAACAATGAGTCAATCAGCGTTATTATTAGGAATGGGTTTAATCTTACACATGATAACACCAAGTTTTATGGGCTTTATGAAACCCGATTTTATGTTAATTATGATGTTAATCAGTCTTTTCAAAAGCACGTCATTCACGGATGATTTCACAATTTCAGTCATTGCAGGAATCTTAAGTGGTCTCACCTCAACGATGCCTTTTGGTTTAATCGCTAACATCGTTGATAAAATAATTGTTGGAATAATCATCAGCCATCTTAAACACTTAGGTACAAAAAAAGGACTCCTAACATTTATCGGAACCCTTATTTCAGGTTTGTGTTTTTTACTCATTATTTATTTTTTGACCCAGCTTAGCATACAGACTTTAAAAACTCTCTTTTTTGTCCATGTCATCCCAACAGCATTCATCAACACCGGAATCATTAAAATTCTGCAACGCAATGTCCTTAATGCTGATTAACCAAAGAAATATAGGCAATAAATTGATTGTCTAATTTCTCATAATGAAACATACCACCATTTTCATTAATGATTTTACGCACTGTTTGTAATCCCAAACCGCTTCCTTTCGAATAGTTGTTGTTAGCATTAAAGGTATTTGAAATCATAACATCCAGTCTTGAATTATCCATAATTGCTGATTCAATCTTAATATTACGACCCTTTTCAACATTGAGACAAGCTTTGTAAGCATTGTCTAGTAAGTTGGAAATAAGTCTAAGCGAATCGTTATCCTTCATCGTTGTTTCCCAGATTAATTGCGCTTGAAAGTCAATGTCATTGTTAAGACACAATTTATTAAATTGATAAAGGTAAGCGTCAAGAAAAGGATGATTCGATAAGCTAATTTCTTGATTCAAATACTCTTTGATTTCTGGTGATTCAATCATCGTTTTGATAAATTCTTCTTCAGCAAGATTATTTTCACTGATAACATTCATAATATTTAAGAGGTCATGACGATAAAGACGCAATTCTCGAGCGATTCGTCCTTGTTCTTCAAGTTTTAAATTTAAAATCTGGTATTTCTTTTCCAACATTTCGTGTTTACTCTTATAAATTAGTAAATTAGTATGTTCATAATTCATGTATGAAACAACATAGAAAATAAGGTATGAGATAATAATGACCGTTAATTTACTTTTTAAATGAAAAGCAGAATTTGTTGATCGTTCATTAAAAAAATGATCACTCACATACAATATATTGATGATGTAAAAAAAGGTAAAGGCCAGATTCTTCTTGTCAATTTTGTATTTATGTGAAATTCGTATCTGTTTTTTGAATATTTTAGTATAAAAACGCCAGATCGTACAATGAATTAAACAAGCACCAATAAAAATATAGATATTATCGAGCGGGTGGTAACAGATTAAACAAGCTTTTCCATTGAAAATTGATAATAAATAAATGATGATGGCAAGAATAAAAAAGAAATGAACCACTTGATTTAAATTGTGAGATAGGAACGTCTCTTGAGTAAAACGTAAGGCGATAAGTGAACTCAAGAGATTGACACCCAATAAGACATAAACCATGCTCGACATCGATGGATTCAACTGTATAAACAAAGCAGCTGATACAATCGCAAGAACGACGTTTCCAATTTTGAACTTTAAACTGTAAAAGTCATATAAGTAAGGATTCGCAAAATTATAATAAAAGAAAACACACAGAAAAACAAATGGTAGTAGACCGATTTTAGACATAGGCTATCATGTCCAATCGTTTAAATGTCAATCGACCAAGAATAAATTCATTACACGTGCTTAGAAAATGCAAATATGATTCGATATTTAACTGAGAATGTCTTGAAAATAACGTGACCATAAGCAAGTCCCCCCCCCCTTTGATTTCATTTTATCACAACAAGTTAACATATACACTGATTATGGCTCTAATAAGCGTTTATTTTAATGTAATAGCCTTTTTTTAATGACACTTGCACGGGTTAGTCTACATTTCCAAAATAATATATGCTAAACTAGAATAAGAGTAAAAAAAAGGAGTCTTAAAAATGATTGAATTATTAAAGGTAATTATAATTGGAATTGTCGAAGGGATAACTGAATGGTTACCCATCAGTAGTACTGGGCATATGATCTTAGTGGATGAATTTATCCAATTGCAAGCAAGCGATGCCTTCAAAAAAATGTTCTTTGTTGTTATTCAACTTGGAGCGATTATGGCCGTTGTTGTTTTATATTGGGATAAGTTATTTCCTTTCTCATTCAAGAAAGGCTTTAAAATTGACTCAGACATTATGAGTATGTGGTTTAAAATTGTTGTTGCGTCTTTACCAGCAGCCATTGTAGGAATTTTATTTGATGATATTATTGATAAATTTATGGGCGTCCAAGTTGTTCCCATTATGTTAATTTTATTTGGTATTTTCTTTATCGTTGTGGAAAATCGCCATGCAGGGCAAACACCCCGTATTAATACACTATCAGAAATTACGTATCAAACAGCTCTCATTATTGGATTATTTCAATTGATTGCGGCAGTGTTTCCAGGAACCTCTCGTTCAGGAGCAACAATTGTGGGTGCACTCATGATTGGGGTGTCTCGTTTTGTCGCAGCAGAGTTTACTTTCTTCATGGCAGTGCCGGTGATGTTTGGTGCTAGTTTATTGAAGCTAATTAGTTTTGGTTTTAATTTTACATCTCAAGAAGCCTTGTATTTAATTGTTGGTATGATTGTAGCATTTGTTGTTTCAATTATTACCATTAAATTCTTGATGGGTTACATTAAAAACAATGACTTTAAAGCCTTTGGGTGGTATCGTATTGTCTTAGGACTTCTGGTCATCATCGTCTTGTATCTAAAAAAATAAAACTAAAAACCATATCTTTTCAAAAAAAGATATGGTTTTTTTATTGTTTATAGTATTTTCCTTGCCAAGTATTTCGTTTTACCATTAATTTGTCAATGTCATTAAGAACAATTGTTTTCTTTTGGGTCCATAATGGTGCCAAAAGGTCATCTGATAAACCATCACCTGTTAAACGAGCAATTGTAACTTCAGGTGGTAAGCGTTCAATTTGATCAACGACAAGATCGATGTATTCATCCTTACTTAACATATCAAAGGGTTCTTTAATGTACTGGTTCCCTAATTTTGTCCCTCTTAATAAATGTAACATATGGATTTTGACCATGTCAGGTTTAATTTTCGCAACATAGTCAATGGTTTCCAACATCATGGCTTTGTCTTCAACGGGGAATCCGTTAATGATATGGATACACGTTCGTATTTTAGCTTTTTTTAGTTTGAGGAGAATATCGGTTACTGAGTCTAAATCATGCCCACGATTCATCCAAAGGCCCGTCGATTTATGGATACTTTGCAATCCAATCTCAATGGTTAGATCTTTTTTATGACTCATAGCCTCGAAGTAGGCAATTTTTTCATCATCTAGACAATCACTTCGCGTGGCGATATCAATTCCGACAAAGCGATCATCTTCAAAAAAAGGATCGTATAATTTTTTGAGATCTTCCAAAGGAGCATGGGTGTTAGTGTATGCTTGAAAATAAGCGATTTTTTCTGCGTTAGGCCACTTTTGACTCATAATTCGATGACCTTCCTGAATTTGTAATTCAATATTTTCAGTGTCTGGAATCATGTCACCAGATCCTCTGGCTGAACAAAAAACACAGCCTCCATAACCGGAGGTCCCATCTCGATTAGGACAGGTGAAACCAGCATCAATGCTTATTTTAAATGTTTTATTTTTATAGGTTTCTCTGACAAAATAATTATAGGTTTTATACCGTTTATTGTCATTTGAAAATGGAAAAGGATTTGATTTAATCATTGAATATCCTCCTTTTTCATGATGCCAATACCCACACCTAAGCTCTCATAGATTCTGTAAGCCCCCTCTTGGAGGCGTCCTTTTTTATTCATGGTAGAAATCGTTGCTAATGAAGCTGTACCATAAATTCTTTCCAAGGCTTGAGTGTAGTTTTGAGATGTAGCAATTAGGTCAAATCTGTTTTTAAATCGCATAAGATTGCTGTTATCATCTAGAAGTTTATTCAGTGAAGGGTGAAGGATCCAAGTTCGACAAATGAAATATTGATATGTGTGCGCAGGGTAATACTGCGAAAAGAACTCATTCGCCATTGTAAAACTTTGGGATACAGCTTGGGGTGACAAATCTGTCCCTGTCTCAATATGGACATTTATCATGGGTGTATTTTCAGGGAACTCATGTTTATTCTGTGGTGATAAGGGAAGATAGTCCAAACCTTCACGCTCCATCTCTGCATAATCCATTGGAAAAATTTGAAACCGCAATGTATGGATTTTAAATATCTTTTCAGTGAATAAGAGATTGAGCCACTTAATGTCTTTCGCAAAAATTCCCAATCGTTGATGTTCGTTGTAGTATTTCATAATATTATGATTGAAATTATAAATGGTATCATAAAATATTTTGCTTGGAATATTCTTTTGCTTCATGGTTAAACAATAGAGATAAAAAGCATCAAGACAATGCATAAATCGTTCATCATCATTGCAATTATAAAGGGTGTCAAGATCGGTAAATGGGTTTCTTGTTGGTTTAAGGGTCAATGGATATGTCATTAATTCTTTAAGAATGACGGGATTAAAATTTGCTTTCTGTGCTGCATCAATGATTACTGTTTTCATATTATCACTTCCTATAGATAGTATAGCCTATACTCTTTAATAAATATAGCCAATCCAGGCTTGTTATGTCATGTTTACCATGTTAAACTTTGAGTGATTGTAAGATATAAGAGGGGAAAATATGAAAAAATGGTATGGCTATATCCTTGTGATATTCCTTGTTGTTTGTAGTGTAGGGTTTGTCATCATTAAGAAAAAAAATGACGAACTAATTTATCATCAAGCGTTAAAGAAAAATCGAGAAACATACTTTGAATCCTATGAAAAAGTCATTGAACATCAATCAATTATTAAAGATAAT
Organism: Erysipelothrix urinaevulpis; assembly: GCF_009828835.1. Classification (GTDB taxonomy): domain Bacteria; phylum Bacillota_I; class Bacilli_A; order Erysipelotrichales; family Erysipelotrichaceae; genus Erysipelothrix; species Erysipelothrix urinaevulpis. Next base: position 84,353 of record NZ_WTTB01000006.1, read on the forward strand.
AAAACGATTGATTTAGGAAAAAAAGTGGTCGTAAAAGAAGGAAAAGATGGACGGTGTCAGGTTCAAAATGTTAAAGTTCGTCGCGGAGATGTTGTTTATGTTAATCAGTTGAATCAAACAATGCTTGAACCCAGTGTTGATGAAATTGTTCACGTAGGTTCAAAAAAGAAACCAATTGAAACGAAAAAAACATCTGACCAGGTTACGGTCAAAGAAATACCTTTTCAGGTACGTAAACCACAACAAAGTAATCAAACACAGACGAAGTCTAAAAAGTCAAATTCATCAAATGAAAGAAGTAACACAACGACTAAAGGGCTTGTTCTTGATTCGAGTTCAAAAGAAAGTTTTAGGAAAATAAATCAATTTAGAAATGATCATGGAATGAAATCGTTGGTTTGGGACAATCGAATCTACCAAGCAACGACTCTTAGGGCACAAGAACTTACGGTCAAATTTGATCATGTTCGCCCAAGTGGAAAACAGTGGGATAGCGTCACTTATGATTTAGCCGCAGAGAACCTAGCATATGGCTATGCTCAACCCCAATCACTAGTGCAAGGTTGGATTGACTCATCAGGACATCGACAAAATCTATTAAATCCTCACGCCAATAAAGGGGCTGTGGCGATGTTTAAAGATGAGAAAGGTGTTGTTTATTCAGCTTTTTTAGCTGGTTGGTAAAATAAGATTAAATGAATTAATTAGATAGAATATAAAAATCCAAGATAAGCTGTAAAGAAATCTTGGTTTTTTGTTATCAAATCAGCATTGTATACAAAATAAAAACAAAGACTGGATGTATGGCTATCCATTAAGGGGTAGTTTTTTTCAATTTTTGTCTAATTAATTAAATTGTGATAAAAAAATAAGGACTAAATGGTGTTAAGATTGTAAAGGTTTAACTAAAGGAGACTATATGAAAAAAATAATGATCGGTGTTTTACTCCTGTTCGTGATCGTTCCGGTTACGACACAAGCACAAACACAAAATGAAATTAGTTATCGAGAAATACGGACAAGTGAGGTCGTCGCCAAGGATACATCCATTCTTTCAGATACAATTGATAGTGGCGTTGATAAAACAATAAAAGCGAATGAAACTTGGCAACCATTGCATCATGATTACATTGTTAAGGATGCTTTTGAAAATCCATTTGTCATTTTCCCAGAACCTGAATTTGGTTATGTTTTCTACTATTATCATATTGTTTACACGGACGGAATGATTTATAAAGGCCATGAAACGGTGTTGTCATATGATGACTTAATCGCAAAAAACGATAAAGAAATCGATGAAGTAATTTTTTATTACAGTCATGGTGGACAGCTTGATGTAAGCTACAAATTAGATTCAGAGCAAGGTGAAGACCTTCTTGACCCAACAAGTGAATTAGGAAAAGTAAGTTATGATCATTACGATAGCAATGATAACCATTATGTTGACGAAGGACAAAATTTTTCAGTCAAGACTGAGCTAGAAGGTTATCAACTAAAGGAAGTCATTGGTGATTTAAACGGTTCATTCAGTTTGAGTGCACAAAATGTAATCTTAGTGTATGAAAAAACACCGGTAGAACCAACGGAACCAACAGAACCAACAGAACCAACAGAACCAACAGAACCAACAGAACCAACAGAACCTGAATTGGTCGAAGAAGTATTGGGTGTGAGTCAAGATAAAACACAAGTTCCAACAACACAAACAACACAGGGAACATTACCAAAAACAGGAGTTTCCATGAACGGTATGCCTTATGTGTTATTTGGAACAGGGTTAGTGATGATACTGGTTAAATATTTAATGAATACAAAAGCATCTAAAAATTAAAAACGTGTGATGTTTTAACATTAGTGTATCAATACGAAAAAGCCGAAATATCTCCTACGAGACGTTCCGGATTTTTTAAACTTAATGATGTTACAGTGTCAGTATCCGATCACATTGACTGATGATATCATCACTATGAGAAACAATAATCACAACTTTGCCTTGCTTGGTAAAATTGGAAAGAATATTCATAACAACTGCAGCATTTTCTTGATCTAAGTTACCTGTCGGTTCATCGGCTAAGATAATATGACCTTCTTTTAGAATACAGCGTGCTAAAGCAACTCTTTGTTGCTCACCACCGCTTAAAATGTAAATAGGGGTATCCAATATGGATGCATCAAGGCCTACCTTTTCTAAAGCATTGTGTAAAGAAAGATCATTCTTTTTGCTCAATACAATTTCTAAATTATAACGTACAGTCTCACTATCGATTAAAGCGTAATTTTGAAAAAGATAATTAATGTTCTCTTTGACTAATTGTTCTTTTTTTCGTTTACTTAATGCTTTCGTTGAACCTTCATGGATGATCACTTCGCCATCATACTCACGATCAATTAAGCCGATAATATTTAAGAGGGTACTTTTACCAGAGCCACTTTTACCAGATATACCGACCATTTCTCCTGCTTTAAAGGTATCATTAATGTTTTCAAATAGTGTGCGATTACCAAATGTTCTTCCAACAGATTTCAATTCAATCATTTTTATTCTCCTTTGATTTGATGATTCATATTACTTTTGTATATACTTGACTTAACAGCATAAAACATGAGGGTTTCGATTAATAATATTGTTACAATAATGCTAGCTAGTCCAATGGTGTCAATAGGTGTATTTAGAAAGACCGGAAGGGCAGTTAATACCATTATGATAGCCAATAAGTCGGTGAATATTAGGATTAATATATATTTTTTAAATATCTTTGTATCAGGTTCTCCAAATAGTTTTCGAACAAATATTTCTTTTCTCATATCATTCATATACGTATAAGTCATATTAAAACTCACAAAGCCGATAAGCAATATAGCGATGACAAGAATGACTGAAAATATTTTTATAGATGCTTTTAAAACTGAAATCATAACAACCAAGTCATTGGACGTATTATTGAATGCATTGAGGGGGATGTTTTTTTCAATATTAAGCGTCTTGAATGTCGGTTTGTTTTTCTCATACCACATCTCTTTTGTTTCATTGTCTTCTAGAATGAACTGAGCTGCAGTACCCGACCCATATCCTAAGAAACGCATTTGAAATTCTGGAATTCCTTCGATTGTATTTTCATCGAAGACTATGATGATTGGATTGTGAATCAGATAATTTTTTCCAGTAACTGCAGTATTCATTGTAAAAAAGTCGCCCTGTTTGTAGGTTATGATTTCCATTGGTAAATCGCTAGTCATTGTTTTAGATGATTGAAAGTATACTTTGTAATCGTTATATATATCTTCTTTAACATCATCAAACTCGTCTGGGATTAAGAGTACTCGTTTTTTTTCTTTAAGTGCTTCTTTGATTTTGTTTAGAGGTATTGACTCATAATCTTGAATATATGTATCATTCACTAACGCAAACGAATACTGTTCATCACGATTAATTTCACTCTGATAAGCGGAGAAGTCGGCATATAAACCATTATTTTTCACCACAACATTTTGATAAAAATCAAGGTAATTAAAGTCTGGATATCCTCTAGGGACTCTTCTATGATTTGATTCGTCAATGTTTGAGAAATTTTTTACATAGGAAGTTAAGGCGTAGGTGTCACTATAATTTTCATAGATACGTAGTTTATGTTGGTCTTTGATCAGAGAATCTAACATCGATGTAGTATTTACTAAAAAGAAGCTCAGTACTATAACAAATAACAATTTCGCAATCATCGAAAAGCGGATAATGGAATTTGTAGTTTTTTGATTTTTGGTTAATGAAGCAATATTATATTTTCGAGTAATAATCGTTGAAGATATTACAATTAACAATATCGATACAATGAAAAACACTCCTAAATATTTTATTTGCGTTTTAATAAGATAGATACTCCAATAGTTAGTAATTAGAGATGTTGCGATAATTGTGATTATTGAACACATTATGAACCACTTCATATAGTCAGATAAGCCAATCTTTGCGACGGAAAGGTCAGAAAGACCAAGCATCTTATAAATACCGATTTCTTTATTTCGTTTGATGAAACCAAAAAGAATGACCAGCATATTGCTAATTGAAAATATGATAATTCCAGTTAATATGAAAACATTAAAAAAATCAGCATCATTTGATATCGATTTTTGTTGGATGAATTCTTCTTGATCGATTCCAATAAGCTGAGAAATTTTGTAGAGATAAGTATTGGCGCTTTCTTGATCTTGCGCGTAGAGATTAAAAAAACCATATTCTTCATCATTTAAACTGGATTCGTCCATTTTTTTGAAGGTTAGTTTTAAATTATCGGTAGTCCCAAATTGCAAAGGCTTCACATAAAAATTATGATCGACCTCTAAGTCAAATGTTGATAAACTTGTTGTTCCATCAGGAATTTTTTCGCCAAGAAAATAGTCAACATCTTGATTAAAATCTTGAATAGAAACATAGTTTACATTATCTTTATATTGACTAAAGTACACTTGATCTTTTTGAGCTGATGATAAAATCTCAATCAATTTAGTTTTAGGTATTTTTGTACTTTCAGGGATGTAGATGCTTGTGTAGAAATTCGATTCGAAAATATTGATAAGCAGAGCTTCCTGTTTACTTGATACTAAGATTAGTGAAAAAAATACAATGAAAATAATAAACGCTGTAGAAAAAACTTTCGTTATTTTTGTTGACATAATAGGTCCCCTCTATTTTTGTTAATCAAGCATCGCATGAATATATAGTTATCGTATCACATTGAATGTTTTTTTAACAGGACACACAAAACTTAGAACAATACTCCAATTAGTTTGATTGCTTTTGTTAATAAAAAAATGCTAAAGATGTCTTCTTTAGCATTGATATCGATAAAAGTTTAGTATTTTGCAAATCCCTTTTCCTGAAGAAACTCTAATAATTTCATGCGTCCTGGGTGTTTACGGTTCATTCCTTCGGTAATCTGTTTGGTAAATTGGTCGACGCGACGGTTGGCGTCTCTTAAATCATAATACTCGTGGACTGTTTTGTCGTAGTCTTGAAGTTTTTGATGTAAGTTTTCGTGCTGTGGATACTCATTTTCAAAGTGCATCAACTCTTGAGGTAATCTTGGTTTGAGTTGTGGTGTTTGATCAGGATACCCAAGTGCTATACCTAAGATAGGAAATACAAATTCAGGACATCCCAATATTTCAGCGGTTTGATCAGCTTGATTTAAAATACTTCCCAATACGACTCCACCTAAACCAAGAGATTCAGCGGCTGTTAATATGTTTTGACTTGCTAACAAGGCATCACATGCTGCGATTAAGAAACGATCGAAGGAATGCAATACTTCTGTATCTTGTCCTTTTTCTTTTGCGATGTGCATGTTTCTATTTTGATCAATGACCATAATGAATAGATGTGCAGATTCGGCGATGTAGGGTTGATTTCCTACTTTAGCAATTGCCTCTTTCTTTTCTTGATCACTCACACTGATGATTGAATACGATTGCATAAAATTACTGGTTGAAGTATGACGTGCCACATCAACCAACGTGCTTATGATTTCTGGATCTATTTCTTGATCCTTAAATTTACGAATGCTTTTATGATTGAGCATTGTTTCTATAGTTTTATTCATTGTTCCCTCCATATATCTACCTATGAGTATATCATGCTCATAAATAAATGACATTTTTTTGCATAGAGACTAGACAAGTGATGAAAATATGGTATAATTCCTTCTAGTATAGGTCCTTTAAGTTGTGACAGAGAGCACAACAAGGTACGATTTTTTACCTTGCATTGAAGGGCGCCTAATGGTGCCTTTTTTGTTTGAGACCCATACCCAATATAAGGAGAGAGAGTATGGAAAATAATTTATTAGTTGATATTCATGAGAAGCCTAAATCAAAGGCTTATTGGGCAATTTTAAGTATTCAGCATGTATTTGCAATGTTTGGGGCAACCATTCTTGTGCCTATCTTAACAGGATTAGACGTAGGGGTGTCATTGGTTGCAAGTGGTGTTGGAACATTAATTTATATTGCTTGTACAAAAGCTAAAGTACCAATTTATTTAGGAAGTAGTTTTGCTTACATCAGCAGTATTGCGGCTGCTGTTGGAACAACTGGTGGCGTTGAGAGTGCTTATGTTGGTCTCATGGTTGTTGGATTAATATATATGGTCATTGCATTAATTATTAACTTTACAGGTAGTGCTTGGATTAAAAAGTTAATGCCTCCAGTCGTTGTGGGTCCGATGATTATCATTATTGGGTTATCATTAGCACCAACCGCTGTAACTGAAGCAGGATTAACAGGGATTCAACCATTACTTGATCAAGGAAAATACATTGGCTTAGCAGGGGCAGCATGGAAAGTTCCTTTGGTTGCTTTTATTACCTTTGCAACAGTCGTTTTAGTTTCTTTAAGAGGGAAAGGCTTTATGCGTGTGATTCCATTTCTAATTGCAATTATGACAGGGTATATCTCAGCAGTGCTATTAGGACTTGTTAACTTAAATGAAGTCTTTCAAGGATATACATTCTTCCAAGTTCCTAAATTTGTGTTCTTGGGAACGTATTCACTAGATTTTTCAGCTGTCATTGTTTTTGCTCCGCTTGCATTGGTTACGATTGCTGAACATATTGGTGATCATATTGTTCTAGGTGAAATTGTTGGAAAAGATCTTATCGAAGATCCAGGCTTGCATAAAACAATTCTTGGGGATGGTTTAGCAACCTTTGTTTCTGCCGCTCTAGGTGGGCCAGCAAACACAACTTACGGTGAAAATACAGGCGTGATCGCAATGACTCGTGTTGGTTCGGTTTGGGTTACTGGTCTAGCTGCTGTATTTGCAATTTTCTTAGGTTTCTTAGGGTATGTTCAAGCATTCATTAGTAGTATTCCATGGGCAGTTATTGGTGGAATGACCATTATTCTTTATGGTTTAATTGCTTCGAATGGTGTTAAAGTATTAATTAAAGATCGAACAGATTTAAGCAACATGAAAAATTTAGTAGTTGTTTCAACCATGTTGGTGATTGGTTTAGGGGGAGCAAGCATCCAACTTACACCCGAAACAACCTTAAGTGGTATGAGTTTAGCTGCAATCTGTGGTATCATCTTAAACTTAGTTCTCAGTGCTATTGAAGAAAAACCAAGCGCTGAATAAACAAAATAATAATAAAACCAGACGATTCATTGTTGTGAATAATCTGGTTTTTTTGTGCTTGATTATTATTTAGGTCGAATTCTTTTGATGATGGATCCTAGATTTGCATAATAAGGACCCCCTAAACGAGCTAAAGGATGAAAAGAATCATAGTTAATATAGTGTTTTTGAGCATCGAAAATTTTAGTATCAATGTCAATATGCAAAACATTTAATAATAACAAATCACTTTGTACCTGCTGTTGATTATCTTTGAGTTCAATGTGTTCATACAATTCTGTTTCCATAATAATTGGAACTGTGTCTAAGGCAAGTAATCCGCTTTTGTGGTTGAATGTTTTAAGATTCAAAACATCGAATTCAGATAAATCTGATTCAAGACTCAGTGATGAATGATTGACATCATCCAAGTTATCGACCTGTGCAATATGTACGAGTGCTTTTTTTGTTTCAATAATATTCTTTGCACTGTCTTTCAATTCTCCGTTTTTTCGATTGATTGCAATCAGCAGTATAGGAAGATGACTTGAAGCAATCGTAAAGAAAGAAAACGGTGCAAGATTATTGATGTGATCTTTTGATTGTGTGGATAGCCATGCGATGGGGCGTGGGGTAACCATTGCATTCAAAAGTTTGTATTGATTTTGAGAATCAAGTTGACTGAAGTCCAAGGGATAAAATGTTCTATTTCCCATAGAAAATCCTTGCATGTTCTAATTCATCTTGAGTCAGTGAATGACCAAATTGATGAGAGTAAGTAGTAAATTGAATCCCTTCTTGGCCTAAGTCTTTTTCTAATTGTTGGAAATCATCTTTGTTTACATAGGGATCTTGGTCACCATACGTTATAAAAAGATTAATTTCTTGGTTTTTAAACGGTGTGGTTGTATTAGAACGAGAAGGATGAAATAACAAAGCATTCTTAAACTTGGTTTGGTACAATCTCATAATATTTAAGAAAATATTTGAACCATTAGAGTATCCAAGAATTGTTACAGAATCTTCACGAAGATCATACTGAGCTAAAAGGTTTTTCATTTCTTGATACAGTTCTTCACTTTCAGTATTTAAACTATCTAAATCAAAAGACCCATCAGGATAGCGTTTAAAATATCGATTCATCCCATTCTCTACAATATTTCCACGAATGCCTATTTTGTGTGCCTTTGGATCAATAAACATGGCTAACGTTAAGAGGTCTGATTCGTTTCCACCTGTGCCATGTAACATGATAATTGTCTTGTCGTTTATTCCTTTTTCATAGCGATGTTTCATCATCAAGTCTCCTTTTTGCTTCTTTCCCAACTTTTTTTAGAAGTGTCTGTAACAAAACTTCTTCATTTTGTGTTAGTACATCAAAAATTGGTCGCATATCATTGTAATGCTTAGGGTAAATTTCATCAAATAATTCTCTTCCTTTATCCGTTAGATATAAGTTTATAACGCGTTGGTCTGCTTTATCCTTTTTTCTTAGAATCAAGCCTTTTTTTTCTAATTGAGCAATCACATAAGTCATTGAACTGTTGGGAATTAAGACTGAATCAATGAGAGCCTGTGTTGTTAAACCTTCTTTATGATAAATTGACTCGAGTGCTGTAAATTCATTCAGACTTAAGTCTACATCAGCAATGGATTCTTTAACATTTTCCATAACACTATGATAAGCCTTAAACAAAACAATCAATGACTTCAAAGAATCGTTATTATTTAAAGTATTCTTTTTCATAGACTTTATTGCTCCGTACACTATCAAATGGTTTTAAAGTATCTTCCACATGCTGCTGATGGTGACGTAGATGTGGGGGTAAGGTTAGTGTTTCACCCAAAATCTCATACGATTCTTGATCATCAATAAAACCAGGGCCATCGGTTGCAAGTTCGAAAAGTATATTTGGATAAAGTCGAATATAGAGTGACTTAAAGTAGAACCGGTCAACATAACCCGAATTTCTTAAGTTTTTGGTGTCAAAGTGATCTTGCCACCAATAGAGTTCTTCCAAATCATTGACTCTAAAAGCCACATGGTGAACACCGCCATAGCCTTGCTGAGCTTGTGGTGCATCTGTTTTTTCTTCAACGATGACTTCAGCACCATTTCCACCCGTATGCATTTCATAAAGATGGAAATCATCCTCTTGCGAAATTTTGGTCATGTGTAGTAAGGATGTTAGGGCAGTATCCATGAGTGATAGACTCTGTACAGTTAAGAAGACAGGTCCTAAACCAATAATCGCAAATTCATTTGGAACTGGTCCCTTATACCATGGTTCACCAGGCGCTACACCGTGGTTATTTTCATCCGACACCAATGCATATTGTTGTTGATCAAAATCTTCAAATAATATAAATTTTTTGTTGAAGAGGTGTTTGATATCTGAGTGTTTAACATCATAATGGTCAAATCGCTTTAACCAATAATTTAAAGATTCATCATCCTTGACTCTAAATGTTGAACGAGAGATATCGTTGGTCCCTTGAACATGTTGAGGAATGTTTTTAAAATCAAAGAACGTCATGTCTGTTCCTGGACTTCCTTTGTCATCCGCAAAAAATAGATGGTATGTATTAATGTCATCTTGATTAACATTCTTTTTGACTAATCGTATTCCTAAAACATTGGTATAAAAATCATAAATTCTTTTTGCATCACTGGTGATTGCTGTAATGTGATGAATGCCTCGTAATTGTTTCATAAGTATTACCTCCTATTACCAATATATTACGAAACCGTAATAATTTAAAGTGATTTGCTCAAGCATTTGGTGCACGATGACCAAATGAACCAATTTAACTTGGAATAAGTCCGTAAACATATATAATAAAGATAGAAAATATTAAATACAAATAGAGGAGGCATTATGGCAGGAAAAAAGTTTAAATCAGTCTTTGATATTATTGGACCCGTCATGGTTGGTCCAAGTAGTTCACATACCGCTGGAGCGGCACGGATTGGAAAAATGGCACGGTCCCTATTTCCAGAAAACCCAAAGCAAATCAATGTATATTTATACGAATCCTTTGCTGAAACATATCGTGGTCATGGTACCGATGTTGCCTTAGCAGGTGGATTAATGGGAATGAACCCTGATGATGATCAACTACATGAATCTTTAATACTTGCTCAAGAAAAAGGGATCAAAATAAATTTTATTCCTCTTGCAGACAAAGTGTCACACCCTAATACCGCAAAAATTGTGATGCGTGGGGATCAAGAAAAAATGGAAGTCACAGGAATTTCTATTGGTGGAGGTAGTGCCGAGATTATTCGCGTGGATGGAAAAGAAGTCAATATTGATGGGAAGATTCCAACAATTTTAATTAAGCATATCGATCAACCGGGTATGATTTCTCAAGTAGCGAATGTCTTGAGCAATTTAAATCTTAATGTCGCAACGATGCGAGTTGAACGTGAATCAAGAGGGTGTGAAGCGTACATGGTGATCGAGATTGATGACCATGATGAGATTGGAAATGCTGTTGAAATATTAAACTCAATGGATTGTGTTTTAAATGTTTCACATATTGATTTAAGGGAGGATAGCAATGTTTGATACGATTGAGGCATTAGTTCAAAAAGCAGAAGAACGTGGTTCTTTATCCGAATTAATAATTGAAGAAGAAATAAGAGATTCTGGTCATTCAAGAGACTATATTTGGGAACAGATGACCTATCAATTAGATGTGATGAATAAAAGTATTGAACGAGGTATTCAAGGGGTTAAATCAAAAACTGGATTAACAGGTGGAGCAGCAAAACAAATTCATGAATACATTAAAAAAGGAAAAATGATTAGTGATCCTACTATTCTAACAGCTGTTCAAAATGCCGTTGGAACAAACGAAGTGAATGCATCGATGGGATTAATCTGTGCAACACCAACTGCAGGTAGTGCAGGAGTTGTACCAGGAGTCTTGAGTGCTTTAACTCAAAAGTATGAACTCACTGAAGAAGAACAGATACGCTATTTATTTGTTGCAGGTGGCTTTGGTTTGGTTGTGGCTAATAATGCCTCAATTAGTGGAGCCATGGGTGGATGTCAAGCAGAGATTGGGAGTGCCTCGGCAATGGCGAGTGCTGCAGCCGTCGATGCATTAGGTGGAACGCCTAAAATGGCAGCTCATGCTTTTGCCATGACAATCAAGAATATGCTAGGTCTTATCTGTGATCCTGTGGCAGGTTTAGTTGAAGTTCCATGTGTAAAAAGAAATGCGCTGGGTGCATCCCAAGCCATCATTTCTGCAGATATGGCACTTGCAGGTGTCGAAAGTATTTTACCAGCCGACGATGTTGTTTTAGCTATGCATAAAGTTGGGCAGGATATGCCATCAAAATATAAAGAAACTGCAGAAGGTGGTCTTGCAGATACGCCAAAAGCACGACAATTGGAAGCAGAAATTTTTAACGAAAATTCTTAAAAATCCTTTTTCATGACATTTAAAGGCACTTTGATAAACATTTAGTTTGCTTATCCAAGCGATTCGCTATACTAAGTTTGAAAGGTGGTCGTATCATGAAAAAAATTCTAGTTATTGGTGGAACAGGTTTTTTGGGTTACCACACAATTGAAGAATTATTAGAGAAAAAGTACTCAGTTGTTTCTATTTCATTACCACCCATACCAAGCGAGACATTATTTGAAGGAAAAGACGTCGAAAATATTTTGGCAGATGTAAATACATTAAAAGACGAACAATTATTAAAGATAATGAACGAAGTAAGTGGGGTAATTTACGCAATTGGTTCTGATGAAAGAGTGTTACCAAATGCACCAGCATTTCAGTATTATTATCAAGAAAATGTTTTGCCAACTCAACGAATTGCTCATTTGGCAAGTAAAGCAGGCGTCGAAAAATTTGTGGTATTTGGTTCATATTATTCAGAGTTTTCCGAACGGATGCCTGATTTATATCTTGAAGATGAACCGTATGCGAAAGCAAGGTTATTGCAAGAAGAATTAGCATTTGCTGAAGGTGAAGGAACAATGCATGTGATGAGTTTGAGGTTGCCATACATTTTTGGTACAATGCCAGGTCGAGAATCTATTTGGAAAGCTTATGTTGAACGGATTCGCGGAAAAAAGATGGTTCCATCACTTCCAGGTGGAACGGCAATGGTTACTGCAAAACAAGTAGCCCAAGCAGCGGTTGGAGCTTTAGAAAACGGTGTTCATCGAAAAACCTACGCGATCTCTGGCATTAACATGAAGTATCATGTGTTCTATGAAATGATCGTCGAAGCGTTAGGTCAAAGTAAATTTACATCAGTTCCAGTTATCCCACTAGCGATGGCCATCGAAACCTATGAAGATTTAGACCAAGAAGCAAGTCTTCAAGGAAAAGAACATGGTATTCACATGGTAACGGTAGCAAGAATAGAGGAAAAAGATTTCTATATCGATCCCTTCGAAGCAATGGAAGCCTTAGGCTATGAAGAAGATAATGTATTAAAAACAATTAGAGAAACACTGAAGAGCTGTATTTAAGACTAAGTTTACTTAGTCTTTTTTGTTATAATAAGTAAAAGCGAGGTTTTAATAATGAAAGAATATATTATTACATTAGATCAAGGAACAACAAGTTCTCGAGCAATTGTATTTAATAGGAAACAAGAAATTATTGGCATTGCTCAAACAAATTTACAATCAATCTACCCACAAAATGCATGGGTTGAACAAGATCCTATGGAAATATGGTCAAGTCAAAGCGGTGCCTTATCAGAAGTGATTGCTAAAACCGGCATCCATCCAAGTGAAATCGAAGCCATTGGAATTACAAATCAAAGAGAGACAACAGTTGTATGGAATAAAGAAACAGGAAAACCAATTTACAATGCAATTGTTTGGCAATGTCGAAGAACGGCGTCGTATTGCCAGACACTTGTAGAAAAAGGATTAGAGCCCTATATTAAAGAAAACACTGGTTTAGTGGTCGATGCTTATTTCTCAGGGACTAAAATCAAATGGATTTTAGACAATGTCGAAGGTGCTAAAGAATTGGCATCAGAAGGAAAATTAATGTTTGGAACCGTTGATACGTGGTTGCTTTATAACTTTAGTGAGAAAAAAGTACACAAAACGGATTATACAAACGCATCACGCACAATGATCTACAACATTAAAAAATTAGAATGGGATGAAAAATTACTGAATGAGTTAGAAATACCACGATCCATGTTACCAGAGGTGTGTGATAGCTCAAGCTTATTTTCATACGCTAATATTCAAGGATATCAAATTCCAATTACAGCGATGGTCGGTGATCAACAAGCTGCTTTATTTGGTCAACAATGTTTCAATAAAGGGCAAGCTAAAAACACATATGGAACAGGTTGCTTCTTATTGATGAATACAAAAGATGAACTTGTTAAAAGTGAGCGTGGTTTGTTGAGTACTATCGCAATCGCTCTTGACGGAACGGTAGAATATGCTTTAGAAGGTTCAGTGTTTATTGCAGGTGCACTTATTGCTTGGCTAAAAAATGAGATGGCAATGCTTGATTCAATTGATGATGCAGAGTATTTTGCAACTAAAGTTGAAAATAACGGTGGACTTTATTGTGTTCCAGCATTTACAGGTCTTGGCGCTCCTCATTGGGATATGGATGCGCGAGGTCTTTTCATTGGGCTCACTCGTTCAAGTAATAAAAACCATTTTATACGAGCTGCCTTAGAATCCATTGCTTATCAAAGTTATGATGTCATGAAATCAATGGAAGATGATGCACAATTTGCCATCCAACAGTTAAAAGTTGATGGCGGTGCTGCTAATAATAACTTTCTTATGCAGTTTCAAGCAGACATTCTGAATGTTAAAGTGGAAAGACCGGCCAATGTTGAATCAACATCATTAGGTGCCTATTATCTCGCCGGCCTTCATACATCATATTTCAAAAACAGAGAAGAAATCATGAAAACAACTCAAGAGAGCAAAACATGGAATCCTACAATGGATGAAACAGTCCGTCATGAGACGATCCAACAGTGGCACAAAGCAGTTGAGAGAAGCCTTAAATGGAAAGACTAAGAAAGCCACAAACCTTTACAATTTCAACTCATTACGATAAGATTATGAGGTATGAAATGAGGAGCTTATGTCGAAAATAATTATACCAAAAGACTACCAATCAACGTTAGGTGTCTATGAGACACAAACAGCAATTGGTAATATAAAAAAGTGGTTTGAAGAAGCGTTAACAGGAAGTTTGAAGTTAAAAAGAGTTTCAGCACCTTTATTTGTTGCTCAAGAATCAGGATTGAATGATGATTTGAGCGGTGTTGAAAGACCGGTCAGTTTTCATGTTCCAGCTTTAGAAGCAAAAGGTGAAGTCGTTCATTCTTTAGCAAAATGGAAACGAATGGCTTTGCATCAATATGATTTCCGAATTGGAAATGGTCTGTATACGGATATGAACGCAATTCGTCGAGACGAAGAATTATCCAATATTCACTCTATTTATGTTGATCAATGGGACTGGGAACGTGTCATTGACAACGATCAAAGAACATTAACATATTTAAAAGACACAGTTCAAAGTATTGTGAACGCAATAGTCGAAACGTCAAGTCGCTTGCACACTAAATATCCAGAAGTCGATGTCTTCATCGATTCAAATGTCAGCTTTATTAGCAGTCAAGAATTAGAAGATATGTACCCTGAACTTACATCAAAAGAACGTGAAAATGCATACGTAAAAGAACACCCGACAACATTTATCTATCAAATTGGTGACACCTTAAGAAGTGGGCAACCACACGATGGAAGAGCGCCAGACTATGATGATTGGAAACTCAATGGTGATTTACTCTTTTGGCATGAAGCTTTAGGGATGGCCATGGAATTATCAAGCATGGGAATCCGAGTGGATGCAAAGAGCTTAGATGAGCAATTAAATAAGGCAGACGCTAACGACAAAAGACGCTATGAATTTCATCAACGCGTCCTAGATAATACCTTACCATTAACAATTGGTGGTGGAATTGGTCAAAGTCGTATGTGTATGCTGTTGTTAGGAAAAGCACATATTGGGGAAGTCCAAGTGTCACTTTGGGATGATGAAACAATTCAATGTTGTGAAAATAAAATTCATTTACTCTAACAAGCTTCGGCTTGTTTTTTTATTTGTAACAGGTGTTACAATATGGAACGGGTTACAAGTCAATTAATGTGTTACAACAGGTAATGAAAGCCTTTACACTCTGTCATGGAAAGCATACTATGGTGGCAGGAGGAGAGGTTATGAATAAAATTTTAGATTCATTGGAACAAAAATTAGTTCCGATTGCATCAAAGCTTGATCAGAATAGATATCTTTCAGCAGTTAAAGATGGATTTTTTGCAGTCATGTCATTTTTAATCATTGGTTCTATTTTCTTGCTTTTTGCAAACTTACCAATCAATGGTTATCCAGAATTTATGACTGGATTACTTGGTGAAGGTTGGAAACAGTATTTCTTAGTACCATTCTTTGCATCCATGAATGTGATGACACTCTTTGTTATGATAGGAATTGCACGAAGTTTGGCATCATCTCATAACATGGATGAAGAATCATCCATTATTGGAACACTGGTTGCTTTTCTAATTTTAACGCCATTTGAAGCAGGAGAATCAGGATTAATGCTTGCTGCCAGTGCATTTAGTGCAGAAGGTTTATTTTTAGGGATATTCACTGCAATCTTTACCGTAGAGATTATGCGAATTATTACTGAAAAAGGCTGGGTTATTAAAATGCATCCATCCGTTCCTGAGAACGTTTCACGATCATTTTCAACATTAATTCCAGGATTGTTTGTCATTTTATTTTTTGGAGTCATTCGACTAGGGTTTAGTTTTACATCATTTCAAACAATTCAAAATTTTATTTTTACAGCTTTACAGACACCGCTAATGGCTTTGGGCGATACATTGCCAGCCCGAATGATTTTGACAGTTGTAGAACAATTACTTTGGTCATTTGGCTTGCATGGAAACAACATTGCAGGTGGAGCAATGGCACCGATTTACCAAACATTAACAGTCCAAAATGCAGAAGCGACGATGGCAGGATTATTACCGCCTAATATCATTACAGTTCAATTCAATACAAACTTTGTTAAAGTCGGAGGGGCAGGGTCAACGTTAGGACTTGTCTATCTCATGGCAACACAAGCAAAATCTGAGCAATATAAATCTTTAGGACGTTTATCCTTTGCACCAGCAATTTTTAATATAAACGAACCAGTTATTTTTGGTGTTCCAATTGTCTTGAATCCACTGATGATTATTCCGTTTTTCTTAGCACCTTTAACACTTGTAGTCATAACATATTTCGCAATGTTTACAGGTTTAGTTCCTTATACAAGTGGGGTTAATATACCATGGTCAACACCACCCATTATTTCAGGGCTACTGATTACGGGGTGGCGAGGAGCCCTTTTACAAGTTGTTAATATTCTCGTAGCCACCGCAATATACTACCCATTCTTTAAAATAATTGACCAAAAAGCATACGATGAGGAGAATCCTCAAGAATAAGCTAAAATTATTGCTTTCCATTATGATAAAATGATGTTGAAAGTGGTGGTTCATAATGTTCGAAAACATTCAAGATTTATCGTATGCAGAAATGTCGGTGTTTAATTTTGTTAAGTTTAATTTGGATCAAGTCCAAAAAATGAGTATTAGAGAACTGGCTGATCAATCGAATGTATCAGTTGCTACAGTTGATCGTTTTTGTAAAAAATAGGTTATAAAGGATTTAGTGATTTTAAGCATCGTTTAAGTGGTGGAAATAAACAACAGTCATCTCTTGATTCAAACAGTTCGTATTTAATTTCTTTTATTAATACAGTCAAAGAATTTGAGTATCAAGAACGACTTAAAGAGACAGCAGAATATTTGCTCTCTGCAGATAATTTAGTGTTTATTTCTGAGGCTGGATCTTCCGCACATATCAATCGAAGTGCAGCTTCAAGATTTTCATCCCTTGTTCGATATGCTATGGTTATTGAAGATTCACTTGATTTTCATAGAATTAATACAGAATTTAATCAAAAAACATTTAATGAAAATACTTGGATAATATTATTATCAAGAACAGGCGAAACACAAGGGTCATTAACTAAAGCAACCAATCTTCAAAGGTTAGGCTGTAAAGTACTTGCAATTACAGCTTCTGAAGATACGACTTTAGGAAGAATATCTGATGTATGTTTACCAACATATTTCAGACCCAGTGATAATAATACCTCATATGTTCCTATCTTGTTTTTAGTAGAAGAACTCTCAATTGTTGCATCTAAAATGATTCGATAAGCCTTAGAAAGTAGGGTTTTATGAAACATGGAATTAAGATCGTAACGATCGGAGGAGGAAGTAGTTATACTCCGGAATTAATTGAAGGATTTATATTAAGAAGTGATGAGTTAAAAATTAGAGAAATATGTCTTGTTGATATTGAACAAGGGAAAGAAAAATTAGAAATTGTGGGAGCGATGGCAAAACGTATGATTAAGAAAGCAAATCTTGATTGGGTCGTTACACTTAGTACAGATCGTCGAGATGTTTTAGCCGATGCAGATTATGTCACAACACAATTTCGAGTGGGCGGATTAGAGGCTCGAGCCAAAGACGAAAGAATTCCTTTAAGTCATGGCATGATAGGTCAAGAAACAAACGGTGCCGGAGGGATATTTAAGGCATTCAGAACCATCCCTGTTATTTTAGATATTATTCATGACATGGAAGAACTATGCCCAAACGCATGGCTCATTAATTTCACAAACCCGGCGGGAATGGTTACAGAAGCAGCAATAAATGTGGGTGGATGGAACAAGACAATTGGATTATGCAATATTCCTATCTTGTTTGAAAAAAATTGTCAAGCAGTTATGGAAACTAAAGGTCAAGGTGAAGATTTATTTGTAAAGTTTGCAGGACTCAATCATTTCCATTGGCATCGTGCATTTACAAATGAAGGCAAAGATGTCACGGATGTAATAATCGAAGAGTTATATAACAGTAACAATTTTAATGATAGAGAAGAAGTAGCTAATATTCGAAGATTACCGTTTCATTACGAGCAAGTCAAAAACTTGGGTGTTTTACCCTGTTCTTATCATCGATATTATTACATTACTCAAGATATGCTTGATGGTCAAATTGATGATTTTGCAAGCAAGCAAACACGAGCTGAAGTCGTTATGGAAACTGAAAAAAGATTATTTGAGTTATACAAAGATCCCGATTTAGATTATAAACCAGAAGAATTGTCAAAACGAGGCGGTCGTTATTATTCCGATGCAGCGTGTGAACTTATTAATTCAATTGAGAATGATAAACGTACCATCATGGTCGTTAGTACACAAAACAATGGAGCCTTGAGTGATCTATCAGATAAATCAATTGTAGAAGTATCAAGTATTATTACAGCACATGGAGCTGAACCTTTAGCTTGGGGTGAATTTAGTGCTGGTCCACGAGCAAGTCTTCAGTTGATGAAGGGGATGGAAGAATTAGTCATTGAAGCAGCAACAACAGGTGATTATGGTGCAGCACTCCAAGCATTTACACTTAACCCACTTATTCCAAGTGGCACTGTTTCAAAAAAAGTGTTGGATGAACTGTTTCTTGCTCATGAAGATTATTTACCACTATTTAACGAAGCGATTGCCAAATTAAAGTAAAAAACCGCATTTGCGGTTTTTTTGACTTAAAATGAAGGAACTAATGTTGCATCATGATCTTCCACTAAGAACGATCTGACTGCATCACTTGTCATTGCTTTGGTCAATGCTTTAATTTTGTCACTGTCTTTGTTATCTTCACGAGCGACTAAACTAATCGCATAATAACTGTCACTGTTTTCAATTAACACAGCATCTTTTTTAGGTGTTAATCCAATTTTACCTATATAAGTAGGATAGTTATACACTAAATCAACATCTTCATAAGCTTGCGTCAATGTTAACAATTTAACTTTGATAAATTCAAGCTCTAAGGGATTTTCTAAAATATCTTCCGTAGTAACTTTGCGAATATCTGTATCATTCAATGTAATTATTTTATGATCGGCAAGAATTGCTAATGCACGAGCTTCGTTTGCAGGATCGTTTGGAATTGCAACTTTAGCGCCTTTTTCAACATCTTCAATCTTATCGTATGTCTTTGAATAGAATCCGACAATGGCATCATAGATTGGAGTTACACCCACTAAAGTACCGTCAACACTTTTATTAAAATCCTCCATGTGAGGAATATGTTGGAAAAAGTTTGCATCAATTTCTTTATCATTTAATGCAACGTTGGGTTGGCGATTGTCACTGACATTGACTAATTCTAATTCCCAACCTTCTTTTGCTAGTTCTTCTTTAGCGATGTTAACGACATCGGTCATAGGTTCCATATGTGAAGCCACTTTAATGACCTTATCCTCTTTTTTAGCACCTGAACATGCAGTTAATAATACAAGTGTGAATAAAACTACCGAAATCTTTTTAATCATACTATCTCCTATCTAGCTTATTTGCTATATGGTTTCCAAAGAATTGAATGAACTGTACGATGATTATCATGATGAATATTGTTGTGTACATAATATCCATTTCCCAGCGTTGATAGCCGTATACCATTGCGAAATCACCGATTCCGCCACCACCAACGACACCCATTACAGTTGAATAAGAAATAAAACTGACAATTGCTGATGTTAGCCCTAAAACAAGTGAGGAACGTGCTTCAACCAGGTAGAAGTTAAAGACAACTTCTTTGGTTGAGGCACCAAGGGACAGTGCAGTATCAATAATTTCTTTTGGGACTTCAAGTAAAGCCTGCTCAACAAAACGTGAGTATAAGGATGCCGCAACAACAGCCATTGGAATGGACGCTGCAAGTGTACCTAATGAAGTTCCAACTATAAAGCGGGTAACCGGGATCATGAAAATAATAAATAATAAGAAAGGAAAAGAACGAACGATGTTAACTAAAATATTCAATGTGTTATAAACAAATCGATTTTCTTTGATACCACCTGGTTTACTGATTACTAATAATATTCCAAAGGGTCCCCCAATAAAAATGGCTGAAGCAATGGATAATAACAGTAAAATTCCAGTTTCACTCAAAGCTTTAATCAATTCATTTTGATGTTCAAGTATAATTTGAATCATGACTCAAGGACCTCTTTAGCAAACAGTGAATAAGAACTGTTAATATTTTGATTTAAAGATTGTTTAACATGGACAATTTCATGGAGATTTCCTTTTTCCATAATTGCTACCCGATTGCAAATTTCCTTCGCAACCAAAAGTTCATGGGTAACGACAACAATTGTTGTATTAAAGTCCTTATTAACGTTCTTTAAAATTTGTAACATTTCACTGGTTGTTTTTTGATCCAATGCTGAGCTTGGTTCATCACACAATAATATTTTAGGGCGTGTTACAATTGCACGAGCAATTGCGACCCTTTGTTTTTCACCACCGCTTAATTGAGAAGGGTAATGATACATTTTATCATTAAGTCCAACAAACTCTAGGGCTTGGACAATACGGTTTGTATCATCAATCCCTTGAATTTTAAGGGCAATAAGAATATTATGGTAAACATCCTTATTATTAAGTAGGTTGTAGTTTTGGAAAACAACTGCAATGTTCTCTCTCATTAATTGCAATTCTTTTCGACTTAATGTTGCAATATCAATATCATCAATTAGAACCAAGCCATCATCTTGTGTTTCCAATTGATTAATAAGTCTTAAAACGGTAGATTTCCCAGCACCGCTTTCACCCAAAATCCCAAATATTTCTCCATCTTCTATTTCCATGGTTAATTCATTAACAGCTGTAAATTTTTGTTGATGATTAACAAAAGATTTAGTCACCTGTTCAAATCGAATCATTCAATCACTCCCTAACCACTGTCATTATAGGGTATATAAGGTGGCTTGTCATGTGATTTTGATCAGTATTTTCACAAAAAATTAGTAAAGTAAGAAAGCAAAGTCAAAGCCAATTTATTGATAATAAATTATTATCAAAACGCTTACATTTAGAAGAAAGTATTTTTCTTGCTAACCTATGAAAACTGACTTTTGAAATTATTTTTAATATATTTTAAAAAAGACTACCATTTTTTGAAAAAACATGTATAATGAACTTCGTTGGGGCTTTAGCTCAGTTGGCAGAGCGCTTCGCTGGCAGTGAAGAGGTCACCGGTTCGAGACCGGTAAGCTCCACCAAAAATTTACGTGACCCGTTAGCTCAGTCGGTAGAGCAACTGACTTTTAATCAGTGGGTCGTAGGTTCAATTCCTACACGGGTCACCAGTTCAATATAAAACAAAACAACTTGTAAAAGTTGTTTTTTTTGATTCTAAATTGAAAAAATTCTTAAATTCTATGAGTGATGATTAGGATTGTTTTTAATGAAAAATAGAAAACCCAAATCCGTGTTATTATTTTTAGAAGTTTTATTTTCTCGACTTGAAATCCTTTTGATTTTTTTTCGAAATTGAGCTTTATTTTCTTTATAATTAGGAAAAGACCGCGAGTACTACTTACAAGCATAATAATGGCTGGTAAAAAAACAAGCATCGAAAAGAAGTCGTGTCTGAATTTAGCAAGCCAGTGGACAAATGGTGCGAGAAAGAAAAATACAAACCAAAACAGTATAAATAGAATGTCGTTATCATTGGATGTGCCGGGTTGGTCATATTCAGGCATCGCACCACAGTTAGGACAATAATCATATCCTGCTACGACATTTCTAGAACAATCTGGGCACATGAACCCTTTATTCTCACTGATATATTTAGAGGCATTACGTTGATAATTAACCATAGATATCTCCTTTAATAATTATTAATAAATTATATCATAAATAATCAATGATAAACTTAGTCTCAATGTTTATTTTGTTTAAGAGTCTGATTTATAAATATGGTGAATGATGTTAATAAGTACCATTTCTTTACTGTTAAAAAGGGATTTGATAAGATATTAATAAGTAGAATGTGAGGGCATTAAATGAATATATTAGAAAATGATTATTTAAAAGTAACAATCTCAAACACTGGTGCTGAGATTCGAAGTGTTTATGATAAGAAAGATCAACGAGAGAGAATGTGGTCAGGTGATGAATCACATTGGAACCGTGTATCACCAGTGCTCTTTCCAATTGTTGGTAAAGTAAAAGAAGGGTTCTATGAAATTGATGGTGAGCGTTATGAACTTTCACAACATGGTTTTTTAAGAGACCAGCAGTTTGGTGTGATTGAAGAACGTGCTGACTTAATTAAGTTTGCCTATATATCAGATGAAGCAATGCTTCGTGTTTATCCTTATAAGCATATGGTGTTGATCACATATCAATTAATTAAGTCGTCAGTTAAAGTCGTTTGGTCTATCTACAATCTTGATGATAAAACAATGCATTACTCAATTGGAGCCCATCCAAGCTTTTTAATTGATGAGAAAAAAGATTATGAATTCAGCTATCCAAATGAAACACGGTCATATTCCATAGGCTTAAAAGAAGGTCATGTGTTTGATGCAGAAAAAATTCAATTAGAAAACGATCGAGTTGTTCCAGAGTTTTTTGCTAATAATGCAGTTATATACCAAGATTTAAGTTCTGTTATTTTAAGTTCAACTGACGGAAGTGATTATGTCAAAGTCAATTTTGCTGGTTTCCCATTTGTTGGGTTGTGGAGTCCATATTATAAGGATAAGACAATTGCACCCTTTGTATGTATTGAACCTTGGTTAGGAATTGCTGATGAATATGATAGTGATCATGATTTTGTTAATAAAATAGGGATGATGGAATTGCCAATTGGTGAATTCTCTCATCATGGATACGAGATGACCTTCCATGAACAATAAAATTAGAAAGTTTTTTGAAGGTCGATATGGTCCAGATTTATTGGGAAGAGATTTAATTTTTTTAGCATTATTTATA
Organism: Erysipelothrix urinaevulpis; assembly: GCF_009828835.1. Classification (GTDB taxonomy): domain Bacteria; phylum Bacillota_I; class Bacilli_A; order Erysipelotrichales; family Erysipelotrichaceae; genus Erysipelothrix; species Erysipelothrix urinaevulpis. The sequence continues at coordinate 107,416 of NZ_WTTB01000006.1, forward strand.
TCAATCCTTAATCTTTTTGTGAAAAGTAAAATTGTTTCTTGGATTCCATTTGTAATTTCACTCATAGTTATCTTGCGTTTAATCTCAAAAAATTTCCCAAAACGATACAATGAAAATAGAATCTATGCTTTATGGCGTCAGCGAATGAAAACCAATACAACTGATCGTTTAAAGTTTAAATATTTCAGATGCAAGACTTGTAAGCAGCGTGTCCGCGTTCCAAGAGGAAAAGGAAAAGTTACTATTACTTGTCCAAAATGTCGAAGCAAATTCGACGGAAAATCGTAACCTTATACAATATGTTAAAGATTTCACAATGAAAGTGCTTACTTTGTGTCGTTGATGAACTAGATGCCAAATAAACTTAATTTTTACGGATAAACGTTTGTTTAACCAGTCAATACTTTGTAGGATATATGTGAAGATATTAACAAGGAGGAAGTTGTATGACAAAAAAAGTTGAAGTTAAAGTAGACAACGAAGTGAATGAAAAGGTTGCGAAAGCTAGACAAGCCTATACAGAGTTTCTTAGTTTAAATCAGGAAGAAGTAGACTTCATTGTAGCGAAAGCGAGTGTTGCGGGTGTTGATCAACACGGTTACTTAGCACAAGTTGCAATTGAAGAAACTGGCCGTGGCGTATTTGAAGATAAAGCAACAAAAAATATGTTTGCTTGTGAGCATGTTATTAATCATATGAGAAATTTAAAAACTGTGGGGATCATTAGTGATGATGATGTGACTGGTGTGACTGAGATTGCAGATCCTGTTGGGGTAATTTGTGCAATGACTCCTGTAACAAACCCGACATCGACAGCAATGTTTAAAGCGTTAATTGCTTTGAAAACACGTAATCCAATTATTTTCTCATTCCATCCATCTGCTCAAAGATGTAGTGTAGAAGCAGCCAAGGTCATTCGTGATGCCGCTGTAGCTGCTGGTGCACCTAAAGACTGTATCCAATGGATTGAAAAAGGATCGAAAGAAAAAACAGATGAATTAATGAATCATGAGGATGTTGCAACCATTCTAGCAACAGGTGGTAACGCCATGGTTAGAGCTGCTTATTCATGCGGTAAACCTGCACTTGGTGTTGGAGCAGGGAATGTTCCAGCCTATATTGAAAAAACAGCAGACGTTGCTCAAGCAGTTAATGATATCGCATTATCAAAAGGATTTGATAATGGAATGATTTGTGCTTCTGAGCAAGCATGTATTGTTGATAAAGAAATCTATAAAGAAGTTGTTGATCGTTTCAAGAACTACGGTGTCCATTTCATTAATAAAGATGAAAAAGCTAAACTTGAAAAATTCATGTTTGGTGTAGCTTCAACTGATAAAAATTATGCTGACGCTGTCTTAAATCCGAACATTGTCGGTAAAGATGCAACGTGGATTGCAGAACAAGCAGGCATTAAAGTACCAAGTAATACTGTTATCTTAGCAGCTGAATGTGCAGAAGTTGGTCCTAAAGAAGTCTTAACACGTGAAAAACTTTCTCCTGTCTTAGCGTTCTTAAAATCAAAGAGTACTGATAATGGTATTGAATTAGCACGTCAAATGGTTGAGTTTAATGGGTTAGGTCACTCTGCAGCAATTCATACAAAATCAAAAGAAATCTCAGAGCGATTTGGTGAAGCAATCCCAGCAATCCGTATTATTTGGAATTCACCATCAACATTTGGGGGAATTGGTAATGTTTATAATGACTTCATTCCTTCATTGACATTGGGTTGTGGGTCATATGGTCATAACTCTGTTGGTGACAACGTTGGTGCAGTTCACTTATTAAATATCAAAAAAGTAGGGAGACGAAACAATAATATGCAATGGTTTAAAGTTCCTCAAAGAATTTACTTCGAACGTAATTCTATTCGCTATCTATCAGAAATGAAAGATGTTCAAAAAGTATTTGTTGTTACCGATAAAGCAATGGTTGATTTAGGATTCTACTCCTTGATTGTTGAACAATTGAATGCAAGATCAAATCGTGTTGACATCCAAGTCTTTGCTGATGTTGAGCCAGATCCATCAATTGAAACAGTTGAACGTGGTGTTGAAATGATGAGAGCTTTCCAACCAGATACAATTATTGCTCTAGGTGGTGGTTCACCAATGGATGCTGCAAAAGGAATGTGGATCTTCTACGAACATCCAGATACAGACTTCAATGATTTAAAACAAAAATTCATTGATATTCGTAAACGTGCCTTTAAATATCCTGAGCTTGGATCGAAAGCACAAATGGTTTGTATTCCAACGACTTCCGGTACAGGGAGTGAAGTAACACCATTTGCGGTTATTACAGATAAAAAAGCAAATAAAAAATACCCATTAGCTGATTATTCTATGGTACCTAATGTTGCGATTGTCGACCCAATCTTTACAACGAATCTACCATCATCAGTGACTGCTGATACAGGGATGGATGTCTTAACTCATGCGACAGAAGCGTATGTTTCAAACTTTGCAAATGACTATACTGATGGTTTATGTATTCAAGCCATTAAATTAGTGTTCCAAAACCTAGAATTATGTGTCCATGATGGAAGCAATGAACTTGAAGCCCGTGAAAAAATGCATAATGCTTCAACGATGGCTGGGATGGCATTTGGTAATGCATTCCTAGGAATGAATCACTCAATGGCTCATAAATTTGGTGGACGATTCCATGTTCCTCATGGTCGTATCAATGCCATCTTGATGCCATATGTAATTCGTTACAACGGGACACATCCAGAGAAACCTTCTCTATGGCCAAAATACAATGTATACCGTGCTCATGAACGTTATGCTGAATTGGCAAGAATCTTAGGATTACCTGCAAATACAGTTGAAGAAGGTGTTGAGAGTTATGCTCAAGCATGTCATGACTTAGCAGTTCGTTGTGGTATTGAAATGAGTTTCAAAGCACAAGGTGTTGATGAAAAAGAATTCTTAAAACATGAAAAAGAATTAGCATACTTAGCGTATGAAGACCAATGTTCACCATGTAATCCTCGTTTACCGATGGTAGAAGATATGAGAACAATCTTCAAAAAAGCATACTACGGAGAGTAAGCTAATGTTAAACGTCATATCTATACGGTATGGCGTTTTTTTTTATTATGCTTATAATAAGATTAAAGAGGAGGTTTCAAATGAGAAAACTAGATAAACATGATGAAAAAGAACTAAGAAGGTTTTTAAATATAGAACCTCATGCTAATTTATTTTTATTAGGTGATTTGGATGCCTTTGGTTTTGATGAAATGAAACAAACATTCTATGGTTTTTTTAAGGATAAAGAATTAGTTGCAGTAATATTTACCTATTTAGATGATTCAATTCATGGTGTTATTCATGAAATGAATCAAGCAATTATTATTCAATTAAAAGAATTAATTCAGTTGAACAAGTATGCTTTCTTTAATTGTACAGAGAAAACAATGAATCATTTAGATGGCAGGATTGATTCACTGATTTTAGAGAAAAGAAAAACTATCATGTCTGTTTATACTCCTAAAAGTGACTTTAAGAACGATGATGAAGTGTTTGTGTTGAATGAAAACCATTCAACAGCAATAGTGGATTTGGAAAACTTATGTTTTGGCTTGTCTAATCGTAGCCTTAAGCAAGTTGAAGACGATCTCTTTAAAGGAAATCGGATGAGTTATGGTATGTTTTATGATAATCAATTGGTTGCAATTGCAAGTGCAGTGGCTGAAACTGACTTTAGTGTCATGGTTGTTGGTGTAGCAACACATCCTGATTACCGAAACAAAGGTTTTGCAAGTCGAGTTGTTAAAAAGATGAGTGATGATTATTACAAGAGAGGAAAGCAAGCGGTTTTGTTTTATAATAACCCTCAAGCGGCCTCAATCTATGAGCGACTTGGTTATGAACCGCTTGAGAATTATATAATGAATAAGATTAAGATATAAATCTTGGTTTACTGGTGTCTTTAATGTAATATAGTAATTGTATGATATAATTTTATCAGTGAAGGAGGAATATAATGTCAACACCACATATTAATGCTCAAGTTGGAGAAATCGCTAAGGTTGTTTTAATGCCAGGTGATCCACTTCGTGCTAAATTTATTGCAGAAACGTTCTTGGAGGATGTCACTGAATTTAATACAGTTAGAAATATGTTTGGCTATACAGGATTATATAAAGGTGAGAAAGTGTCCGTAATGGGATCTGGGATGGGAATGCCAAGTATCGGTATTTACTCATATGAACTTTATACAGTGTATGGCGTTGAAAGTATTATTCGTATTGGCTCAGCAGGGTCATACTCAGAAAAAGCAAATGTTTATGATGTCGTGCTTGCTGACTCAGCATATAGTGAATCTTCATTTGCGAAAGTAGCATTTGATTATGAGGAAGATGTTTTGCTTCCAAGTAAAGAATTAAATGAAGCTTTATTAGAAAGTGCAAAAAAGTTGGATGTTCCTGTTATTGTAGGACGTATCCATAGTAGTGATGTCTTCTATCGTGGAACAGGTGTCAGTTATCATGATCTAAGAGACAATCATGGTGTTCTATGTGTTGAGATGGAATCGTTTGCGTTGTTTGCGAATGCTCGTAAGTTGCATAAACAAGCTGCTTGTATTTTAACTATTTCAGATTCATTTGTAACAGAGGAAATTACAAGTGCAGAAGAAAGACAAACATCGTTTACAAAGATGATGGAAATCGCTTTAGATACAGCTATTAATCAATAAGACCGCTTCGGCGGTTTTTTTATTTGCTCAATAACGTTGACAAATGTAAACGGTCATGATACTATACCCCCATAGGAGAGGGTAGTATGAGAAAAGATGAAGCTATGAAAGCACTGAAAAATGCTCAAGGTCAAATGAATGCGGTTATGAAAATGATGGAAGATGATCGTTATTGTATTGATGTGTCGTATCAGGTCTTAGCAACCATCGCTTTATTAAAAAAAGCGAATGATTCTTTATTGAAACAACATATGGAACATTGTGTTATTGAAGCCTTTGAAGAAGGTAATGGTCAAGAAAAAATTGATGAAGTTATAAAATTAATGCATAAAATGATAGGATAGGTGAAGATGATGAGAGAGATAAAATTTAATGTTGAAGGAATGACCTGTGCTTCATGCCAAAGTCATGTTCAAAAAGCACTTGAGGGTGTTGAGGGTGTGAAAGATGTGTCTGTGAATTTAATGATGAATACGGCGAGTCTAAAGGTTGAGGATGATGTTGAAGAATCAAACCTGATTGACGTTGTCCAGGATGCAGGGTATGCATTAAGTACACAAAAAGGATTGAAATTTCATGTTGAGGATATGACATGTGCTTCTTGTGTTTCATCGATTGAATCCTATATCGGAAATCAGGATGGCATCAGTAATCTCGAGATTAATTTATTAGAGAAAGATGTAAGCTTGAATTATGATCCAAATAAAATCAATGAACAGACAATATTTGGCATGATTAAAGAGATTGGATATAGTCCTAGTTTTGCTCAAGAATCAACTTTAGATTCTAAATCAATGAAATTGTCACTCATTATTGCTGCAGTCATGGTCTATTTTACGATGGCTCCGATGATTAGTCCGATGTTTTTACCTGATTTTGTAAGGGCGGACTGGTATCCACTTCGTAATGCATTAATTCAAGTCGTTTTAACGATACCGGTGTTGGTCTTGAATCGTGATATTTTCAAGCGGGGATTTAAAGCACTAGCGAAACGTTATCCGAATATGGATTCTTTAGTTGCGGTAGGAACGAGTGCTGCCATTATTTATTCAGCATATGGATTAATCCAAATTATTGGTGGAAATGTTGAATTTATTCATCACTTGTATTTTGAAAGTGCAGTGGTTATCCTAGCGTTAATTAAACTTGGGAATTATTTAGAGGATAAAAGTAAAGAGCAAACCAAATCATCACTTGCTTCATTGTTGGCATTACAACCAGACGATGCTATTTTACTTGAAGATGGCGTGAAAAAAATAATTCCTTTATCTCAGATAAAATTAGGAGATATTCTCTTGGTTAAACCAGGCATGAATATTCCAGCCGATGCGAAGGTCGTCTTTGGAAATACAAGTATTGATGAATCGATGTTAAGTGGTGAAAGTTTGCCGGTTGATAAGACCGTAGATGATGAAGTCAGTCTTGGAACCAGCAATACAAGTGGTACCATTCAAATTGAAGTGACAAAACTTCAATCAGAATCGAAATTATCACAAATTATAAAAATGGTTGAAGATGCTCAAAATGATAAAGCTCCCATAGCTCGGTTAGCGGATGAGGTCTCAGCTGTCTTTGTTCCCATTGTTTTTGTCATTGCAATTGTCTCGTTTATTCTTTGGTTCGTATTTACAAAAGATCTTGAATTGTCATTAACAATCTTTATCTCTATCCTTGTGATTGCTTGTCCATGTGCTTTAGGGCTTGCAACACCGACTGCCATTATGGTAGGGACAGGTCGTGGTGCAGAAAATGGTGTCTTTTATAAATCGGCAACTGCATTAGAAACTGCATCAAAGATTGATACTGTGATTTTTGATAAGACTGGTACCCTGACTCAAGGTAATTTAAGTGTTGTGAATACGAAGATTCCAAAAGATAAAGACTATATTCTTGATTTGGTTTCCTCAGTAGAATCGATGTCAGAACATCCTTTATCAAAAGCAATGGTGCTTAATGATAGTAAAAAATACGATGTACAAAATTTTGAAGCGTTGTTTGGTCGTGGGGTTAAAGCGAATGCTGATAATCAAGAAATCTATATCGGTAATCGTAAATTAATGAATGAACAAGCGATCGAAGTGAGTGTGTTTGATCAAGAATTTAATAACTGGTCATCGAAAGGACAAACGGTTGTATATGTTGCTTTAGATAATCAGGTTGTTGGTGTGATTGGTATCGCTGATGTCATCAAAGATGAGTCAAAACAAACAATTCAACAACTCCATAAAATGGGTAAAAAAGTTGTGATGTTGACCGGTGATAATCACTTGACAGCTCAAGCGATTGCGGATGAATTAAATATTGATGAGGTTATTGCGGAAGTCTTACCCGATGAGAAATCACAATGGGTTGAAAAATTCCAAAAAGATTCTAAGGTACTGATGGTAGGTGATGGTGTAAATGATGCGGTTGCATTAACACGAGCTGATGTTGGTGTTGCTGTTGCTGAAGGATCGGATGTGGCCTTAGATTCAGCGGATATTGTATTAATTAAAGATGATCTAGAATCTTTAGTCTTTGCGTTGAAATTGTCTGAAAAAACACTATCAACGATCAAGCAAAACTTATTTTGGGCTTTTGCTTATAACGTAATTGGGATCCCATTTGCTGCTGGATTATTCCATGTGTTATTCAATGGACCTTTCCTAAATCCAATGATTGCAGGGGCTGCAATGGCATTTTCTTCAATCTCTGTTGTGTTGAATGCGTTGCGTTTAAAACGTGTTTCGATTAAAATGTAAGTGGAGGGTGTTAAGATGAAACGAATAATATTTGTTAGAGATATGTCGTGTCAAAAATGTGTAGATCGTATCGCAAATGAATTAGATAATACACGATTAGACTATGAGATTAATTTAAAAAATAAAAGTGTTGCAATTGAAGGTGACAATGATGCACTTTATGTTGCAAAGCAAGCAATTGCACAAGCAGGCTATACAGTAATGTAAAACCTGCTTTTTTTATGTGAATTCGTCGACTAGTTCATGGTTTTCATTGTGAAGTCTAAGGTTATTTGATATAATGAAGGGCGTAAATAAGGAGGAAATTATGGCTAAAAGAACTGTCAGTGATTTGGATGTTGCTGGAAAACGCGTAATTGTTCGTGTTGACTTCAACGTTCCATTAAATGATGGCGTCATTACTGATGATAATCGTATTATGGGTGCTTTACCAACAATTAAGTATCTCATTGAAAATAATGCGAAGATTGTCCTTATGTCGCATTTGGGTAAAATCAATCATAAAGATGCTGAAAAAACAGAAGCAGATAAAGCTAAAAACACACTAGCACCAGTTGCTAAACGTTTACAAGAGTTATTGCCTGATACAAAGATTACCTTTGTTGGAGCAACACGTGGAAACGAATTAGAGGAAGCAGTAAATTCATTGAACGATGGCGATATCGTCTTGATGGAAAATACTCGTTATGAAATTGGTGAAACAAAAAATGATGAAAACTTAGCACGTTACTGGGCAAGTTTGGGTGAATTATTTGTCAGTGATGCATTCGGTACGGTTCACCGTTCTCATGCTTCAACTGTAGGGATCGCTCAATTCTTACCTTCAGCACTTGGTTTCTTAGTAGAAAAAGAAGTTAAGTTCTTAGGTGAAGCGATTTACTCACCAAAAAGACCGTTTGTCGCAATTCTAGGTGGGGCAAAAGTTAGCGATAAAATTAATGTTATCGAAAACTTATTGGAAGTTGCTGATAAAGTTATTGTTGGTGGAGGAATGGCTTATACATTCTTTAAAGCTCAAGGTTATGAGATTGGGACTTCTTTATTAGAAGAAGACCGTATTGAAGTAGCTAAGGCTATCCTTGAAAAAGCGGATGGAAAACTTATTTTGCCAATTGATACAGTTGTTGCAAAAGAGTTTGCACCTGATGCAGAAGCAATCGTTGTTAACTCAACAGAAATTCCTAGTGACTATATGGGTCTAGATATTGGACCTAAGACAATTGAACTTTTCAAAAAAGAATTGGAAGGTGCAAAAACAGTTGTTTGGAATGGTCCAATGGGAGTCTTTGAATTCGAAGCCTTCGCAAATGGTACAAAAGGTATCTGTAAAGCTATTACAGAAGTGCCTGATGTCTTAAGCGTTATTGGTGGTGGTGATTCTGCTGCAGCAGCAATCCAACTTGGATTTAAAGATCAAATTTCGCACATCTCTACAGGTGGCGGAGCTAGCTTAGAGTTTATGGAAGGGAAGGAGTTGCCTGGTATAGCTATAATCCAGGACAAGTAAAATATGAGAAAACCAATTATTTTTGGAAACTGGAAAATGAATAAGACCAATGCAGAAGCAAAAGCATTCTTTGAGGGTGTTGATGCACATGTAACAGATAAAGCAGACTTTGGTGTTGCTGTTCCTTTTACAACATTGGGAACATGTGTTGATAACTCAACAAAATTACACGTTGCAGCTCAAAATATGCATTTTGAAGCAAACGGTGCATACACTGGTGAAATTTCAGCAGGTATGTTAAATGAATTGGGCGTTAAGTGGGTTGTTTTAGGACACTCAGAGAGACGTCAATACTTTAATGAAACAGATAAAGACATCAACAAAAAAGCAGCTGTTGCCATTGAAAATGGTATGATTCCAATTGTTTGTGTTGGTGAAACATTGTATGAATTTGAAGCGGATAAGACAGAAAGTGTTGTTCGTAAACAAGTTTCAGGATGCTTAAGTGGTTTGAATGCAGACGATGTTAAAAATCTTGTCATTGCTTATGAACCAGTATGGGCTATTGGTACAGGTAAGAGTGCAACCGTTGAAATTGCACAAAATACATGTGCTTTAGTTCGTGATGAAGTTCGTAACTTATTTGGAAATGATGTTGCTGAAGCAGTTCGTATTCAATACGGTGGTTCAGTAAAACCAAATAACATTGAAGAGTATATGTCACAAGCTGATATCGATGGTGCACTCATTGGTGGAGCATCATTAGAAGTTGATTCATTTAAAGAAATTATTGACGCAATTAAATAAAACAAATAAGGAGGATATTTAAATGCCATTTATTATTGATATTTACGGACGTGAAGTTATTGACTCACGTGGTAACCCAACAGTTGAAGTTGAAGTACGTACAGATTCAGGTGCTTTCGGACGTGCAATCGTTCCTAGTGGAGCATCAACAGGTGAGCGTGAAGCTTTAGAATTACGTGACGGTGATAAAGATCGTTTCGGTGGAAAAGGTGTTTTAAAAGCAGTTGAAAATGTTAACAATGTTATTGCTGATGCATTGTTAGGTTACGATGTAACAGAACAAACATTAATTGACGAAGCAATGATCAAACTTGATGGAACAGATTTCAAATCAAACTTAGGTGCTAACGCAATCTTAGGTGTTTCATTAGCTTGTGCTCGTGCAGCAGCTGACTACCAAGGTATGCCATTATACAAATACTTAGGTGGATTCAATGCGAAAGAATTACCTGTTCCAATGATGAACGTTATCAATGGTGGATCACACGCTGACTCATCAGTTGATTTCCAAGAATACATGATTATGCCAGTTAGTGCAAAATCAATCAAAGAAGCATTACGTATGGGTGCTGAAACTTTCCATGCATTAAAAGATGTATTGAAAGAAAAAGGACATGTTACAGCTGTTGGTGATGAAGGTGGATTCGCTCCAAACTTAGCAAGTAACGAAGAGCCACTAGAAGTAATCGTTGAAGCAATCAAACGTGCTGGATATGTACCAGGAAAAGACATTGTCTTAGCAATGGACGTTGCAGCTAGTGAATTCTATGATGCAGACAAAGGTGTTTATGTCTTGTCAAAGAGCTCAGGCGAAGAATTAACAGTTGACCAAATGATCGATATGTTTGAAGACTTTGTTGAAAAATATCCAATCGTATCAATCGAAGATGGATTGGCAGAAAACGACTGGGATGGTTGGAAAACATTAACAGATCGTTTAGGCGATAAAATTCAAATTGTTGGTGATGACTTGTTCGTTACAAACCCAACATTCTTGAAAAAAGGAATTGAAAAAGGAATTGCTAACTCAATTCTTATCAAAATTAACCAAATCGGTACAATTACTGAAACATTTGATGCTATGGAAATGGCAAAACGTGCTGGTTATACTTCAGTAGTTTCACACCGTTCAGGAGAAACAGAAGACTCAAGTATTGCTGACATCGCTGTAGCATTCAATGCTGGTCAAATCAAAACAGGTTCAATGAGTAGAACAGATCGTATGGCAAAATACAATCAATTACTACGTATTGAAGATGAATTAGAAACATCAGCAAAATACTCAGGAATGGACACATTCTTCAACATTAAAAAATAATTAAAGCCTCGTTTGAGGCTTTTTTACTTTGGAGGTAAACAATGAGAACAATTAAAGTAAAAGGAAGTTCACAAATATTTGCTCGTCCAGATTCGATGGAATTGAAGTTTGAGTTGGCATATGAAAATCCGTTGTATGGAGAAGCTCTTAAAAGTTTACGTAAAGATCATTTGTCATTAATTAGGAGTTTGAGTGACCTAGGTTTTAAAAGTGACTATTTAAAGACAAGTGCAATGAATGTGCAAGTGTTGATGGCACATGATGAATTACCCAAGCGGTTTAGAGTATCACAGAGATTTGTTTATCGTGATAAAGTTGATTTGGATCGCTTAACAAATCTTCTTGAATCAATGGAAATGAGTGAAGATCTAAATTTTTCAATCCAATACTATAGCAGTAAGCTTGAGACGCAAGTCGAAGAAGCATTAATATTGGCATTGAAAGATGCGAAGGCAAAGGCTAAGGTTTTAGCCTTAGAATCAGATTGTAAACTACATGAAATCATTGAAATTGTTGAGCATGATGAACATTATCCAAATATGCTTAGGACGATGCAAGAAGACTTTCTACAAACATCACCGGATGATATCAGTATAGCTCAAACTATCACAGTAACTTGGTCTCTTAAATAATACAAAAGTCAGCTTCTATCACACGATAAAAGCTGACTTTTATATTTATTAATATAGAGAGAAAGTCTTACTTGTCCTTTTGTTAACGTCAAGAAGTATGGGTAAAGCTCGTTTTAACCTAAGAATACTAATCTTAAGCAGGCATCGACTATATTCACGAATCTATACGAACTCAAATTAAAATCAATTTTTTAATTGGTATCAATCAATGGTCATAAAAAATTAATAATTAATTTTCTTTTACTTTTGCGTTTAAAAGTTTTTCAATCAAAACTTCATATGATTCCGTATCATCTAACGGTTTATATGAAATATCTGATTCTTGCATTTCAAAGTTTATTTTTGAAAGCTTGTCGGTGATTTCTATAGCAGGATAGGCTTCCATTTGACGAATGTCACTCAAGAGATTATGTATTTCGGATAGATGAAGTTCTACCTTATCTTCTTCACCCGTAAACCAATAAACATAATCAAAGCCATGTAGCATTTTATTGTTTGTTAAGTCACTGGCTAAATAAAAAGCATTTGAATTATCTATTTTGTTGTAATCATCATATTTGTTTGAAGTATCAAATTCGTTTGTATAGACACCGTCTGAATTTGCATAATAGTCAAAAGTATAGATTTCCTCATTAGAATATACTCCATAGAATGTTGTTTCATGTATTTTTTCATTTGGTCCAATTTTTATTATACTAAAGCGCATATGGTCTTGTGATACCAGACTTGTTTCCTTTATTTTTTCAGGAACTTCTGTTTCGGATATGAATGTCATTCCTTCATATTTCTCAATTATTTCGGAAGCCTTTGATTCGTTACTACTGCATGATGTTAAAACAAAGATAGTACACAACAAAATCAACAATTTTTTCATGATATCCTCCTCAAATTATTTAATTACATTGTATCATATTAAAGCGGTTATTAACATTTCTCAGTAAGCTAAAAGAAACATCCGACGTTGTTAGTGAAAAGTAGGAATAGGTATAAAAAAACTGAAAGCGTAAATTAATAGAGGCTTTCAGATCAATTTATATTGGTGCTCCGTCACGGGATCGAACCGTGGACCCACTGATTAAGAGTCAGTTGCTCTACCTACTGAGCTAACGGAGCGTTTACTAGTAAATTATAACGCTTTGAGACTAAAAATCAATGGTTTTGTCGTAAAAAAATAAATATTTCGTCTAAAATTATGCGATATTTATCTATTGTATATTTTATATAAAGTTTATTGTGATTTATTACAACGTTTGCTTCATCTTGAAGTAGCCGAGGTGATAGTCTATAATTAATAAATGGTATAGAGGTGAAACATGAGAAAAGTTGAAGCTTTAATAATAGGTAAAGGACCGGCAGGCGTTCAAGCGGCTATTTACCTAAAACGTGGTGGAGTCGATCCGATTGTTATTGGCAAAGATATTGGGGCTAGTGAAATGGCTCATAAAATTGATAATTTTTATGGCTTTCCTGGAGTGAGTGGCATTAATTTAATTCAACAAGGAATTGAACATGCACTGGCATTAGATATTGAAGTCCTAGAAGATGAAGTAACTTCGATTAGTTATGAGGATGGATTTATTGTTGAAAGTACTTCGGGGACTTTTCATGCCCAAACAGTGTTAATGGCAACAGGAGCGCATCGAAATATTCCCAGAATCCGTCGAATTAGAAATTATGAAGGAAAAGGAATTTCGTATTGTGCAGTCTGTGATGCCTTCTTTTTTAAAGGTAAACATTTGGCGGTACTTGGGGCTGGTAAATATGCTGAAAGTGAAATTAAGGTCTTAGAAGCAATCAGTGATCATGTTATGTTATTAACAGATGGTCAAGAACTTGAAGGTGAATTTCCAAGTGGTATTAAAATTATTACAGATCGGTTAAAAGCTGTATACGGTGATGAACACTTAGAAGGTATTGAATTTAGAGATGGTAGTAAACTGGAACTTGATGGCTTATTTGTAGCAGTAGGAACTGCAAGCAGCAGTGATCTTGCTCAAAAACTTGGGGTTCAAGTTGAGGGAAATAAAGTGGTGGTTGATCAGAAAATGATGAGTAATATTCCAGGGTTATTTGCTGCTGGGGATTGTGTGCCTGGAGTACAACAAATTGCGAAAGCTGTCGGTGATGGTTGTGTTGCTGGTATGAGTATGGTTGACTATTTAAGAGATAAGAAAAGAGGAAAATAGATTTAATGAAGCTTTTTGCGAGTGATTATGATGGGACCTTGTATAAAAATAGAGAAATTACAGATTATGATTTAGGAATGATTCAGCGTTTTAGGGAAGAAGGGCATAAATTTGGAATTGTGACTGGGAGAACGATTGATTCTATATTATTCGAAATCAACAAGCATAATATTCCTTATGATTTTGTTGTTGGAATTAATGGTGGTGTTGTTTTAACGAAGGATCATGAAGAATTGTTTGTTAGTGAGTTATCTCAAAATGTTGCGGAAGCTGTCATGGAGACACTTCAAGATGAACGGGTCCTATATTATGGCGTTAATGATGGATATGGGATGTCTAGGGTTCATGTTGATGCTGAAGACAATGAAACAGAATTTAATATTAAGTTAAGCACACTTGATGAGTTGAAAGTAAGAGGATTTAAAGCAATGTATGTACGCAGTAAATCTGATGAGCATGCCTATCAAGTTGCGAGTAAAATCAATGAAATGTATAACGATTATGGTATAGAAGCTTATCCTAATACGAGTGCAGTTGACATTGGTTGTAGAGATGTTAGCAAATCAACCGGTATTCAACATATTCTTGATCACCTTGGATACACTAAAGATCAAGTTTATACGGTGGGTGATGCGCATAATGATGCCCCGATGTTGGTTGATTATACTAGTTTTGTGATGAGTAATGGTGTCGATGCGGTCAAAAAATATGCGAATCAAGTGGTTGATAGTGTAGGCGAAGCGATTGCGTTGACTCTCGAAAAATATTAAAGATGCGACAAGCATCTTTTTTTTGGGAGTAAAAGTCATAATGACTTGCAAAGGGTAGCGAAAAGGACTACAATATGAATACATGAACAACCACTCATGTATTGGAGGGACTATGGAAGATATCGATTCATTAAAAGACTTTCTTCTGGATGAGGAAGAATATCATGATTTATCAGAACTATTTAAAATGTTTTCTGATCCAACACGTTTACGTATTTTTACTGTTTTAGCTCAAGGTGCCATCCGTGTTGATGACTTAAGGTTGACGCTTGATATGACGCAGTCGGCTATATCACATCAATTGTCATCGTTACGTAAATTAAATTTAGTCAAAACTAGGCGAGTTGGACGAAATATTTACTATTCATTAAGTGATGATCACGTTATGCAAATCTTTATGCAAGCATTGGAACACGTTAGAGAATAAAGGGGTATATAAAAAGATGGAAAAGATTAAAGAAATTAAATTTGATTTGGAAGGCTTAACTTGTGCCGATTGTGCAGGTAAGATTCAAGATGAACTTGGGAAGAGAACTGATGTAAAACAGGCACGGGTTGATGTTGTTTTAGGTAAGGCTATCTTAGAAATGAATGAGGAAACAGACATTACTGAGGACTTTCTTGCAGATATTACATCGACAGTTCATAAGATTGATCCAATTGGAGTTCGTTTAGAAGGAACAAAGAACCATGAACACGACCATGATCATGAGCATGCGCCAATGAGTCGTTTTATTTATTTAGGCGTCATATTGATTGGTTTACGATTACTTCTAGGGGAATCGATTTGGCTGAATGCATTGATTGTTGCTGCCTATTTTCTAGTCGGTTTTCCCGTTTTAAAAGGTGCATGGAATAGTATCAAAAATGGTAACTATTTCGATGAGACTGTCTTAATGTCTGTCGCAACCATTGGTGCTTTATTCATTAGAGAATATTCAGAAGCGTTAGGTGTTATGGTCTTTTATAGCATTGGTGAGTATTACCAACATAAAGCCGTGGATGATTCACGTGCTTCAATCAAAGCATTGCTTGATAAACGTCCTGAGTTTGCTCGACGTTTAAGGGATGGTGTTGAAGAAGTCGTTGCCTGTGAAGAGATTAATGTGAGTGATGTTATTCGTATATTACCTTCTGATCAAGTTCCACTTGATGGCGTAATTATTAAAGGTCAAACAAGCCTAGATATGTCTTCTTTAACTGGCGAATCGGTACCTGTTAATGTTGACTTAGGACAAGAGGTTTTATCAGGTAGTTTAAACGTAGCGGCTCCAATTGAGTTAGAAGTTACGGCAAGTTACTCAAATTCAACCATTACCAAAATGTTAGATCTGATCGAAAATTCATCACAAAACAAGGCAGAAACAGAAATTTTTATGACTAAATTTTCGAAGGTCTATACTCCAATTGTGTTTGCATTATCATTGATTATTATGATTGTGGTAGGATTTTTGAGTCAAGATTTATATTCTGGACTCTATCGTGGTCTTGTTTTCTTAGTTATCAGTTGTCCATGTGCCCTTGTTCTCTCAATTCCTTTGGGATATTTTGCAGGGATTGGTCGAGCCAGTCGCTCAGGTATCTTAATAAAGGGTGGCGAGTCAATTGAAGCAATGTCAGCAATTACGGGGGTTGTCTTTGATAAAACAGGAACATTAACCCAAGGAAAAATGCAAGTAACAGAGGTTGTTGGCGATGATAAGATTCTTGAGATTGCCGCTCATCTTGAATCGTTTTCAAATCATCCAATCGGAAAAGCAATCGTTGATCACTATGATGGTGTGATTGAGCAAAGCAAAGTAACGAATTTAAATGAAGTGTTTGGAAAAGGGATTACCGCACAGTATGAAGGAAAAGATGTCTTTGTGGGTTCACTAAAAGAGCTTGAAGCACAAGGGTATGATGTGGATGTTTATAAGAATAATAAGACATCGGTTGTTGTTTTGTGTGATTCACAAGTACTAGGTGCTTTATATCTTGAAGACGAATTAAGAGATGATAGTATTGCCCTAATTAAAGCACTGCATGACCGTAATATCAAAACGGTTGTGTTGAGTGGTGATCGCCAAGAGGTTGTCGATGAAACAGCTCAAAAAGCTGGCATTGATCTTGCGCTTGGAGGTTTACTCCCAGATGATAAGGTGAATGAATTTACACGTTTAAAAAATGAAATGACAGGCTCATTAGCTTATGTTGGCGATGGCATGAATGACGCGGCAGTTCTTGGGATGAGTGATGTTGGATTCTCAATGGGTCAAATTGGTAACGATTTAGCCATTGAATATTCTGATGTTGTGCTTGTTAATGATCAACCACTACAAATAATAGAGGCGATTGATATTTCAAAACGTACTCAAAAAATTACATGGATGAATATTATTTTCATTCTTTTGATAAAAGTTTCAGTCTTATTATTAGGAAGCTTGGGAATGGCTAAAATGTGGCAAGCAGTCATTGCGGATGTTGGTGTTAGTTTATTAGCTGTTCTAAATGCAATGAGAATAATGAGAGATTAGTCATCTGAATCCTTTACGTCATGAAACTATTTACATTATTTGAAACAAGATGTATAATACTTGAGAGAGGTAAGGGCAGATATGGACAAATTACTAAATAATGGATACTTTTGGCAGAAAATTGATTCGTTAATTCTATCAACGAATGTTGTTATTTCTCAAGAAAAAGGATCCCGTCATTCAAAATATATTAATATGGTGTATCCTGTTAACTATGGTTACCTAGAAGATACGGATGCGATTAAAGTCTTTAAAGGCAGTGATAAACGTTCCAAAGTTGATGCGGTTTTGGTTGTTGCCGATATCTTAAAGCGTGATCTTGAAGTTAAATTACTTTGGGGATGCACTCCGGAAGAAGAAACAGAAATATTACTATTTATCAATCAGACAGATTATCAAAAAAGTATATTAGTACGTCGTGGGAATGAAATTCCTGAATGGGCGATTACAGATTAAAAAAAAGGAGCTTAAGCTCCTTTTTTGTTTAGCGAATTGTTTTTAGCGCTTTTGCCCATCGAGTTACCTGATCCATCATTTGATTCATATTATGGTCATGGTAAGTTTGAGGTTTAAAATCACTCATATTTTCAAAGTCTGTCATTAATGAAAATGTAACCATAGTTCTAACAGTGGCGACTTCTTGTTCAGCAAGGCTGGTACGATAAGCTTGAATTGCTGCAAGACCACCTAAACCACCATAGGCAACAAACCCAACAGGTTTATTGTGTAATTCTGGTTGTAAATAGTCTAAAGCGTTTTTAAATGCGCCTGGAATTGAACGATTATATTCTGGTGTTACAAAAATATAGCCGTCAAATGATGCGATTTTCTCAGACCAAGCTTGTATAAATTTAGCTTGATCATTGCTTGGTGATGTTCCTAATAAAGGTAAATCGTAGTCTTTTAAGTCAACAATTTCATATGTGTTGCCATCTTGGCGTTTTTGGGCAAAGTCAAAAGTCCACTTTGCGACGGCTTCACCATTTCGTCCTTCTCGGATACTTGCTAAAATAATTCCAATTTTCATGATGTAATCCTCCATTTTTATCAGTATATGTGTGCTTGTTTTGTTGCACTTTAATTATAATTCTAGGAAACTTTCTCGTGGATGGAATTGTCATGAAAACTAGCATTTATGGTATAAAAAAATGATGCTGTATGGTAAGCATCATTTAGATCGGAGTTTACTGACTCCATTGGTTTTCGTATTGGTGAACTGTTTCACTGACTTTGGCTTGTTTAAACAGAGTGAGTGCGAATATCAGTGAAAGTGATTCTGATAAAAGAAGGGATAACCAAATACCAGGTTCACCGAATAACTTAGGCATAATAGCTAAGGATATCAGAACAAAGATGAGACCTCGTGCTAAAGAAATACTAATAGCTCGGTTAATGGATTCTGTTGCCGTAAAATAACCATAAAAGATAATAACGAAGCCTAATGGTAAATATGAGAAGGCAAAGAGTCTAAATGCATAAATTGCATGGTTAAATAAATCAAGGTTATCTGGACTGATAAACATGCTAATAATAGGGGCTGGTAGAATCATCGCGATCAGAAATGCAATCAATGAAGCGATCCCTGCCGAAATAAGAGCGACTCTAAGAATGTACTTGTAGGATTTGGAATCTTCTTTTCCATAATAATAACTGACCAAGGGTTGCATTCCTTGATTTAACCCTAACATTGTCATTAAAACGAGTTGATAAACATAAGTAATCACGGTATGGATGACGATGCCATCGTTACCGATATTCGTTAGTAAGACATGATTAAATAGGAAAGTAATGGAAGCGACCGATGATTCTGTTAAACTATCCGCAATCCCGATTTTCGCCATCGATAAGATCTCACTAAGTCTTAATTTTACTTTAATAAAAGTGAAACCATTTTTATTGATTAAATAATGACTAAAGAATATTCCAAATGTAATAAGTTGAGATAGTCCGGTAGCTGCTGCGGCACCCTTAATGCCATAACCAAAACGAATCACAAATAAATAATCTAAAATTATATTTGTAAAAGCTCCAGTTAAGACGGCTGTCACAGCTTTCTTTGGAAAACCATCGGCTTTAATAAGAACTTCTAAGTTATAAGCTGTCATATAAAATGGGAAAAATAAAACAATAACTGATAAATAATCCTTCACGTAGTGATGGGTTTCAGGGCTTGACCCTAAAAGTTTTGCAAAGAAATCAAGATTTGTAAATGTTACGAAGGTAAAGATTAATCCTAAAACAAATACGGTAATCGTACTAATTGTAAAGACTCTATTTGCATTTTCTTTATCATTTTTTCCTTTGAAAATTGAGGCTCTAGTACTGGCTCCAACAGCCCATAGAATACTAATACCAAAAGCAATATTGATTAAAGGCATTGAGATATTAACGGCTGCAAGCGCTGTTTCACCGACACCTTTTGCGACAAACATTCCATCAACCATGGTGTATAAAGTGTAAACCCACATGGAAATGACGGAAGGAATCGCTAATTTAAAGAACTCAAATTTAACGTTCTTTTGATTTAAAACTGTCATTTTAACACTCCTTGCTTAAGATTATAAACCATAGTACCATACTAGAGTAAAGGAGGAAACACATGAAAGATGAAAAAAGATACAAAATAGGTGAAATATCAAAGGCATATGGTATCGGTGTTGACTCGTTAAGGTACTATGAAGAGATTGGAATTCTCCATCCCAAGCGTGAGGCAAATAATTATCGTATGTATAGTGTTGAAGATATTCGTCGCTTAAATGTATTAAAAGAGTTGCGTTCTCTTGGGTTTTCTTTTGAAGATATTAAGCATCATTTACTTGATTTTGACTTAAATGATACGCACTCCTTATTTAAAAATGAGATTGAAATCATTTATCAAAAAATTAAACGATTAGAAACTTTGAAAGATATCCTAGAACAACGCATTGATAAGATTGAGAAGAAAAAAGATTTACAGTTATCGGATACGCCTATAATTAAGGACATCGATAAGCGATATATCATTCAATTTAGTGATAATTTGTATCATGATGAAGAAGTTGATTTTGTTCTTAAGAATATTCAAAATACTGATAATGACCTCTATATGATTGGTCGAGAGGAAACGGGCGCAATCATACCCTTAGATGAGATTGCGAAAAAAGGGTATGGAACCTTTAGTTCTGTTTTCTTTTTGAGTGATGAGGATGTGCATAATAGTATTATTGAACAAGGGACTTATGTTTGCATGGCGGTTTATGGATCTTATGATAAATTACCATCAGCATGGAACAGACTACTGGCTTATCTTGAAGACCACAATTTAGAGGCCATTGATAATCCGATTGAGTTATACATCGTGGATAATCACTCAACATCTAAAGTTGATGAATATATTACAGAATTGCAAGTTAAAATAAATCCTCTTAATCACAAATAAAAGGCATGAGACTTGTGGGAATCATTAAATTACGAATTAAACCTTTAAATGTAAGTGTTTACTGAAAAAAACGACCAAAACAATGGAAATTGTTGGTATAATTCTGTATAATATAGCATAAGATTTAGGAGGAACAGATTATGATGAACGGTAAGGTAGTAAAAGAAGCATACACATTTGATGATTTATTGTTAGTGCCTGCAATGTCACAAGTTGTGCCAGCAGAGGTAGAATTAAAGACGAGATTAACTGAAAAAATCACGTTGAATATTCCTTTAGTTTCTGCAGCGATGGATACAGTGACGGAATCAGAAATGGCAATTATGTTAGCAAAACTTGGTGGAATGGGTTTTGTTCATAAAAATATGCCGATTGAAGATCAAGCAGGAATGATTGCGAAAGTTAAAGAAGCAATCATTGAAGATGAATTTACCAATGCGAGTGTTAATGCTGAAGGTAAACTTGTTGTTGGTGCAGCTGTTGGGGTTGGTCAAGCAAGTTTAGAGCGTGTTGGAGCGTTAGTAGCGGCTGGCGTTGACATTGTTGCGGTAGATAGTGCTCATGGTCACTCACAAGGTGTCTTAGATACTGTGAAGATGATTCGTGCAGAATTCCCTGACTTAGATATCGTGGGTGGTAATGTTGTTACTGCACAAGCAGCAACAGACTTAATTTATGCTGGAGCCAATGTCATTAAAGTCGGTGTTGGGCCAGGTTCGATCTGTACAACACGTGTTGTTTCAGGTGTTGGTGTTCCTCAATTAACAGCTGTTAATGATGTCTATCAAGTTGCTAAACAATATAAAGTCGGTGTTATTGCTGATGGTGGAATTAAGCTTTCAGGTGATATCGCTAAAGCTCTTGCAGCAGGAGCAGACTGTGTCATGTTGGGTGGATTACTTGCTGGAAGTGAAGAAACTCCTGGTGAAGTCATTGAAGTATTTGGTAAAAAAGTAAAAGCATACGTTGGAATGGGGTCACTAAGTGCTATGAAACGTGGATCCAGTGATCGTTACTTCCAAGGTGGCGTTTCAGAATTGAATAAACTAGTTCCTGAAGGAATTGAAGCCACAGTCCCTTACAAAGGAACAATTCGTGATGTTGTCTATCAAATGATGGGTGGTGTCCGTTCAGGAATGGGATATTGTGGTTGTGCAAGTATTGCGGAAATGCACGCCAAAGCTCAATTTGTAAAAATCACAGGGAATGGCTTAACAGAAAGTCATCCTCATGATGTTGATAATGTAAAAGATGCACCAAACTATAAAGGATAGGAGAGAATTAATGAAACAAGATACAATTGTTGTAATTGATCTAGGAAGTACAGAAAATGCAGATATCGCACGTTTCGTAAGAAAACAAGGTGTTTATAGTGAAGTCTTGCCTCATGATATTACCAAAGAGGAATTACTTGCAAAAGATACTGTTAAAGGAATTATTTTAAATGGTGGGATGAATCGTAACGTAGATGGGAATAACGTTGTCATCGATGATGCCCTTTACGCACTAAATATTCCAATCATCTCAATTGACTATCCAGAAACTAAGGCAAGCGTAACCTATGATGAAATTCCAAGTGAAGAAATTCTAAAAGACTTTGTCTTTGACACTTGTAAAGCAAATCCAACTTGGAACGCACAAAACTTTATCGAAGCAGAAGTCAAACGAATTCAAGATGAAGTTCAAGATAAGAAAGTCTTACTTGCACTATCAGGAGGGGTAGACTCCTCAGTCGTTGCTGCATTATTAATCAAAGCCATCGGCAAACAATTAGTCTGTGTTCATGTTAACCACGGTTTAATGCGTAAAAACGAATCAGAAACAGTGGTTGAAGTATTTGGAAAAGATTTAGCAGAAAACTTAGTCTATGTTGATGCTAGCGAACGCTTCCTAACAAAACTTGAAGGCGAAGCAGACCCAGAAAAGAAACGTAAAATCATTGGAAACGAATTCATCAAAGTATTCGACGAAGAAGCAAGCAAACTCAATGGTATTGATTATCTTGCTCAAGGAACCATTTACTCTGATGTCATCGAAAGTGGAACCAAAACATCAAAAGGCGTCAAATCACACCATAACGTCGGTGGTTTACCCGAAGATATGCAATTCAAACTCATCGAACCGATGGCACAACTCTTCAAAGACGAAGTTAGAGAATGTGGTGTTGCCCTCGGACTCCCTGAAAGCATGGTTTATAGACAACCATTCCCAGGACCAGGACTTGGTGTTAGAACACTCGGCGCAATTACCCGCGAACGTCTCCACGCAGTCCGTGAAGCCGACGCAATCCTCCACGAAGAATTTGCGAAAGCAGGACTCGATAAAAAAGTATGGCAATACTTCACTGTCATTCCAGAATTCAAATCAGTCGGTGTCACTGATGGTCACCGCACCTACGAATATCCAATTATTCTACGTGCAGTCAACACCGTCGATGCCATGACCGCATCCATCGAACCCATCGAATACGAAGTACTCGGAAAGATCGTAGACCGCATTCTTTCAGAAGTCGACAACGTCAACCGCGTACTTTACGATCTTTCTCCTAAGCCAGTCGCGACGATTGAGTGGGAGTAGTAACACTTTGGCTATGTAAAAAAACGAAAGTCCACTATTTAGTGGACTTTTTTGATGTTTATTTTAGAATAGTGTGATAAATAGATTAAGTGATGTCAAAAATTATAACTCAATATAACTAGTCATTTGGTTAAAACTACTTATAAAGGTTTCATTAA
This sequence comes from Erysipelothrix urinaevulpis, assembly GCF_009828835.1. Classification (GTDB taxonomy): domain Bacteria; phylum Bacillota_I; class Bacilli_A; order Erysipelotrichales; family Erysipelotrichaceae; genus Erysipelothrix; species Erysipelothrix urinaevulpis. The sequence continues at coordinate 130,696 of NZ_WTTB01000006.1, forward strand.
AACGATTAGATATCGATGTTCAATAGTATCAACAAAGCCATTGGTTTTAAGCTTAATATCCAATTCGTTTAGCTTCTCAAAATGCTTCCTAACTGAGAAACCAGGAAATTCCCATTGAATGATCTTAGCATAATAAACAAGAGCACCGATATCGAAAAATTTTAGTGATGCATATGCTTCATCACGTTCTATCATAGTAAATCCAATCTTTTTAGCAAGATCTAGATTGTAAGCTAATGTATTCACTACATCTACTACATGAGGTGTATCTAGAATAAACTCTGCTAATTGATAATTATTCATTGCCCCCACTTGTTGTGTAACAAAGTAACCACCAGGTTTAAGTGTTCTAAATACTTCTGATAAGCTGAGGCTCTCATGACGATTAATGATCAGGTTAAAAAAATCATCATCGAATGGTAAAATATCATTATCACAAAAATGCACTTTAATCCCAAGCGGAGCTAGTTTTTTCATGCAGAGTTGATAGTTTGGGGGGTAACCTTCGGTGACGTATGTTTTATCTAATGGATGTGATAAAGATAGCAAGTATTCTCCGTCGCCAGTTCCCATATCTAATAAATTATCTCGTTTATCAAGGTATTTCTTTACTATTTTTGAGTAATCCCAAGGTAAATCTTCCATATGCCAACGATTGTCGATACGAGAAAAATCCCATCCTAAAAAACTTGCACTTTCCTCTTCAAGCCAAAATTTTAATTTATTGTTTTTCATTTTTATTTTATCCTTTCGTAACAGTAGATTGTTTACGATACGATAAAAATACGACGGTACTCGATACGTTGTCGAAATTTATCGCATCGAGACGATAATTCGTTTCATATAAATGCCTCCTATATAGATAGTTTACTCTATTTTATTTAACTTATCCAGAATTAGTTGTATTGAAGGAAGTCTTGAGATAACACATTGTAGTTGAATCTCGTATGCATTGCTTATTGTAATTTTTGCTTTTTTAAAGTCATCAAAATCTAAGCATGACCTTGCTTGATTTTGATAAATGAACGCTTGTATCAAAATCATTCACAGTTTCAATGTTCATAAAGTAAATGTATTTATGAACTTGTCTTTCAATGATAACCAGCTCCATATAACTTAATGAATATTTTTCTTAATTAAACTATTTATATAAATATAAAATGTATATTACTATACATCTACTTTCATCATTGCTATTATTGACTAAAAGAGTATTATTTCAAGGTAATTGTTCTAACTTATATTAAGAATTTTATAGTTGTCACAATCGTATTTATAGTAGTTGATTATTTATAGATTGATAAAGTTACTCTAAGGTTCTATTGAAAAGAAATAAAGTATTTGTTCTAAAAGGTTAGTTATCTTCTGACTATTGATTTGATTAATGAAAAAAGGGTTTTAAATAGATAGTAGAGTAGATTAAAATTCAGACGAAGAATGTCTATCTACGTACTTATTTATAATTCGTATTCAAAGACAAAGTCTAGAAGAGTTCCTTTGAAACTTAGCAATTACTTTAAAATCAAACTGATTTCTATCTATTATGTTTAGAAATTGTAGTTTTATTATTTTAGATTATCTTTTAAAATTTATTAGATCATTACTGATAAAATTAAATGTTAAGATTTGAGAAAATATGATTTTGGGAGGTTGGATCGCCTGAAGAAGTCCCATATTATTTTGGTAAATGTTTTTCTTGGTGGTAGTAATTTGTATGTCTTTACAAGAACTATTACTCGTATATCAAGATTATTTTACAGCATTGGTAAACAATGGCATTTGAATTTCTTTACTTAAACTCAAAATATAAAAGTGAATTTTGGATTACTATTGTATATTTTGACAAAATGGGCTAGAATCAAACAAATTAATCTTGAAAAATTTTAAATTTATGAATGATTTTTGAAAAACATTATGGGAAAGATAGTCTTTTTGTTCAATTAGAATTTCTGACATCGAAAGAGGTATTGTTCTTAGCTATTTCAAAACTAGAGCTAGTAATGAATGATGATATTAAATTGTAGAGGAGGGCAAAAAAATGTATTTAGCTTTAAAGGAAATTAAGAAAGAAAAACTAAGGTTTATATTGATAATTGTAGTTACAGCGCTTATTGCTTTTGTTGTCTATTTTTTAGCATCACTAGCTTTTGGACTTGCACAACTTAATCGAACTTCCATCGATTACTGGAAATCGGAAGGAATTATAATATCGAAATCAGCCAATAGGAATATTTATAGTTCTACTATTGATTTGAATAAAGTTGAAGAATTATCGCTCAATATTGTAGATGGGATTAATGTTGCTAGTGCTACAGTCTACATTAATGATGAAAAACAAGGTACACCTACTGATTTAGTATTCATGGGTTATGACCTTAATAGTAGAAAAATAACTGCACCTGTTATAGAAGGAAGAACAGTTAACTCAGAAAACGAGATTATTATATCATCAAATATAAGAAATGAGATAGATATCAAACTAAACGACACAGTAATTGTTGCGAAATCTAAAAGACAGTTTAAAGTAGTAGGATTTACTCAAGACTCTAACTATAATACAGTTCCAGTTGCATACGTAAGTAAGAAAATGGCTACGCAGGACATGTTATTATATGAGAAAGATGATCCAGAAATAGCTTCTGTTGCATCACCTAACACTAATTTGCACGAGCGAGTATCAGCAATCTTAATATATGATTCAGGGTATACAGATAATTTTAAGGATACTGATTTGGAGTATATTAACATTGATGATTTCATTAAAAATCTTCCGGGGTATCAAGCTCAAATTCTAACTTTTGGACTAATGATTGTATCATTAGCGACCATATCATCTATAATTATTGGTATATTTATGTACATTTTGACAATGCAGAAGAAATCAATATTTGGTGTTCTCAAGATACAAGGATATCAAAATTTATATATTATGAAATCAGTGCTTTATCAATCCATACTATTGATTATTGTAGGTTTCAGTATCGGACTTTTGTTAACAATAGTAACTGTCAATTATTTACCGGCGAAGGTGCCTGTTGAAATATTCTGGCCCTTAAACATTGTTGTGACACTATTTGCGGTTGTTTGTTCTTTTTTAGGGACATTATTTTCAGCTAGAAATGTTTTGAAGATAGATCCGCTTGAGGCATTATAGGAGGTATACAATGATCGAAGTAAAAAACATATCAAAGGATTTTATAGATGGTAATAAAGTCAACACAGTTCTTAAACCTACTAATATCACAATTAATAAAGGTGAGTTTGTCGCCATTGTTGGACCCTCAGGTTCTGGTAAATCAACACTTTTGACAATTATTGGTGCTCTTCAAAAGCCAACCCTAGGAGAATTATACATAAATAATAACAATGTTTATAATTTTAACGAAAAAGAGCGTTCTAGTTTAAGATTTAATACCATTGGCTTTGTATTGCAAGGATCTAATCTAGTGCCTTACTTGACGGTTAAAGAACAGTTTCAATTGAAACTTAACCAATCAAAAATGAAGAACAAGGGGGATAAAATCGATGAGATGTTAGAAAGACTTTCCATTTCTCATATTGAAAACAAATATCCAGAAGAAATTTCAGGTGGAGAAAGACAAAGAGCAGCGATTGGTTTAGCGTTGATTCTTGAGCCTCCTATATTATTAACTGACGAACCAACTGCAAGTTTAGATAGTGATAAGGCTTTTCAAGTAGTGGAATTACTTGAAAAGATTTCTAAGGAGAGCGAGACTAGTATTATAATGGTTACACATGATAAAAGAATGCTATCTTTTTGTGACAGAGTTTTAGAAATGAATGATGGTGTTATTAATGAAATTAAAAACTTCTAGAAATTTAGTATTGGTGGACCATAAATCATAGATATTTAGTCGAAGGCTATCACAAAAAAAATTGTGGTAGTCTTTAGTCTATTGGTACCATTGTACTTCAAGTTAATAATATTCGTGATTTAAAGTTATCAAAACTTCTATAACCAAAAGCAATTCGTTTAATAACTTTGATTAAGTTGTTTGTTCCTTCCAGTTTTCCATTTGAATATTCATGAGTTAAAGCATTATTTATAGAATCCTTGTGGTATCTTAAAGTTTTAATTGTTGTGATAATACATTTAGGATAATCAGAGTAATCATTTTTAATTAATCGATTGAAACTGGTGACATCTCGATTGCGTATTGCCATTCTCAGTCTTTGCATCAGATGATAGCTTTTATCTAAATCATCATCTAATCGGAGGAGTTCATGAACGACTTGTGCTTGTGTCATTTTATAATAAAAACCATACAGTGAATCTGATCAAGTTCTTCATAGTTCTTTAAAAGCAATTTACAATATCTTTTTGATAAACGAAAGTTGTCTTTGTTTAGCTTCATACACTGTATTCGTACATTGTTGAACGAACGATTAATTAATTGAACGACATGAAAGCGATCTGTAATGATGATCGCATTAGGGAAGCATTGCCTTATGAGCTCAATATAGCCTTTGTACATGTCGATGCATACCGTTTTAACCTTAGCTCTAACTTCCCTTGGATACTGATAGAAGTAGCTTTTTAGATAGTTTATATGGCGATGTGTTAAGATATCGATCACTTTACCTGTTTTAGAATTTGCATAAATAAAAGACATTTTTCCTTTGACCTCTTTAACTGATTTGAATTCATCAAATGCCAAATGTTCAGGAAGACGATGATAGTTAATGATGAATCCATCTTTAATCGAGTGGACCCATTTATGAATTGTTGTGTGAGAAATATTATATCGTCGGCTTATATCATAGACAGATTGTTTTTCTTTTAATTCAAGTAACACACTTAGAAATGTGTTCTTAGAAATGCTCCGGTTATAATCGACAAGTCTTGTTTTTGCTAGAAATGTCGCATCACAATGTTTACAGTAAAAGCGTTGTTTTTTTAGACAAAGTAAAGCGTTCATCGATGATATTTGAGGTAAAATAATGTTGCACTGTTTGAATCCGTACTTAATGACATCGTGATTATCATTAACGATGCCACAACATGGGCAAGAACTGGGTGGATTATAAGTGAGTTTAGCATGAATTATTTTAGTATCGACACCATTCACTTTCTTTGTTTCTATGGCATCTTCAGAAATAGTAATATTTTTGTCTTCAATATTAAGTAAATTTGTAGTATTATTACAGTTAGACATTGATGATCAGCTCCTTTCGGTTTCGCGACTATATTATATCGGGCATGATCATCAATGAACCGAACCCCAAATCTTAGACAAAGATAAGGAGGTTCGGTTTTTTATGGCTAAATTGACTAGAAATCAAAAAATAGAATTATATAATAGACGGAAGCGAGGTGAAAAAGTAACTGACTTATGTCGAATATTTGGGATACGAAGATCTAATGTAAACTATTTAATTTCTTTAATTGATACTCATGGTACTGATATATTAAGAAAAGATAAGAATAAGAAGCATTCTTCTGAGTTTAAGTTACAGACCATTAATCGTGTTTTGATTAATTATGAAGCAGTAAATTCGGTTGCTATTGATGTTGGATTGGTATCTCCCGGTATGCTTTGCAATTGGATACGAAATTATAAAGAAAATGGGTATAATGTTATTGAGAAGAAACGAGGTAAATTATCAATGACAAAACCTAAAAACAATAAATCAAGTGACTTATCAACCAAAGAAACAGTTAAATCCTTAGAAGAGCGAATTCAATATTTAGAAGCGGAGAATGAGTATTTAAAAAAATTAGATGTTATAGTGAAACAAAGGGTGGAGCACGAAAAGAAGAAAAAGTAAAAGTTGTCTCCTCACTACGACATAAATATCCCCTAAAGATTTTGCTTAAAATTGCCGGTTTATCCCGTTCGACATATTATTTTTATATGTCGAAAATTGATAATGATTTTAAAAACGATGACATAATGAACTTGATTATCAAAATTTACTACGACAATAAAGGACGTTATGGCTACCGTAGAATCACGCTCGAACTGCGTAATAGAGGTTTTATCGTAAACCATAAGAAAGTCTTAAGACTCATGAATAAAATGGGATTACATTCAATCATTCGAAAAAAACGTAATTTTTCAACCTATAGAGGAACCACGGAAACAGTTGCACCCAACCATATTGAGAGAGATTTTGAGGCTTCTAACCCCAATGAAAAATGGTTTACCGATGTCACAGAATTTAATCTTAGAGGTGATAAAATATACTGTTCACCAATATTGGATGCTCATGGAAGATTCATCGTTTCCTACAATATCTCAACGAGTCCAAACTTAAACCAAATTAAAGATATGTTGACTAAAGCTTTTTTAAACAATTCAAACTATGATGATTTGATTTTGCATAGTGAACAGGGTTGGCAATATCAACACGCATATTTTGTAAAAGAACTGAGTGAGAGAAATATTCAGCAAAGCATGTCTAGGAAAGGAAATAGTATAGATAATGGTTTAATGGAAATTTTTTTTGGAATTATGAAATCAGAAATGTTTTATGGTCAAGAAGACCAATATGAAACAATTGAAGATCTAATAAAGGCAATCGATGAGTATATGGATTATTACAACAACAAACGAATTAAAACCAAACTAAAAGGATTAACTCCTGCACAGTACAGGAATCAACCCTTAGTAAAAGCTTAAAATAAACCGTCCAAGAAAACGGGGTCAGTTCACAATGTCCTTTTTTTTTGCTCAAAGCATAAGAAAAGGTGTTGGTGAGATAATTCTCATCAACACCAGAGTTTCAAGAGCCTGTTTCTTTGTATATATTTATTTTTCAATAGATTTATTCCCTTCTATTTTCTTTAATGAAGAGTTTTTTAATAGAGATTTTAATTGGAATCGAGCCATTTGATTTAATTTTTTTAGTCTTTCAGTTTGTGGTACATTCTCTGCAATGAATTGAGCATTAGCAGACTCAAGGTTTGCCATTACTATTAATTCTTCTATAGTAGCGTAATCCCTCATGTTTCCTTCTTTTTCTGGGTTGCTCATCTTCCATTCCTTAGCAGTGGATCCAAACAAAGCAACATTTAACAAATCAGCTTCATCTGCATAAGTTATACCTATTTGCGCTTTAGTTAATTTATTATGGATGAGATTTTCATTTATAGAATCAGTATGGATACGGTAATTAGTTTTTGATAGCTGCCTTCTAAGGTTCCAGTCTGTAGACAACCTATATTGCTCTTCTTCTCTTAGTCTTTGATAGTCTTTGATTATATATAACTTAAATTCTGGTGAAACCCATGAAGCAAACTCAAAAGCTATATCTTTATGAGCATAAGTACCGCCATATCTTCCTGCTTTTGAGACGATTCCAATAGCGTTAGTTGACTCAATCCATTGTTTAGGAGTTAAAGAAAAACTATTAAGTCCAGCTGAATTTTTAAACGTATCGAATTCGACACGGTTAAAATTTTTGTTATGTATTTGTTCCCAAAGACCAATAAATTCCAATGTATTCCTATTTCGCATCCAGTTTTGAATTACAAACCTAGGATCAGTAGCATTTTTTTGCTTTGCAATATCCGTTAAACTAATAAAATCATCTTGATTTTCATAGGCAATTACTGATATTTCATGTCCCTGAGCTTTTAATTTTAATTTTTTTTCTGGCATTTTATCTCTCCTTCAGTTAACTTTATTAAGATTACAAATTAAACGGAACATTAGGGAAAATAATTTTTTTGTTATATAGATGCTTATCATTTAAACCTAGAATTTTAAGGTAAGATAATTACAAACATCAAATTACTCATCAGAAGTTTCTAGATTATATTGTTTATTCTCGTCTCATCTCATTCAATAAGTAAGTTTTTTAGATTCATATTGTGTAAAAGTAACGCTATTGTAGAGTCTTTTACTGAGGGTCCAATTTTTTAAACCTCTTCTTAATCAAAAAGATATTTCCTAAACTAAAAAAGAAATATGAGTGTGGTTACTCAAGGTAGAGACAACACAGCCCAAGACTTCAGTTGATTTTATATCTAATTCCTTTTATATAAATTCCCTAAGTAATTTTAGTTTTTTACCTGAAAGTTCTTGGTACATCTTCAATTAGTATTTTAACTGATTATATCAAAAGATATCATTTAGAGCAACGTCGAATGATTACACTTAGGTAGACACTCCAATTCCTTTCTTTTAATATTAAACAACAACTAAATGTAAAGTAAAGTATTGCATTTCCCTCTCATTGTTTGATTCGTTTTCCTTTTGGGGTTTGAAAGTAACACTTCAGGCTTTCTCAATAGGAGCAGAAATTATTTACTTGTTTATATTACAAATGTTCTTGAGAAGCCTGAAAAAATTCATTAAGTTCTTTCGCGATTTCTTCAGGGGTCATTATTCCTGTGTTCATTGCTAGTTTTCCTGCTAGTGTAGGGCTAAAATCTTGAATTTCTTTTTTTGTAATATCATGCCAAATTGGTAAAATAACCTTCCCACCATTAGACTCAATTTGGAAAAGAGCTTCTAGTTCATAGTTTGTCCAATACTTTTTGATATAATTTCTCGATAAAATAACTACACCGAATTTGGACTTTTTAAGCCCTTTATCAATCTCTGCCCTAATACTATCACCCCATTTTATGGAAATGCCGTCATACCAAACTTTTAAACCATATTTTTCTTGAAGAATTTTTGAAAAATCATTACAGAAAGATTCCTTATCCTCAGCTGCATGAGATAAAAACACATCAAATTCTTCTGTTCCTTCAGAATTGAATATATTTTTTTCAGTGGTAGAGATAGTGGCTTGTTCAGTCACTTGTTTTGTTAATTCTAAAATTTGCTTTTCATAAGTAGCGAAGACCTTCTCTTGCTGTTTGGCTAATGATTTTGCTTGTATAGATTCTTCCTTCTGCAACTTTAGTGTTACAGCAGATAGACTTTTCCTCTTATTAGCAATCTTTTTGTTAATATTAGCTTTATCTGAAAGGATTTTGTCTAGTTCTTTTTGATAACCTTGAATCTGCCTCGTTTTCGTTCTTAATGTAGAGGCAGAAGTGTTTTTAGTGATACTTCTTTGCGTTGTTCCAATCTTCTTTGTCCTGTCAGCTTCTTTTTTAACCAAATCAGCCATTTTTTTTTCTAATGTTGCTATATCTTTGTTTAATTGATTTACTGTTCTTTGCACTTGTTGAACGCTCATTAAATAACCTCCATTTGTTTTTCTCTTATCTAATATTATATCAAATTAAAGATTATACAGCATTATGCAGTGTCAATACTTTTTAAGACAACTCTTTGAGATTTTTTTTAGCTCGCAAGTGGTGGTTTGAAACCAATCCTGAAATGCATTAGTTGAATGTAATATCAATTAACATAATCATCTGTTTTTTGTTTTTTAGTTCCTCGATCGATGAAAATTCTTCATCTACCCATTCTAGTTTCAAAGTACTTATTGTTTACTCGGCTACCACATTAACTAATGGTGTACCACTTCGACTTAATGAATGTTTAATATCAAAAGTTGAGGGTATGGATTGAATTTAACTACCACCAAGTTCATTTCCTCTATCTGTATGAAATATTTGATTCTCAGTAAGTAGAAAGTCAATAGATGCAAAGGCTTTTGAAACTAATGTAGTTCCATTTACCATTGACACGAACATATGTTAAATCGCTTACGATTGTTATATGTGGTAATGTAGCAGTAAATTTTTGTTGTAACTTGTTCTTGTTTAAGGCTAGTTTAATACGAAGTGATTCTTAGTTTTCTTCGATCTATCAAATATTTTCTTAATTCTATGAGTTTTTTTGTCAGGACTTTTATTATCTAATTCTTTAAATAAATTTGAAACTGAATATTGATTCAACAATTTATTAAGTGATGAAGGTGTAAGATCATTTTCACCGATATAATCTAATGGTGTTTTCCATTTTTAAGCAATTCTACTATCTATTATAAATTTGTCTGTAAAAGTTCCTCTAGCTCTTCTAGTTCTTTTTGTCACAAGTAATGCTTTCTTTTCTACTATTTTATCATGTTTCATAAAGTGACCTGGTTTTACTGTCTTAACTAGTGTAGCTTATTCAGTCATTCGTGATCATCTAAATGTACATTAAATCTATGAAAATAGTATATAAACCATAACGAACTAACGAACTGGTGAATGCCAGAAATTTAATGAAATCGTGAGATGTTTCTGTGTTAAATATTCAAGTGTGAACGCATGAATTATAAGAAAAATAATCCACGATACTCATTAGGATTATGAGCAAGTGATCACAACAAAGTCATTAATTAGGATGGTCGTTGGTTAATGGAGCAAAGATCACATTTATACTTAATTTATAGAAAAATGATAGTTTTTTTGATTCTGGAAACTAAATCGTATTTATTGTAATATATAGATAAAGAATAAAGGAGAGGGGATATTAAGATGTTTAATGTTTATGTAGATTATAATCCCAAAATTAATTATACTACAGGATTAAATGGAATTAATTTAGTTAGAAATATTAGGATAGAAAATAACTCCGACGAAAGCTTTGAAAACATCTCTATAGAGATTGATTTACCAACTGAGATTTCTAATAAAAAGTATGTTAAAAGCTTTGATATCACAAAAGAATCATATTTTAATGTCAGTGTTGGTCAAGAATTAAAAATAGATTTATCTTATTTATCAAAGATTGAAGAAACAGGCCAATACAAATTCGATGTAAATATCATAAAAGACGATAAAACAATATATTATAAAGAATACGAATTTGAAATTTTACCTTTTAATCACTGGCTTGGAATATCAGTTCATCCCGATCTTGTGGCTTCTTTTATTTCACCAAACAATAATTCTATTACCAGCATAGTTAGTGATGCAGCAAAGATTGCAAGAGATAATAATTTTTCGATGGCAGGATATCAAACAGGTTTACAAAAAAACGTTCGGAAACAGATCAATGCAATTTTTGAAGCAATTAGAAAATTAGAGATTAATTATATTCCTTTACCACCAAGTTTTGAAGAAGTTGGACAGAAGATTAGAAGCATTGATGAGATTGTTGAGCATAAAATAGCTAATTGCTTGGATATTGCTGTATTAGCAGCATCTTGTTTAGAAGCCGTGAGCCTTAATCCTTTCATTGTGATTGTTAAAGGTCACGCTTTTGTCGGTGCTTGGTTGGAAGATAAAACTTATCCTGATTCAATTATTGAAGATAGGTCATTCTTTCTCAAGAGACTTGCAAATGGAGTGCGTGAAGTCGAATTATTTGAATCTGTTCTTTTAACATCAAATGATACCTACACCTATAATGGAGCTATTCAAGCAGCTGAAGATCAAATGGAAATTGCAAATAATTTCATTATGGCTATTGATGTTAAGCAAGCTAGATCAATGATGATAAAACCTCTTCCTAAAGCTAGAGATTTAATCTTAGATACGCAAACTGAATCAACTCATAATTCCAATGGATCAATATATATTGACGATATAGATTATCAAAAAGATGATATTTTAGTCACTGATAAGAGTGCACGAGATAAAATGCAGTCATGGGAATCAAAACTACTAGATTTAACCCTACGAAATAACTTATTGAATTTTATACCAAGAAAAAGAAATGTGTCATTGGTTGAGCATGATTTGGGTATACTGGAAGATAAGTTGTCAACAGGAACTGAGTTTAGTATTTTAGCAGCACCTGAATTTATTGAAGTAGAGAATAAAAAAGAAAAAGTATTTTCATATACTCGTACAGCCCAAAAAAAATATCTGGAGTTCATGAACAATGAGATTAAAAATGGACGTTTAGTTTCTTTACATTCAGAAATTGAACTTGATCGTAGCCTAAAAGAATTATATAGAGATTCAAAAGTTTCGATTCAAGAAAATGGTTCGAATACTCTTTTTGTTGCTTTAGGATTTTTAAAGTGGTTTGAAAGTGATTTAAGTGAAGTGCCACGGTTTTCACCAATTATACTTTATCCTGTTGAAATTGTTAGAAAAGGTGGAGGAAGTGGATATAAAATTCGTTTTAGTGATGAGGAAGTTCAAGTTAATACAACACTATTAGAGAAAATTAGAAATGATCTTGATATTGAAATTCCTGGACTGAAACCTTTACCACAAGATGAAAATGGTATTGATGTTCCTTATATTCTTAATACAATGAGAACAGCCGTTAAAGATAAAGATCGCTGGGATGTTGTTGAATGGGCTTATTTGGGTATTTTCTCATTTAACCAGTTTGTAATGTGGGAAGATATCAGAACAAGAACAGAAGATATTCTGGAAAATAAAAATGTTAGAAGAATATTGGGGCATGAACAGGAAAAAACTAAACAAGAGGAGAAGATAGATAACATTCCTTTATTTTTGATGCCTGCTGATTCTTCACAAGCTCTTGCAGTTACTAAATCATTAAAAGGTGAAGACTATGTATTATATGGACCACCAGGAACAGGAAAATCTCAAACTATTACAAATATTATAGCCAGCTCCTTGTATAATGGTAAAACTGTATTGTTTGTTGCAGAAAAAATGGCAGCATTAGAGGTAGTGCAAGATCGATTAAACAGTATTGGTTTATCGGACTTTTCATTAGAACTTCATTCAAATAAATCTAAAAAAACAGAGGTTTTACAAAAAATAGGTAAGACTTTAGATGTTGAAAAAAGAGGAGAAATAGTTGGTTTGGAACAAGAGTTAGAAAAGTACAAAATAACTCGTAAAGAAGCTAAAAACCTACTTTTAATGGCAAATATAAAACAAGATAATGGTATGACTCTGTATGAAATGATGAATATCTATGCCCAATCAATTGATGAGGAAGATATTGATTTACCAAAAGAAGTATATTTAAGATTCAATGAAGAAAACATGAATGAGATTCTGACGCAAACAATTGAAATTGATGAGCAAGCTAAATTATTGTCTGATCTAAAAAACCATCATTTAAGTAGTATAAAAACATCAATGTTAAAAATGAAAGACAAACAAATCTTAGAATCGTTAATCTATGAAATATCTGAACTGACAAATGACGTTGTCAAAATAAGTAAAGAATTAGGCGAACAAGATTATATTTTAGGTAGATTAGAAGAAAAAAACGCAATTTTAGATGTGCTAGAAAAAACAGTTAGTGACGAAATTTATTTTAAAGCCTACTTTGAAAGTAAAGACACCGAAGCGTTTGACTCTGTTGTGTCTATATTGATAAGTTTGGAAGAAGAAAAAAATAATAGACTACAGAAAATCACAAATAAATTAAACGATTCTGTTTTGAATGAGAATATTTCAATAATTGAACAAGAGTGGCAAAGCTCTCAGCTGACATGGTTTCTACCGAAGTACTTAAAACAAAATGCGATTTTAAAAGTTTTGAACCGACATGCAGATAAAAATAAAATTACAAAAGACGAAGTAGGGTTATTGATAGAGAATATCAAAAATTATAATGGACTTGTTTTAGAGATTCACGAAGTTTTTGAAAGTAATAACCAATTGTTTACGGAAGTAAAGAAAGGGAAAACGTTTGATTTCAAGAAATTTGAACTACTATATGAAAAATCTCAAGAATATAAAAAATTGAGTGACAGGTTACTGTCCTATGATAAAAGCATAAATTTTGATGGATTTGTGAATAAATTTGTGGAAAACAGACAGGACTACAAAATAAAAAAAGACCTAATATCTAAGCTGATTCAATCGGATAGGAATTTAAAATATAAATTAGAAGAGTTTGAGAAACTAGCGTTAGCAGATGTGTTTACGAATGAAGATGAGTCTTGGCTAGAATCAATGCTTACAAAATTTGAAAACATGAAAATATCACTCGATGAACTAGACTTATGGTTGAACTATAATCAATCAAAAGAAAAGTTGGTTTCTGCAGGTTTTTCAGAGTTTGTACAAGCCTATGAAGAGAAAAATGGGGATTATAATTTATTTGATACAATTATAAAAAATCTATCGTATTCCTATATTGTTAATTTAATTGACAAAGATCAAAAATTATATGGGTTTTCTGGTACAACTTCGAATTTAAAACTTGAAGACATTAACACCTTCAAGAACTCTATTAATAAATTACTAGAAATAGATCTATATGAACGATTAGCTCGTGAACTACCCGATAACAAGTTTAATGCTAACCCAAATTCTGAGATAGGATATTTAAAGAAAGCGGTTGGTAATGGTGGAAGAGGTATTTCACTGCGTGAATTGTTTAGTAAAGCACCAAATGCCTTACAAAAAGTGGCACCTTGTATGTTAATGAGCCCTATTTCAGTGGCTCAGTACATTAGTCCGGATAATCCCAAGTTTGATTTAGTTATATTTGACGAAGCGTCACAAGTCGAAACACATCGTGCGATTGGAGCAATCTCAAGAGGATCTCAGGTTATCGTTGTTGGTGATCCGAAGCAACTACCTCCTACAAGTTTTTTCAAATCTAATGTTGAGGACGAGTCATTTGAAGAGTCGGATTTACCAAGTATTTTAGATGAATTAATTTCACTTTCATTTCCTGGTTATTATTTAAAGTGGCATTATCGCTCTAACCATGAAAGTTTGATTACATTTTCTAACCAGACATACTACAATGATGAACTATATACATTCCCATCAACAAATAATAAAGTAAAAAAAGTAAAAAATATAAATGTAAATGGAACTTTTGGTGTACCAAAGAGTGGTCAAAATATTAAAGAAGCGAAAGCAATACTTGACTATTTGAAGAATCTTTTAGTTTATGAAAAAGATTTAACGAGATCTATAGGAGTTGTAACATTTAATCAACCACAAAGAGCTCTAATCCTTGATATGGTAGAGGAAGAGATGGAAAAGTCAAAAGAATTTTCAGAAGCAGTTAGAAGTTTAGAAGAGGAGTTTTTTGTAAAGAATATTGAAAATGTTCAAGGAGATGAAAGAGATTTAATTATTTTCTCCATTGGTTTTGGACCTAAAGAAAACGGTCAAATGAGCATGAACTTTGGACCGATTAATCAAAAAGGCGGATCAAAACGATTGAATGTTGCAGTCACAAGGGCAAGGGATGAGATGGTTCTGTTCTCTTCATTTCCTGCATCAAGAATTGATTTGAATAGAACTAGTAAACAAGGTCCAAGTGATTTAAAAAACTTCTTGGAATATGCTCAATCAAATTTAATAATGCAATCGGAATCTACGAAATATAACGAAGAAAAAAATTCAATATTATTACAATTAAAAAAAGAATTAGAAAAAAGAGGTTATAGTTCAGAGATAAAGATGGGATCTTCAGGTTTTAAAATTGATTTAGCGATTGAAGATAAAGACAATCCAACACAATATATTGCAGCGGTTATGGTTGATGGTGGATTTGGAGAACAAGATTCTCTAGATGATCGTGTAAGTACACAAATGACAATGTTAGAAAGACTTGGTTGGAAAACAATTAATCTTTGGTCAGTTGATTGGTTTAAAAATAGAAGATTAACAATTGATTCCATCATAAGAAACATCGAGCAAAAAGAAGATAATCACGAAATAGAAGATATAACTCCAATTCTTGAATTTAACGAAATAAAGTCAGATGAATACTATAAATATGAATCTGTATTATCTAAAGATTTTCTAGCAGATATTGAATATGTTACCGTTGAAGAATTTTACGAAAATTCTAGACTAAAAGAAAAAGCAGTCCAAATTTTAAAACAAATAGTTGAAGCAGAAGCGCCAATTATGTTTGACACATTATGCCGTAGAGTAATGTTGAAATTTGACTTGAAAACTCTCACAGATAAAATGAGAAACCATTTTTTATCAATTCTCAGTAAGTCAGGAGTCTATATGGATATTGAGAATACTGTTTGGAGTAGTGTAGAAGATATGCATGAGTATAATTCTTTTAGAATTCCTGGTGAAAAAAGGGACTTTTTAGAGATTCCTAAAGTTGAACTAAAAAATGCGATTATCTTTACACTTAAAAATCAATTATCCTTAACAGAGGAAGAGTTGCATAGAGAAATATTTAAAGTTTTCGGCTATACTATGTTAGGAAAAAATTCTAAGATTCATTTATCTACTGTTATCAAAGCTATGGAATCAGAAACCATTAATAAAGTTGATAATCAGTATAATATAGTTTAGTCCTAGTGATTAATAATTAAGTCTTAAATTTAATCGTTAAATATAGTTTTTGACCAAAGTTTGAGCTTATAGGTTAGTCTGTGTCTTTTTGAAATTAGATGTAGTTAATCATTTTTAAGGTTCTGATGCTTAACTCATAATATAGGGAAATATACATAAATAATCACATAAGTAGCATGGTATACTTATAAATGAAGTAATAATACATTAAGATTAATTATAGGAGGATTTAATGAGTACAAATTTAAATCAAAGACTATTCAATGCAGCTGATTCATTGAGAAGTAAAATGGATGCATCTGAATATAAAAATTATTTATTAGGTTTAGTTTTTTATAAGTATTTATCAGATCAGTTACTACAAACGGTTGTGGAACAAGCTGGTGAATTACTTAAAGAATATAATTCACTTGAAAAACAAGAAAAGTTATATAGAGATTTCTTGGAGGATGAGTCTACTAAAGCTGACTTAATTCAAACACTAAAAGATGTTATTAACTATGACATAGAGCCAGACTATTTATTTCATCATTTAGCAAAACAAGCTAAACAAGGAACATTTCAATTGAATGATCTGCATAAAGGATTCATTTATCTGACTACAAATTTTGAACAATTCGAAGGTTTATTTGATGATATCGATTTAACATCACGTAAGCTAGGACAAGATGATCAACAACGAAATATAACAATAACCGAAGTCATCAAACAATTAGATGAAATAGATGTCCTAAGTCATGATGGTGATGTTGTAGGGGATGCCTATGAATACTTGATTAGTGAATTTGCATCAAGTGCTGGGAAAAAAGCAGGAGAATTTTACACTCCGAAAATGGTTTCTAAAATGATGGCGAGAATTGTAACACTAGGAGAAGAAGATCGTAAGATCTTTAGCGTTTACGACGCCGCAATGGGTTCAGGATCATTAATGTTAAATGTTAAAGATTATATTAAAGATACCCGAAACATTAAGTATCATG
Organism: Erysipelothrix urinaevulpis; assembly: GCF_009828835.1. Taxonomy (GTDB): domain Bacteria; phylum Bacillota_I; class Bacilli_A; order Erysipelotrichales; family Erysipelotrichaceae; genus Erysipelothrix; species Erysipelothrix urinaevulpis. Next base: position 147,763 of record NZ_WTTB01000006.1, read on the forward strand.
GCCAAGAGTTAAACACTACCACATACAACTTAGCACGAATGAATTTAATTCTTCATGGTGTTGATAACGAAAACATGAACTTAAACAATGGAGATACATTAAACAAGGATTGGCCGACAGACGAACCTTATCTATTTGATAGTGTTTTAATGAACCCGCCTTACTCAGCAAAGTGGTCATCAGATGACTCTTTTATGGAAGATTCAAGATTCATGAGATATGGAAGACTTGCGCCTAAATCTAAAGCGGACTTCGCATTCTTACTCCATGGTTTTTATCACTTAAAAGATACAGGGACCATGGCAATTGTTTTACCACACGGAATTCTCTTTAGAGGTGGGGCTGAAGGAGCCATCAGACAAAAACTACTTGAAGATGGAAGCATCTATGCAGTAATCGGAATGCCATCAAACTTATTCTTTGGAACATCAATCCCAACAACCGTTGTGATACTAAAGAAAAATAGAACGGATAGAGATGTACTCTTTATTGATGCGAGCAACGACTTTGAAAAAGAAAGAAACCAAAATAAATTAACTGAAAAACACTTAGACAAGATTATAGAAGCATATACAGATAGAGACTTTAAAGATAAATATTCTTACTTAGCATCATTTGATGAAATCAAGGAAAATGACTTTAACCTAAACATCCCAAGATATGTTGATACATTCGAAGAAGAAGAGCCTGTGGACATGGCTCAAGTCGGAGCAGAAATTAAAGAAATAAGAGAAGAACAAAAACAATTACAAAAAGAGCTTTACGATACAATCTCTGAACTTACTTATTCAAAAGAAGATGAAGATTGGATCAAAGGAGCCCTTGAGGTGTTTAAGTATGAAGACTAAAAGAAAAACACCTGATATTAGGTTTAGAGGCTTTTCTGACGATTGGGAACAGCGTAAGTTAAAAAATATATCGAAGATAAATCCTAGTTCAAAAATACCTAGTAAGTTTAACTATGTAGATTTAGAATCAGTACAAGGCACTGAGTTAAAATCATTTAAGAGAGAATTGATCGAAACAGCTCCAAGTAGGGCTCAACGTCTAGCTAATAAAGGTGATCTATTTTATCAAACTGTAAGACCATACCAAAAGAATAACTATTTATTCAAGAGAGATGATACGGACTTCGTTTTCTCTACTGGTTATGCACAAATTAGACCTGAAATAGATGGAGATTTTATACTTTCTTTAGTGCAAACTACAAAATTTGTTAACTTAGTATTGGTTAGATGTACTGGTACAAGTTATCCGGCAATTAATAGTAACGATTTAAGTCTTATACCGATAAAAATTCCCAAAAATAATTTCGAGTCTATGAATATCGGAGCATTGTTTTCGAATATAGACAAGATTATTACTCTTCATCAGCGTAAGTTACAGCAATTACAAGAAGTTAAGCGTGGGATGTTGTTGAATATGTTTCCTAAAAGAGGAAATAAGATTCCGAAATATAGAGTTAAAGAGTATTGTACGGAATGGGATAATCAGTATCTCGGGAATTTGACGGAAATAAAAACAGGCTCAAGTGATCTACAGGATGCAAGTGAGAATGGAATATATCCTCTTTACGTAAGATCTGAAGAAATAGAGAGAAGCGATAAGTATATCTATGATGGTGAAGCTATATTGATACCGGGGGAAGGTCGATTAGGAGAAATATATCATTACATAAATGGGAAATTTGATTATCATCAGAGGGTTTATAGAATTAGTAATTTCTTAGATAGCAATACCAATGGTAAGTTTATACTATACAGTCTTCAAAACAGTTTCAAGAGGCATGCAATGACACATACAGTGAAGGCAACAGTTGATTCGTTAAGATTACCAATACTAACTGAATTTCCGATATTAATACCAACATTTGAAGAACAAGTGAAAATTGGGTTATTTTTTGAAAAGCTAGATAGAATGATTGAATTACAAGAAAGTGAGATAGAATTACTGGAAGAGACTAAAAAGGGTTTTTTACAGAAGATGTTTGTATAGGAGGTGTTTGCGATGTCTGTGGGTGATTATAATAGTGAGGCGCAAGTTGAAGAACGTCTTATAGAGGTATTAGCTGAGGGTGTTAATCAATGGGTTTATCGAGATGATTTAAAGTCTGTTGATGATTTATGGGGTAATTTGAGAGTTAAGATTACTCAAAACAACTTGGCGGAATTGAATGATGTTCCTTTATCTGATAATGAGTTTGAGAAGGTTAAAGTGGAGTTGATGTCTAAGACAGTGACTCCTTTTGATGCTGCAAGATGGTTAAAAGGTGAGAATGGATTTGCTCGTATTAATATTGAACGTGATGATACATGTTTAGGCCGGGTATCTTTAGTTTTATATTCAAATCATGATATCGCTGGTGGAATATCAAGTTATGAAGTTGTCAATCAAATAGCGACTTCTAGTGATAGTGAGGCGAGTCGTTCACGACGATTTGATATAACCTTACTGATTAATGGATTACCTTTAATTCAAATTGAATTAAAACAGATCAAAGCTAAAGATGGTTTCTATCAAGCGTTTAATCAAATTAAGAAGTACACTGAGGAGGGGACGTTTAGAAATAATATATTTTCCACATTACAGTTATTTGTAATTTCTAATGAACAGAATACACGATATTTTGCGAACTCTTTATCCAAAGACATGGATCCTAAAAATCTTTTTACTTGGAGAACACGCGATAATAAAAAAGTCGATGATATTTATGAATTTACGAAGCAGTTTTTAAGTATTCCCCGTGCTCACGAGATGATTGCAGATTATACTATTCTGAGTGAGGATCAAAGTCATAAACGTCTAATGGTTTTACATCCTTATCAAGTTCATGCAATTGAGCGAATTTATGAGTCGGCCTCACGACATGAAGGCGGGTATATTTGGCATGCAACAGGATCTGGTAAGACTTTAACAAGTTTTGTCTCGACCAAGCTTCTAGCGAAAAAGCCAGGGGTTGACCGAACAATTATGCTTGTGGATCGTAAAGACTTAGACAATCAGACAACGAGTGAATTTACCAAATTTGCGTCTGAGTATAATACCGGTATATCAAGTTATAAAGGTGCTGAGAATGCTTTAATTGTTGGGACAGGGAGTTCTAGGGAACTCAGTAAAGTACTATTGTCTGATGCAAATTCTAATGTAGTTATTATAACAACAAGGCAAAAATTAGAAGCAGCTTTAAAGTATGCTCGTGAACAAGAAGAGAGTAACAAAGAAAATCGTTTTAAGAAGTTAATTGGACAACACATAGTATTTATTGTTGATGAGTGTCATCGTGCTATCAGTTCTGAAGGCATGGCGTCTGTCAAGTCATTCTTTCCAAATTCAACATGGTTTGGATTCACAGGGACGCCTATTTTTGAAGTGAATAAAAAAGAAGCGAAAGGGCAGCTAGCAAGAACGACACCTGATCAATATGGAAAAGAACTTCATACGTACACAATAAAAAACGCTTTGGATGATAAGTCTGTGCTAGGGTTTCAGGTGGAACATGATCATACTATTCATGACACAGATATTGACAATGTAATCTTTGATGCATTAAGGGCAAAGAGAGTTAATCAAAATAAATCAGATGATCAACTTCATTCAATTATTGGTAGTATGGATGGAATTAAAAGAGAAACGTATATTGATGATAAGGTTTATGAAGACGATATGCATGTTGAATCTGTTGTAAAGAAGATGCTTAAGCCAGATAATGCATATGTTAAATTTGATTTTGAGAATGGTAGGCCAACCAAGTCAGCTATTTTAACTACGAACTCGATCGAGATGGCAAAAAAATATTATAAAAAAATTCAAGATATTAAGAAAAACTCAAATTGGATAGAGGAGTTATATCGTGATAGCCCAGTACAAAAAGGACGTGTCATTGATGATCCAGACTTCCCAAGGATTGCGATTACTTATTCAATAGATGAGAATAGTGTTGAAGCAGCTCATAAAGAAACAGAAATGGAAAATATTATCGATGATTACAATAATTACTATAATACCTCGTGGAATATTAGTGAGATTAATCGTTACAATAGTGATATCAATAATCGCTTAGCTCGTAAAAAAGCTGAGTTTAAGAAATTTGGACAACAAATTGATTTAGTCATTGTTGTGAACAGACTATTAACTGGATTTGATGCTCCACAAGTTCTTACTTTATTTGTCGACCGTAATTTAGAGTACGCGAATCTTATCCAGGCATTTTCGAGAACAAATAGAACTTATCCTGGAAAAAATAAAGGGTTAATTGTAACATATCGAAAACCCTTAAGTATGGAAGATAATGTAAATAAAGCGGTAGAATTATATTCTCATTCAAAAGAGCATCACGCTTTGATTTATCCAGATTATGAAGAAAGTAAAAAAGAATTCAAACTTGCTTTTGATGCCTTGAGCAACTACTCACTAGAAGTAACGGATGAAAATGTTGATATTGAAACAAAGATCCAATATGTGAGGGATTTTCAACGGTTACAAAAAGCACAAGAAGCTTTAATCACATACGATAAGTATAATGAAGAGTACGAAGAATCTGAAGCCATGAGATCTATGGTTGCTTTAATTAAAAAACATGAGGGTACCTATAATAGTATAAAAGGATCGCTTCAACATGAAGCAGAAGAATCAACGGAGAATGACCTAACGGAAATTAATTTTTATAGTGAACATAAAGCAAGTTTGTACAATATAGATTCAAGATATATAGATCAGCTTTTAGATGCATATACTCCACATGATACAAGCGTAAGGTCAGAAATAGAAAAAGCACTTCAGAATATGAATAAGGCAGACGTAGTAAAAGAAGTATATAAAAATATTTTAGATGAAATTGATACTGGTAATCTTGCAGAAAATGAAGATATCTTTTCAGTTAGAAGGAGATATTTTAGTGATGCTAAAGAAAACATTATAGACAAGTTCTCTAAGACATGGTTTGTTGATAGAAACTTATTATACACGTCCGCATTTCAGTATGAAATTGGCTCGAAAAATATCCCAAACTTACCAGATATATTAAAAAGCAAGGATTTTTCTAAATATAAAGAAAATAATATAGAAGTAAAACCTTTTAAGTACACGCAGGATATAAGTAGAGAATGGATGAAAGTGTTAAATGAGAATATTGTTCTCTACGATAATGAATTAAAGTAGCTACAGATTAATTTTTGTAGTCGGATATGAATTGTATAGACTATTAAAAAAAATTGCATATTTAAATGGAGTGTCCACTAAAGTGTTGACACTCCACCAAATGAAATTAGAAATACTTAAATCTATTTATACATTAGTGTTCCAAAATTGCTCTACCACTACATACAGAGTATGAGTAGAATTTAGATGTTTTTAAACTAACTAAAAATATCTAGAGGATTTATTTTAAATGAAGGTGGTATTTTATGTATTGAGCTAGAATGATAAGAAAAAATAATTTGGTCTATTTAGAATGATAAAAAGGAGAACAATATGTTACAAAATAATAAATGGAAAAAAATATACAAACCAGTTGCTTTGAGTAGAGAAGAAACTATTGCTGTTATCGATCACGGAAATGATTATTTATTTAAAGATCAACTAATAAAGATGGTTGAATTAACTAACGAAAATGACAATGAACATCATACGAATATTATCGGTGTGGTTGGAGAACGAGGATCAGGTAAATCATCATTACTTCAGACATATAAGAACTACGTGCATGATCAGAAAGGGAACTATGTGTTAGATATAATTGACCCGAATGAGGTTGAAGGTGATTTATCGATTATTGTATATTATCTAACTCAAATCTATTCGCTTGTTAAAAAAGAGTTTAATCGTTTGGGATCGTCATGCAACCTTTCTGAAATCGTATATAACTTAGAAGAACTTGTTGGAATGTTACATGATGCCAAAAATAAGCGATTGTTTGATGATCGAAATGTTCCAAACATTGACCTTCTAGATGAATTTGAGAAAAAAATGTCATTCGATAAGATGCTTAAAAAACTTACAGAAGATGTGATACGCGAGCTGTCCAAACTTAGTAACTACAAAGAAATAAAAAGATTTGTTCTTATTGTCGATGATATTGATTTGACTGGGAATAAATCTGTTAAACACATATTTGATGATGTCATTAAATATCTTTCAGGATGTGCAACTATTGTTTTGTCATTTAGAGACAGTCAACTTCAAAATGCTATTGTCAATGGCTTAATTGAAGACAATGACCGATTACTAAATAAGAAAATTATCAATACAGAAGAACTCAGGACACAAGCTAAAAACATGGTTGATAAAGCTATTCCACAGTCAAAAAAAGTATACCTACCAACGAGTAATGATTTTTTAGAAGCTCAAATTAAATCAATATTCGAAGATCTTGACTTGGTATTAGAAAATTGGAGTAGTCTGAATACTGAAACAAACGTTTTTGATACAATTTTTAGAGAACTCTTTTATAGAACGAATTTAGATATTAAACCAATTGATACTAGAGAAAATGAAAGGCTATTTATGCCTTCCAATTTAAGGGGTCTTCTTCAACTTTGTGAATTTATTGATCGATCTCTAAAATACGAAGTCGAGAGTAATGAAACTAATGCAGAACGTTACTATAAGAATTTATTGATTTTTAAATCGTACTTTGTTGATAAGTTAGAAAAAGAAATGAATACTGAAGAAATTCTCTTTTTTAGAAACTGGATGAATGCTCCGGTTCAACTCAAAAATCACATAGCTTTTTCCTATTTATATTATAATGCAATCGAAAGTGTTAAAGATAACTATGGAGAAGATGTAGTATCGTATCCTCGTAATCTTGGTGCGGAGCCTCACAACATATGCTTGGGGGATGTCGTACAATCGATGGAAGACTATAAAAAAATTAATACGATGGGTTCAGATAAATCAAACCCTGGCTATTTTATCTATAATTTTAAGGTTCTTTACTCTATAGAGTTTAGTCTCCTAACTTCCAGTATTTTACATGATATTCAAGTTCGTAAAATTGATTTATCTACTTTAAACACGCATTTGGACAGTGATGTTAATTTTAATGACTATTTAGAACTAATGAATGGGCTCATAATCCCAGAAAATTATAATTTTTACTCTTACTCGAGATCTGATGAAGTTGCGGTTGTGAGACTAAGAGATCTAGATGGATTTTCGTTTGAACGTCAAAATTTTAAACCTTCATATTTTACATATTCAGGTTTCTCAATTACCAGTGATGTATCAAAAAACATCAATGAAACGGGCAATGGATTAAAGTATCGTCACTATTTTGAATATAGAAATGATTCCATTGAAAATGTTAGAGAAAATACTCTATATAGAACGAATCCCTTCGCATATTTATCAAATAAATCGTACATAGTCGACGCCATTAGAAATCAAATTGACCCTGATAATGGACCCGAAGGCGGATCATTTCTTCTTTTCAGTAATATGTTCACCATCGACTTTTTAATAAGAAAAAGCTTACATAGAAGATCAGAGAATAATCCAGTTACATATACTTTAAACAGACTTACTAAAGGTATTTTTTCAGAGTATAGTTCAATGATAAAAGAAGGGAAAATAATAAGGCATTTTGGGATTAAAGATATTCATTTGATTAAGCAATTTACAGACTCATTTAAGGAACCAAAGATGTATGAAAATAATGTGATTCAGAATAAAATGAGAGTATATTATCCACCATATACCGAAAAAGATATTAAGGAAATAGAAAAAAATAACATTATTAATCTTAGTAAATCAATGAAAATAAATAATGCTAAGAATAAGATTTATAATTTTGATAATAAAGATGAGGTAAACTTAAATAATAAAAATATAAATGATGTGCAAGAATATATCAATTTTTTAAAACAGTTCCAAGATTATTTAATTAACCAAAATGCAACTACAAATGAAGTTGAACTTTTAATTGATAAACTAAAAAGAAATAGAAGAAAAACTATTAAAGAAGATGAAAGAAGGCAAATTGAGATTATATATAATAAGTATGAAGAGAAGGAATAAATCATGAATAGTTTAGATAGAATAATTGGTGTTTTATTTAAGGATATCAAATTTTGTGAGTTACTAAAGCAATTTGAAAAAATTAAAGATCCTTTAGGAAATGTAGGATTACCAAATTATAATTCTTCATTAAATTTTTTATCAAAAAATCAAAGTAATGGTTTAGAATTTATAAATGACCAATATTTTGAAAAAATTAAAAAGGTATATAAAACCAGGTATAATTTTGATTATAGCGATGATGAGCTTGATATTTTATTGTCTTGGATAGTAAATAATATGACAAATCAACCACCTAAAAACAACCAACAAACTAGAATTAATACTGATTCAAACTATACGGGTATAGATCTTATTCAGTATATCTCGTCTACATACATAAAGAGAAATAAAGGTGTTGCAACTGTGACATTCAATAATTTACTCGAGTGGGATGGATTTATAAATAAACTTGATTCTAATGTTTTTTATTCTTCTTATTTGTACAATAATCGATTAGATCCTGAGGAAAATATTAATCACTCTTTATTCGTAGATCATGATGCTGAAGATATTAAGCAATTACTTAGAGAAGGTATTTCAGAAAACCATATGCATCTTAAGGGATCTGGGTATTCAGTAGATTTAAGTTGGATTGCATATGTATTGGATTCATTTTATAAGGTTGACTCTTTTACAAAGTGTGTATATTCGAAAACTTCAGGTAAAACAGTAAGAGAACTACAGGAGGAAAATTTTGCTTTTAATAAACTTAGGTACCTCCATTTTTATATATGGTCACTTAGAGAAAGTATCCCTTCAGAATATAAAATAAGTTCTAGTGAAATGATTGATCTTTTTACAGTTCGTCAACAAGATCGCAAAGAAATGATAATTCTGTTAAAAAAGGAACCAGAAAATTATCAAGAAAAAAATAAAAAGAAAATAAAATCACTTGAAGTTCGTTTTAAGTATTTACAAAATAAATTTAGAGAATGGTTTGAGTCTAAGACAACTACTACTTATAATATAGTCCAAAGAAGGGGAAATAAAAATGAAACTGCATTGGCTCCAATTATTGCTCAAAGAGTTCTTTATCATATAATCATTGAAAACTATAATAATAATTTTAATCAATTGGACTCGTTCCTATTTAACATGTATATTACAGGGATCAATCAATTCAAATTAAGATTAATTCATGACAATCATAATACTGGATTTGGTCAGTTTAAAGAACACGAGAATATAAAGTCGAATTTCATTGAACACTCAGACTATTTTAAAGGTCGAAACATTAATCAGATTATTTATGAAAGTGTTTTTGATAAGTATTATAGAGATGAAAATGTTGAACTGATTGAATTTAGAGTGACACCTTTAAATCCGACAAAGTTACAAAAATTAGTAAATGATCTTGATTTAATAAACAATAAAATGTTTGAGCATCACAACAAAATTAATTCTAAAAATAGAAAAAAAATTGATTATGGGATTATTTGTCATTACATAAAATCTAACGTTGAGCATAACAGTGGAATTGAAGTGGATCGATTTAAAATTGACAAGTATGAATTTGATACTGAGTTTACATCAATGAGAAAAATCTATGAAAGAAAAAACAAAAAATTTTTCAAGGAGAATACATTTGACTACTATAAGGACAAAATAGTAGGGATTGATACGGCAAATTATGAGTTAAATTGTAGACCCTACTTGTTAAGTGATATTTATCAAGGTCATCGACTATTAAATGATTTCACAAGCAATATTGGTTTTACATATCACGTTGGTGAGGAATTTAATACCATTGTTAATGGACTTAGAGCAATTGATGAAGTAATTTGTTTTCTAAATTTTGGTCGTGGAGATAGGCTTGGTCATGCGATTGCAATGGGCTTAGATGTAGATAAGTATTTTGCTGCAAAAAGATGTAAAATTCATACCTCAGTTGAAGATTATGTTGATGATATTGTATGGATGTTTCACATCATATCCAAAGAAAACAATGAACATGTATCGTTCTTAGAGTCTGAATATGAAAAGTACAAAATGGAATTTCTTCCATCTCGATTTGAAACATTATCTATCCATCATTATCTAACAGCGTACAAGTTACGCTCAAAAAAAACTAGAGATATTTGTAGTAGTTGTTTTGATAATAGAATTTCAAATAAACTGTATTTGGAGTATCACATGAACACTGAATACAAACTTGAGGCAAAAAAGAAAGTAGTCTTAGAAGCGAGCGATATCTATATCGATTGCGTTAAAATGGCTCAAAAGTTGCTGAGAGAAAAAATTACGAAATTAGGGGTAGAAATTGAAGCAAACCCAAGTTCCAATTATAAAATTTCTTATTTACGAAAAAGAATTGATTTACCACTGTTTTCTTTTAACTCAGACGGACTCTGGGAATCAAATTTTAAGAACCTAAGTGTAAGTATTAATACTGATGATAGTGCGATATTTCAAACGAATTTATCGATGGAGTATGCTTTAGTTGCGGCCACACTGCACAAGGAAAATATAGCTTATTCAGCAATTCTTAAATACTTAGAGAAAATACGAGTTATTTCAATGAGACAATCTTTTATTAACAGGTAGTTAGGTTAGTTTTTCTAGGTTATAGTTATTTAATCTATATGAACTAGTAAATAAATTGAATTATATCTATAATTTTTTCACTACACATGAGTAAAAAACGATTGATACAACTTCTATTGAAATAAGCTCAATCTTTCTAGAGACAGCGAGTCCGAACTAGAAAAAATTGGAAAACGTAATTATAAAAATGTTGTCATTTCAAACTGGTTGAATATTTCACTTGTCAATTTATAATAATGAAATGATTCAAAAATGAATAATTGATCTGGAATATAAGATTTAAAGTACATTTTATCAACCGAATAACTGCTAAATTTGCACTCAAATGCAGTTTCCAAATGATTTGGGACTTAACTTTTTTTCATTGTCAATTTTAATGAAGTTTTACAATAACTTTAGGAGGAAAAATGCAATTTAAAATTAATCCTTTCATAGGAGGAGGATATTATGCTTCAAAACTAGGATTCTTGTTGTTGGCGAAAGTCATTATACTCGAGATTTAAATCAATTCGAAAATATTGATGTTTTAAGGAACATAACAATTAATACAGTTGAAAAATATCTTAAAAACGATTGGTCAATTGAATACTTCAAACGCATTGCAAAATTTTTGAAAAAAAATTCGGATGTAAATTCATTTATTGAATTATCATTTATTAACTTCTATGAAAAAGTTATTATGGAAGGAGAAACTATAGATGGAACAAGAGATTTAGGAAATAGTCCTTCTGAATTCTTAAATAAAATAAAATATCTTAAGCCAGATGTTATCATAGTTTTTCAGCAAAAGTGGATGAACAATTACCTGACTCAAAAACGATGAATAATATTACGATAGAACAAAGTAAAATATATGTATCAGGGGAGGCTATCTCTGAACAATGGAAACGAGGAGGACAAAAAATTAATTGCTGGGATTTGTTCGTTAACGGTAAATTAATACCGGTATTTAAATTTAATCATTTCACAGGTTATCCTGGATATTATGATTTGATGATGAATTTTGAAAATGATTTCTTAGAGGTTAAGAAGAGATGGAATAAAGTTTTTAGCAAGAAATTGCTTGGATGAAAATATGGCTAAATTAAAATTGCAGTGGTATAGTTAATTTGTAACACCTGTGTATAATCCAGTACAATAGAAGAAACAGAAGAAAACATATGAAACGTTACAGTACAGAAATAGAAAATAAAATCGTTGCACCTAATATCCAAGATGGACGTAGCATTGTAAGTTTTGCCACTGAATATGGTGTATCAACCGCATCCATTAATAACTTAGTTCATGATTACCGCAAAGAATGCCAAGTAACGCTAGAAACAATGAATGAACTTGAGTTAATGGAGCAGAATCGTATACTCAAGAAAAAACTCTCCGAAGCTGAGAAGGAAAATGACTTTCTAATAAAGACGGCGGCATTCTTTGCGAAGGAAACGAGCAATTAATCTATAAATTTATTGAACAGTATAAGGATTACTTTGGCTTACGTTGGTTATTAAGGAGTTTTGGTGTTTATGCTAGTGGGTATTATAACTATCTCAAAAACACAAAGCGGGAGTATCTTCAAAAGAAGCATTCCATCAAAAATTAAATTAAAGATGTCTTCCAATCTACAGGTGGCATTATAGGCATCGTGGAATGGTCGTATTCTTAGCTCGTGATAACTTCAATAACAGTAAGACTACTGTTCATAAATATATGAATAAAGAGTTGTAACTCTACTGTGTACCTAATAAGAAGCGCCCTCAACACATTGAAGGAACGAAGCATGAGATATTTCCAAATCACTTATCACAAGACTTTGATGTAAACGAAAAGAACACAGTTTGGTGTACCAGCTTTATTTATATCAAAGGATGGAATGGTAAGTTCCAATACAACTGCAGTATTTTGGACCTTGCAGACCGAAGCATTGTGCCACTAAAACGAGTCGAATGATGACAAGTTCACTTGCAAAAGAGACTTTAGATACAGCGTTGTCTTCACAAAAGGAAAGGCCTAAAGGTTTAATCCTTCATAGCGATCAAGGAAGCCAATTCGCATCCTATGATTTCACAGAAGATTGCCTACAAAACGAGGTGATTCAAAGTTTGAATAAAGCTGGATGTCTTTATGACAATGAGGAGACGGAACGATTTTTGAGAACCTTGAAATTTGAGCATATCAACCGATTACAGTTTAAAAGTGACAAACAACTCGAAACTGGAATATCAGAATATATATGGGTGGTATAACCAGGTTAGACCACATCCATCAAACGGTTATAAAAATCCCAATAAAATTAGAAATACTACAACTTATTTAAACATTTGTGTTACAAAAAAGCTTATCCACTACAACTAAAGTATTGACACTCCGGTTTATAATATGTGTAATAGAGATTTTAATTTAGAGTTAGATTCAAATCACATTGTTCTAATGAAAAGTTATATATAAGGAGGATTGAGTAAATTGAGCTTAGTAACATTACTGGATATTAGTAAAGAATCAAATATTATTTCTAGAATTAGTCAAGAAGATAAAATGATAAACAAGCTTCTAATATATGAAAAAGAGTCTAAAACTGATTTAGAAAAAATCAAAAATTATCTATTATATCAAAGTTATTTGAATCATGAAAACGACTCATTATTTGCAAGTGGAGAAGAACTAAAAAGATTTAATAAGATTATGAGTGTATTAAAAAGAATCTGTGAACTTGAAATCGGCACACGCAATATTTTGATTAATAGATACTATTCAAAACTAATTAAAGAATACCTTTTCTGTAAAAATGAAATTATTATGATTGCATCAAATAAAGGAATAGATTCAATAGTTAGAGAGTATATTTTTGATTGTTGTTACCATGATTTGCTTATCCCCAAAAATTTTAAGTTATATATATCATATTTAAAAGAGAATATTAAAATTCTCGAAAAGTGGTTTGAAAGAATAGTTGTTGAGAATGTGTATTACATAGATTCGTCCATTGTTGATAATCTAGAGTTATTAAATTCTTCTCAATTTAAGGATCAAACCGAATCATTCAATAAAACTGTAACATTAGATTTCTCACGGAAAGTTCAATCTGATTTAACAGGGACAGAAAAAGACCAAGTGTTTTATCTATATGATAAATTCTATCATGATTGGCTAAAATACCTTAAAAATTCAAAGTCACCAGAAGTATATAATTTTGAGTCCTTACAGAAGGTGATTTCACCGAAGTTTGATCAAGTTCTTAGGACCTATGGACATGTTTTCTCTGACAAAATCGATTCATCTGAAACTATTGAATTACTTAAAAAAGAAATATCTAGACATGGAATAGTACTCTATGAATATACTCATAGACCACAACAGAGAGATAGCATCTTTTCAATTCTCGAAGAAATGGAACTATCGGTATTTGATGGTGTTTTCTCAAATAATTCTAATTCATTTTTTACACATAGTAGGATAAAACAGTTGGACTATTTAATGTTTAATTTAATGAGTATTACACATTATATAATATACAATGAACCAGATTTATTGATTAGCTCAATGAGCTCTTATGTCGAACTTATTGACAGTGAATATAGCATAAATGATGACTATAAATTGAACGATGATTTTAATACATTGTTTGATATAATTAGAAATATATCGGAGAAAAAAGACGAAACTAATTTGAACCAAAAAATATCAATTGCTAATTATTATGGACCAACTATGTATATGTGTAGTTTGATAGAAAAAATTCTTAGAAATTTTTATAAGTTTCAACGTAGGGAAATTGATTACATAAAAGATAAAAGCATTTCACTCAACTATTTGCTATCTGACGAAAATCAAGAAATTCAACAACTTCTTGGTAAATGCCAATCGAAAGTTATCCGGTACTATCTATTATCCGATGAGAATGATGAAGGGTTGAATATAAGAAATGATCTAGCACATCTAAATAATGATCACGAAATAGAATCTTTCTTTAACAAATTTCTATCAACTACTTTTTTATTGTTTTCAGTTCTTTCTTCAGTAGTTTTGGATAGTATCAAGAAGAACAAATTGTGAATCAAAAATGAATATTGTACTGGATTATATACAGGTGTTACAAATTCACTAAACCATTACATTGATGGAGTATCTTATAGATACAGCGAATAAATAAGAGTCTTATTTATAAGAATGAAAATCGATTTTTTTGAACTTGCAAGCAGAATAGGTTATTCGTATAGACCTTCAGTGCCGAATTGAAAAGAGAAACAGTGGGTTTAGTAGTAACTGGATTCCCCTCAATATTGAAGGGATTTAATATATAGCAAAGAAAGGTTTGATACTATGAACTACATAAAACTAAATAATATCCTTGGTCTAACTGATGAAGAAATTAATAACAGTAAAATAGAACTCAATATGCAAGCTGGAGTAGGAGGAGAATCAAACATTGATCTTTGGCTTTATTGTGATGAAAAAAACAAAGAAAACGGAACTTGCCCAAAATGTAGTTATTGGGGTTGGTATGGTAATCAGAGGAATTTTAGACCAGGTCAATGGGTATTTAGCTTCGCAAGGTTAAGAGATGATGAATGGCTCTTCACATCAGCTGCAGAAATTATTGATGTTCCAGAAAATGCATTTGGAAAGGTAAAAATTATCGATAAATATAAGCCTTACTTTGGTAGGTTGGTTATTCAACTTGTTAAAGGAAATACTTTTGCTCGATATACTTTTAATCTTTGTAAGTATATTGAAGAAAGTAGAGTAAAATCTATTTTACCAGCATTATATGGAGGTGAAGATTTTCCGGGTTATGATAAGGTTAGATTATCTTATAAACAGTTGTGCACAATAATTAAATATGGTAAAAATGATTGGCTTGCAGCGTTGGAAAATCAAAAGGCAGTATATTTGCTAACAGATATTACTAATGGAAAGATGTATGTTGGCTCTGCTACAAGTGATTATGGAATGTTACTTCAACGATGGAAGAACTACATAGAAAATGGTCATGGTGGGAATAAAGAACTGATAGAATTAGTTTATCATAAAGGTTTCGACTACATAAAAACAAACTTCTATTATTCTATTCTTGAAAATTACAATGCTAAAGTAGATGACCATATTATTTTAGAAAGAAAATCATGGTGGAAAGAAGTATTACAAACTAGGAACTTTGGATATAACAGCAACTAAAGGGGTATCAAAATTGAATAATGCAGGAACTAGTTTCAAATAATGAGCGAAACCTCAAGAAAAATATTACTCAATTTTAGTAGTAATAAGAGACTTTAAAATCGATTTATATAAGACTACATGACGACAGCACCAGAATATCTCACTTAGGCAGACACTTCTCAATATAACGAAAATGTAATAATAAGAGAAGGTGAGAAATGATAACATGGATTCAAAGAAAAGATGTGTTGTTTTAGACGTATTGTCTGTTGTGTTTAATAGTGAGATAATTCAGTTAAGAAAGCTGAGAGGGCATAAAATGAGCGAGAATAATAATCCGAACGATTTTTTTAGAACATCAAAGAAGTTAACAAAACAATTTGGCGATATTACTAAAGACATTACAGATTCAACAATTAAAAAATCTCTAGAAATTGGTTCAGGTATTTCTGATATTGGTCAAGAAGTAATAAAAAACACTTCAGATATTGCATTAAGTGGTCTAAAAACTGGTGGAAAATTTGTTCAAGATGTAACGAACTCTATAAATGTTCAATTTCAAGAGAATAGAGTAGAAAAAGAACTAAACAAAATTTACTCTAAAGTTAAAAAAAACAATGAAATCAAAAGTATTATTGAAGAGTTAGATATTACATATTTGACGAAAATGATGGGAGAGTTGGGTGAATCTCCAATAGAAATTAATGACAAAAGAATTTCATATTTGAAACGTTTTTTTTCTATTCCAATAGAGCAAAAACTACTTTGGGTAGATGCAGAATTTGACCTGAAACCAAGTGGTATTGTGCTAACAAATGAAGGGGTATTTATTAGAAGTAATGTAGAAGTATTTAGTAAAGGGGTTCCAAATGTATTCTTTTTTACATGGGGAAGTTTTGATCCTTTATGGTTTGTTGTTGAAGATGAGGAGAATATTGCGCTTCAAGTTGAAGCACCTCACTATGTTAACTTTGTTGCGGTATGTAGAAAAGTTTCTGATTTTAGTATTGAGGACTATGAAAAAATTGAAAAAGAACTAAATTTGGAAATTGATAAAACCAATAATGCGGTTCACAAGAAATCTTTAATTATTTCTGGAGGTGTCCTTTCAAATCAAGAATCTATTTTTGTTGACCAAAAGTCAATTTATAATACAAAATCTGGTCACGGAGAAATGGTTGAAGAAGAACTAACCAGAATAGATAAGTTGATGGGTAGAAATGCGAAAGTTCTTGGTCGAGATAATGCTAAAAATGGAGCAGATAGAGTTGTAAATGGTATGTTAGTTCAAACAAAATATTATAATTCTGCAACAGGTTCGATCGAATCTTCATTTGATAGTGAAACAAAAATGTATCGTTATATAGATAATGGAAAACCAATGCAACTTGAGGTTCCAAAAGATCAATACCAAGATGTCCTTGAGAAGTTCAAGAAAAAAATAGAAGCTGGTCTTGTGGATGGGATTAAAGATCCAGAGCGAGCGTCTGAAATTGTTATAGAGGGAAAACTTACCTATAAGCAAGCAGTTAATTTAACGAAGGCTGGGAATATAGACTCTATTTCATATGATGTGAAATCAGGGGCAGTAATTAGTCTTAGTGCTTTTGGGATATCCTTCATCTCATCGTCATACACTGCATGGAAGACAACTCAAGATGTAGAGAAAGCAACAAAAATTGGCCTCTTAAGTGGAGTACAAACTTCTGGATTAACGTTGATTCAACATGTATTAGTTCAACAAGCTGTCCGCACTAAGGCTATGCATATCCTTCTCAAACCAAGTCAAGTAGTTGTAGAAAAAATAGGAATGAAATCATCACATTTTTTGGTTAATTCGCTAAGATCATTGTCAAATAAACCACCTATTTATGGTTCGGCAGCCACGAAACATCTTTCAAAATTAATGAGAACTGGAGTTATCACTGCCGGTATTTCGATTGCTATATTCTCGATTCCAGATACCTATAAGCTTTCAGCAAGTAAAATTAGTGGAGCGCAATATTCAAAGAATCTAGCAATATTAACGACAACTCTCATAGGAAGTGTTGGAGGAACGATGGTAACTGGAGCAGTTTTAGGCTCGGTAGTTCCTGGATTAGGAAATGTAGTTGGATCAATGATTGGATTTTCGGGAGGACTTGCTGGAGGAGTAGTGGCTTCAAAGGGAGCTAAAGGTGTCAGTAATCTATTAATGGAAGATGATATAATAGTTTTTAACAGAATGCTTAACATATACCTAATGCTCTTAATTACAGAATATATGCTAGATGAAAATGAAACAGCTAAAGTATTTAAAGAATTATCAGTAATTACGAGTCAAGAATTTCAAAAAATGTCAGAAGAGGTTTTTAAATCATCTGAACAAGAAAAAGTTATTGTTGAGTTCCTGACCCCGATCTTCGAAAAAGTTATTATGAATCGAGCAACATATGTCACTCCAACAGATGAACAAGTTGAACAAGAAGTGTATAATTTTTTTACAAATCTTGAATATAGTTTATAAACAAAGTTAACCTTTCAGGATCCATTATTAACTTCATTGAGTGATAGATACTTCTCTCTATAACGAAAATTGTTATAATAAGTTGAAAATGAAAACATTTGTTTTAAAAAAGATTTATACAGATTCACTGAAAAATCAGATGATTGATTTGTAAGAATGAACCGAACCCAAAATTTGAGTTGCTTTTATATTTAATTTATAGGAAAGGTAAAATTTCAAGTTAATCAATCATTGTGAATTTAAAGAAAGAGTTAATTAAAGAAATTTGGTGGAAAGAACTTGTAAGTAGTTTAATCATGGAACAAGTATTTTCTTAAGTTCATAAATCTAAACAGTCCAGTAATTACTATGTTATCATATTTAAAACAGTCGTTAGTGGGAGGGGTTAAAATGAATTACAGTTCTATCTATAGAGAATTGCGAAAAGGAAAGAAACAAACAATAGAAGAAGTATCTCGAGCAACAGGTTATAGAGTGTCCAAATCATTTATTTCAAAATTTGAACGTAATGAGAGTGATGTATCGTTTAGTCGTCTCTGCTTACTTCTTGATGCGCTTAATATTAGCCTTAATGAGTTTTCATTTTTGCTTGATGATTCACATGTTAAGGATGATATCGACATATTTCTAGAACAAGTTTCATCCAGTTACTATAAAAAAGATGGAAATAAACTACAAGAGATTGTTGAAAGAGAAAGACAAGAGTATCAAACGACTGGAGTATATGATCATCTTTACAAATCGATTCTTGCTAATGTATTTTATTGTGATTTACATCAAATAAAGTTATCAGATAATGAAATTAAGTCTCTTTCCGATTACCTTTTTGGTGTGGATTATTGGAGTAAATATGAACTGATTATTCTAACCAATTGTATGACCATGCTACCTAATAGTATTGCTGTAACCTTGACTGATGAACTTATTAATAAAAACCAACTTTTTGGTGGTTATGATGAAAATATTGAGGTGAAAACACTCCTAATCTTTAACACCATGATTAACTGTATTAATAACAATAAGATGTATTTATTACAAAAGTATATAAATGAATTGGATAAAATGAATCTAGACGATAGGTTTCTACTAGCAAAAATTTTGACAAAGTTATTCAAAATAATTGATGAGACGAATATAAAGGGTGTAGACTTTTTAGAATCAGAAGTCAACAAACTAACGTCATTCTTAAATTATATTGGTGCTGATCGTCTCAAATTATTAGTTGATGAAATATCAGATAACTATTTAGTGCACTATAGTGGAAATTAAAGTTTCTTGAAGTATTGATTGTATGATTAGACTATCTTTAAAAAGGAGATGAGTCTATGACAAACATATATAAATACCTAAGAATTGAATGGAAAAAATCAATAATTGTATTATTTTTGATCTTTATAGTTACTGTTTCTCAAGTAGCAACCTCATATGTTCAAGTATGGTCATTCAACAGACTATTGAGGAATGATTTTTTAGGCTTTTTAAAACTTGAATTACTGGGTATAAGTTTATGGATTGTACTATTATCGTTCAATCATCGGCTGGTCATCAGCAAGGAGAAATTAATCACTCAAATATCAAATAGTATTCGAGAAAGATATATAAGAGCAATTGCTAGTAAACCATATAATGAATTTATCGAGTACGATGCTAATTATTATGCAACAGGATTAAGCAATGATATTGCCTTGATCGAAACGAATGGTTTCGTGTCATTTTTGAATATGATTGAAACAACTTTCTTGATGAGTTTTTCTCTTATTGCACTTTTTTCTTTTCATTATTCAATTGCTATATTGACTGTAGTACTCACAATCGTAGTGACGTTTCTTCCCCGTTTTTTCAACAAAAAGTCACAAGTTATTACGGAGAAATATCTAAGTTCGACGAATCAGTATTTATCTAAAAATTTAAACATTCTAGAAGGAGTCAACATCCTATTTTCATTAAATAGAATCGAACTTTTGACGAAATTAATCACTCAAAACAATCATAAGTTTAAAGATGAGAAAATATTATATGTTAAACAGAATGGAGTGATTAACCTTTTCATTGCACTCATAAGTATTACTAGTCAGATGAGTTTATCAGTATATACCGGATATATTGCTACAGAAGGACTGATTACCTTGGGAGTTCTTGGTTCGGTAGGGAATATTGCAGCGAATGTCTTTAATTCACTCACCGTCTTTTCAAGGGACATGATATCAATTAATTCAGTATCTTCAATATTACAGAAATTCGAGATTGATGAAATAGTAAAGAACGATTCAAAAATTAGTAATCAGTTTACTTCATTAGAAATTTCAAATCTATCTTTAGATTTTGGAGAGAAAGAAATTTTTAAAGATGTTAATTTATCGTTTCAAAAAGGTAGAAAATATGCAATTACTGGAGAAAGTGGAAGTGGTAAAACGACACTTTTAAATTTGATTCTAGGTAGAGTTAAAAACTATGAAGGGTCAATTTATTTAAACAATATAGATATTAAAGAACTGTCCAATCGTGATATATCTCAATTAATTGGATATGCTCAACAAGATAAACACTTATTCAATGATACAATCTATAATAATATTACCTTATGGGGATCCATCGATGATTCCAATCTGTTAAGCGTGTTAGAACTCGTTAACCTTAATAACTTAAACACTACGTTAAATGCAGTTAAAGCCAATCTATCAGATGGAGAAAAACAACGACTAATTCTGGCGAGATTGATATTACAAGGTAATGATGTCTTCTTTATTGATGAAGGGACTTCTAATCTTGACAAAAAGAATGCAGATGAAATTGTTAGAAAATTACTGGAATTGAAGGAAACTACAATTGTAATGATTACTCATCATCTTTCCGACGAATTCGAAAATGAGTTCGATCAGGTCGTTAATTTAAGTTGAATCAATGATAGTTTTTGTTCGGATTGTTTTAAATGTTGGAATAGAAAGGAATAAACATCAAATAAGATTGAATGAAAAAGCGATAAAGTTACACATTAGACTGTAATTTTATCGCTTTTTTTAATTGAATTTAGATCACAATGTACTCTATTGGATTCTTGTCTCATTAATAAGATCTCTAGCTAGAGCATAGTAAGACATGTCTTTGTCTACCTTAACAGAGTATAAAATGAATAATGCATCAACTAATAATAACTGAGCTACCATAGAACTTAAAGCCTCTGGTTGATAGTTTGTTTCTTCGGATATGGAAAGAAGAATGCAATCGCTAGCTTGAGCAATTGGTGAGGATACATTACTGGTTATAACAATTATTGGAACATTGTTTTTATTTAAAATATCCACGATTCTTATCATGTCTTTATTCCTTCCGGTGTGAGAAATAATAAGAGCACAATCGTTTTCGTTGAGTCTGTTCGCTTGAATAAGTTGCATATGGAAATCCATAGGAATTGAACAGTTTAAAGAAGATTTTAAAAAACGATGATAAGCATTAAGTGCTATAACAGTCGAGCCCCCCATGCCAAACGCTATGCAATTTTGAGCTTTTTCTAATATTTTCACCGCTTTTAGTAAGTCAGATTCATGGAGTATTGACTGGGTCGATACCAATGAATTAATTCCAGTTTGAAAAACACTGTTGCTTATTTCCAATGCCGAATCGTCTGGACTTATTTTTGCTGGTAAGATTTTATTTTTAAAATCACTTTGGTGATCGATGTGAAAACTAATTCGCATCTGTTGGTAGTTTTCAAAGCCTAGTTTTCTTACAAACCTGGAAATACTTGAGTTAGAACTATTAGTGGCAGTAGCTAACTCATCTAGATTAGTAAATTTTAAATTACTAATATTTTTTTTAATATATTCAGCAATATCTTTTTCTTTATTACTGAGGTTATGATAATGAAGTTTTAATGCAGTATTAAAGTCAATATTCATGAATAATACTATGAATCCAAAAAGATTCATACACTCCTTTCTAAAGATTGATTTAAGAATTTATTCGTAAAGATTATAACATATTTGTAAATATTTTGATAAACCAATTATACCATACATTACTCCTTAAGGAAAAGATTTCCGTACAGTTTGTTGACTATTGGAAATGATTTCCGTATAATGTGGATGTAAGCGCTACACAAACAGAAAGGGGTCATAGATTGAAAGTAGGTATTATTGGATTAGGTAAAATGGGATATAACATTGGTTTGAATATGTTAAACCATAATATTGATGTTGTTGGCTATGATATTCATAGTTTGGAAGGTAAGATTGAAAAAGTTAATTCATTAGAACAATTAATTTCAGTTCTACCTAAGCCACGTATTGTTTGGCTAATGGTTCCAGCAGGGGATGTAACTAACGGAACAATCAAAAAATTATCAGTCTTGCTTGAAAATGAAGACATCGTGATTGATGGTGGTAACTCATTCTATAAAGATTCTATTGAGAACTATAAAATCTTGAAAGAGAAAAATATTCATTTTTTTGATTGTGGTACATCTGGAGGTATTTCAGGAGCATTAAATGGTGGTAATTTTATGATTGGGGGAGATTTAGAAGCATTTCATAAAATTGAACCAATCTTCCAAGCAATAGCTCAAGAAAATGGGTATTTATATACGGGTGAATCAGGAAGCGGTCATTATTTGAAAATGATTCATAATGGTATTGAGTATGGAATGATGCAATCTATTGGTGAGGGTTTTTCTATATTAGAGGCAGGACCTTATGATTATAAAAATGATGAAGTTGCTAAATTATGGAACAGTGGATCAGTTATCCGTTCTTGGCTAATGGAACTTGCACAACAAGCTTTTAACAAAGATGAAAAACTTAGTTCAGTAACTGGAACAATGTATTCAAGTGGTGAGGGAAAGTGGACTGTACAAGAAGCTCTAGATTTAGAAATATCGGCCCCAGTGATTACGACATCACTATTGATGAGGTATCAATCTCAAGATGATAAGGAATTTTCTGGTAAAGTCGTAGCTTCATTGCGTAATGAATTTGGCGGACACGCCGTAGAGAAAAATACAAAGTAGGAGGAGATTTTGAATGGAAATTACAGTTGCTCAAGCATTAATCATTTCAACTTGGGTTGCACTTGTTATGTCACGATCTTTATTGGGAGGTGCAACAACAACCTTAAGATTTACACCAATGATGACTGGTCTTATAGTAGGGCTCGTCTTTGGTAGAGTTGCTGATGCTATGGTCATTACAGCAGCAATACAGTTAATTTATATGGGAGTATTTTCTCCAGGTGGACAAATGCCTTCAGAACCAGCAATTGCAGCAGCGATTGCCGTTCCAGTTGCTTTATTGGGTGATTTGGAACCTGAGGCAGCCATTAGTATTGCTGTTCCAGTTGGGCTTTTAGGGTCCTATTTATATCAATTTAGATTTTTTGTTAATACATTTGTAATGCAAAGATTTACAGACAGATACGCTAAAGAAGCAAATAGTAAGATGTTAACTGTTTCTATTGTTATCATTCCTATTATCGTAGCATTAGTTATCTTTATTCCATTTATGTTTGTTGCTCTATTCTATGGAGCACCAGTCATTGCAGAATTTGTTAGTTCTAATGCAGGGACAGTTCTTTTCCACATTTTATCTGTTATTGGTGGTGGCTTAGCAGCAATTGGGATAGCTGTTACAGTTTATGTTATTGGTAAAAAGAACTATATTGCTTTTTTCTTACTGGCTTATTTCATGGCAATTATCTTAAAACCATTAAATGTAACGATGGTTACTTATGCAATTGTTGGTTCAATTATCGCGTTTATCTATGTATTAGTTAAAAAAGAATCGTCTGAATTAGTAAGAACTTCATCAAATTCTTCATCTGATTTTGATGACGAAGACGATGATTACTAGGAAGAAGAGGGAAAAACAATGAGTGAAATTACACAAAAAACAATAATGTTAGAACCAGAAGAAATTACAAAAAAAGATGTTGGTTTAGCATGGCTAAGATTTTACTTTGTTAATGAAATTCCACATTCATTTGATAAGTATATTTCTCCATCGCTTATGTGGGCCCTAATGCCGATCCTGAAAAAGCTATATAAAGATAAAGAAGATTTAGCTGCTGCTTATGAACGTCATCTTTTATTTTTCAATACTCAACTCTCATGGGGTGGAGGTACAATTACAGGTATTATGGCGTCGTTGGAATCAGCACGTGCGCAAGAAATGTATCTCGATCAACCTATCACAATTGATGATGATTTAATTTATAATACTAAATCTGGATTAATGGGTGCCTTAGCAGGAATTGGTGACTCAATTGATTCAGGAACTATTCAATACATATTTATTGCTATTGCTCTACCATGGGCTCAGTCAGGTAGTGCGTTGGGAGCTTTATTTCCATTTTTAGCTTTTTCATTATATCAATTGTTTATTGGTTATTACTTTGCGCAACTCGGATTCAAACTCGGAAGAACTGCTGCAACTGAAGTCGTCGGTGAACAAATGCAAAGTGTCATTGAGGGGCTATCGATACTTGGATTATTTATGATGGGTATACTTGCTGGAAATTACGTTAAAGTCTCATCATCTCTAGCCTTTACGCTTTCAGGTAAAGAATTTGTTATTCAAGAAATTCTTGACAGTGTGTTACCAGGACTACTACCACTCTTAGTTGTAAGTGGAGTTTACTATTACTTTAGCAAGAAAGGTTTAAATGTTACAAAAGCACTGATTGGTTTAACAGTAATATTAGGTGCTCTTGCATTTATTGGAATTTTATAGAAACGAGGTTTATTATATGGGAAAAGTTGTATTGGCACGTGTAGATGCTCGATTAATTCACGGACAAGTCATGACCAGTTTATCAAAATCTGCAGGGGCAACCGCAATATTTGTAGCAGATAATCCTACTGCTTATGATGATTTCACCAAGAATATAATTCTTGGTGCTGGATCAAGAACCGGATTAAAAGTAAGAGTTTTAAAAGAGGATGGTGCAGTTCGTTATTGGAATGATAGACAATATGATGATTATAATGTCATCTTATTAACGAAGAGTATTGAGGTAATGGCAGAAATTATTAAAGGTGGAGTACCAATTAAGAACTTAAACTTAGGGGGAATTCCACAAAAACCAGGACTCACTTCAATTATTAAGGAAGTATCAATTGATAAAAATCAATTAGACATCTTAGTTGACTTGAGGGATAACTACGGAGTAAACGTATACTTTCAAGCAATTCCTTCTTCAAGAAAAGTATCACTAGAAGAAGCTGAAAGGATGTTTGATTAAAATGGTTGGTATTTTACTAATTAGTCATGGAGAAATGGCTCAAGGAATCAAAAGTGCATTACAACTTATCAGCGGTGATGTAGACTCGATAGAAATATCCAGTCTACATGCTGGTCAAGATTTTGAAGACTTGAAGGCTGATGTAAACAAGAAAATCAAGAAAATCAATCAAGGACAAGGTGTTTTAGTTTATGTAGATTTATTTGGAGCATCCCCTTATAATGCAGCAATGTTTGCTCACGAAGTCTTAAAGAATGAAGAAGTTGCAATTAGAGTTATTACGGGTATGAATTTACCGATGATTTTAGAGTCTACTTTAATGCGTGAATCTATGTCATTAGATGAACTTGCTAAACTTGCGATAAAAACAGGTAAGGAAAGTATTGTTGAGGGAATTGAGTTTATGACAAACTTAGACCAAGAGGAAGAAGAGGAAGATTATTAATGAAAAAAATTTTAGTAACACCTCGATCTTTCGGGAAATTTAACCGTTCGTCTGTAGAAAAAAAGTTAAATGATGCAGGGATTGAGATAGTATACAATCCCTACAATCGGATAATGACGAAAGAAGAAATGATAAGCACTTTAAAAGGAATGGACGGATTGATTGTTGGGGTCGATCCAGTTGATGAAGAAGTGTTGGAAGCAGCCGGTACTCTGAAAGCTATTGCAAAATATGGTGTTGGAACGGATAATATTGATTTGGATGCAAGTCGTAAATTGAATATACCAGTTTCAACAACAAAAAATGCTAACTCAAATGCAGTAGCTGATTATAGTTTTGGTATGATGGCTGCAGTTGCTCGCAATATAGTTAGAATAAATAATAGTGCTAAAAATGGAGATTGGACGAAACAAACTGCAATTGACATTTACAAGAAAAAAATAGGTATCATTGGTTTAGGAGCCATTGGAAAAGGAATGGTTAATAGGTGTAAAGGATTTGACATGGAAATATATGCCTACGATGTATATAAAGATGAAAATTACATTAAAGAAAATAATATAAAATTTACAGCGGTCGATGAAATGTTAAAAGAATGTGATTTCATTACACTACATATTCCCTTGACTGACGAAACAAAGCACATAATTAATGAGAACAATTTGAAAAATTGTAAGAAAAATTTAGTCATTGTTAATACTGCACGAGGCGGATTAATTGATGAGAAAGCTCTATATGATGCCTTAAAAACAAACCGTATATATGGTGCGGCAATCGATGCTTTTGAAATAGAACCACCAAGAAACAGTCCTCTTCTTGAACTCGACAATGTTATTGTTGGTTCACATACAGCCGCAGGTTCTGAGGACGCTACCAATATGATGACTGAAATGGCGGTAGAAAATATAATTAGAGATTTAGGAGGGAAATAAATAATGAATAAAACTGAATTTTACACCAAATTAGAACAAGAGAAATTAGTAGCTGTCGTCAGAGGTGAAAATGAGACTGAGGTAACACAAATAGTTGATGCAATCGTAAAAGGTGGCATTAATATTATAGAAATTACATTCACCATTCCAAATGCTCAACAAATTATTCAAAATCTAGTAGAAAAATATCGTTTAAATACTGATGTTGTCATTGGGGCAGGAACTTGTCTTGATGAAATTACAGCAAGGAATGCTTTATTGGCTGGAGCAGAGTTTATTGTTAGTCCACATTTCGACAAAGATATCATTAAATTAGCTAATGTATATGCTGTTCCAATTATGCCTGGTGCAACAGATGTGAAAGATATGGTTGATTGTTTACGCTATGGTGCCTCAGTTATTAAATTATTCCCAGGAGATACTTATGGACCATCATCTGTGAAATCGTTTAAAGGACCTTTACCACAAGCTCAGTTCATGCCCACAGGCGGTGTAAGTACATCAAATTTAAAAGAATGGTTAGAAAATGGTGTCATTGCAGTTGGAACTGGAGGAAGTCTCACAAAGGGTGCTAAAACAGGTGATTTTGCAGCCATAACAAACGAAGCTCAAAAACTTGTTAAGATCGTACGTGACTATAATCATGTCTAAATTCAAGCTTGTAATTTTTGATATGGATGGATTATTAGTAGACTCAGAAATACATTATAGTGATGGATGGCAATATGGATTAACCAAAGAAGGCATAAATGTTTCAAAAAAAATAACCGATTCTTGGCTAGGGCAAGGAAAACAAAAATCAATTGACTATTTAAATAACAAGATACAAAATGAGGAAATAGTTGATCGGGTTGTGCGACATCGCGAAGACTATATTTATGATATAATTGAAACAGATAAAATGAACGAACAATCCAATGCAACATCAACTTTGAAGTATTTAAAAGAAAAAGGCATTTCAATTGGTGTCGCATCGTCGACACATCGAGAGCGTGCGGAACTAATTTTGACAAAACTAGGTCTATTTGAATATGTTGATTATGCTTGTTTTGGAGATGAAGTAGAGAATGTAAAACCTGCACCCGATATTTATAATGATGTTATTGATCACTTCAAATATAACAAAGCGGAAATTTTAGCTGTCGAAGATTCATCCACGGGTGTTCAAGCAGCAAAAGCTGCCGGATTACAAGTTATAATGATTACTGATAATGAAGAAGAAAAGAAAGACGTATTAAATAAAGAGATTAAAGTGACCATTCTAAAAGATTTAAGTAATATCTTTAATTTCCTAACCTAGATTTGTTTCAGCTAAATTGGAGGAATTATATGAATTTAAAAGATAGAATTTTCAGTTATTGTATCGTTAATGGAGTCAGGTTTACAGCTAAACAGAAAAAAAAGTTCCTTTATGCTACACAAGTTGATTTCACAAGGCAAGGAAAAGCAACTAGAGTAGTTCAATCAGATCTTAAAGTTTCGTATGCTCAAACGATTCCTCATTATAATCTATATGTTGGAGACGTAGAAAAAGCAGAATATATAATTACAACATATTATGATACTTCTACAAAACTCTTAGATAAATCAAAAGTTGAAGCATTTTCAAGAGGAAACTCAAAAAGAAATTCATTGATTCAAATAACACTAAGCATTCTTCTAACAATGTTCTTGGTTGGGACTGCTTATATCTTCATTATTCCCTCATTACTGAATAAATCAATCTTTAGTTTACAAGGTGTTTTAGTGCTAGCTTATCTCTTCTTAAGCTTATTTATAATTAAAAAGGTCTCTAAAGGATTTCCAAATCGCTACAATTTTGTAAGGAACTCATCAAGTGTTATTGCAATGATCGAAGTTGCTGAAAGATTACAAAGTTCTAAGATTGCTTATGCAGTATTGGATGGGGGAACGGCTACTGATTATGGAATAAAAATGTTAAGAAGTATTGCTGACCAAAATGCAAAGATTATTTATTTAGACTCAATTGCAAACGAAGGTCCAATCCATGTTTTTAGTGACTTAATAAGTTTGAAATCTAAAGTTAAGCCCAAGCCATTAGAACACGAAGCTGATATTTTAGTTACTTTTGGGGAGTTAACCAAAGGAAAAATATATATTGAAAACGCGAATACTTCAAAAGATAATCAAATTAATGAGAAAATTTTTGACAATAATATATCTAAATTAGAACAAGAAATAGAATTAATTATTGAGTAAATAATATATAATTAAGTGTTCAAGATAAAGTCCATATAATTGTGTAAAAGTAAAAAAAGCCATAGAGGCTCTGTTATTATGTTAGTACCCAAACAAACATAAGGAGATCTCTATGACACAAATTAATTTTACTTTAGATTCACAACAG
>NZ_WTTB01000007.1 GCF_009828835.1 Erysipelothrix urinaevulpis
CTGAGCCAGGATCAAACTCTTCATTTGATTCTTTCTCATGAATAACTCTGACGAGTTATTGTTTTATTTTTGTTATCTATTTCTGTTTGAAATTGACGTTTCCTGTTCAGTTTTCAAAGACCATTGCTGCGTACCGTTTCCCGGTCAACGCTTGATTATAATACCATCCACATACTCCCTTGTCAACTCTATTCGCAAACTTTATTTATTTATTTTACTTTTGTTTTTTACTCTTTTATCTCTTCCTTATATATAGCAATTATTTATCATTTTTTCAATCTAACATATTTTTCGTTCCACCATTTTAAATTAGGACACTTTATAAAATAAAAACCCTAGACTTTTATATCAAAAAGCCCAGAGTTTACTTGTTTTATCCCACCACACTCGCCGGATTCATTCGGCAAGGCGGAGTGTTTCCATTAATATTACAACGTTTTGAATACTCATTCCCATAACTTGACGAACCAGTTCCAAATGTATTTGTTGTGTAATAGCTTAAAGCTTGGGCTGAATTAGTCCCTAAATAATAAACTTCTAAATGTAAGTGTGGTCCGGTTGATGCACCTGACGATCCACTTAGACCAATTCTTTGTCCTTTACTCACCGCTTGACCGGCACCAACATGGACACCTCCAGCTTGTAAGTGAGCATAAAGTAAGCCGTAATACTTACCATTAATATTAACAACTAAATTGACCCAATTACCCCAACCACCATTACATGAATTAGGGTAACCGCCCCATGTAGGACATCCACCACTTGATCCAACCGCAACACCATTTCCAACTGCAAGTAAAGGTGTACCGATTGAGACACTAAAATCTTGTCCCATATGTTTATGTCCACCAAAACTTGCTGGATAATTCCAAACACCTGGACCCCATCCATAACTTCCACCAATCGGACTACCCCAACCACTGGATGACGACCCTCCGCCGCCACCGCCACCATCTACTGGAGGTGGTGTTTGTTGGAATATTTTATCCATGTTATTCTTTTCAGAATCCGAAAGTTTCGTTTTTGTTTCTTGTAATTTTACTTGATTTGCTTTTTGAATTAAGAGTTCTTTAACAATCGCTTCAATTTTAGCTTTCAACGCTTTTGTTTTCTCAACTTGCGCAACTGCTAACTCTTTTTCCAACTCTAAATCTTTTTTATTTTCTTCTAATTTTTCTTTATCTGCTTCTAGTTTTTTCTGTTCTTCAAGGATTTCAGCAATAATTGCTTCATTATATTCCTTAATTCGCTTCATACCTTCACTTCTACGCACAATATCCGAAAAATCACTCGCACCCATTAGAAATTCAATATAACCATTAACACGCATTTCCCCTTGCATATTAACAAGGAATTTTTTAACCAATTTATTTAATTCTTCGATATGATCTTCGCGTTCTTTAATTTCTTTTTCTGTTTTCTTAATTGATGCCTCGATAGCCGAAATTTTCTTCTCATTTTCGACAATCTCATTTTCTAAACGCTTAATATCACTGTGATAGGTCTCTAATTTCTTTTGTTCATCATCAAGTTGCCCTTGAATCTCACCTTGGGTTTTACTCGCACTTTCGATTTCTTTTTTTAAGCGCTCTCTCTTTTCTTGTTTATATTGCTTATATTGTTCACAAGTACCTTTATTTGAAGGGTTGTATCCTCCATAACAAAGACTATCGTATTTACTTTCATTTGCACTGTAGTAATTATAATCTTTATCCGACAACGCGAATAAGGGTGAAAACAATCCTAACCCCATTAAAATTACAACGACTAAAATAATAATTTGCTTAGTTTTCCGTTTCATCGAGACCACCTCAATAATCTTCCTACTGTTAGCATACTACCTAAAGCCCCTACAAATGTTCCTATAAGTGCTAAAAGGCCTGAAATTTGATATACAAGTGGTTCTGCAGGAACCAATTTAAACATAGTTGACCAAATAACGCCACCTGTTCCATCCAAAATATATTTATATAAAAACACTGACACCAGCACCGGAACGATTGAACCAATAAACCCAATAATCATACCTTCTATAATAAAAGGCCAACGAATATACCAGTTACTTGCCCCAACAGTTCTCATGATACTAATTTCTTTCTGTCTTGATTGCACAGAAACTCTGATCGTATTAGCAATTAAGAATATTGCAACTGCCGTTAAGAAAATAACAGTTACCAATCCAACATTTCTAACTTGTTGAAGAGTCTCCATTAAATTTCCTGTGCCATCTCCACCATAAGAAGCATAGTAAACACCATCAAGTTCGCTTACTCTATCCGTAACTGACTTAATTTGTTCACCTTCTTTTATCGTAATTAAAAATGCATCAAGAAAGGGATTGTTTTCACCACGATACTGTCCATATAAATCTTCAGCTTCTTCGCTTCCATCCATTTCAATAAAATATTCCAATTCTTCTTCTTTCGTCGAAAATTTAATGGTTTCGACTTCAGGATTCTTCTTTATTTCTTCCTCAAGTTCTTTAACCGTTTTTTCTTCAATATCATGGTTTAATTGAACATGAATTTGCACACTTTTCTCAACGTTTTTTGTCATAGCTTCAATGTTAACGTTTAAAAACAAAAACATGGACATCAAAAGCAATGTTACTGTTACCGAAGAAATACTCGATAACGACAGAGCAAAGTGTCGAAACACGCCTGTAAAACCATCTTTTAAATGTCTTCCAATTCTACTCATGGTTCATATATCCCCCCGTATTCATATCAGCAACAATATGTCCTGAATCTAGGGCAATTGTACGTTTTTTATAATTATTTACAATATCAATATCATGTGTAACCATTAAAATAGTAGTTTCTTCCTCTTGATTAATTCGTTCAAGTAAATCAATAATTTCATATGATTTTTCAGGATCCAAGTTTCCAGTTGGTTCATCAGCAATTAACAACATCGGTTTATTGGCAATTGCTCTTGCAATCGCGACCCTTTGTTGCTGTCCACCACTCAACTCTAATGGATAAGCATTGGCTTTCTCTGATAAGTCGACAAGACGCAATACTTCACGCACTCGTTTTCTTACCTCCATTCGTGGTGTGTTGACCACTTCTAATGCGAATGCGACATTCTCGAACACAGTTTTTTTCTCAAGCAATTTAAAATCTTGAAAAACAACACCTATGTTACGACGATAAATAGGCACTCTTGAGTGCCTTAGTTTTCCAACATTAAAATCACCGACACTTACTTCACCTTTTGTCGGAATCTCCTCACCATTTAATACTTTTATTAATGTAGATTTCCCTGAGCCCGTAGGACCAATGATATAAACAAACTCTCCTTGGGAAATCGTTAAATTAACTTCGTATAGTGCATTAACACCATTTTTGTACCGCTTTGATACATCTTTTAATCGAAGCATATAGACAACAACTCCATTCCTACTTTGTCATTATAACATACGTTTATTGAAATCTAAGTGAAACTAAACCTTGTAAAACCCTGGTCCGTGGACCTCAGTCGCATCAGAAACAATCATTAATGCTTCAGGATCAAGTTCTTTTACAATCTTTTCTAACTCTGGATATTGATAGTGCATTAAAACAGTCATAATCATTTCACGCTCTTCATTTGTATAACCGCCTTTTGCCGGTATTAATGTTGATCCACGATCAATCATGGT
Organism: Erysipelothrix urinaevulpis; assembly: GCF_009828835.1. GTDB lineage: Bacteria > Bacillota_I > Bacilli_A > Erysipelotrichales > Erysipelotrichaceae > Erysipelothrix > Erysipelothrix urinaevulpis. Next base: position 3,644 of record NZ_WTTB01000007.1, read on the forward strand.
ATGAATCGCATGCAAAACTTCATGTTTTTTGTGGGTGATAATAAAGACTTGTTTTGCTTTATCCCCACCCATCATTTGAATTTTATCGATTGCATAACTCGCTGTGAATACTGATAGGAAACCAATTAATACAAGTTCTAATCCATAATTACTCAATCCGAGCAAAATCACGAGTGAGTCAGATAACAAAATCCAAATCGAAACTTTAACGTTCGTGTATTTCTCAAGAATTAGGGGAACAATATCCATTCCTCCTGTACTGGCTCCAGTTCTAAACGTTAACCCTAATCCAATCCCTGTTAAAATACCACCATAAATAGAGGCAAGGATAGGGCTCATTGATGTTTGAATTTCGATAAAACCAAATAAATATACAAATAATGGATATAAAATGGTACTTGCTAAAGTTTTTAAAGCAAATTCTTTACCTAAAAATATAAATCCAAGCATAAACGTGACCACCAATATTATATTGATCATAATTTCAGGATTAACATTAAAAATCGGGTACAGAGCAATGGCAAACCCTGCTACTCCACCCGATAAAATTTTATTTGGCAAGATAAAAAACGTTGCTGCAAAAGCAACTGTAAAGTTACCCGCAAAAATTAGTAAAACATCTAAAAGCAAACCTTTGTTTTTTTTCATTTAATCGCTCACATTCATCTTCAAAAATGCTTCTACAAATGGATCTATTTCCCCATCAAACACATCCTCTAGTTGACTTGTTTCATGAAGTGTTCTATGGTCTTTGACCATCGTATAAGGATGGACGACATATGAACGTATTTGTGATCCCCATTCAATTGCTTTTTGGTCACCTTTAATTTTGGCCATTGCAGCTTCATTCTCTTCTATTTGACGTTGATATAGTTTACTCTTTAACATATTCAACGCTTCTTCTCTGTTTTGGATTTGGCTTCGCCCATTCTGACACGTTGTTACAATTCCAGTGGCTTTGTGGGTAATTCTTACAGCTGAGTCTGTTTTGTTAACATGCTGACCACCTGCACCACTTGATCGAAATGTATCCACTTCGATATCTTCTGGATTAATTGTAATTTCAATACTGTCATCAAATTCAGGCGAAACATCAATTGAAGCAAATGAAGTATGGCGTCGACCTGATGAATCAAATGGACTAATTCTCACTAAGCGATGGACTCCTTTTTCAGCTTTAAGGTAACCGTAAGCAAATGTCCCGCTAATTAAGAGACTTACAGATTTGATTCCTGCTTCATCTCCGTCTAAATAGTGAAGAACCTCTACTTTATATCCCTTTTTTTGCGCCCATCGTGTGTACATACGGTACAGCATCTCTGCAAAATCTTGACTCTCTGTACCCCCTGCACCTGGATGTATTTCCAAAATGGCATTTTTTTGATCATAATCATGACTCAAGAGGACAAGCAGAGAAAAATCATCAAGTTCTTTTTTCAAATCTTTCACCACAAGTGCTAATTCGTTTTGGAACTCATCATCTTTCTCTAATTTTAGAAGTTCTACACTTTCTAAACATGAGGTAAACTGCTCTTGTAAATGCTCAAAACTTTCAATCGCTTTACGCTTTGAGTTTATGCTTTGTACATGAGCAGCACTTTTTTTATGATCATCCCAAAAACCATCTTGCATCATTTCTTGTTCTAATTGTTTTACCTGTTCTCTTTTGAGATCTAAGTCAAAGAGAGTCACCCAATGTCTTTAGTGAAGTCAATGCTTCTGTTACATTTTGATTAATTTCGTATAATTCCATTCTATCACCCTTGTCTATATTCTATTTTCACATTCACGCAGAACATAACAATATCCACTGCAATTTTACTTAACATTTCTTCAAACATTTCAAATCCTTCATTAACATAAGCTTGCAATGGTTTTTCTTGAGCATAAGAGCGTAGGTGAATACCTTCTCTTAATTTTGCCATTGCATCAATATGATCAATCCATGAACGGTCAATCATGCTTAATACCATATCTTTTTCAATTTTTACAAATTGCTCTTTAACTTCATCAATTCTATTTTCATATTGTGCCCATGCATCTTCCGTAAGTTTCGTTTGAAGTTCTTCAATCGTACCTTCTTGTAACTCTGAAACAGATATTTTATCATCGACAATATTTAATGTTTGCAATGCTTCAAGCAATCCTTCGTAATCCACCGCTTCACCTTTGGCTTCAAAATCTCGGTAAGCGGAAATCGTATCAGAGATAACTTTATTAAACATTCCGTGAATAATACCGTGAACATCGTCTTGATCTAAAACTTCATTTCGTTGTTCATACATTATTTCACGTTGTTGACGTAAGACATCATCATAATCTAATAAGGTTTTACGGATATCAAAGTTTATTCCCTCAACACGACGTTGAGCTGCCTCAATCTGTTTTGTAATCACTTTATTTTCAATGGCTACATCACCCAGTTTACTATAAACACCTTCAAAACGTTCGCTACCATGACGAAGCATTAAATCATCCTCGAATGAAACGAAGAATCTTGACATTCCTGGGTCACCTTGACGACCAGAACGTCCACGCAGCTGATTATCAATACGTCTTGACTCATGACGCTCGCTCCCTAAAACCGCAAGTCCACCTAATGCACGTGCTTCATCATCTAACTTAATATCAGTTCCACGTCCAGCCATGTTAGTCGCAATTGTCACAGAGCCTTTACGACCTGCTTTTTCAATGATTTGCGCTTCACGAGCATGGTTTTTCGCATTTAGAATCTCATGAGGAATTCGTCGTTGTTTCATCATCATACTAATATATTCACTAGTTTCTACAGCAACGGTACCCACCAATACTGGTTGACCTTTTTCATGCAGTTCTTTAACTGTGTTTAATAACGATTCAAATTTCGCTTTCTGTGTTCCATAAATCAAATCAGCATAATCTTCACGAGCAATTGGACGATTCGTTGGAATCTCTATAACTCGCATGTTATAGATTTGCAAGAACTCTTCTTCTTCAGTTTTAGCTGTACCTGTCATCCCTGACAACTTACTGTAGAGTCTAAAGAAGTTTTGATATGTGATGGTTGCTAATGTAACTGTTTCTTGTTTAATTGTTACGTTTTCTTTTGCACACAACGCTTGATGGAGACCATCCGAATATTCTCTTCCTTCCATCAAACGACCTGTAAATTGATCAACAATAACGACTTGGTTATCTTGAACAACATATTCAACATCTCGCATCATAATATAATTAGCCTTAAGCGCATTGTTAATATGATGGACCAGTCCTGTATTATCTAAGTCGTATAAATTATTAATTCTGAATGATTTTTCTGCCTTTGTGACGCCATCTTCTGTAAGCTGAACAGTCTTTGACTTAATATCAATAACATAATCTGCACCTTCATGAAGACGTTTAACAAAACGATCGGCTTGTTCATATTGTTTTGCTCCATCACGGGCTCCACCTGAAATGATCAAGGGTGTACGAGATTCATCGATTAAAATCGAGTCAACTTCATCAATTAAAGTAAAGTTAAGCGGTCTTAAAACACGGTTTCTAACTTCCGTCACCATGTTATCTCTCAAATAGTCAAACCCAACTTCGGAGTTTGTTGTATAAGTAATGTCACATTCATAGACTTCACGTTTTTGACTTGCACTCATCGAGCGTAAGTTACATCCAACAGTTAATCCTAAAAAGCGGTGAATTTCACCCATCCACTCAGCATCACGTTGTGCTAGGTATTCGTTAACTGTAACGATGTGAACCCCTTTACCATCAAGAGCATTTAAATACGCAGGAAGAATTGACGTTAAAGTTTTTCCTTCCCCAGTCTTCATTTCAGCGATATCACCTTGATGTAAAATTATCCCCCCCATTAATTGAACTTTATATGGGAATTCTCCAATCACACGGTAAGCAGCTTCTCTTGCTACTGCAAAAGCCTCTACGAGAATATCATCGAGTGTTTCTCCATTTTTTATTCTTTCTTGAAAGAAAGGTGTTTTAGCTTTAAGATCCTCATCACTCAGTTCACGAGTTTCATCAGCAAGTAAATCAATTTTATCAGCAAGATCTGATACTTCTTTTAAAATTTTATTATCATTGTTAAAAATATTCTTTATAAAATCAAGCATATACGTGCCTCCATTCTTATTTATTGTACCACAAGCCCCTCATAAATTGACCATTAAAAAAGTTGGACCGTCCAACTTTTTTAATCTATATTCTAATAATATTATGTGCTTGTGGTCCTCGTTCAGTTTCAACAAGTTCGAATTCTACTTCAGTTCCTTCATCAATCGTTTTAAAACCTTCCATGACGATGTGGGAATAATGAAAGAAAACATCACGCCCATCTTCCAAAGTAATGAAGCCAAACCCCTTATTTTTATTGAACTTCTTAACTTTTCCTTGCATTATCTTTCCTATACCTTTCTTCATTCTATAGAAAATTATACTTGTTTTTCATAAATAAGGCAAGTGTAAGCACTTACTTAGCGCTTTGTCATTAAGGTAGCTTCTATTTCACATTCGAACGCTTGATTGCATTCTTATTTTAAAGATCAGTGGTGCATGAGCTCATTTGCATATTAGAAAACGAATCATTTTCACAATAAAAACACATGAAGTATGTACAAATTGTTGTATATTTCACGAATTAAAGCCCTTTTGTAAGTATTTTCACATTATATGACATTCTACATGATATTGATTACATAAAACTTAGATGGACTTATTGATTTGATATTCTTGAATTGATATTGTTGCGTAAAGGAGAGAGATAAATGAAAATCTATAGATTATTTGAAGAAGATGGTACTTTTGAAGCACAAAAAGAAATGGTAGGGGACAAAGCTGAAATTATTCTTTCAGTTTCACCAACTGAGGAAGATATTATAAAGAATGCTCATGATGCAGACTTTATTATTTGTGGCTATGAAAAAATTACACCTAAAGTAATGGATTCACTTCCAAACTTAAAAATGGTAGCTTTCCAATCAATTGGAACAAATGGAATTGATTTAAAAGAGGCAAACGAGCGAAACATGCCTGTATCAAACATTCCACACTATTGCATTGAAGAAGTTTCTGATTATGTTATTGCATGTATTTTTGCACACAACAGACGATTAATTCAATATAACGACTCAGTTAAACGTGAACACAACTGGATTTACGATGAGTTCCCAAATATGCGTCGCATTAACAACCAAACAATTGGATTCTTGGGATTAGGAAATATCCCACGTTTAGTCGTTAAGAAACTTGCTGCGTTTGGTTGTGAAATGATCGCATACGATCCATTTGTTGATGAAAAGACATTTAAAGAACTTGGTGTTAAATCAGCATCGATGGAAGAAATTTTTGAAACAAGTGATATCATTTCATGTCACTTACCACTTAATAGTGCAACTGACAAAGTCATTAACAAAGATTTATTCGCACTAACAACGAAAGCCCCTGCATTTGTAAACAGTGCACGTGGTGGTGTTGTTAATGAGGAAGATCTCTTAGAAGCTCTAAATAACGGAAAGATTTCTTATGCTTATTTAGATGTTCTATCCACTGAATATCCAGTCTTGGAAGAAGAACCATTGGTCAATCACAAAAACACAATCGTGACACCACATGCTGCATTCTATTCACTTGATTCAATGGAACAATCAGGAACAGACTCAGTGAAGAACATTTTAAACTACATCAGCGGAAACTATGATGAAATTGACTTAGTCAATCGAAGAGATATTGAATTAGGAGGAAAGAAATAACAATGGAAATGTCACAAGGGAAAAAATATTTTCTAGTTGGATTACTAGGATTTATGTTTAGTGCAGCTTACTTACTGCCTTATATTAAATACGTATTCAATGATGCTTTAATTGCTGGATTAGGTATTACAAACCAACAATCAGGAATGTTACTTTCTGTTTATGCTGTGATCAATGCGATTACATTAATTCCTGGGGGATATATTTCAGATAAATACAGTCAAAGAAAAATTATTACTGTTTCAGCACTTGGAACTGGTATTATCACAATTATCTTTGCATTCAATATGAATTATACAATGGCTCTAATTACTTGGACTGTCCTAGGATTCACAACTATTTTTGCTTTCTGGGGATCTGTCATCAAGGCTGTTCGTATGCTTGGTACAGAAGATGAACAAGGAAGACTTTACGGTTTCTACGCTGGTTTCCAAGGTGTTGTTAATACCGTAGTTGCTCTTGGTGCAGCCTATGTTTTCTCATTATTTGCAGCACAAGCTGATGGTTTAAAATCAGTCTTGATCATGTATGGTTCACTTAACATTTTAGGTGCTGTCATGTTCTGGGTTCTGTATCCAAAAGAACTTGATGTTTCTGATGAAAATGCAGAACCAATTAGTGTTAAAGACTTAATCACAGTTCTTAAAATGCCAGCTACATGGTTATTATCATTAATCATCTTCTCAATCTATGGTGTATTCTCAGGGTCAACCTTGATGACATCATATGTGACAGATGTTCTATTAATAACAGGGACAGTTGGTACATTAATCGCAATCTTTAGAACCTATATTGCTCGTGCAATTTTCTCACCAGTCGGTGGAATTCTTTCAGACAAAACAAAAAAACCTTCCAAAAATATTATGATTTCATCAATCATTACTGCAGCTCTTATTGTAGTTCTAATGTTATTTGGTAAACAATTAGGTAATATCGGTGCCCTTCTTGTAATTATCGCAAGTTCAATCACAATTTATATGAACTTTGGTGTAATGTGGGCAACATCAGAAGAATTAAAAATCCCAAGAAAACTTTACGGATCAGTCATCGGTGTTGCATCGATTATCGGTTATGCACCTGACTTCTTCATGCATGCAATGTTTGGTTCATGGATTGATCAACATGGTGCTGATGGATACCGTTTCATCTTCATGTTCTTAATCTTCCTTGCATTAATTGGTGTTGTGACTTCTTTTGTAATTTCACAAAAAAGTAAAAAAGAAGCGTAAGAAAATACTTTAATTTACTTCTAGTTGACTCATCAACTAGAAGTTTTTTTATACCATTTTTTTCCACTTGATATAACTAAACAGCGAATATCTTTTGCATAAGGTTTCAGTAAATTAACACAAGCTTTCATTGTTTCGCCACTGGTCAAAATATCATCAATGAGAAGGAGTCGCTTTCCACGAATTACAGATTCGTTTTCCAACATAAGATAATTTGACACATTTTGTCGTTTTGAGAAGTGTTGTAATGCCTGTTCTTTTTCTCCACAATGTTTTAGGCAAGCTTCTATGTTTTTAAAGCCACTTCTTCTAACAATTTCTTCCATATGACGAAAGCCTCTTTTGTTATTCGCTTGAATGGTAGATGGCACAGGAATAATCGTATACTTTCTAAACCTCCAAACCCAATAAGGATGTATAAATATTTTTGCCAACAAAATATCTTTGCTTTCTTTATACCTCAAGATATTGTTCCTTACTTCTTTTTCATATACAAATAAAGAAACAATATTCGTTGTATCTAGTTTTATTCTCACTGGTTTTGATTTCATCTTCTCACGACAAGATGTGCATAATTGATCACCAAGTAAAATTGTACTAACGAAATTCCCTTCTTTTTCTAAACTTCTAAAACAGAGCAGGCACATTGATTGTGAGCATTGATATTTTCTATACATCTTACAATCTCTAAATTTTTTTCTTTTGAATAAAAATAACACGATCCTTTCGTATTTTGGGTTCCTCTCCCGACTCTTCCCGCTATTTGAACCAAGGTAGCATGAGTGAATACCCTTTGATCCGCTTGCAACACATAACAATTAATTCCTTCAAACGTAACTCCCCTTTCTAATAACGTAGTGCTAATTAGAAAACCTTTCAACTTATTTCTAAATGAATCAAGAATCGCTTCTTTATCCTCGCTTTGTGATGTGATAAATGGACACATAAGACATCGCGCTAGTAAACGTGCTTGTCGCTTAGTTGGAACGTAAATGATTGCTTTAGTGTGACGGTTTCTGTATAAATCAATACAGAACAAAAGATTATCAATGAGACTTAAGCGCCAAACTGGCACCGGAAGCAACTTTAAACTCGGTCGTATGGGCAATGTTAAATGTTTAACTTCCTTGTTTTTAATCTTTTTTTTCATTGCTTCATCCACTGTCGCAGATAAGTAAACAATGTGCCCAGTCTCACTCAAACTTTTAAGAACAAAATGTTCAAGCATCTTATTATCACGATAAGGAAAAGCATCGGGTTCATCCAGAATTAATAAATCAAATTGATGTCGATATCGATACAATTGATGACAAGTACAAACAACCAGATCACCAGTAACACATTGGGTAAAACCTTGACACACCTTCACAACCTGAAGTTCTGGAAAGTATGCCTTGAGTCTGTCTGATAGCTCAATCACTATTTCTCGCCGTGGAATTGCCCAAGCACATCGTTTACCTTGATTCAACATTGCAACAAGCAATGGCAAAACCATTTCCGTCTTTCCTGCTCCACACACCGCTTCAATAAATACATCTTGCTTAACTGCTGTCCCTAATTCTTTAATAAGATTTGCTTGAAAGATGGTCAGTTCAAAAGGAAGATTCAATTTAATTTGCCTTCTTTTCCCTTCAATCTTAGCAACATCTTGACTTAATGTAAGACAATTCCTACATACCCCTTTGTAAAAATATTTTTCCTCACTCACTCCACAAAACTTACATTTCATTTGCATCCCTTTACAAATTATGTTTTTCAACATCAAACTCCTAAATAAAAAGAACCAAAATTTTTGGTTCTCTTTATATTTAATTTGACCTCATTCCATCTAAAATACTTTGACGTTTACGTTTTTGATATATAACGACGGAATTAACTAAAATAAATATTCCTACAAAGCCAAGACTATAGATAAAACTTTTTAAATTTAAACTGAATGTCACAATTGGATTAAACTTTCTAACAAAATGAACATAGACCATTAATAATCCAATAGAGATTGCTGTCGCTTTTATAAAAGGACCAATTGATGAAATAATAATTTCATAGTAAAGCATTTTATTAACTTCCTTTTTAGTCATGCCAACAGACATGAGTGAGGAAAGCTCTCTTTTTCTAGATTCAAGCTGGACAAGGTTCACACTGACCATATTACTAATAACGATAACAAAAACAATCGCTAGAATAATTTTAAAAACATTATCAAATAATTTATACGTATTAATGATATACATTTGATGTTCTTCAATATTTATTACTTCAACCTTATCGCCTAAATTCTTCTCCAATGTAGTTTTAAACTGACTTGCTTCATCAACATTCATGTAAATAACATTCTCAAAAGATGAATTGACGACATAGTCATTATCTAGTAAAGCTTTAAACTGACTTTCGAAGAAAGTTTTACGCATCAAGAATTTTGTTGAATTAATTTGATTTCTAATAAAGTCACTTTTGCTTTCACTCAATATAGAATCAATTGTTAATGGAACATAATCAATCTTTAGCATTTCAATATCACTGTCTTTGCCAATTTTAATTTTTTGGCCTTCATAAAAATTTAATCTTTCACTATTTTCATCAATATCATTCGGTTTATCAACTAAAATCACTTGTGTTTCTTTAGGTAAACCTTCATTTAAAAGTATTTTATTATATGAATCATCATCCACAACTGTTACTTTTAGCCTCGCTCCATCCACGGCTTCATATTCACTGATTAACATTTCGTCATCATCGTTTTTAACATCGAGACCAGAAAAATTAATAGATTCCAGGTAGTATTCTCTTTTCTTTGATACATTTGAGTACATTGATTGAATTGATTGGTTTTGTACTTTTATATCCTCATATGTTTCATGATCAGAGTTCCTTAGATAAACATTGTAACTGTTAGGATTAATTGATCCAGTATTTTTAAACGTCGAGTATACAATGTTTGTTATGCTTAAAAAGATAATTAGACTGACCGTAAGAGACCATTTTGTACCTTTCATCCCTCCTCCATCAACTTTCAATTTTCGATGCGCCAAGCTAAATGGTATATTCTGCTTTGAACGTAATGGGGTCCTTTTTTTCTTTTTATATCTCTTATGTTCTTTAATCGATTCAATGGATGTTTGCTTAAATAAATTGTGGGTAATCTTCCATATAGGAAAACTAATCAAAATCAGTGAAATAAGAAAACTTGCAAGGACTGCCCATAAAGGTAAAACTACACTCATTACGACAGGTTCATCAGATAACTTCATTGCATACATAGACTGACTTACATAATTCGCCAATTCTCTTGCTAAAATTGAACCTAATGCTATTCCTAATATAATACCAACAACCCCAAGTAAGTACGACTCAATTTGAATCGCAAAACGAATCTGTTTTTTAGTTGCTCCCACACTCCTCAACAAACCATAATCGTGAAGATTTTGTTGAACCCGACTATTAAATGAATTGTAAATCATACTGACCGTGGCCAGATATAAAACCGCTATCATAAATAAGATAATTGTAATTGAAGTTAGTTTATTTTCAGTTAATTTTAAATCTAACCCTTCAAAGTTATTCAAGTCATCATTAAGAAAATAATAATGCCCATCAGTAATTTGGTCTTTATTTATAAGGTTTTTTTCATCGACCATTTTAATAAAGTCATTTATATTACGAATATTATCGTTCACTTTAACTTCAATAATTCTCATGCCTTCTACTTTGTCTTGATAAACATACGAAGTATTTGCCATTCTGTCATCTGCTTTAAAACCAACAACTTTCAGATCAACTGGATGCGTTTCAACGTTACCATCATCAAAATATATTTTTCGAGATAAATTGATCGTATCATTCAACTTCAACGTTGGAAAATACAACATTTTCATCTTAATAGACATAAACATCTCGTTGTTTTTATTTGGGAACCGACCTTCTAAAATTGTTTCTTTGTCCCGCAGTGGAATCCAATCTAAACGATTTAATGAATAGGATAAATGGTCATTATTGGGGTAATATTCGCTTATACTTTCTGCTACATTTACCATTTGATTGCCTGTATCATCAAGTAAAAAATAACTATTATGTGTAACTAAAGAATACGATTCCATGTAAGGTTCCATCTCTTCGATAAATTTTTCATGGTCTGTTAAATGAAAGAATAGAATATTATAGCGTGGAGAGCTATTCAGTACTTGGATTTTTTCATCTTCGTAAACACTATATGAAAATGCTACAACCATAGTTGTCATTGCAACCGACAAGGCAATACTAATCAAACTCAACATCGCTATTTTTTTGTTTTTAAATAAATTCCTTAATCCAAGCTTAGCCACTAGCATCATTTAAAGAACCTCATCTTTGATTATTTTTCCATCTTCAAGGTAGATGACGCGTTCTGCTTGTTTAGCAATATTAATATCATGTGTAATGACAATGATTGTTTGCATATGTTCACGATGAGATTTTTTTAACAGTTTTACAATCTCTAATGAATTTTCTTGATCTAAATTTCCTGTTGGTTCATCAGCTAAAATTAAACTGGGTTTATTCATCAATGCACGAGCGATTGAGACTCGTTGCTGTTGCCCGCCTGATAACTCATTAGGGTGATGTTTTAATCGCTTATCTAATCCCATTTGGTCAATCAATGTATCAAAATAATCTCTATCCACCGGAGCATTATCAAGAAGTAGTGGTAATTCTATATTCTCTTGTACATTTAACATCGGGATTAAATTGTAAAATTGGTAAATAAGCCCTATTTGTCTACGTCTAAAAATCGTTAATTTCTTTTCATTCATTTCTGAAATATTCATTCCATCAATGTATATTTTTCCAGAACTTGCTTTATCAACACAACCAAGAATATGCATAAGCGTTGATTTCCCTGAACCACTGGGACCCATTACCGCTACAAATTCTCCTTTTTGAATTGAGAAGCTTATATCATTTAAGGCATAAATTTCTTCTTTTCCTTGTTTATATGTTTTAACAAGATTTTCTACTTTTAATATTTCCACTGTATCACCTCTCTTAGAGTATAGACCGTAATAAGACTCTATTTTCTTACAGTTTTGTCACATGATCTAATTCTATGACAAATGTATTTTTTTCTTCTACTCTAATTGTAGCGTGATGGAGATCTAAGACGCTCTTAGCGTATGCAAGCCCAATTCCTAAACTTTCTGTTTTACTTGGATAAGTATAGAAACGATCAAATACTTTTTGAGGGTGACATATAGCATCTCCATCATCAGAAATACGAATAGTGGTCCAAGGTCCTTTTTGTTCAACCTCAATCATTATCACTTCTTGTGCATAATCCAGTTTATTGTTAATAATATTATAAAGAACTTCGAACATTAATTTTGAATCAACAAATATCTTCTTTTCTCCACCACTCACACGAACGATTAATTTTTTTTCTTTTAAATGAATAGACAAGTTATCGAGCACCTGATCAAGGATGTGTTTTGTTTGCACCCACTCTGGACAAAATGGAAGTAATTGAGCATCAGCTTTAATTAGCGTGATTAAAGACTCTACTAGACTTCGCATTCTTTCAATCTGTGCATGAATATTTTCTGTGATTTCTGTCTCTTCTTGTAAATCATTCAACAACATTAATGCTGCTAGGGGTGTCTTTAGTTGATGCGATACATCTTGAAACTGATGAGCAAGCAATTCTTTTTGATCTTTGAGTCGTTCATTCATTGTTCTCATATTTACAGTTGTCTTGTTCAGTTCCGAATGAATTCTAGCAAGCTCTCCTTCCTCATAGGCTAACAAATCATAGTTATAATTTCCTTGATTCAATTTTTGTAAATAGATATGAAGTTTATCAATGTTTTCTTTACGTTTCTTAAAATATCGAATTATCATCAATAGTGTCCCAATAAACAACCCCAAAATTATAATAAAAACTGGCATAAAACCAATGGCTACAAGTGCAAAAAGATATAATATAGTCAAAGACTTAAATAAATTATTTTGATCGTTATCGTATGTCATTTATACCTCCAAACAGTATCCTTCACCGTGTATTGTAATTATCGATACACTTTGACCCAACTTTTCTCTTAGTCTTTTAATATTTACAGAAAGTGTGTTATCACTAATGTAATCTTCGTCTCCCCATATATGACGACTCAATGATTGACGTGTCATTATTTGATTGACGTGTTGGGCAAGCACCAATAACAAACGATATTCTTGAACCGATAAAATTATCTCTTCCTCGTTAACATAAACCATCGCTGTTAAAACATTAATCTTCAATACTTCAATGTCTATCATCGTTTGCTTTTGTCTTTTAAGCAAAACTTGAATTCTTCGGTCGAGCTCACTAAGTCTAAATGGTTTACTCAAATATTCATCCGCACCCAGATCATAAGCTTGAACAAGACTTTGTTCATCATCTTGCGCTGTTAAAAATAATATTGGCGTTTGAAATTCTTTTCTTATCAAATGGCATACTTCAAAACCACTCCCATCTGGGAGTCCTATATCCAGCATAAACAAATCAATGTCTGAGCTTATTTTTCGTTTCGCTTCGGAAACGGTGTAGGCAGTTTCACATGACCAATTTTTACTTTCACAAAATTTTCTTAGCGCAAACACTATGGTTGCATCGTCTTCTACAATTAGTATCTTCATAGTTTTATTATATCCTAATTATCAAACAATGTTTGTGACAACTTCGTCATAAAAAAACATCACCTTTTTCAAGATGATGTGATTAATTAATCTTTACTTACAATATCTTTGCCCATTTGAAGAACAGAAGCTAGATTTTGTAATTCTGATGGAACAATAATTTTTGTTGCTTGACCATCCGCAACTTTTTCCATTGTTTCTAAACTCTTAAGTTTTAAATAAGCATTATCAATTGTAACTGTTGAAAGTAAGGATGCACCTTTTGCTTGAGCTGCCATCACACGTTCAATTGCTTGTGCTTCCCCTTCAGCTTCAGTTATACGAGCTTCTTTTTGAGCTTGAGCTCTAAGAACTACAGATTCCTTTTCACCTTCCGCGATTAAAATAGCAGAGCGCTTTTCACCTTCAGCACGAAGAATCGACTCACGACGTTCACGTTCAGCACGCATTTGTTTTTCCATTGCTTCTTGAATATCACGTGGTGGGATAATATTCTTTACCTCAACTCGTTGAACTCGAATTCCCCATGGATCTGTCGCTTCATCCAAGATAACACGCATTTGAGTATTAATAATGTCACGAGATGTCAAGGTTTGATCCAGTTCCAAATCTCCAATGATATTACGTAAGGTTGTTGCTGTTAGATTTTCAATAGCACTAATTGGATTGTGAATTCCATAAGTATACAGAACAGGGTCTGTAATTTGGAAGTAAACAACCGTATCAATTTGCATTGTTACGTTATCCTTTGTAATTACAGGTTGTGGTTCAAAGTCTTGCACTCGCTCTTTCAATGAAACTTTGTTTGCTACACGATCCACAAACGGTAAAATAATGTGCATTCCTTTTTCTAATGTATGACTGTAAGCCCCTAATCTCTCAATAACATATGCATTGGATTGAGGAATGACTCGTACAGAGTAAAACACAATCAATAATGCAATAATAACAACTAATCCCAATAATATATATCCAAAAAAGTCCATAAACTTTCTCCTTCTCTAGTTAAACTTTTTTAACAATTAACTTTACACCTTCGATAGCTCGAACTTCGACCAAGCTTCCTGCCTCAATCTCTGAGTCTTCATAGCTCGCTACTGACCACTCTTCACCATTAATTTTAACTAAACCCCAGCTTTCAGGCGTGACCCCTTGGTGCAACTTGACAGTTCGACCAATTAAGCGGTCTGCATTTGTCGCAATGACATTTCCACGCAAGGCCCTTGTAGCGATTGGTCTTACAATAACAAGTGATAGTATCGATACCACCGCAAAAACCACAATCTGTAATGGCATACTAGGATGTAAGTAACTGACAATTAATGAAGCAGCCGCTCCAATCGCAAACCACAACGAGACTAAATTACCAATCGTAACTAATTCAAAAAGAATCATCACAACCAAAACAATTAACCAAAATGTCGTTGATGTCATAGAACCACCCCTTCTTTCCCTAAATCATTTAAATCAAATTCCAACACATCTTCCTGATCATTGTATTTAGCCACTATTTTCTGACCGACCAAAGGTTCTCCTAATTTTTTCGATATAAGATCACATAATGCCTTGTTATTTATCTTGGCATAAGCTTTTCCTACAGAAATTTTATGAAGAAGATCACGGTTATAACGATTCAACTCTAAATCTTTTTTAGTCACCGGCTTAACCCCGACCATACCTTCATCACTAATGCCAACTAGCACATAATGACTCTTTGTAAAATGTTCAGTTGCATTGCTATTCAACGTGACATTATGTTCATTCAACGTCACAATTCGTAGTTCTGCATTTCCTGTAACCCACGTATACATTGTATCACCTCTCATACATAATACACTATATTATTTATTTTTTCAATATTTTCTAAAATATTTAATTTTGATAATTTATAATAAAAAAACTCTTACCAAGGTAAGAGTTTATTTCCTTTAACTAAGAAGCTTTCGCTTGCATATTGTGCAAGTGGATCATCAGAATAAGAATCTGAATAAAACTGTTCCATCTCATCAATATTATAGTGTTCTTTCATTCTAACAACTTTTTCAGCACCATAACAATTCTCACGCATATTTCTGCCGGTAAAAGGATCGACAACAGACGCAATCAAATCAACGCCTAATTCTGAACATATTGGTTTAAGCAAGAACTCAGGAGATGCTGAAATAATTAAATCATCTGACCTTTTTTGTTCAAAATACCAATCCTTTAAATTATGTCGATGAGCTTTCCAAAATGATTCAACATGGTCATTCATATTCGGAATATGTTCAAAATAACGATAAAAGATTGTTTTCATATCTGTTTTACTCATTTTTTTTCGCTTATAATTTGTTGCTGCACTAATTTGTGATGGCCATTTTTTTATGATCGAAGGATGTTTTTTTAAGGTGTACTTATAAAAATCAATCGAACTATCACCATCATAAATTGTTTTATCAAAATCATAGACATTCATGGTATCTCTCCTTATACTTACTTACTATATTTAAATATACATCTGCTGTTTGACGACAGTCGTCTAACGCTCGATGACCTATTTCTCTAGGTATTGAGAAATAATCACACAACGTTTCTAACTTGTGGTTGACACTGTCCTTAATAAGACATTGAGCAAGTGACAAGGTATCAATCTTTTCATTGTCGAAAGGTTCTTGGCTCACACGCTCATAGGATTCTTTTATTAAGCCATAATCAAAGTTTACATCATGACCTAAAATAACATCATCCCCAATAAAATCAACCAAATTAATGATAATTTCATCGATAAGTGGTGCATCTTGTATCATCGAATTTGTAATTCCTGTCAATTCCACCACAAACGGAAGAATCGTATTTTTAGACTTGATTAATGTTGAAAAAGAAGCGACTGGCTCACCATTACGATATTTAATGGCACTAATTTCTGTAACATCATCCGCTTTATCACTTCGTCCCGTTGTTTCTGCATCAATCACTGTAAAATCTAAAACCATACACATTCTACCCTTCTTTACTATGCTAATTGTACCATATTTCTATATAAGGGGGTATCTTTCACTTCGTAAAAAGAAAGAAGTTATCCTTAACTTCTTTCCTTTAATTGTTATTTAGATGTCTCAATCATTAAATTAGCAATTTTTTTAGAAAACTCTACAGGATCTTCGATTGGTAAGCCTTCTATTAAACATGCTTGATCATAAAGAATATCTGCATAGTCTTTCAAAGTATCTGGATTTTTTTCATACATAGAATTTAGTGCTTGTAGTAATTCATGGTCTGGATTTATTTCAAGTATCCGTTGTGCTTTCATTGTTTCATCATTTTCAGGTAAAGCATTTAAGACCTTTTCCATTTCAAATGACAATCCTTCATCACTTACTAAACATACAGGATGGGATACGAGTCGGGATGACAATTTTACATCATCGACTTTGTGACTTAAGTGTTCTTTTAAACTTGATAACAAGTCTTTTGAACTTTCTGTTTTCTTTTCAATTGCTTCCTTAGTCTCATCGTCAATAAGATCTAAATCACCTTGATTCACTGATTTAAAGTTTTTCTCATCATAATTCATCATAACTTGTAAAACAAACTCATCAATTTCATCAATTAAATAAAGCACTTCATATCCTTTTGATCGAACAAATTCAGCTTGCGGAGATATTTCACATTTGGCGATTGATTCTCCTGAAATAAAGTATATTTCTTCTTGATTTTCTTTCATTCGTTCAACGTATTCGCTTAAGCTTGTAAGTTGGTTTGTTGTTGAACTGTTGAATAAGAGTAAATCTTGTAACTTTTCCTTATTCATACCAAAGCTGGAATAAATTCCATACTTGATGCTTGATCCAAAGTTTGTCCATAGTTTTTCATACTCATCACGATCATTTTTCATCATAGTTTCTAACTCTCTTTGAATGCGTCGTTCAATTCTATTCGAAATTACTTTTAATTGACGGTCGTGTTGTAATATTTCTCTAGAGATATTTAAGGATAGGTCTGGTGAATCCACTAATCCTTGAACAAAGCGGAAGTGTTCTGGAATTAGGTCTTTGTTGCGGTCCATAATGAAGACTCCGCGACTATAAAGTTGTAGACCTGGCTCGTAAACTGTTGAATAAAAATTATGGGGTACATGCTTTGGAATATAGAGCAGTGCATCAAACGATGGGACACCTTCAACTTTCATTTGGATTGTTTTTAATGGGTCCTCAAAGTCATTAAATTTTTCTTTATAAAAATCATTCAGTTGTTCCTTGCTTACATCTGACTTTGATCGTTTCCAAAGTGGAACCATTGAGTTGATGGTCTCTTCCTTGTCTTCTTCAGTCTTCATGATAATTGGATAAGGAATGTAATCTGAATAGGTTTTAATAAGAGACGTCAATGTAAAAGGTTCTAAAAATTGATCATAGTCTTCTTCATCTGTACTTTCTTTAATAGTACAAATTATTGTTGTTCCATGATGCTCACGTTCTGCCTCGGAAATTCGATATCCGTCTAAACCATTGGATTCAAAGCGATACGCATCATTGTGTCCGTATGCCTTGGAAATAACCTCAATTTTTGAACTCACCATAAACGCTGAATAAAATCCCACTCCAAATTGTCCGATAATATCTACTGGGTTTGCCTCATCGTCACTTAACGCTTCTTTAAATGCGTGGGAATCACTTTTAGCAATGGTTCCAAGATACGTTTCGAGTTCTTCTTTATTCATTCCTATCCCACGATCATGGATGATAAGCTGACGATTTTCTGTATCGACATCAACACGTATTTGAAGATCGTTTTTACTGATTTTTATATCTGTATCCTGTAAAGATTTAAAGTATAATTTATCCGATGCATCACTGGCATTTGATAAAAGTTCCCTTAAGAATATCTCTTTATTTGTATAAATAGAATTAATCATCAAATCCAAGAGTCGTTTGGATTCAGCTTTAAATTGTTTTTTTCTTGTCATATAAGCCTCCTTAGCACTCCGTTTCTATGACTGCTAAATACATGATATCTCATTCCTTATTTTTGTCAAGTTTTTCTTTAAAATTCTAATCTTTGCTATTTACACGTGAGCAAACATAAAAATGAGCTACTATGATTGAAAACATCATAATAACTCATTCAATATTTAACATTTCATTTTTCTTATAATCTACTTTTCGATGTCAATTTGACCTTGAATAATTGCTCCAGCTTTTACTTCTAGCTCGCGTGCTCGAACATTACCTTCTAAAATGCTTGAATCATTTAGGATAATTTTATTGTCAATGTACACATTACCAACAATTTTCCCTGAAGACACAAGATTTTCTGCATGTATATCACCTGTCAAAATTGATTGATTTTCAATTGTGACATCATTATTTAATGATACATTGCCAGTAACATAGCCACTCACAATTTCTAGATTTCTTCCTTTAAGAATTCCTTCCATTTGTGCCCCACTTGCTAAAGTAATATCACCACTTGATTCAATATCACCTGTGATTTCACCGAAAAACTCTAAATCACCATCAAGCTTAATATCACCCGTAATTTGAACCCCTTTTGCAATAATTGTTTTCTCTGAATGCATTTTTTTCTCCTCAACTATTTCTCTAATAGTGTTACTTTCTTCATTTTGAACTTCATAGTTTGTTTCTTCTTGATGTGAAACTCCCCAACTTTCATGATCAACTTGATTATCATTCATTGTTTCAATTTCTGGTTCTGGTATTTCTGTTCGTTCATCAATCCATTTTTTAATCGAAGATAATACGTTATTACTTGAGTTATTATCATTTGACTCAAATGAATTTTTCTCTTCTGGGAGTTCTGGTTCAGTTATTGTTTCAGTCTCTTCTTCAACTTCTATTTCAGATTCCTCTTCAACAATCTCTGGTTCTTGTGTTTTAATACCTCTTGTTTTCATTCTCCCGTATCTTTTTCTAGACAAACTAACCCTCCTCCTTCTTTATCTAAAAATTAAAAAAATTAGTCAATAGTACAAAAATTTTAGTGCATCTTCATCTATACTACTCGACGACTCTTTCTATCTTATTTAATCATATTTCTTATTCTTGCTTGTCTATCGGTATTCAATTGTTATTTATATGTCATGAAATGAGAATTTTTTATGTTAAATACTCAAGGTTTTATCTCAAATTAAGCTTGATTATCAATAAGAATGCGAATGCCTTGCTATCCTTCATTAATTATCGTATCTATTTTATTAACCTTCAACCACGATATTTAAATGTAAAAATATAAAGTGTAGGTCAAAATATTTTTACACAATCATAGAATACCTAGTATTAAAAACTTGACCATTGGAATGATGTCGGTAAAGTTTTTTATGATGCTTGACTGCAAAGTATAAAAATAATCTTAAAGATAAAGTAAAACTGTCGTTAATAGTACTTACATTTTATCATTCATTTATCATTTCATCAAATTATCTTGAATCTTGGTTCCTCAATATGATTTTATTAAAACAGAACGATTAAAAGTCAAAGCTTTGTCGATTTTTAGTTATTTATTAACCCATTTAAATAAAATCATCAAAAAAGCTACATTGTAAGAAACTAAACTTCCTTACAATGTAGCTGTTATATTCTGAAACTTTCAACAATAATCCAACGAATTGTTTTGTTTTCAACTGTTAATTTAATCTCTGTCTTGCTTACTTTATCATGTTGAAATGTATACGTTATAAACTGTGCATTTTCTTCTTTGGTATAATCACCCAATGCTTCAATGATCGTCTCAATGGGAGTAGCAAAGTTGATACCCTTGTTTATTTTTATATCGCTTGCTTTATCGGATCCAAAGGTGCGATTCTCTGCACCGATCGTTGCAACATACGTTTCTTTTAAAGGTAAACTGTCTTTCATCGGATTAAAGAAACTCACATCTAAGATGTAGGCCCCATTTCTAATGTAACGATTCCGAATGACTTTACCTGCTTCTAACTCATAATCATCATTATCAACAAGGATCCAACCATCTTTTTCTAAATCTTTATAAGCGACTGGCAATACATATTCTTTATCAAGCAACGTCACTGTTTGCTTATAAAACTCCGGTGCTTTTGGTTCTTCTTTTGGCTCTTCTTTAGACTGAGCTTTTTCACTGCATCCACCAAGTGCTAATAGAACGATGATAACGAAAAAGAGTAATTTTTTATTCTTCATCATTGGGATCTAAATAGATATCTGTTCCAACACCACAACAGTATCCTATCCTTCCATCATTCGCAGCTTGGATTAAGTCACTTGTTTGTTTATTTTCATTAAGTTCAAGTTTAAATATTGATTGAAGTTCCTGTGTATTAGGGTACTTCCCTTCAAATTTTAATTCATTATCAACATAAAAACTAGGCAAAACTGAAATATCTTTAACTCTCTCAGCATGATTATGAGCGTCATATATTTCGACTTCAATGCCGCTTTTTTCTAATTCTTTGCAAGTATCTAAGAACTGATATCGCTTAACATCTTTTTCAATTCCAAGAACACTTCCTAAAGATTCTGCTGTTAAGTACGCTGTTAGTTTCATCTTACCACTCCTTCTCTTCATTATTATATACCTTATTGTTAAACTGACCAAGTTTCTTTTAAAAAAAGAAGGATTAGATTTTCCTTCTTAAATTTCTCTCATAAACTTCTTTTAGTTGATAACCTATCGCTTCAATTGATCGTTCTCTTGCAACTTCATAGCCTTTCGCAATCGTATTCGGAATTTCATCCTCAAGATATGCTTTTACTAAACGTTCAAACTCATCATTATTATTTGCTTTATAACAATTCACTTGATCAACCATCCACGGATCATAGACCGGAATATCACGTAACATTACTTGACATTTTCCTGCTAAAGCTTCTAAAACAACAATGCCTTCTGTTTCCTCATACGATGGAAATAGGAAAATATCCGCATCAGCATATGCACCTTCGATAATATCACCTGAGATATAGCCAGGCATGATTAAATTATCGGGCTTTTCTTTAATCGCATCACGAACCTTTTTGGTCACACTCGCCAACGGGCTAAAGCCAAACCAAATAAATGTATATTCTGGCATCCTTTGTGCAAGTTCGATAAAGTCGGGTAATCCTTTTCTTTCGAAATATAAACCGACTGATAGAATAACTCGATCATCATCCGATAGATTAAAAAACTCTCGATATTTCTTAACTTTCTCATCACTTTTAGAAAAACGGTTTAAATCAATGCCATTAGAAATCGCTTGAATGGGTTTTTGAATGCCATATCCTTCCAGAATTTCTTTGGAGTAAGGAGTTGGTGTAAGAATATAATCTCCCAATTTATACGAAGACATAATCCATCGTTTAAACACTGGTGCAATTTGATTTGATAAAACAAATGAATTTTTAAAATCTTCTTCTGTTGAGTGTGCATGGTAGACGACTGGTATTCTTTTTTTATTTGCCTTTTTTGCCATTTTTCTTGCATAAGGATCGACTGTATTTATATGAACAATATCATAGTCATCATCAGGATTGGTTGTATACTCAACACCAGCAAGATCTAAAGCTTGCATTTGATGACGCATTGCCCGACCAATTCCAGACTTTCGGAGCATTTTTTCTCCTTTTTGAAATAATAAAACTTTCATTATAACACCTCTCATCTGTACTACTTATAATACAACAGTATCACAATCAGTTTAACAGGTCAACATTTGTATATTTACTTATCAGAGAAATAAGATACAATATGAATAAGGAGTGATTGTTATGAGTGGAAATCAACGCCGTGAGAATATCTTAAACTATTTACATGCAAACGATAGTGCATATCCTGCGCGGAAATTTGCAGAAATGTATAACGTGTCTCGGCAAGTAATTGTCGGCGATATTGCATTATTAAGAGCTGAAGGTCATGCAATCATCGCAACCAGCAAAGGATACATTTTCAAACATCCTCAAGAAGGATTAATTCGTAAAAACATCGTCATGAATCATAATCAAGATCAAACAAGATTAGAGCTAGAGATATTCGTTAAACACAATGTATTAGTCGAATCTGTTACGGTAGAGCATCCTGTATATGGTGAACTAACAGGTCAACTAAACATTAAAAATCACGAAGACATCGATGATTTCTTGTCATTAGAAGCTGAACTTTTATCTACATTAACAGATGGCGTTCATATTCATACAATCTATTATCCTCAAGATTTAGATTTTAATGAGTTATATCATGACTTAGATCATAATCAATTGTTATATCATAACGACTAGGTGTCTTGACACCTTTTCTTTTTGGCGTATAATGGTGTCAAGACACAAGGAGAATGATTATGTCAACAACAAAAAATTTAACAAGCTCTGCATTACTAATTGCTTTAGGAATTATTATACCGATGTTTATGTACAAAGTAACTATACCCCCAGCATCGTATACGATTGCCAGCCATGTCCCTGTATTTATTTCAATGTTTATCTCACCCTCTGTCGCAATTATGGTCAGCCTAGGAACCGCCTTTGGTTTTTTTGTTAGCTTACCACCTGTAATCGCATTAAGAGCATTATCCCATATTGTTTTTGCTTACTTAGGAGCACTATATATTCAAAAAAATCCAGATTTAATCAATAAGCCAAAACAATTATTCATTTTTAATATATTAATCGGTTTAATCCACGCAACGGCTGAATGTCTTGTAGTCATCTTGTTTTATCAGGTAACCCAAACAAGTATTGACCTTGTTAAATTTGTATTTTTAATGATTGGTGTTGGTGGATTTATCCACAGTATTGTTGATTTCTTGATTGCACAAGTTGTCGTTAAAAAATTATACCAACAAGGTTTTATCAATTAGAACAAATTTGCTATACTATAGATATGGAGGATGAGATAATGAAACCTATATTTATATGTTATAAACGCTGTTCTACCTGCCGTGACGCAATGAAATTTTTGGATAACAATAACATAGCTTATGACTACCGTGATATTATGAGTGACAACCCCAATGCCAATGAATTGAGAAAATGGATTGGACAAAGTGAATTTCCGATCAAGAAATTTTTCAATACACGAGGGGTGCTTTATCGTGAAATGAATTTAAAAGATAAACTCGATGATTTAAGTGATGAAGAAGCAATTGAATTATTAAGTACAGATGGCCGCTTACTAAAAAGACCTTTATTAATTAGTCAAGAAGGAATCTTTGTAGGCTACCACAAGGAACTTTACGAAACGTTGATTCCATGAAAATAATTATTTCCCCAACAAAAAAACAAAACAAAACTGGACTTAGTCCTAAATCTAGTCCTCTTTTTTTTAACCAAAGCCAAGACCTTCGAAATCGTGTGAAACAATTTAACCAAGAAGAAATCGTTAAGCGCTTTAGTGTTTCTGAAAAATTAAGCAACGAAATATTTAATTTTTACAATGAAGACTATGATTCTCAAGCCGCAATCTCGATGTATTCTGGCGCTGTGTTTCAAGCAGCAGATATCGATTCTTGGTCTGATGATGATTTTGTTTATGCCCAAGATAATTTATGGATCTTATCTGCATTGTACGGATACCTAAAACCACTTGATGCAGTGCAACCGTACCGTTTAGATTTTTTTAGTAAAATCGACCTTAATTTATATGATTATTGGGAAGAACACAATCAACTTATTCATTCAACAATCAAGGAGCCGATTATCAATCTGGCTTCAAAAGAATTTTCAAAAATGCTTCCAAGTGAATACTTAATTGACATAATTTTCTTGGAAGAAAATGGAAAAACACAAGCAACTCGAGCAAAACAAGCTCGTGGAGATATGTTATCATTTATTATCACAAATAAAATAGACTCCCTAAAAAAACTACAAAGATATGATCGTCTAGGCTACAGTTACCTTGATGATCAATCTTCAAACAATAAATTGGTATTTACCAAATAAAAAATAGTCTCCATACGAGACTATTTTTCTTTTAGATATTCTACAATTTCTCCAGCATTGTGTTTGGCTTTTGCTTTTTCATAGATCTTTTCAATGTTTCCGTGCTCATCAATGATGTAAGTCGCTCTTTGAACACCCATTGCTGTTTTACCAAACATCGTTTTTTCTTTCCAAACACCATAAGCTTGAATCACTTCCATCGTTTCATCAGATAAAATATCAAAGCTTAATGCTTGTTTCTCTGCAAATCGTTGATGTGATTGAACGCTGTCCTTACTAATTCCTAAAACAACTGCCCCAAGTTCTTTGATTTCTTGATTATAATCTCTAAAAGAACATGCTTGACTTGTGCATCCAGGTGTATTGTCCTTAGGATAAAAATAGAGTACAACTTTTTTACCTAAATAATCAGTTAAGCTACGATCCTCACCATCTTGGTTTTTTAAAGTAAAGTTTGGTGCTTTTTGGCCAATTTTTAACATAACTATCACTCCTTGTCTTCATCCTATCACAAAAAAACAGCCGAAGCTGTTTTTTTAATCTAAATAAGTATGGATTGGATAGGTTAAATATTCAGGAGCACTTAATTTATCAACAGTTGTATACCCAGGTTCTGCTTTAATGATACTTGGGATTCTATTGACAACCGTAGCACATGTATGAGCCACTGTGTCGGGTTTATTGACTGAAAATTTAACATCAGGATCACCAATAAACTCCCAATCACACATGTCACCTTCACCTTCATCATATACTTTTCCAATACACTGAACTTCTAGTTTAATCCCTTGGTTCGTGTGGATTGTTGTGACAGCACTCATCCCAATCGCATCGCCTTTTGGAATCGTTTTACCTAGCGTTTCAGAGTATATGTCATGTTCTAATACAATTGGTACTGATTTTTGACTGATTGAATTAATACTCCAATTCATCCGAGCACAAATAGCCTCACCTGCATTCCACATATATGATGGGAAACTTTCTGCAGAGCCAATTTCTTTGTCAAACTTCTCTAAATCAAATCCAGTACCATGTGCTTGTGCCAAAGCTATACCGTAATGATCAACATTGTAGCTTACGGCTCCTTTAATTGTTTTCAAACTATTCACACCACCTGCAACGGTACAAGGCATATGTATCCAGTATATATCTTGCATCCCACTCCCTGTAATTGTAATGTTATTATCTTTAGCTAATCGATCAAGATAATTTGTGATTTCAGGACTTGTATTCCATGGATATATTCCTTCCTCAGCCGTTGTAACAACATTCACGCCATGTCGAGCACACGTTTCAAAAAACTTTATGTTGTCTTCCATGTAACTAGATATCGTTACAATTGCGATATCTGCATCACAAGCATTAAAAACTTCATCGGCATCTTTCTTAATGGTTACGCCAGTTTTAAAACCTAAATTAGCAAACTCACCAACATCAACGCCTTGCAAGCTATCATTATTATCAATAGCTCCAACAAGTTCAGCACCTTTCTCATACAAATTCTTAATAATTACCTCAGACATTTTTCCACATCCGTACTGTACTACTTTAATCTTTGTTCGATTCATATCAATTCCTCCTTTTTTCCTTGATATTTATTTCACATCTATACTATAATGTCTATAGTTGGTATAGAGTCAAGGAGTGAGATGATGAATTATTTAAAAATTGGTGAAATGGCAATGCTTAACAACGTATCAATTCAAACTTTACGATATTATGACGATATTAATTTATTGAAACCGGTGTATGTCGATCCCGAAACCAGGTATCGTTATTACGAATTATCCCAATCTTCTCATTTGGATATGATTCTTTTTCTTCAGTCACTCGATTTTTCTTTAGATGATATCAATCTGTTACTCTCAAACCCAGAAAAATCAGAATTTATTAATTATGCAATTACCAAAAAACAAGCAAGTTTAAAAAAACATGAACAAGAGATAAAAAAGAAAACTAAAATGATTACACAATTTAAGCAAGCGTACGATTGCTTTGTAACATATCAAAATTTTAATGGTGTCAGAATTGAGTATTTCCAACAACGAAAAATTCATACCTATACCATTGATTCAAATATATACGATATGAATTTGCTTGATTATGAAAAACATTTACGTTCTTTTAAATTAAGCTTGGAAAAGCAAGGTTTAGGAACCCAATACTTTACGCAAGTTGGTTCAATAATGAAAATGGAAGATTTTGTTAATTCAAACTTTATCTCAAAAGAACTCTTTCTATTTGATCATGATAGTGACACCGAACATCTAAAAGTTTTAGAGGAAGGACATTATGCGGTTTGTTATTGCCACCGTTTTGAGAATGAATTGTCAACAATTAAAACACTTCATCGCTATCTTACTAATCATAATTATGAAGTCATTGGTGACTACATTTGTGAAGTCGTTTATGAATTTCCTTATCTTTCAAAAGAAGAGAGGAATATGTTCATCCGTCTACAAGTACCAATTAAGATTAAAAAAAGTGAATATTAGTCATTTTTCGCATAAAAAAACTAGAAATTTAAAATTTCTAGTTTTTATTTTGTATTAATCAATTGAGACTTTAATTCCAGGTCCCATTGTTGATGTAAGAACTAAGTTCTTAACAAATGTACCTTTAACTGCAGCTGGACGTGATTTAATAACAACGTCGTTAAGTGCTTTAAAGTTTTCAACTAACTTGTCATCTTCAAATGATAATTTTCCAATGATTGTGTTTAAGTTACTTTCTTTGTCAACACGGTACTCAATCTTACCTTTTTTAATTTCTTCAACAGCTTTGGCTACATCCATTGTAACTGTACCTGTTTTAGGGTTTGGCATTAATCCTTTAGGTCCTAGAACGCGTCCTAGTTTTCCTAATTCACCCATCATGTCTGGTGTTGCTACAATAACGTCAAAGTCGAACCAGCCACCTTGAATTTTTTCAAGATATTCTGCGTTACCAACATAGTCAGCACCTGCAGCTTTTGCTTCTTCTTCTTTTGCGCCATTCGCAATTACTAAAACTTTTTGGCTACGGCCAGTTCCATGAGGCAACACCATTGCACCACGGATTTGTTGATCAGCATGACGTGTATCAACATTTAAGTGATATGAAACTTCAACAGTTTCATCAAATTTTACATAACTTGATTTTTTCAATAATTCGACTGCTTCAGAAATTGAATAGACTTGTTCGCGATCAACTAATTCAGCAAGGTTTTTTCTGTTTTTTGATAATTTAGCCATCGTATTAGTCCTCCATTCCTTCAATAGCAATACCCATGTTACGAGCTGTACCTGCAACAATTCTCATTGCTGCTTCGATATCATTCGCATTTAAATCAGGCATTTTGTATTCAGCAATTTCACGTAATTGATCTGCTGAAATTGTTGCAACTGTTTGTGTATTTGGTGTTGCAGCACCACTCTTAACGCCTGCAGCTTTCTTCAATAAGATTGCAGCTGGTGTTGTCTTAAGGACAAAATCAAATGATTTGTCATCATAGACTGAAATTTCTACTGGTACAACATCACCTGGACGATCTTTTGTTTGATCGTTAAATGCTGTACAGAATTGAGGCATATTAATACCTACTCCGGCTAGCGCTGGCCCTGGACGAGCTCCGCCTGCTGGGAATTGTAATTTTACTACTTTAGCAACTTTTTTACTCACACGACATTCCTCCTTTTTTTAGACATTGTCTGTGATGTGGTCATGAATGGTTGCACATTCTCCCACACGAACTTGTTTGTATACAAGCCTAATTATTATACATTATCGATAAAATAAATGCAAGAGTTCGTCGATGATAGTATCACAACGATTTTTATCATACTTTATCTTCCTTCTTAATCTACTAAAACTTATATTTCTCTTTTTATTCGTATAAAAAAGTGATCTATCATTTAAGATAAATCACTTATACAACACTCTATTTAGACTCGCAAGTAAATCCTTCTGATTCTAAGAGCTCAACACTTTGTTTTAGTGAAACAAACATAGCTTTTGAATTTTCTGTATTGACTTGAAGAATCCCTAATTCAGACAAACGAGGTAAGTCTGCTTTATCTAAATTAATTTTCATAATGTCATAGGCTGATGTTTCATCAATAATTTCAACACTAGCTTCGACACCTTCAAGTTCATTAATCGCATCTAAGTTTGCTTGAGCATTTTCGACTGTTGCATCAAGTTCTTCTTTTGAATTAAATACAAGGA
Organism: Erysipelothrix urinaevulpis; assembly: GCF_009828835.1. Lineage (GTDB taxonomy): Bacteria > Bacillota_I > Bacilli_A > Erysipelotrichales > Erysipelotrichaceae > Erysipelothrix > Erysipelothrix urinaevulpis. Next base: position 32,348 of record NZ_WTTB01000007.1, read on the forward strand.
CTGATTTTGAGTTGAGTTGTTTGACACTATCACCCTTTGAAACATATTCTTGTTCTGAGGACTCATAAACTAAGTATGATCCTGAACTTTTACATGTTGTTGTGGTTTCTTTCCCTTTATTTGATCCACATCCTGTTAATAATAAAACTGCTACTAAAACAAATAATGATTTTTTCATGATTTTCTCCTTTTTTTAACATGCGTATTATAGCAAGGTTTCTAGGTTTAAAAATCATGATGATACAATTTAGTAGATATAGTGTCTAAACGTCACATTATTCACACATCAATTTCATATTTTCAGAAATTCATAGGCATTTTCTTGAATTCCTAATACTTCATTTGTCGTTTCTTCAATGAAAGTAAATTGATTATCAAGAAGCACTTGATTCTTTTCATTTTCTTTCAAAACATCTATTTGTATCTCATCATACTTAGTTTTAACATAATCGAGTAGTATTTTTGCTGATTCGTTTGAAGCATAGTTCAATGCTGCTAGGTAGTAACCCTCAACGATGATTGCATAGTCCGTAATTGTTCCACCATCTTCAATGATATAAACATTTGCATGACCAATAACACTCCCTAAATCTTCACTATAGGACTTAAATAATTCTTCATCGTTGATTTGCTTTTTTAAATCCTCTTTCCACAAATTCAAAACTGTCTTTGTTTGTGGAATTGTCATTAAAGTAACCATTCGTCTCTCCTTTTATTAGAAAAGGTCGCAAGCGACCTTTGTTGTTATTTCAATAATTTTTTTGCTTTATTCACAACATTATCAACTGTGAATCCAAATTCTTCAAAGAGGCGATCGCCAGGTGCTGACCCACCAAAATGATCAAGAGTCACTGTATCGCCATCTAATCCTAAGAGATGTCCCCAACTCATTGAAGACGCTGCTTCAATCGCAATACGTTTTCTCATTGCGATTGGGAGAACGGATTCTTTGTATTCACTAGTTTGTTCTTTAAACAACTCCATCGATGGCACACTAACAACTCGTGCTCCTATCCCATCTTTTTCTAATGCTTTTGCAGATTCAATGGCTAATGAAACTTCTGATCCACTCGCCATAAGAATTAAGTCCATTGATTTTGGTTCATGAACAATGTAAGCACCTTTTAATGCATCAATTCCTGTATTCTCAAGTTGTGGTAAATTTTGACGTGTAAGAATTAATGACACAGGTGTTGTTTTTGACGTCATCGCTAGTGCCCAACCATAAGCAGTTTCTTTTGCGTCAGCTGGTCTAAACGTTACCGTATTTGGAATCGAACGCAACATTGTTAATTGTTCCACAGGCTCATGTGTCGGTCCATCTTCACCAACACCAATACTGTCATGAGTCAATACATAGGTTAGTGGCACAGACATTAATGCACTCAATCTTAACATTGGTTTTAAGAAATCTGAGAACACGAAGAATGTTGCTACATATGGTTTCAAACCACCATAAAGTGTTAACCCATTACCAATTGCAGCCATCGCATGTTCACGGACACCAAAGTGTAGATTACGTCCACCGTAATTATCTGCACTGAATGATTCTTCACCATTCATAAATGTCATGTTTGATGACGCTAAGTCTGCTGATCCACCTATCATATTTGGATAATGATCTTTTATTCGATTAATCATTATGCCTGAAACATTACGAGTTGCTTGTGGTTTATCTTCAAATTCTAAATATCCTTCAATATTTAAAATATCTTCAACTGTAATTTCTGAGAAATCATCAGCCCACTGTTTTGCTAATTCTGGATACTTCAATGAATACTCTGCAAACATCGCTTCCCACTCATCAAAGACTTCAACTTTTTCAGCAACAATTGATGAAAAATGTTCTTTTGCTTTATCATCAACATAGAATGGTTCCATGCTTGGGTAGTTAAAGTTTTTCTTCATTTCAATAATTGCTTCTTCTCCAATAGGTGCACCGTGTGCTTTTGAACTTCCTTCTTTATCAGTACCAAATCCAATTTTTGTACGGACTTCAATAAATGAAGGCTTATCTAAGTTTGATTTCGCCGCAACAATCGCTGCATTAATCGCCTCAAGATCATTACCATCTTCGACTAAGAATGTTTCAAAACCATACGCTTCATATCGAGCACGAACATTTTCCTTAAAGGCAATATCTGTACTCCCTTCGATTGTAATGGAGTTTGAATCATATAAGACAATTAATCGCCCCAATTCCAACGTTCCAGCAAGGGATGAAGCTTCACTTGTAATTCCTTCCATCATGTCGCCATCACCAGCTAAAACAAATGTAAAGTTATCAATAATAGGATAGCCATCTTTATTATATTTTGCTGCCATGTGTTCTTGCGCCATTGCAAGACCAACAGCCGTTGACAATCCAGCACCTAAAGGTCCTGTCGTTGCTTCAACACCTTCAGTGTGTCCATATTCTGGATGACCAGGTGTTTTAGAACCGAATTGTCTAAACTCTTTTAAATCATCTAAACTAACATCGAATGAATGCAAGTGTAAGAGTGAGTATAGTAAAGCTGAAGCATGACCAGCTGAAAGAATAAAACGGTCACGATTCATCCACTTCGTTTCATTTGGATTAAAATTTAAATGATTCGACCAAATTGTATATGCAATCGGTGCTGCACCTAAAGGCATTCCAGGATGACCTGAATTTGCTTTTTGAACTGCATCAACCGACAATGCTCTAATTGTATTTACTGCTAGATTTTCTATATTTTGACTCAATTGAACTTCCTCCTAATTCGCTTCAAGTTTAACTTAAGTTCATAATTTTTTCAACATCAGTTTTCATTGCTTCATAACGCTCTACACAATCTTTTTCTGTCGAGCCGACAACACAGTAATAAAACTTACATTTAGGCTCAGTTCCCGATGGTCTAACCGCTAACCAAGAACCATCTTCCAAATAGTACTTCAGTACATTTGATTTTGGTAAGTCAATGACATCATTAGACGATGTCCTTTGAACTAAGTAATCATCAAATGATAATACTTTTTGATTTCCAATACTTTCAATTTTATTATGTCTAAAATTATGTAGAATCTGCTTGATTTTATCTAGACCTTCTGCACCAGAATAAGCATGACTATCTTGAGTTTCGTAATAATAACCATACTTATCAAACAATTGGTTCAAGACATCAATCAACGTTAGATTTTCCAATGCATAAGCATTACTTGCTTCAGCGACCATTAAACAAGCCTGAACCGCATCCTTATCTCTAACAAAATCTTTAATTAAGTAACCATAACTTTCTTCATAACCAAAAACAAATTCTTTATCGCCCGTTTGATTGTGCCCTTCAATCTTTTCACCAATGTATTTAAAACCCGTTAAAGTTTTCTCAACCTCAACATTATAGTTTTCAGCAATCTTATCCCCCAAATCTGAGGTTACAACTGTATTAAACATAACAGGATTAGGTGGCATTAAATCTTTTTCAAGCATGGTCGAGTATAAATACTCCTGCAAGATTGCCCCTCCTTGATTCCCTGTCAAATAATGATAATCTCCTTCATGTTTAACAACAATGCCCATCCGATCCGCATCTGGGTCAACACTCAAAATTAAATCTGCATCATATTTTTTTGCATATTCAATGGCAAGATCATAACTGTTATGATCTTCAGGGTTTGGTGTCTTTGTCATTGAAAAATCAGGATCATACGGACTTTGTTCCTCGACAAGAATAACATCATAACCTGATTCCTTAAGTAAGTTATAGACATATGGATATGCCGTTCCATGTTGAGATGAAAAAATAATTTTAAGTACTTTTTTATTATCTTCATTCAATTGTAATTGACGGACTCTATCTAAATATATTGAATCAATCGAAGCCCCAATATATTCAAGATAACTTGCATCCCCATCATTTAGATCAATATCGGTTAAATCTTCGACTTTATCAATTAATTCTATGACTCGAGCTATTTTATGATCAACAAGTTGACATCCCGTTTCATCATAAACCTTGAAACCATTGTACTCTTTTGGATTATGACTTGCCGTAATGACGATCCCACCAACACAACCCAACTCTCTAACTGTAAATGATAACTCTGGAGTTGGTCTTGGATTATCAAATATGTATGATTTTATGTTGAATCTTGATAGCATCAATGCACTAATCTCTGCAAACTCTTTCGACATATGACGATTGTCATATGCAATCGCAATACTTTTTTCCTCATTTGGGAATTTCTCACTTAAGTACTCACCAAATCCTAGACTTGCCTTCGCTACCGTAAATAAGTTCATTCTATTTGGCCCAACACCAAGTAACCCTCGCATACCTGCAGTACCAAATTCTAGATTTTTATAAAAAGAATCATGCAATTCTTCTTCAGTAAGTATTTTCAAACCTTCCTCTATCCAAGGATAAAGCTCAGCTTTTTTAATCCATTTTTCCATCTAACCGTTGCTCCTTCACTATAAAAAAAATAGAAGACTGACGGCTTCTATTTTTAATTGATTCTCAATTATCCAATAACATTTTGTGCTTGAAGAACTTCTTTAATTGTTTCTAAAGCTGCTTCTTCATCATCGCCATCAGCAGAAATTGTTATTTCTGATTGTGTTGGAATACCAAGTGACATAACACCCATAATTGATTTCATGTTAACTGATTTTCCTTTATAACTGATTTGGATGTCGCTCTTGAATTTGCTTGCCGCATTAACAGCAACTGTTGCTGGGCGTGCGTGAAGACCTACTGGATCAACGACTGTTACAGTAATTTCTTTCATATACTATACCTCCTACTTTTCTACTTTATATTACACTATATTACAACTTATTACAACACACTCACTTATGATAGGGATGATTTCTCGCAATCATAAAACTTCGGTAGACTTGTTCAATTAACATTAACCGAACAAGTTGATGGGGAAAGGTTAGATCTGATAGCTTCCAGCGGTAATTCGCACGGTTTTTTATGGTTTGATTTACGCCGTGAGACCCACCAATGATAAAGACCAATTGGTGTCCCATATCTAGTTTATCAGAAACAAGTTCTGATAAGTTCTCTGAAGTCAGATTTTTTCCTTGCAAATCTAAAAGAATGACAAATTCATTCGGTTTTATTTTTTCGAGTATTCTTTGACTTTCGTCCAAGATGACCGCATCAATATTCTTTTCATTTATTTTGCTATTGGAAAGTTCAACAATTTCAATGGGATGAACGGATGTCATTCTCTTTTTATACTCTACAATTAAATTTTGTAATGATTTCTCTTTGACCTTACCAATAGCAATAATTCTTATCACTGAAGCGTAACCTCTGCATCAACTTTTTCACCAAAACGATTGATTTCAAGTTTGACCTTATCGCCTGGTTTGTTCTTATACAGCTCTCGTCTAAAATCTTTAAATGTATTAATTGTTTCCTTATTAAACTTGGTAATAATGTCACCTTCTTTAATTCCTGCTTTTTTTGCTGGACTGTTGCCACTTAATTCAACAACAAATACACCTGAAGTAACATCTTCTGGTATTTTGTAGTAATTTCGTTGAAATATATTGAGATTCTCAATCGAAATTGCTGAAATCCCTATTTGTGGATAAACAACTTTACCATTTTGAGCAAGCTGCTCTACGATTGGAACCACTTCATTCACAGGAATTGAGAATCCCATACCTTCTACTTTATTGGATGAAATTTTCATTGAATTAATACCAATCAGTTCGCCTGCCATGTTAACTAAGGCGCCTCCACTATTTCCTGGGTTAATTGCTGCATCCGTTTGGACAACAACCATATCCCAATCTGAGACTCCATCGCCATCTAAATCAACAGGCACCACTCTGTTTTTCCCTGAAATAATCCCGAATGTGGTTGAGTTTTCAAACTCAACACCTAATGGACTCCCCATCGCAACAACGAATTCACCAACATTCAATTTTTCAGAGTCGCCAAGCTTGAATGCTTTTATATCAAGATCGGCTTCAACCTTAAGAAGTGCTAAGTCTGTATAAGGGTCGCTCCCCAAGACCTCTGCAGCGATTTCTTGTCCATCTGAAAAACGAACAATATGTTTCGTCCCACCATCAATTACGTGGTGGTTTGTTACGATGTGAACAATTCCTTTTTCATTTTTATAAACAATTCCTGAGCCACTCCCAGCAACACGGCCTTGCTTTTCGGTAATGACACTAACGACTTTGTTCTTCACTTCATCAACAACTTTTACGACATCAGTTTCAAATTCAGTCACGACTTTTTCAACCGTTGTATTTTCGTTGCCGTTACCACCTTTTGGGATTGTCGTTAATTGGTATGTTAAATATACATTCCATGTTAGTAAAACTGATAGCACTAAGATAAGCGCTGGCTTTATATTATTTTTCATAATAAGTTCCTCCAATTAGTATTTCGTGTTGCTTTGCAACATACACATTGATATCTGAATTGACTAAGTATGACTTAACAGTGCGTTGAGCCAATTGGTCTGTATTTGCTTCTTCACTTAAGTGAGCCAGGATAACTTCTTTTGTTTTTTCTCCAACAACCTCACTCAGAATTGATCCTGCTTGATCGTTTGACAAGTGACCTGTTTCGGATAAAATTCTCCGTTTAATGGCATAAGGTCTTCTTGTTTTCATCAACATATCAGAATCATGATTACTTTCTAAAACATAGTAGTCTGCATTGCGAATATGCTCATAATCGCTTCGACGAATATAACCTGTATCTGTAATGTAGACTAGCTTTTTTTCCTTGTAGTGTATTACATAACCAAATGACAACTCTGCATCGTGTGATGTTTGAATTGGCATAATGGTGAAACCATGAAGTTCGAATGGTTGATACGCCTCGATCTGTTCATGGGGAATGCTCAATTTTGTTGGTGTTAAGACATGATGATTCTTAAATGTATTAATTTGACGGGTGTGATCACTATGATCATGGGTAATTAAGAGTGTATCAATGTCTTCAATCTGAACATCAATGCTTTCTAAACTTGTGACTAAATATTTTTTTGTCGTGCCACAATCTATGAGTATTTTTGCTTCTTCTGTTTCAATTAAGCATGCATTGCCTTTCGATCCACTTGCTAATACAGTATACTTCATCAACAAGCCATGACCGTACAAGCGTTAATTCGACTACCGCCTGTCCATATTTCTAAGTGAACATGTGGTGTCGTGGTTCGACCTGTCATCCCAACGTAGCCGATATTTTCTCCTTTACCAACCGTTGTTCCAACGGATTGATATCCTGGTGATCTCATGTGTGCATACAATGACTGATAGCCATTTCCATGGTCAATACGGATGTAGTAACCCCAACCACCAGCATTGTATCCATTCGCAACAACAACACCACGGTCGACTGAATAAATCGGTCCATAGCCACCACCATAGGCTGCAATATCAACACCACGGTGACCTGGATAACAACCATAACCACAAATCATTCGAGCATTATTCATTGGGTAACGGAATCGCCCACTACCAACTTTAGGTTCTACCTTAGTTCCATAACGAACAACACTTCGCACAGGCTCCAGAGTTACTTTCGATGATTTTTCTTTACTGCTCACTTCTTCACCATTCTCATAGATATCTTCATAGAGCACATCACGTGCACCGTTCTTTTCAACAACATCCACAACTTGAACCCCTTCTTTTAATTCTGGGTCAGATTGGTAAATCGTTGACTCAGGATAAATGGGTTCTGAAGTCATTCTCTCCTTCGTAACTCGAACGGTAAAAGGTGAATTAAATTTCGACACTTTCAACTCCATACCAACTGGCAACGCCTGATCAATGTCCTTGATTTGATCACTATTGATTGATGCAATTTGATTGGGCATCATCCCATTATGCCAGGCAATTCCTTCAATTGAATCGTATTCTTTAACTTTATAAGTTTCTACTTTAGGATTTGGTCCATAACTCAAGTAAGTAATAACTTCAGCCTCATTCATCTTAATTTCATCTTTAGACGCTAAATCACGAGAGATTTTAACACTTTCATTCTCTTTATTTCCAGAAACAAGAACCTTTAAATCAATTTCTCTTGAGCCATAATCAACTAAATCTGGAATTTCATCATTTTTTTGAATCGCTGTGTACGCTTTCTCAGAAATAAAGTTCTTAATAAAGCTATCTTTTGCATTATTAAAGTCAGCAAGATCTTTAACATAAAGAGTATAGCCATTGGAAAATTGAATCTTATTAACCTCTATGGCAAAGAGTTCTTCATCATGAATATATTGAAATATATCATCATCACGATCTTCATAAATATTATATGTTAACTCTTTGACTTGAATTAAATCGTCAATGAATCCTAATTTTGTATCAGGAAAATCTTTTTTATATTCTTTTTCATAGACTTCATCAAACATTTCCTGAAGTCTATCTTTGTCATGAATAATTCCAACTAATTCCTCTTCTCGATAAAGTTTTGTGACTTCAAGTGGTTTATCATTTACATGATCTACCTCCTGAGGAAAAAGTGATTTGGAGGTATCCGCAATTTCATACATTTCTTTTAAATCATTGGCATATGCTTTCTTTTGAAAGGTTAACCCTAAGATTGTACTGAGAACAAGTGCTCCAGCAATAATTATTAAATTTTTATATTTCATTACGTTCACCTACCTTTCTCTTGCAACATCGTAGAACTTACTGATCGATGGTTCAAATTGCATATCCAGTTCAGCCAAAGCACCGTTACGATGCTTCGCAATTTTTAATACAACGGGTCTTGGCTGGTCTGGACTTAGTTCTTCTTTTTCATCATCATCTTTATCATGATCATAATAGTCTTCTCGATACAAGAACATAACAATATCTGCATCTTGCTCGATTGACCCAGACTCTCGTAAGTCACTTAATTGTGGCATTTTATTATCACGACGTTCAACTAAACGTGATAGTTGCGAAAGACCAATTACGGGGGCTTCCATTTCACGTGCTAATTGTTTTAAAGATCGTGAGATTTCCGACACTTCTTGTTGACGACTCTCAGTTCCACCTTTACCACTAATTAACTGAATATAGTCAATAACAATCATATCTAAACGACCTTCAGCTTTCATTTTTCGACATTTCGAAAAAATTTCTGGGACTGTAATTGTCGAACTATCATCAATAAATACATTTAACTGAGCCAAAGCATTCGCTGCCTGGTGCAATTCATTCATTTGATCATCATCCAGATTCCCTGAGCGTAAGTACTCTGATTTAATGCTTGACTGAGCCGACATCATTCGTGAAATTAAATGAGTTGCTGGCATCTCGAGTGAGAACACTGCCACGCCTGCTTGACCTTCAAAATTAAAACGAGCAGCATTCAGTGCTAAGTTTAACGCGAATGCCGTTTTACCGACTGAAGGACGCGCAGCTAAAATAATTAAATCACCACGTTGAAGTCCATTGGTCAAATGATTCAAACTTCCATATCCTGTTTTCAATCCAGTAATTCGATCTTTGTTTTCACGAATCTGATTTAGATTTTCCAAGAACTCTTGAACAACTTCACGACTACTTAACATTTCACTGGTTCGGCGAATTCTTGTCACATCTAAAATTTGCTGTTCCGCTAAGTCAAGTAACTCATCCAGTTCAACCGTCGTATCAAAGCCATGATCGACAATGTCTTGACCTACATGAATTAAACGACGAATTTGTGATTTTTCCTGAACAACGTCAACATAATGTTTAACACTTGATGGTCCTGAACTGTTATCAGTTAACATCATCAAGTAATCCACGCCACCGATTAAATCTAGTTTCCCATGATCTGCAAGGCGGGTGATTAATAACTTAGGATCGATAATCCTATTTGCATCTATCAGTGCTAACATGTGTTCAAAAATCTGTTGATGTTCGACTTTAAAGAAATCATCAATTCGCACGTCGTACTCAACAACTGTAGCGACAGATTCTGGATACACAAGCAGTGAACCTAATAAAGCAATTTCAGCTTCATGACTATACGGTAATTGCTTCAAGTTTAAACCTCCTAGGCTTTTTCAACCAAGCGGACCTTTAATTCCGCAACCACTTTAGGGAAAAGGGTTATTTTAATTCGATTTAAACCTAAGTTAACCAAAGACTTATTGGGTTTAAATTTTCGTTTATCAACAACAATATCGTGATCTTTTTTTAATTTGTCCTCAACTTGTTTTGTTGAAACAGAACCAAATACACGGCCATTGTCTCCAGTCTTAACTGCAAACTCAAGGACAAGATCATCAATTATTTCTTTCAATTTTAAGGCTTCTTCTTTTTCTTCTTCACGAATCTTAGCTTTTTCATCCTGTTGATCTTGAAGAATATGACGTCCTTTTTCACTTGCCATAACAGCCAGTTTATTAGGAATCAAATAGTTACGGCCATAACCATCTGCCACCTCAACAATTTCATCCTTCTTACCAACTTTTTTAACATCTTTTAATAATATAACTTTCATGATGCTTCACTTTCCTTTCTTACTTCATCAATCGAAGCTTTTAATTGTTCAACAACATCATTAATACTACGCCCTTTAATTTGGACGGCTGCTCCAGTGAAATGACCACCGCCACCCATTCGTTCCATGACAGATTGGACATTTAAATCGCCATTGGATCGAGCGGATATCGCAACAGTATCCTCGGCAACATACGAAATAACAAATGATGCCTCAATGCCTTTAACTGAAATAATTTCATCCGCCACCTGGGACATTAAAGGTCGTGGTATAAATTGATCTTTGTATGGAGCTAAAACATAAATATCTTCATACAACTGCGATGTACTTAAGACTAAGTTTTTCAATTCAAAGCTTTCGTACTCATCTTTTAACATATACTCAACTTCTGCTAAATCTGCACCATACTTTCTTAATTCAGCTGCTGCTTGGAAGGTTCGACTATGGCTTCGATTTCTAAAACGATTTGTATCGATTAACATCCCAGTATACATAAAGGTTGCATCTAATTTTGAAATCACAACGTTTCTACGATGATATGGGAATAATTCAATCACTAATTCACTTGCTGATGAAGCTGCAGCTTCGATATAAGTCAGAACAGTTTTAAATTCAAATTCATCTGTTCGACGATGGTGATCAATAATCACACGCTTACTTGCTTTCTCAACAAGATCTTCAAATTGTGTCTGTGCTAAGTTATGATGATCTGTCATAATCAACAACGTTTTCTCGTTCAATAATTTCAATGCTTCTTCGTGTTCAACAAGATGATGACTCTCAGCCAACTCCTCGCGATGATTTAGAATCGCTTCTTTCAAGGTTTGTTCAGTATCATTCATATTGATAACAACATGAGCTTGTTTATTATAAACTTTTACAATCGAGGATAAGCCAAGCGCACTTGAGAATGAATCAAAATCCATCATCTTATGCCCAACAATTAAAACATTATCTGCTTGACTAATCAGTGATCCTAAGTTTTGAGCCATCACTCGAACTCTAACTTTACTACGTTTTTCAATCGCTTCTGTACTTCCACCAAAGTAACGCATACCTTCATCTTTGGTATTAATAGCAACTTGATCACCACCACGACTCTGAGCAAGTTCGAGTGCTTTATTCGACATATCTTCTAATTCCTTAAACGATTCACTCTTTCGAGCAAAGGCTAATGATAACGTGATTCTTGCATCAATTTTCTTAGAAGCATCACGAATGTCACCGACAATTTTAAATCGTTCTTTATTTATTTCATCAAAGACCCTCTCGTTTAAGACTAAGAGGTAACGGTCCTGACGTATCCGACGAATAAACATATCATGACGATCAGCCCAACGAACAACCTCTTGACGGATGTTCGAATCGATGAATGCAATCGTTTGTTCTTCTTCATATTGGGTTGTTTCTTCGTAGTTATCTAAGTGAGCAATTCCCAATACAATTTGATTATTTTTATTTTGTTCTTCTAAATCAATCACATCACTCACATCTTTAAAAAACAACGTACTTTCATCTGAGAATCCACTGACTAGATAAATATCTTCCCCTATCAGCAATGTTTTCTCTTCGACTTTACCAACAAACAATTCTTCTAATTCTGGAAAAACATTCGTGACTTTCTCGCCGATAATCTCTAAATCATAATCATCAAATATTTCTGATACCCAAGTAATATTTTGACGATGATTATACGTTAAGATACCTACGCGAGCAAAATCAAACGCATATTTAGCTTCGTTCCCTAGTATTTTTGATACAGAAAACACACGACGCTTATAGGTATTTTCTGACTCATAAAACATGATGAAAATTATTGCGAAATTAAGCAGCAATAATAAGAATTGGACAATATAGAGATACCGTTCGATAAAGAGTGAAAATACAATGATTAAGACTAATTCTATTAACACTAAAACCATCAAACGGGTTTTAATAAATTCAAATCTTTCTTTCATATTAACCCCCTAAGGATATGCACTAATTTTAACATGTTTTGCTATTTTTTTCTATGATGCTGAAGAAGAGTAACCACCATATCTCCACTAACTTTCACAATAAACACTTCCATCAACATGGTTAAAAAACTTAAAACATAGGCTGCTATTTTAACCCCAACTGCTGGAAGAAATTGAACAAATCCACTAATAGAATCGATTGTTTCCGTGATATTCAATCCAAAATACTCACCAAAGAATAAAACCATAATCACATAAAAGATTGCCATAAACACCGACATAATGACGTAAGTTTGTTTCTTTGTGAAATTATTATGATAAGCATAAATATACGCTAAACCTACCGTAGAGTAGCCAATACTTGTTAAAACGGTCGGTAATAAGCCAACCAGTATCATGGCAATTATGACATTTGAAACAGCAACAATAATGGACTCATTCAACGAGTAATACGAACCATATACCACCAAAGGCAAGGCTAAAAAGGGCATAAAGAACCCCATAAGCATCCGATCTAATAGTAAGATTATTCCCGTTAGCGCTACAGTCATTGCGCCATGGGTGATATGAATAGTTTTCCTCACAAAATTTCACACCTTTCAAAAAATAAAAAATCCTCTCATACGAGAGGATTAGTCTTAATTATCTGCTACGTATGGCAATAAAGCCATGAAACGTGCACGTTTGATTGCTACTGCTAATGGGCGTTGGTATTTTGCCTTTGTACCAGTAACACGACGTGGAATAATTTTACCGTTTGCTGAAACAAAACGTTTTAATAATTCGACATCTTTGTAATCAATCGTTTTAATTTTGTTTTTTGTAAAGTAACATACTTTACGACGTGGTCCTCTAAATTTTCTAAATGACACTGCGATTCTCCTTTTCTATTTTTTCTAGAATGGAAGATCATCACTTGTAATATCAAGGACTGGCTCATCATCCATTGGACTTGATGGCTCTGGATCCATTGCAAATTTTGGCGCAGGATCTTGATATGTATTTTGGGGTCTAGCATAAGATTGAGGTTGCGGTGAACCTTGTTCTCTTTGGCTTCTAGACTCTAAGGCTTGCAAAGTATCCACAATTACATCCGTAGTGTAGATAACTTTCCCAGTCTCACGATCTTCATAACTTCCAGTTTGTATTCTACCTTCCAGGCCAACTAAAGCTCCTTTAGTCAAGTAATTCGCCATGAAATCAGCTGTCTGATTCCAAGCAACACAACTAATGAAGTCAGCTTCATCACGGTTCCCAAATTGACGGTTGCAAGCAATCGTAAAATTGACAACGGACTTACCTGTTCCAGTTTTTCTAAGCTCAGGGTCTCTTGTTAAGCGACCCACTAGTATGGTGCGATTAATCATTTCTCATCACCTCTTTTTTTTAGTCGTCTAAACGAACAATCATATGACGCATAACATCTTTGTTAATACGTACTAAACGATTGAATTCATTAATAGCTTCGTTTTCTGATTTAAAAGTTGTTACAACGTAATAACCTTTTTTAAAATCATTGATTTCGTAAGCTAAGTCACGCAATCCCCACTCATCAACTTTTTCAACAGTTGCCCCGTTGTTAGTTAAAATGGCATGAAGACGTTCGATCAAATCAGTTCTGTAGTCTTCATCTAGTGTAGGCTTTACGATGTACATGAGTTCATAGTTACGCATGTGTACACCTCCTTCTGGTCTAAGGCTCTTTCGAGCAAGGATAATAATTTTATCCGTTATTATATTATAGCAAAGCAGAGCTATGTTGTAAACAACTTAAGCACCCAATCTATAAATAATCAATTCATTTTACTTTTCCTTATTTTTTAATAAGAATCGTGTATTTCTTAAATCGCCTTCTTCAACCGCAATTTTCACATCACTAACTGCAGTAACGACATCCGAATCATCGAGTAAATTATGACCCGCATCAATCGCTTTCGCATAACATTGAATGATAAACGACGTATTAAAGGCTTGCGGTGTTTGCAAGACAACGATATCATTCGTTTTTATTTTCTCACTGATATAACCATTTTCAACTCGACGCAGAGTACCTTTAGGGCGAATCGCTAAAACACAAGCCTTTTCTTCACCCATTCTCCCTAACAAACGGTCAATATAATCTTTACGAATCCACGGTCTCACTCCATCATGAATCAAAACAACATCCTCAGAAACCGCAGTCAAACCAATCAAGACACTTTCCATCCGTGTACTTGCACCCTTAACATAAACAATTTTCCCACTATCATGAGACCTCACCACACGACTCAAATCAGCAGAACTGGCAACAATGACAACTTGTTTGCAACGATCATCTTTTAAGAAGACAGAAACTGTCTGTCCCAAGACACTCTTCTTCTCATTAAATGAAGCAAACGCCCTTTTATAACTCTTTCCTTCCGCCGCCGCATTTCCAGCAGCAACAATTAGCACTGAATAGTCCATACACACCTCTTCTTTTGTTAGTTATTCTATCATATATGTATACAAAAAAACAGTAAAATTACTGTTCTTTGGGACTTCTCTCTTCTTTATTATAATAACACTCTCGATTAGGGTTTGTATACATGTTTTTATTAAGACGAGCTCAAAAGACAAGTAATGTAGCAAACTAAGAATAATTATGATCGTTTTGATATCTTAAGTTCCAGCATTGTTATCCAGTATAATGGACAACAACCCTCATTTTCCCTCTCTTATCCATTATACTGGACAGCGATACTCTCAATTTCAAAACCTTCAACAAAATAAAAAAAGAAAGCTTTAACGGCTTTCTCCTTTAATGATTCTTTCAAATAGGTCACAGTACTGTTTATCGTAAGAACAATATTTTCTAATATCATTTTTAACAGTCTTTCTGATCTGTTGTTTACTATATATAACATCTAATGCTAAATCAAACTCTATATCACTACTTATGTTTCTTTTGATACTTCACTCTCTTCAAACACCAAAGTATACTTAAATAAAATCAACATTCAATAAAAGCCTAACACAAAAAATATTAACCCATTAAAAATTCGAAATTTATTTTTTCATATTCATCCATCAACCTACTAGTTTATTCTAGTTTTTTAATATCTACTCTTTAATCAACCAATCAATGATATTTAAGTGACTTATTCCATCTGAATCGCTCGTAAAAGGATCTAAAGTAAGAACAAGCTTATCAAAATTATCATCGATCTCTTTTAATGACCTAAACTCTCTTTCTCTTGTTTCGGATGACGCTAAAAGATAACTTACTTGAATATACTTTCTATCGAGTCCATTTTCAACTTTCTTTTCCGCAACGAAATCGACCTCGTACTGATTTGTTTTTCCAACAGATACTTGATACCCTCTTGCCTTTAATTCAAGAAGCACAATATTTTCTAACACTAATTCAATATCTTCTTCATTTCTTCCGATAATTGCTTGACGCAAACCATGGTCAACGACATAATATTTTTCTTCACTTTTAAGAAATCTTTTACCTTGTATATCAAATCTCTTCAAGGGAATTATTGCATAAGCATCCACAGCATATCCCAAATAATTCACGACAGTTGTGACAGAAGCTTTTATCCCTTCATTTTTTAGATATCTTACTACCGAGTTTGCTGAGAATGTTCGACCAACATTCGCTAGTACAAAATTTAATAACCTACGAAGCAAATCCGAATCCCGAATATTCTCTCTTTCCACAATGTCTTTTAATATAATTGAGCTATAAACATCTGTTAAATAACTCACTCTTGCTTGGTACGAAAAGTTTTGCAGAACCGGAAACGGCATACCGCCTTCAATCATAAATGATTGAAAATGTTCCTGATTACTTTTTTCAATTCCTATTTCTTTCTTCCCTTCAAGATATTCCGTAAACTTAAAAGGGTAAATTTCAAACTGTACATATCTCCCTGCTAATAAAGTTGCTAATTCACCAGACAAAAGTTTTGCATTTGACCCTGTTAAATAAATATCAACGTTATCATTATAACTTGCTCGTAAGGAATTAATCACCTTTTCAAAGGAATCAACTTCCTGTATTTCATCTAAAAATATATATGTTTTTAGATTTTTCTTTTCTATTTCAGTTTCTAAATAAGTATTTAAGCGATGGTAATCTAGATATTGTTCATTTTTTAATTCTTCAAAATTAATTTGGATGAACTGTTCTCTCAAAACCCCTTCTTTAAGAAGATAATCTTGAATTAATTCTAACATCATTGATTTCCCTGATCGCCTTACACCTGATAGGACTTTAATGACCTCAGTATCGATAAACGGAATTATTTGATTCATGTATGTATCTCG
This sequence comes from Erysipelothrix urinaevulpis, assembly GCF_009828835.1. Classification (GTDB taxonomy): domain Bacteria; phylum Bacillota_I; class Bacilli_A; order Erysipelotrichales; family Erysipelotrichaceae; genus Erysipelothrix; species Erysipelothrix urinaevulpis. Next base: position 49,035 of record NZ_WTTB01000007.1, read on the forward strand.
TGCAATCACAGTATCACCCTTTCTACTATCCATTATACTGGACAACACCCCTTTAATCAAGGTCCTTATCCATCATAATGGACAACAACCCTCGTTTTCTCTCTCTTATCCATTATACTGGACAACGACGCTCTCGATTTCAAATACTTTAACAAAATAAAAAAAGAAAGCTTTAACGGCTTTCTCCTTTAATGATTCTTTCAAATAGGTCACAGTACTGTTTATCATAAGTACAATATTTTTTATTATTATTCTCAACAGTCTTTTTAATTTGGTGCTTACGATAAATAGTATCCAATCGTTCGAGTTCAGAATAGGTCGGAGCTTCTTCCAACGTATTTGCTTCAACGATATCTAAACGAAAATCATCGGTATGCAAAACCATACTAAAATCATTTTTATATTGTTTAAAAAATCCTTTATTATAGCCAACAACTATCTCATTAATTTCATTAACATTGTAAGCTGTTCCTTTAGGATTCAAGGGTCCAAAACGAACCAGAGATCCATCGTTTTTAAGGATCGTTACACTGGTTAAAAAAGTGTAAAACAAAAGAGCATTCACAACAACAAAGATTGCTCGATATTTTTTCATGAGACCTAATAAATCTTCAAAAATCTCAAAATCTTTATCGCCAGTTAGTCGCTTCCTTAAACCAAAGAATAAGACCATTATTTCACCAATAACACTCACCAAAAAAACATAACCAAGCAATTTACTGTTCATCACGAAGATATAACTCTCACTATTTGTAAAGAGTCGTTCTTGTAAGAAGGTCATAGCAAACAGCGTAAGAAATAATAAGGCTAAACTAAGAATTATCAAAAGAAAACTAATCAATGTGTTGGATCGTTTTAAATCTTTATTTCTATTTTTAAAGTAAGTACTCCAGGTCAAGGTGATGCCCACAGTTGATAGTAGAGCAAAGGGAACAACAACTCTCAAATCAAGAAAATCCATTAAGCCAAACGCGTTAAAGAACAAGCCCATTACAGGACCTGAATATAAAAGCGTTATCAGTATTGTATACAGAAGACTGGGAGATTTTAGATACTCTATTTCCTCAAAGAATTCTTCATCAAGAAAATCATCGAGTTCCTCCAATAATTCGAAAGACTCTTCCGCCACTTCAGCATAATCTTTACCCTTGATAACATCCAATAAAATTTCTTTCTTATCGTTCATCTGCTTTTCTTGTTTAAGCATTGTCTCTATTTGCTGAACCATAACTATCCATTGGCTAGGATTTTCTATAACATCTTTAATCTCGTTTAAAGAAAAAGAGAAATATCTCATCAAACGAATCATATTTAATTCACGGACATTATCATGACTATAGTTCCGATAATGGTTGTCATCACGGTCAACATGAATAAGTCCTTGAGACTCGTAATATCGAATCGTTTTATCACTAAGACCAGTATATCGAGAAACTTCTTGTATTTTCATTGTATCACCATCATCATTATAGAGCTTCTAGTAGGTAGAAGGTCAAGGTTTATTTAACAAAGACTCAATTAACTCGAAAAGTTATTTACGTTAAAGAATAATCACATTCAAATTTTATTCTTTATCCATATAAACAACCGAATCTGCAATGCGTTTTAGGTCATCATCATGTGTCACAATCATTATCGTTTTCCCTTGTGCTTTTAGTAATAAAAGTAATTCCATAACAAGTTCCTTATTTTGACCATCAAGGGACCCTGTTGGCTCATCACAAAGAACTAAGTCACAGGGTTTTAAAAGCAGTCTCGCAATCGCTACTCGCTGTTGCTCTCCTCCAGAACATTCATATATTTTCTTTTTTTCAAAATTTTCTAAACCAACCTTTTTAAGGGCATCTGATATTTGTTGTTTCTTATTTCCTTTGACATTCTCCAAAGCAATCCGCAAGTTGTATTCTACACTTTTTTGTTCTACCAATGCAAAGTTTTGAAATAGATAACCAATTCTATCTCTTAACAACTTTACCGCCTTGGGTGTGAAGGGTTTAGGTGCAACAGTTCCAAACAGTTTAACTTCCCCACTATCATATGTATCAAGTAAACCAATAATATTCAAAAGCGTACTTTTTCCACAGCCTGATGGTCCCATCAACAAGGTTATTTCTTGATTATTGATACTCAGATTAATATCTTTCAATACACAATGACTACCGTAAGATTTCGATACATTACTGACAACTAAATCATTCATTTTAATTTCCCTCCCCTTTAAGAATACTAGCGACATTTTTGGTATGGAATGTATTGATTACAACTGAGGAAACTATCACGTCAATTGTAATTAACATCACCATAATCATTCTGAGTGAATTAGATTTCACCGATAAATAGTCAAGTTCCCAATAATCTAAACTCCCATTGTAAACTTGAATAAAAACAATGATTGTAAGTATGGACAGTGCTTGAGTAATAAACAACCATCCATATCGTTTAATGACACTGTGTCCATGAAAATACTTTGTACTTAAATCTTTTTTTCTTGATTCGATAAAACTGTACGACATCAGATAGCTAAAGAGGGAAACAATAAATAAAGTCGTTGCGAGTAAAATATAGAAAGACACTTTACTTTGTTGTTCTTTATCATTGACCTGTGCATAAACATCCTGTGAATTTAATTTTGGTATTTGAGCAACATCTCGATTAAATCGCAATAATTCTTTTTGGAATGCTTCACCTTCTGTATTATTGTTAATGACCTTTCTCAAAGAATTATAAAATTCATTCACGACACTGTAATCGTCCACAATGACGTATAAAACTGGATCGACATAGTGGTTATGATGACCAACATAATTTGAAAACTGAGTAAAGGTACTATCAACAAAGTAGGTTGGTGAATTTTCAAATCCGTCAATTTGAATACCTTCATTTTCAAAAGAGTCTTGGGACTTTTCAGGAATAATGATGAAGTTTTCTTCATGATCTGAAAAGTTTGTCATTGAGCTATTTTGAGTCATTGGATAATTTTCAACATGAGTTAAATTGGTTAGTCCGAATGGGTAAATGGGGGCCTCATCACTGTACGAAACTTGCGCTGCGTAATAATCCATATCAATAAAACTCAATGATTGTGAAACAATGAATTTTTCAATGTCTTCACGATACTTTGCTTCCCATTTTTGTATTTTTGTAAACATCTCGCCATCTAATTGAGGATAAATTGCTTGGGTAACACCTTGTAAGCCGACAGATTTTAAGTAAGTTGGATCATTCTCAATCACTTTAACGGCTTCTTTGTTTTGATTCCATGTGTTCAGGCTTAAAGCAAGAGTAATCGTAACGATGGTGACTCCTATGACTTTTATTACTGTAGAGGTTATAAATAATGAAGACATACTGTGTTGTTTCTTTAGATAAACAATTGAATTTCTAAGATGAAAATAAGCAAATAGAAACCCCGCAACAAGAACCATCAATAAACCATAGAGCGCAATAATCAAACATAATTGTTTGATAAAAACAATTGCTAGTGGTCTAAACGAATGGACATGTATAATCCACAAAATAACAAAGGTTAAAATAAATACAGCAAAATTGGCATAGAACTGTTTAGAATTTATTCTATAAAATATAAGACCTTCGCTATTCCCATGCACACGTCTAACATATATTTCTTTTACTTGTGAAACGATAACATAAACATTAACAAGCAATGCTGTTATCGCAGAGATAATAAGGAGTGAATTCGGCATTTGAAATATGGATTCAATTGATTTATCACCAAACAGCGAAAGTTTCGTTAAGCTATCGGTCGACACTTGAGTACTATCCAAAATGAATTCTGATGTTTCAACAGTTCCTTCCGAAATAACGCCCAAAGGGATCAGTAAGTCTTGAGTTAAATCCTTTCTGGCTTGTTCAATATTATTTTCATCCACGTATAAATAAATCGATATCTGGGTATTATAAAGTTTTGAATCATCAGAACTTAAAAGATGATTCAAGGGTAATATGTTCATAAATTGTCTATCGTAGTCATCCCGATATTCATAATAATCAGAATCAAGGTAATCAATTAAAATTGCATTCGCTTGTCCGATAACATTTGTAATCGTCCTATTTTCCGTGCGACTCTTAAACTTAATGTTATCCTCGCTAGGAATAGTATGAAACTGAAAAAGATCGTCTGTATGGTCAAAATATGCATAAACAGAAGCTGATTTTTCCATATTTTCATTGATTGTTACATGACTAATAAATCCTTCGTACTCATTTCCCTCGTAAAACTCAACGATGCGATTCTTTAACTCTTTTATATCAACATCAAGCACATGAGTTGAGATCATCGTGTTTAATTGATGAGTATCCCCATTCACCAGTTTTTCTGCTTTAAACACCGATTGATTCACCGAATAATTTTTATTGAATGTATTCAAACTTACTAAAAACAACAATAGAGCAACCAACGCTGTAAAGACTATGTTTAGCTTTTTCATATTCCCCCCTAGACTATACTGTTATTATAGCTTGCGAGTTCGAAGAATGCTAATAACAGTAGTAATGGTCAAGCATTTTGGGAACACTAGTATATAAATAGATCTAAGAATTTCTAATTTCATTCATTGCTTTAGGCTCTGTTTGGCATTCTTTGCGGTAATCACGAATCCAGTTATTAATTGATTCGGTAGACACACCATATTTGCTTGAAAGACTCGCAATTGAACGACCATCTTGGATATTGCTGTAACAATTTTTTTCTTAATTTCTGTGCTGTAATGTATCATGGGTTCTCTCCTGTTTCTTCAATTTGCTGGATTATATACAGGTGTTGCAAATTCACTATACCATTACAAACTGATTTAGGTTTAAATCAACTAGAATCAGAGTATGGTGTTAAAACTGAAATTCTTTCTGATGATCATATTAACTTTTATAAAGGACAAATTTTGTTATTGTGGGAAGAAGTTGAAGACCAAAATAGATTTAGTGAAGTTATTACAAAGCAAATTGAAATGCGAGATACTAAAGCAGAAGAAAATAAAAAAACGTATTAGAGAACTAGAAGAAAAAATACAACAAAATGAAATAGAAAAGCTAGAATTAAAACATGAATTAGAATTAGAAAACAAGAAATTTATACGCTATATCGTGGTATGATAATCGTATATATAGGAGGTTTAACTTATGAAAAAAATATTAAGTTTAATATTTTCACTAACGATAATACTATCAATAACAAGTTCCGTTTTAGCAGAAGAAACAATCTTATATGAAGCTAATATAATTCTGGAAAACGGAGATAAAATAATCGAACAAGAGTTTGTTGATCTTTTAGAAGCGTATGAAGGGGAAGTTTACGAAATATATTCAGATGTTATTTTTATAAATGAATCTGTTAATAATGGAATACAAATGGCATCAGAAGTCCTTACACTATCAATGAATAATATAATTAAATTCATGGGTGGAGAGATTAGGATTTCAATCCTTGGGTGAAATAAAATGACAACACTAAAAAAGTATTTTTCTTTTGGAAATAATGATAAACTAACCGCAAAAGAAGTATATAAACACATTACACTTGTTAGTGTGTTAGAAGTTGAGAACTTTCTTAATGATAACAATATTAACAGCGAAAATGTTTATTTCAAATTGATATCTCAAATTCAATATTTCGAAAAAAAAACCGAACAAAATAAAGAGGTAATTGCATATTTATATTATATTATTGGATACTATGTAGGGCTATTTTTACATCCCATGTCTGGAGATGAAGTGGCTATCAATTACTTGAATAAATCAATTTCAATAGATAACAGTAGAAATAATGTAATAAGATGCAAAGAAACTATAGATATGATAAATGAAGTTTAAAAATAATTTGGATGATTATTATGATGAATATTTGAGTACTCCAGCTTTATTGCGTAAATTAAAAATTACCTCAAGTATTAAGTATTTAAAAATCCCAACCTAAATAATTTAGATTGGGATTAGTATAATGCTTTTTTATTTACGTGTCCTTGACACGAGGTACAGTTTAAAATGCTTCTAATTTTATTCTTATCTATGACGCATATGTGGGAACAGAATAACTTCTCTAATACTTTGACTATCTGTTAGTAACATAATCAAACGGTCGAGTCCGATTCCAATTCCACCTGTAGGTGGCATTCCATATTCTAACGCCTCAACATAATCAACATCCATTTCGTTTGCTTCATCATTCCCTAAATCAGCTTCACGGAGTTGAGCTTCGAATCGTTCGCGTTGATCGATTGGATCGTTTAACTCACTGAATGCGTTTGAGTATTCACGACCATCAATGAATGTTTCAAAACGGTCTGTGAATCGTGGGTCTTCTTCATTTTTCTTTGCGAGCGGTGAGACTTCAACTGGGTGTCCATAGACAAATGTTGGTTGTACAATCTTATCTTCACAGAATGTCTCGAAGAATTCATTCACAACATGCCCATAAGTTTGTTGATGTTTTTCTAATGGAACATTGTTGTCTTTTGCAATTTGTACTGCTTCTTCATCTGACATGTTTGCCCATAAATCAACACCAGTTACCTCTTTAACAATATCAACCATATGAACACGTCTATAAGGTCCTTTTAAGCTAATATCAACACCTTGGTAGTTAATTTCCGTTGTCCCAACAACTGTAGTTGCTAGATGTTCTAACAACTCTTCTTGAAGCACCATCATGTCTTTAAAATCTGCATAAGCGACATAAGCTTCAATTGTGGTAAATTCAGGATTATGTTTTGGACTCATTCCTTCATTACGGTATAGACGTCCTATTTCATAAACACCTTCTAATCCACCACAATTAATTGTTTTAACGGTATTCTGTTGTGATATGAAATTAATAGTCGTGCTACTGCACCTCTCAAAATCAGTGTTAAAACAGGTGTCTCAACTTCTATCATGCCCGGTTATCAAAGAAGTGATGTATTTCTTTCATAATTTGAGGACGATATCTTTCTGCTTGATCAACAAGACTATGGAACTTATCAGGTAATGGTCGAAGTGCTTTCGTTAAGTGAACAATTTTGTTATCTTTGATTGACAATTCATCATGATTTGCACGAAAACTGTTCCCTCAACCCCTACAATATCACCCAAGTCCATTTCTTTATAATACTCAAACCATTTTTCTCCAACAGCATCTTTACGTAAATAAACTTAGATTTAACCATTTTTGAGGTTGGGAATTATATTGCTTTTCGATTTAATTTTTCATAAATGCTAAATCAATGTATTCCAAGGAATACTTATAATCTTCTACTGTTCTAATGATTATCTCAACATCACCAGTTCCAAAATGGCCTATCCCCCTCATATCTCTCATGTTTTCTTTTATTTCAACATCATCTGGATTAAGCTTTAAATATATTTGAATCTTATCATTCGTCAAATCTAAAGTCACAAAATTATTTACTTTTTTATAAGCAATATATTGTTTCATTACTACTTCATTAACATCTTCACTTATAGATATAATATAGTTTCTTAATTCTACAAGAATTGGTTTTAGTTTTTCATTTAATGATTGCATTCTATCCTCGATAGTTCTCTGTTTCGATACTTTCGAGACAATATTTTGTATCGGCTTTACTTTCAGATCTAAATTCAGAAAATCAAATAAAAGTATTCCATTGTACTTTTTGTATTCTATTAGCCTAATATTTCTTTGCATTTGTTTGACAGCATTAACATCATATCTCGTAAATCCATTAGCAATACAATAAACAACAGGATTATTCCACTCAATTTGATTTGATCTCCCTTTTCCGTATTTATCTCTTACTAATAATTCAAAGTCAGCCTTATGATCAAGCAGCCATTCCAAATAAAATAATCCTTGATTTATTACATTCTCATTCATATTTCTTTTATATTCAAATATCACTGGCGAGTTATTTTCATCTATACCTAAACTATCTATTCTTCCTCCATTAAAAGAATATTCACTTGTAAGGTAATCAACTTGGAAGATTACATCCATATTTTCTTCTATTTTTCTTTGAAGTTCTACTTCTAAATCAAATGTATTGCTTTCTAATTCTTTTACATTACCTGTGATTGAGAACAACTTTATTTCTGACATAATACGACCCTCCTGATTTTATTATATCAAATAAAAGACTTTTCATAATTACTTAAATACATAAATAAATTTTTATGAAATTCTTCGATTTATATTTATTTTTCATATATGCTGATTTTTTTACCGAAATTGCTTTTGTAATTATTTTTAGTACTTCTACGACTAATTGTACTTCCTCTCATTGTCAGTTGCGGTTCCTGCTTCATTATGTAAGTTTCAGTATTCTTAAAAAATGTCTAAAATCTGTAAATAAATTGGACTGATCATACTTCTTTTATAATTTATATTCGTTCATTGTTTTTTTAATCAATTTTTTTTATTTATCATTAATTTTAATTACTAAATTAAAAAGAAGGCTTAAATGCCTTCTGAATTTATTATTATCGATGTCTCATATGAGGGACGATAAAGACCTATTTACACGTAAGTCGCTAAAACTCGTTAAAGGTCGTTAATAGTGGATATACTTATATCGTCATAAATATGCAAGTCATTAAAAGTCGTTACAAGGCGCCTCTTGTTGGGCGTAAGATAAGGCGTAATTTGATCGTTGTTTATTTTATGGCAATTTGTCTGATCTGTTTTAAAAGGTAGACTGTTAAATGTTTTCTTTATTGTAGCCAAGAAAGAGTTATACTTCATAACTGCGGCATTAGGTTTCCGACAGTATACGGTAGTATCCCGTTGCTATCCGGCATTGTCTCCCCCGGTGTCCGGTAGTGTCCGGCGGTGTCCGGTGGTGTCCGGTATTGTCCGGTGGTATCCGGTGGTGTCCGGCGGTGTCCGGCGGTGTCCGGTGGTGTCCGGTATTGTCCGGCGGTGTCCGGTGGTGTCCGGTATTGTCCGGTGGTATCCGGTGGTGTCCGATGATTTCTAAAGTACTAATAACCTTGCTTATCTCAAATAAATAATTAATAAACTTAATTTATATTTTTTTTACATTATATACCGGATTGTTTTTAGCACCAGTTTTTACAATAATATTACTATCAATAAGTTTCCTTACTCTTGTGTTTATTGCACTTCTTTTTATAGTTAATTGTGGTTCAAGTTCTCTTATTGAAATCGAAGGATTTTCAGAGATGATTTCTAGAATTCTATGATCAATCTCATCTAATTCTATAACCTCTCTAGCTTCTTCACTATCCTTCAATGGTATATAAATATTGAATATGTCTCCTTCGATAAACTTTGGCTCTATTCCTACATACATTTTATTATACTTATAAATATTCCTTATTCCTGAGCCAAGCTCATCAACCCATCCTATTTCTTTAAAGAACTTAGCAATCGTAGGGTTCTTTGGAAAAGGAGCAAATGAACTAGGGTCAATCTCACCAAATCCATTTGGTTTATTTGCATTTTCAAAATAAACTTGATTTTTTTCAATTATCATTTTTGCAGGGTAAGGGTTCGAAAAATCTCTGTGTATTAAAACATTTGAAACAGCCTCTCTATAAATTTTATCTCTAAGACTAATTCGAACATCACCTTCTAAATAAAAACTATCATTAATATGTTTCTTTACGAAATTCATTAGTCTTTCATAGCTGCTAAGTAAATTAGTTCTTATATCATCTCTATCATCATATCTGTCAGTATTATCACGTCTTAATAGTGCATCTATCCTGTAATGAGGTAAAACTGATTGTATTGTGTTTTCTGTTCCAAAAATAAGTATACCAGCTAAAGTAATACCTTCTTCACCAGAACTAGGATTTTTTAAATACAAGCCTGCACTTTTCAATAACTCCAAATCAGTCATTGTAATCCATGGATGGTCTTTCCTTTGCAGCTTGACATATTTTCTTACTTTATTAAACCAAGCAGTTTCTAAGTCCTCTACACTAATAGCCTTATAAATTGTGTTTTCAATGTAATTACTTTGTTTATTAGCATATAAATTAGATAATAGAGTAGTGTTATCGGTAATGTCTAAATCTCCATCTTCATTTCTTATATAGACTCTATTACTGCATCTATGTACTTGAGAGCTCTTAGGAACAAATATATAAAAAATTGTTTCGCCTTCTAATTCATATTCTTCAATGTTTAAATAAACGGGTGGATTTATTTTTTTCGGATTATGGACCGTGGTAACAAATGTTTCTTTAATTTCTTTAATGCTCTCACCATTTACACCTAATATCTTTCCATCGTCTCTTACACCTAAAAAAACATGGCCACCATTTGTGTTCAAGAAAGCACAAATTGATTCATAGACATCCTTACTTAGTTTCTTTTCATTCTTTTTAAACTCAATATTAATACCTTCACCTAAGTTTATTAGTGCCACCATTTTATCTATATTCATATAACCACCCTTTTCGTTAACTTTATTATATCAAATAATTTTAAATTTAAAATTATACTATTTTTTAAATTGTATAAAAAGAAAGAAGCCACTTCGCCTTCTTAGTTTATTTTATCTCTGACGAATATGTGGACGATAAAGACTTATTTACACGTAAGTCGTTAATAGTAGATTTACTTCTATTCCATAAATATGAAAGTCGTTACATCTCCTCTAGTTGGGCGTAAATTAGGCTTAAGATAGGCGTATTCGATTTTTTATAATTGATTTTTTTAATCACTTATTTTAGACTATAACAGAAGAATGTAAAATGAATTGCCAGCGAGGTGCACTTTAAAAAGATAAATCTTTCTCCATTAGGGGATAGCACTATCTATATCATATAATTAGGAGCAGAAAATGAAGAACAAATTTCTAAACATTATTAATTATGCATTATTATACAGATCAGTCCTTATTTATTTTTTTACAAGAGATACTATGTTGTCGCTGTAATTGTATCTATATCAGTTATTTCTATTTTAATAAGCGGAAATCGGATAAAAAGTTTTCAATATGAGAAACTGAAGGTTGAATTAGTTAAAATAGCAAAAGAAGTCTCCATAAAACAATTTGAGATTGCTATGGAAAATTTGTTAATTAGAGAATATAATACCTTAAGTATTTCAGGATTAGCAGTATCTCCTGAGGATTTTATTGAGAAAAATTTACCATATCTTGATGAATTGAGAAATGAGATTAACTTAGATGACGAAACACGAATTGTTGATGCAAGAAATAATTTATTTGAAATAAGAATGAAATCTAATATCTCAACCTTAATAAGCAGGCTGCAATACAATGTGAATGATAAAGAAAAATATACTGACATACGAAATAATCTTAAACCTTTTGCTTATAACCATAGTGCTATTGTTCCCCCTAATAAAATTCATGAAATTCTAGGTGAAGCCCTTGAACTTCATGAAATTTAAAAAATTTTTAATATTTATACTCATAACTATAATCAACTAGAATTTTAAGTTATAAATTCAAAATACTTGAATTATTATTTCATAATAAAAGAGGCTCTATAGCCTCTGTTTTAATGTTATCTATGACGCATATGTGGGAACAGAATAACTTCTCTAATACTTTGACTATCTGTTAGTAACATAATCAAACGGTCGAGTCCGATTCCAATTCCACCTGTAGGTGGCATTCCATATTCTAACGCCTCAACATAATCAACATCCATTTCGTTTGCTTCATCATTCCCTAAATCAGCTTCACGGAGTTGCGCTTCGAATCTTTCACGTTGATCGATTGGATCGTTTAACTCACTGAATGCGTTTGAATATTCACGACCATCAATGAATGTTTCAAAACGGTCTGTGAATCGTGGGTCTTCTTCATTTTTCTTTGCGAGTGGTGAGACTTCAACTGGGTGTCCATAAACAAATGTTGGTTGTACAATCTTATCTTCACAGAATGTCTCGAAGAATTCATTCACAACATGCCCATAAGTTTGTTGATGTTTTTCTAATGGAACATTGTTGTCTTTCGCAATTTGTACTGCTTCTTCATCGGACATGTTTGCCCATAAATCAACACCAGTTACCTCTTTAACAATATCAACCATATGAACACGTCTATAGGGTCCTTTTAAGCTAATATCAACACCTTGGTAGTTAATTTCCGTTGTCCCTACAACTGTGGTTGCTAAATGTTCTAACAGTTCTTCTTGAAGCACCATCATGTCTTTAAAATCTGCATAAGCAACATAAGCTTCAATTGTGGTAAATTCAGGATTATGTTTTGGACTCATCCCTTCATTACGGAATAAACGTCCTATTTCATAAACACCTTCTAATCCACCGACAATCAATCGTTTTAACGGTAGTTCTGTTGCGATACGTAAGTAGAACTCCATATCTAATGTATTATGGTGTGTTACGAATGGTCGTGCTGCAGCACCACCCAAAATCGGTGTTAAAACAGGTGTCTCAACTTCTATCATGCCACGGTTATCAAAGAAGTGACGTATTTCTTTCATAATTTGAGGACGCATCATCGCTACTTTTCGTGAACTTTCGTTCATGATTAAATCAACATAACGACGACGATATCTTTCTTCCTGATCAACAAGACCATGGAACTTATCAGGTAAGGGTCGAAGTGCTTTCGTTAAGTGAACAATTTTGTCAGCTTTAATTGACAATTCACCATGATTTGTACGGAAAACTGTTCCTTCAATTCCTACAATATCACCCAAGTCCATTTCTTTATAATACTCAAACCATTCTTCTCCAACAGCATCTTTACGTAAATAAACTTGAATTTGACCATCTCGATCTTGCAAGTGGAAAAAGCCCGCTTTCCCCATAACACGTTTTGTCATGACACGGCCTGCAACGGATGTATGATAATCAATTTCCGCTAATTCTTCTTTGTCTTTGTCTTCAAAACGACTTAGAATATCTGTACTTCTTTCTTTTGGTTTAAAGCCACTTGCAAAAGGATTAATTCCCTTTTCAACAAGCTCTTCCATTTTCTCACGACGAACAACTTCTTGCTCACTTAATAAATTATTATCCACAACTATCACACTTCCCTTTTACTATTCTTTACCTATAATATCAAATATACAAACTTTTTTCATCTATATATTACTAGTTTATGCAATCAATTCCCCAAGTTCTTCTTCAGAGAATGGATATTGAGAATGGCAATAGTGACATTCTAATGTAGCACCATGGTCTTCCTTCATCATGACAGCAATATCTTCTTTAGGAAGTGTTGCCAGTGCTGAGAGCATTTGATCTCGATGACATGTACATTGATAATGAACATCATGCTCATCAAGTATACGAACATCATCAAATAAGGACATCACAATTTCTTCTGCACTTTGCTCTAACAATAACGATGAAATTGGCGCTAACTTTGATAGAACCTCTTCAACTTTTTGAATACTTTCTTCACTTGCGAAAGGAAGTACTTGGAATAATAAAGCTCCTGCTGAGGCAATGCTTAAATCTTCACTCACTAAGACGCCAACAGATAATGCTGAAGGAACTTGTTCACTTTGAACAAAGTAGTAAACAAAGTCATCGCCAATTTCTCCTGTTTGCAAATCCACCTGCGATACAAATGAACTCTGTCCATCTGTTTCTTTGATGACTTTAAGTGATCCACTTCCAATAGCACCACCAACATCAAGTTTTCCATTTGCTTCGTTAACCATAAATACTTGTGGATTTGATACTAAACCACGCACATTACCATTATTATAAGCATCAACAAACATATAGTTAATTGCGCCTGACCCTCTAATTTCAATTTTCAATTTTTCTTTTTCATCTTTTAACATAGACCCCATGATCGTAGCAACACTCATTGTGCGTCCAAGGGCTGCTGCACTTGTCGGATACAAGTCATGAAGTTTTCTTGTTTTTTCTATAAGGTCTGTCGTATCGACCATAAACAATCGAATTTCATCATTTAATGCTAAGGCTCTGATTAATTTATCTGCCATTTCTTTTCTCCTTTTAAAAAAGGCCCCAGATTAACGGGGCTCTTGTTACTAAATTAAGCGACTTCTACGTCAATAACTTGTTCTTCTTCAACTTCCATCGGCTCTTTACCTTCGACAATACGTTGAATTTGTTCAGCAGTCAATGTTTCATATTCTAATAGACCATCAACAATTCGTTCCATCAATTCACGATTATCTACAATTAATTGACGAGCATTTTCATACGCTTCATCAATGATTCGACGAACTTCTTTATCAATTTCGAATGCGATTTCTCCTGAATAATTTGTGGATGAAGAATAATCACGGCCTAAGAATACACTCTCACCGCCACCATTTTCATATTGAATTGGTCCTAAGTTACTCATACCATATGACATAACCATAGCTCTTGCAATCTTGGTTGCTGATTGAATATCAGCATAAGCTCCTGTTGAAATTTCATCAAAGAAAATTTCCTCAGCAACACGTCCCCCAAGATAACCAGTAATTTTACCAATTAAATCTGAACGGCTTTGTGTAAATGTTTCTTCACGTGGAGTCATCAAGTTATATCCACCCGCATCACCACGTGGAATAATCGTAACTTTTTGAACCATATCAGCACTTTCAAGTTTCAGTCCAACAATGGCATGACCAGTTTCATGAACCGCAACCATATGACGTTCTTTTTCTGAATATTTTTTAGATTTTTTAGCAGGTCCCATGATGACACGATCAATCGCTTCATCAATTATTGGTGTTGTAATTTTTTCCTCGTCTTCACGAACAGTTAGAATCGCTGCTTCGTTCAAGACGTTTTCTAAATCAGCACCTGAGAATCCTGGCGTACGGCGAGCAATGTTCATTAATTCAACATCATCTGCCAAGTGTTTATTACGTGCATGAACCCCTAAGATTTCTGCACGAGCTTTAACATCTGGTAAACCAACTGTAATCGTTCGATCAAAACGACCAGGACGGAGTAATGCAGGGTCTAAAACATCTGCACGGTTCGTTGCAGCTAAGACAACCACACCTGAGTTTTCATCAATACCATCCATCTCAACAAGCATCTGGTTCAGTGTTTGTTCACGTTCATCATGGCCACCACCTAAACCGGCACCACGTTGACGACCCACAGCATCAATCTCATCAATAAAGATAATACAAGGCGCTGTTTCTTTGGCTTTCTTAAACATATCACGAACACGACTTGCCCCAACCCCAACAAACATTTCCACAAAGTCAGAACCTGAGATTGAGTAGAAAGGAACATCCGCTTCCCCTGCCGCAGCTTTAGCTAACAAGGTTTTACCTGTTCCTGGAGGACCCACTAATAACATTCCTTTAGGAATACGTGCCCCCATTTTTTCAAATTTCTTAGGATACTTCAAATAGTCAATAAGCTCTTCCATTTCTTGCTTTTCTTCTTCTGCACCCGCAACATCATCAAAGCGAACTTTTATATCACCTTGAACTTTTGCACGTGACTTACTAAATTCAAAGGCTTTGGAGTTTCCGCCTCCACCCATTTTAGAGAAGATAAAGAACATAATTCCACCAAGAATTATATAAGGTACCGTTAAGGATAACAAATCAAGGAAAAAATTTGATTGATTTGGATCAGCAACCGTTAACTTTGCATTTTTACTCTCAAGAATTTCTAAGTATTTATTAACTTGTTCTTCATTATTTACAATTCTGGTTGAGAAATTTGTATTTCGACCATTTTTCTTATAAACACCTTCAATTTCAACAATTGTATTCTTAGGTGTCATAACCATTTTACTTACTTCATATTTTTCAACAACGTCTTCAAATTCTTTAACAGTCAACGTTTTTGATACTTGATGACTTGCTAGTTGTAACAAGGTAAGAACCATCAAGAACGTCATTACTATTCCGATTATATTGTTTCTTTTTTTCAATTAAATCACTCCTTATTGATAAATTTCATCTTTGAGAATTCCAACATAAGGTAAATGTCTATATTTTTCATTAAAATCTAACCCAAATCCAATCACAAATTCATTTGGAATCTCAAACCCAATGAAATCTGCATAAACATCGACTTCTCGACGGGAAGGTTTATCTAAAAGTGAAACGATTTTAACGTCTTTTGCACCTTTGTTTTCTAATAATTTTATAATTGCTTTAATCGTATGTCCTGTATCCACGATATCTTCAACCAATAAGATGTTAGTGTCTTTGATTGAACGATCTAAATCTTTCAAGATCCGAATATCACGTGTCGTTTCAGTCCCAGCATAGCTTGATACATCCATAAAATCATATTCTATATCTAAGTCAATATATTTAATAAGTCTTGCTAAAAACGGAACTGAACCTTTTAATAAAGCAACAAATATTATAGGATCCTTTGCATCCTTATAATGATCGTTAATTATCGATCCCAATTCTTCACATTTCTTTTCTATTTCCTCTTCACTAATTAATATTTCTTTTATATCCTGATGCATATAGATTAAATCCTCCTACGATACCTTTAATTCTATCATAAATAAACTGGGATTGTTAGAGTAATGATGCACATCACAGCCTATTCCAGCCACGAAAATGACCTTCTTTTCGGCATTTACAACAACTGGCCAAATTTGTCGTTTATCATGCGGTATTTTTTCATCAATAAAGAATCGTCTTAGTTTTTTATGACCAAATCTCATTTTTATTTGATCATCTAATTTTCCACTACGAATCGTCAATGGAAAATCCTTTGATGTTAGTGTTATTCCTTCAATTTTCTTTCCTTCTTGTTCGATAGAAAAGTAAGGCGATTCAAATTTAAGAATCTCATCAACATCATTAAACTTATAACTAAAGCTTTCTTTTTTATATAAAAGAATTGTGTCATACGAAGATTGTAACACCAAATTATTAAATTCATAATTTGCTGATTCATTAACAATATTTCTATCGATTTCTAAAAGGTAGCTTTCACTCATTGTATAGACTTCAATTCCATGTTTTTTTAGCCACTCTCGGAGATAGATATATCGATAGCCATTATCTATTGTAGCATACTCTTTAATTGTCAAAGCATTTTCCCATGAGTTCACACGTTCATTCATTTTCATTTTAAACTCTTGGTTTTCATTTCTCTTTTCTTGCATTTCAACAATCAATTTTTGATACTCATTGTCATCAAGATGACTTATCTCATGCCGTATTTTATTTCTTGTATAATGAAGTTCTAGATTACTTTCATCAATCCCATACTCGATGTTAAAGTCATTACAATACTGAATCAATTCTTCTTTATGATACGTTAATAACGGACGAGAAATCCGAACTCCTTTAACGATTGAATTCTTTGCTAAACCAACATCATCACTTTTCATTTTACGATTTCTTTGAAAAACATATGTTTCTAAATCATCATCAAAATGATGACCTGTCGCAACAAATTCTGCTTCATAGCGAACGAGAAGCTCTTTGAAAAAATTATAACGAAAAACTCTTGCTGCGTCTTGGAAATTACTGTAATCTTCATTTTCGAATAATTTCAGTTCAAACGGAATTCCATATTTAATGCAATATCTTTGAACTATCTCTTCATCACGCTTCGCTGTTTCACGTTGTTGATAATTGACATGTGCAACCACTAATTCATTATTTTGTAGCCTAAGCATATCTAAAAGGGCCATAGAATCTGGCCCTCCCGATACTGCTACAATGATTTTTGAATTTTTAACCATTAAACCACCACTCATATTTTATCACAGAAGTTCTCAATAACAACTTTATTCAACTCTTTAAATAACTTACAATCTGTATCAATATGAGCATTAACAGAAATTACCCGTGCACTGTTTATAAAACGTCCATCGTTAATAAACGTACATGTTTCTTTATGAAGCCCTTCTGGCTGTCCAATATAAAACAAATGATCTTTTTCACACAGCTTTGATTTTTCGACCGTCCTTTTATTGGACGTCATGGGTAAAACATAAACTTTATGATTCATCATTTTAAGTATAATACCAAAATGTTGATAAGAGCATTCATTTATATAACCAACACCAAAATCAACATAGCAAATATCACCACATGTAATATTAATATTAATGTCATTACACGACCAATATTTCTTACGTTTCATTTGGTTCATCTTACTAATACACTCACATTTCTGCTTATCTGTTGGTAAGTTTAACAGGTATTGCCGGTAATCATCGATGAATTTTTCCACTTGTTGTCGATGTTCATGATTATCATAGTTTAATAACCATGACTCAGAAATCTTGTATGGCATTTCCACCCCCTCTTTTTTATATAGACTATTTCGATTCATTTCCCTAAAAAAAAACCAGGTTTCCCTGGTTTATCCAACTAAATCTAAGTTTTCTAACATAATTCCTGTTCCTTCAGCAACACATGATAATGCGTTTTCTGCAACATAAACTGGAATATTAAGTTCATGCGAAATTAATTTATCAAGACCATGAAGCAATGCTCCACCACCGGTTAAGACGATTCCACGTGTCACAATATCTGCTGATAATTCTGGCGGTGTTTGTTCAAGAACTGTTCGACATGCTCGTACAATATCTTGTAAACTTTCTGCCATTGCCTCGGCAGTTTCTTCTGCACGTAATTGAATGGTATTTGGTAATCCTGTCACCAAGTCACGTCCACTCACAGCAATTGTTTTTTGTTCTAACGATTCAATATCTTCTTTCCAAGCTGTACCAATATGAGTTTTAATTTCCTCTGCTGTACGATCTCCGATTAATAATTTGTATTTGTCTTTAACAAATTTAATGACATCTTGATCTAATTTATCACCCGCAACTTTTAATGATGTGCTTGTAACAATTTCCCCTAGTGATAGAATCGCAACATCCGTTGTTCCTCCACCTATATCCAATACCATTGATCCTGTTGGCTTAGCAATATCTAAATTAGCACCCACAGCAGCAACCTTTGGCTCTTCTTCAATATAAACACGTTTAGCCCCTGCACGGTATGCAGCATCACTAATCGCTTTTCGTTCTACTGAAGTAATATTTGAAGGGCAGCATATTAAAATAGTCGGACGCGAAAAGATTCCTTTTAAATTAAGTTTTCTAACAAAATGTTGAAGCATCATTTCTGTCACTTCAAAATCTGCAATCACACCATCTTTTAATGGACGAATTGCTAGAACTCTCCCCGGTGTTCTTCCCAACATATCTTTGGCTTCTTGACCTACTGCCAAGCATTTTTTGGTTTGAGCATCAATTGATACAACTGATGGTTCCTCAATAACCACACCTTCACCTTTAACATAAATTAAAATATTCGCTGTTCCTAAGTCGATTCCGACTGCTTTTGAAAACATATAAAAAACCTTCCCTTCATTTTTCTACAAAATTGAGTACCTAGATATCCCCATTACAAAACTCGCAACACCATATCCTATCGCTAACGAAAGAAAGATATAGAGCAACTGAATTTTAGTTTCTGACTGATGTTTCATGATTTTAGAAAAATCAACACCACTTAATGCGTATGCAGAAAATGTAAATGAAAATAAATAAATAACTATTCTTATGATATCTGGCATCATTAATCACCTATAATACTATATCAAATAATGAGAATAATTACCATATTAATGGAAATTTCAACAAAAAATCACATAGTACTCATTAAAATTAAAAAAAGTAGATAGTATCTATCTACTTTGTACCAAAAATTCGATCGCCAGCATCTCCAAGACCTGGTACGATGTAACCTTTTTCGTCTAACTTTTCATCAAGGGCTGCTAGGAAAATGTCAACATCAGGGTGTTGCTTTTTAATCAGTTCTACCCCTTCAGGTGCTCCAACTAAACAAACTAATTTAATTGATTTTGCACCATGTTTTTTTACGATCTCAATAGCAGCGTCCGCTGAACCACCTGTTGCTAACATTGGATCAAGCACTAAGACCTCTGCTTCATCTAAGTTTTCAGGGAATTTAGCAAAATATTCATGGGGTTGTAATGTTTCTTCATCACGATATACACCAACATGTCCTACTTTTGCTGTTGGAATTAAAGATAAAATCCCATCAACCATTCCAAGACCTGCTCTAAGAATTGGAACAAGAACAATCTCTCTTGTTAATTCTGCTGTTTCATATTCCATAACAGGTGTGTTAATGGTCACTGGATCTAATTTTAAATCACGGGTAATTTCATAGGCCATTAATCCTGCAACTTCGTCTAAATTTTGACGGAAACTTTTAGTTCCTGTTTCAACTCGTCTCATTTGAGTTAATTTATGAGTAATTAATGGATGGTTTAAGACTGTAATCATACGCGTTCTCCTCTCACAGGATAACGACGAGTTAACGTTGTCACCTGTTCTTTAATGTCTTTTAGTTTTTCTTCATTTTCGTAGTTTGTTAAAGCTTCATGAATCCATAGAACAACTTGTTTGAATTCTTCTTCTTTAAAACCACGACTTGTCATTGCTGGGCTTCCTAAACGTAAGCCGCTTGTAACTGCTGGTCTTTCCGTATCAAACGGAATCGCATTTTTATTCGTTGTAATACCTACTTTATCTAAAATAATTTCGGCATGGGCTCCTGTCATTTTAATACTATGTTTTAAATCTAATAGAATTAAATGATTATCAGTTCCATCACTCACCAATCGATAACCAAGTTCTTTAAAAGTGCTGGCCATGACCTGTGCATTTTTAACAACTTGTTTTTGATATTCAATAAAAGATGGTTGGCTCGCTTCATGGAAACATACAGCTTTTGCAGCAATCAAGTGCATTAAAGGTCCACCTTGTATTCCTGGGAATACAGAACGATCTAACTTTCTTGCAAATTCTTGTTTGCATAAAATAGCTCCACCTCGTGGTCCTCTGAGTGTCTTATGGGTTGTGGTCGTTACAAAATCTGCATAAGGTACTGGATTTTGGTGTAGTCCTGCAGCAACTAAACCGGCAATATGAGCCATATCTACCATTAAATATGCACCGACTTCATCAGCTATTTCTCTAAATTTAACAAAATCTATCTCTTTGGCATATGCACTTGCTCCGGCCACAATTAATTTGGGACGGGTTTCTAAAGCAATACTACGTACTTGATCATAGTCAATCATCTCTGTATAGGGATTCACTGAATATGAGAAGAACGTATAGTTTACACCTGAAAAATTAAGTTGATGTCCGTGTGTTAAATGACCACCGGAATTTAAATCCATCCCCAAAACAACATCACCATGTTCTAATATTGTCATGTAAACTGCCATGTTAGCTTGAGACCCACTATGTGGTTGGACATTCGCATGTTGTGCTCCAAAGATATCTTTTAATCGATTAATAGCTAATTCTTCAATAATATCGACATATTCACAGCCACCATAGTAACGGCGATGGGGATAACCTTCAGCATATTTGTTCGTTAAAATGCTTCCGGCTGCTTCTAAAACCTGATCAGAAACATAGTTTTCTGAAGCAATTAATTCAATATGATCAATTTGACGTTGTTCTTCTTTCGCAATTGCATCAAAAACCAATGTATCTCTCATTAGCGGTTCTCCTTATCTTCGATTTTCGAAATTTTATCAATACGGCGTTCATGACGCTCATCATGGCTAAACTCTGTGTCTAACCATGTTTTCACAATTGCTAAGTTTGTATCTAAATCTGTTGTACGGCCTGCTAAAGCAAGAACATTGGAGTCATTATGTTCACGTGTTAATTGAGCTACCTCAACACTTGTTACAAGGGCACAACGAATGCCACGAACTTTATTCGCTGTAATACTTGCACCAATTCCTGTTCCACATAAAATAATCCCACAATCGACTTCTTTATCTGCAACTGCTTTAGCAGCTGGATAAATAAAATCACTGTAATCTTGGCTTTCTTCTGAATATACCCCAAAATCCTTGACTTCATATCCTTCTGTAAGTAAGAAATTCTTTACAGCTTCTTTTTGTTCGTAACCACCATGGTCACTTGCTAACGAAATTTTCTTCATCTTGACTCCTCCTTTAAGACTTCCTCTAAAGACAGCGGTCCTTCTCTTAAACAAACAATCGATTCACCACTGAGATCAAACACTGACGATGATTGACGTCCTGAGGCTTTACCTAAGACCACACCTTCAATTTTTCCATCTAACTGGTCAATAACCATATCCGAATTTAGGGCTGTTTCAAGGCCGGATAAATTGGCGGAAGGTAACCAAATTGGCGAACCGATTCCTTCAATTAAATCGAGTACCCATTGATCATCAGCCATTCTAATTCCGATGGTCGATTGTTTACTTAAAAAAGGAAAAACACCTTCTTTAATCTTGAATATAAACGTACAAGCACCTGGCATAAATGCATGAATTAAACGACGTTCACGCTCACCAATCACTGCAATATCTTCAATCTGTTGATATGAAGAAACCATCAATGGAAATGGTTTATCTGCCGGTCTTCCTTTTGCTTTTTGCAATTTTTCATACAATTCATCTTGAGAACTATCAGCGGCTAAACCATACACTGTATCAGTCATGATTGCCACTAAGCCTCCTGATTTTATTGTACTCACAATTGCATCTTTTTCATCTTTTGAGAATTTTATTGTTTCCATATAAACCTCTCTTTCTTATTATAGCATCTCATGATGCTCTTTTTAACATTATTCCTGGACCTTGATCCCTTGATACACAAATAGCATACGATCTAAGTTATTAATATCTTGTTTTAAGACAACCGTTGCATTTGGGAACTGCTGTTGAGCCAATTCAACCAAGGCATCGCCAATATCAAAGCCAATCTCAAACGCCATCATTGACCTTGGTTTTAACACAAGGGACGCTTTATCAAACACCTTGCGGTAAAAATAGAGCCCATCATCACCACCAAATAAAGCCACATGTGGTTCAAAATCTAAGACTGATGTTTGGACATCTTCAACTTCTTTAATATAAGGAGGGTTGCAAACCAGGACATCATATTTCTTGTTAAGGTTAATAATGGGTTCTAACATATCTCCTTGATAAAAACTGACATCTGCTTGGTTCAATTCTGCATTTTCTTTCGCAACGTTGAGTGCTTCTTGACTGATGTCACTTGCATCAACAGCCACTCCCAAGTCTTTAGCTAAAGAAACAGCAATTGCTCCACTGCCTGTTGCCACATCGACGATCTCAACTTCTTCAAAATATTCATCAATATCCATTAAAATATTGTTGACGAGTTCCTCAGTTTCTGGTCTTGGAATGAGGACATTTTCATTCACTAAAAATCTTGAATCGTAAAACCATTGATATCCCAGAACATAGGCTAATGGTTCATTATTTTCTAATCGTTTGAAATTATCATTAAATTGATCGATGATTGCTTCATCAACTTCATTTTCTAATTCTAAATATAAATCTAAATTGCGTTCTCTAAGCATTTCAAGCAGTAAAACCCTGATTAAATCAGGGTTTTTTGCATTTCTTTCTGTAGCTTGAATGAGTTCTTTATATGTCATCTTAACGACCTTGAGCTAGCACTTCTTTTTGTTCTTCTGCTAAGAGTGCCGCAACGATTTCATCCAATTTACCTTCCATAATTATATCTAGTTTTTGTAAGGTTAAACCGATACGGTGGTCACTCACTCTATTTTGTGGATAGTTGTATGTTCGAATTTTTTCTGAACGATCACCACGACCAACTTTTGATTGACGTTCTGCACTTTGTTCTTTCATTTTTTCTTCTTCTAAATGACTAAAAATACGAGCACGAATTAACTGCATCGCTTTGTCTTTGTTGGCATGTTGACTTCGTCCATCTTGACAGTTTACTGAAATACCGGTTGGTGTATGCGTAATTCTAACCGCGGAGTCTGTTTTATTAACATGTTGCCCTCCAGCACCCGTTGCTCGGTGTGTTTCAATAACTAAATCATTAGGATTAATATCGACATCTTCTTCTTCAACATCTGGCATCACCAAAACCGTTGCCGTTGACGTATGAATCCGTCCTTGTGTTTCTGTTTTAGGAACTCGTTGGACTCGATGTGATCCTGATTCAAACTTAAAGTGACGGTAAGGTTCTTCGCCTTTAATTAAAAATGAAATTTGTGTAAACCCGCCTGCTTCTGCAGTACTTGCTTCTATCACTTCGTATTTATACCCAAGTGATTCTGCGTAACGTGAATACATACGGTAAAGATCTCCCGCAAAAATATTCCCTTCATCACCACCAGCTGCTCCACGAATTTCAATAATCGCATCATGAGAGTCGTTTGGATCTTTAGGAATCAGTAAAACTTGCAGTTCATCGATAAATTTTGTCATTTTTTCTTCATGTTCTGAAATTTCTAACTCTGCCATTTCAGCTAATTCTGCATCTCCCATATCTAACATTTCTTTTGCCTGATTAAAAAATTCTTCTGACTCTAGAAATTGACGATAGACTGAAAGCGTTTGTTGCATTGATGCTTGTTCTTTTCCAAGTTTCGCAAGACGTTTTGAGTCAGATAGGACTGCTTGATCCATCATTAACTCATTAATTTCTGCTTCTCGCTCCAACATTCCTTCTAATCTTGTGCGCATTGTATTATCCATTATTTATTTTCACCTCTTAATTCACCATTGATTGCTGGTTTGTTTTTGATAATGTGATCATGTCGACAGCGCGCTTCATACGATTCGCTTGCTGCAACTAAGATAATTTCATCATCATAGGACGCAGGTTCACCGTCAACCAAACGTTGAGTCCGTGTTGCTGGTCCACCACAAACTGTACATACGGCTGTTAATTTTGTAACAAATTCTGCTGTTGTCATTAATTTAGGGATAACCCCAAATGGTTCGCCTCTAAAATCCATGTCCAATCCAGCGACCATAACACGGATCCCTCTTACTGCGAGGTGATCACACACCTTGATAATATTGTCATCAAAGAATTGAACTTCATCAATTGCAACAACATCTGTTGTTTCACTGACATAATCAAGAATTTCTAGTGCTGTTGATACATTATAACTCTGAACACGACTTCCTGCGTGTGAGACGACTTCCTCTTCACTGTAACGATTATCAATCGCTGGTTTGAAGACAACAATATTCTCTTTCGCATATTTTAGTACATTGATTCTTCGAATCAATTCTTCGGTTTTACCCGCAAACATACAACCCGTGATAACTTCTATATATCCAGGTTTATATTGATGATACATCATATTTTCACCTCATTAATCTTATTTTACCACTCTTTGCCCAAAAAAAATAAGGGTTTAGCCCTTATTTTTTATTTTAAACCATATTTCTTGTTAAATTTATCAATACGGCCGTCTGCCTTACCAAAACGTTGTTTTCCTGTATAGAACGGGTGGCAATTTGAACATGTATCAACTCTTAAATCTTCTTTAGTTGAGCCAACCTCGATTTCAGTATTACATGAAGTACAAACGATTTTTGTTTTATGATATTCTGGATGAATTCCTTGTTTCATAATTTGTTTCTCCTTCCGCCTAGAGCACAGTTCGCCCTAGATAAGTTACTGAACAATAATACCATATGTTTCAATGTTTATCAAGGTTCTTGTTTTATTACTCTATAGAGTTTATTTTCACCACTTTCGTCATACTGTTTGACGATTGAAGTTAATGAATTTTCTTGTGGTGGTATTTTCTTTAAAAATCCAGTTTCTCTCTCTTGTTTTTTCGTTGTGACAAGATAGTGGTAACTGTCATCATTAATTGAACGTGAATCAAATGTTATTGTTACTTCCCAATTTGATGAAAACGATTTAATGATTTCATCGAGTAAATGTTCCTCATCATTTCCATACAGTTCTAATACCCTTTGTGTTCGATCACTCTTCAGCACAATGAGTTCACGTTCTTCTTTAAATACATAATCATCATCAGCATAAAATCTTCTTTCAATTCTTATATCTTCTTCCGGTATTTGAAGATAATTCCATCCTTGATAGTCTTCTTCAACAATCATAACCCAGTTACCTTGATAGTTGGGAGCACACCCTACCAAAACAACAAGGAATATGCTGATTATTTTTTTCATAACAATCCCCTTCCATTAATCTGCTTTTTCAAGTGTATAAGTATAACCATAATCTTTAAGTTTTGTTTCATAGTCAGAAATTGTTTGTGTTAATGAATATTCTTCAGGAACGATAGTTCCCCAAAATCCGTCTTTTCTTTTTGGACTTTCTTCTGTTGTGGTAATGATAATAACCTCATCATCCCATTCTTTTTCAACACTTGATTTTGATTCAGTTTGATTGTCCTCATGATACTCATTCTTAATAATGGCATTGATTAATTCATTGACATCATAATTATTATTAGTTAAAAACCGTGTCGTCGTGTCATTAAAATAATACTTATCTTCTCTTACAGTTTTATAAATATAATCATTGTGTGCATAAGCAATCCAATGATACTCTCTTTTCATGGTTCGTGCGACACTGTGAAGATTTTCTTCTTCATTGTAAAGTTCTTCTTCTTGAAAAACAGCATGACTCGACATTTTATACTCACCTTGATAGTCTGATGTAAACGTACAAGCTGTTACACTCAAAAGCACGATTAAACTCAGTAGTATTTTTTTCATAAAGCCCTCCTTTATTTCCTGGGAAATGATTTAACTTAGTTCGCCCGTTAAATAAATTGATCGTATGACGAAGTAAAACAGTACGGACCCTGCTAACATTATGATAATCATGACTATTTCAGACAAATTAGAAAGAGCGAACAAACCTGGAATAATCATATATATGATGGGTTTCTTCTTTAAATCATCATAAATATGAGCAAACATAACAAGAAAAATCGTTAATGGAAATGAAAACGTAAAACCAACGTCGAATCCAGTAGGAACATTACTTGTAAAGATCAACATAGATGCAGATATTCCTAAAATTGATAACATTACTTTTCTCATTGAATTGTTGAAAAGTTCTTGGCGAGTCGTCCCTAAACTCAAACTAAACCGTATGAATTCATGACTAAATATATTTTTGTAAACTAAGTTTAGGAGTGTTGCATAACCCGTACCTACAACAATTGCTACATTAACGCTTCTTACTTCATCACCTGGCATCAGCGTAATTACTGTTGTTGGAATGACAATCAATGTAGCAAGAAAAATCACTAGCCATATCATCGTATTTGTATTAACGCTTATGAATCGTTTCATGGCGACTCCTTTCTAATCCTAGAAGTATTTCACTAATTTTTAAATCGTTTTTGGGAGATGGTTTATGCAGTAACGCCTTAATGTTAAATTGATTCTTTTCATAATAAACAATGTCATCGGGCGAAAGTTGTGAGAATTCTTCTTCATTTCCAATCCAAACCGTATAATTTGCAATTAATTCAGACACTTCTCCAGCATAGAACACAGCCTTGTCTTTAATATAAATAACTCTATCTGCTACATCGTCATAAAGTTCAAGTTGATTGGTACTTACAATGATTGATCGGCCTTCGACAGTCATATAATCTGCGAAAATTTTTTCCAATTTATTTTTATGAACAACATCTAAATTGGTATCTATCTCATCTAAGATTAACAAATTAGTGTCTCTTGCTAATCCTAAAGCGAGTGTAAAGAGTTTTAATTGGCCTGTAGACATTTCAGAAACATTCATATAAACAGGAATCAAGAACTCATCCAGGTAATATCGAAATTTTTGTGGGTCGAATGTGCTGTCCACTTCTTTCATGACACTTGACATCAACATGCCTTCAACACGCTTATCAAATGGGTTATCTGTTCCAACATAGGCGATATTAAGTTGTTCTTTTTCTATGGTTCCATTTTGAAATAACAAACTACCAATAATACCATCAATGAGAGTACTTTTACCGCTGGCATTTCGCCCTACTAGAACGGTAATAGTGTTTTTCGGCACGTCTATATTTACTCCCTGAAGTTCATAGGAACCACGTCTAATTGTTCCGTCTTTAATCTTTAACATGGCTTATTCCTCCTCTGTTTGACTTAGAATGTATTCCTTAATCGATGGATATTCAGTTTGAAAGGTAATGATATCTGTTTTTAATTCAACCTTTCCTTCGTCGAGATAAACTATTTTATCAAGTATATTTTCATAGAATTCTACCTGGTGTGTCGCGATGATTATCGTCGCATTGTATTTATAATTGTAATTTTGAATGTCTCGAATAATATCTTCACGTGTAAAACCATCAATACCATCGGTTGGTTCATCCATCACCAACAAGCGGGCTTGGTGTGATAAAGCAATCGCAATCATTAATCGTTGTTGCATCCCCAATGACAATTCTTTTATTTTTTGCTGTGATTCAATGTTATAACGCCCTGCGTATCCATCAAACTCATCCTGATTCCATTGACTATAAACATGACTCATATAGTTCACCACATCACTGACCTTACTAAAATTTTTGAATGGAAAATCGACAGGCACATAACCTAAGTTATCTTTGTTGATCGTTTCGCCTTCAAAGTAAATTGGTTTATCATTAACATTCAACTCGCCTGATATAAACCTCATTAACGTTGTTTTTCCAGCACCATGTTTTCCAACAATTCCCAAAATTTCTCCTTGAGCAGCTGATATATTAACATCATTCAGAGCGGGTTTTCGATCACCTTTTTTATAACGATAGCTTAGACTATCAACTGTAAAATCTTGTGATGCTTCGTAAACAACCGTTTGGTTAAATTTTGTATGAATGATCCATTTATAAACTGTTACAATCAGTAACAATATAAAGGTAAAGATGACAACAGTCACTGCACGTTCAAGTGGGTATTTAGAAAAGTGTTCACTTTTATTAATGAGAATCAACAGTATCAGTGATCCTATATAAACAACGACATCTAAGCCGTTAATAAAACGTGGGAATTTTACTTGGATATCTGTTGTAATCTTACTGAGGTAGATAAATGCTGAGGTAAGAAATAATGTTTCTATGCCATTAATAAGATTATAGATTGTTTGGGATGTGAAGTTTCGAATAATGAAAAAAGCCAATACCGTTAAGACAAAATAACTGACTGCTACAATTAAAGATTCTTTAAAGAATTTTGACCATTTTTGTGGTAGATATGATAAGTCACGGTGGTAATCATTTTGCACGATAAAGATATAAATTGGGAAAAATGGATCTTTTTTTGGTCCTGTCGATAAATATATTAATGTAATCCCTGTTAAAAAAGCCCACCACCACTTTCTCGTTTTTTCTTTATAAAATAATGATTTCATTGGTTTTCCTCCTTAACTTCTTTAAAAAGCTTCATTAATTCTTGATCCGTTATTTTAGCAACATCTGCTAATGCTAAAATTTCAATGATATGTTCTTTAATTTCTAAACTATAGTTCTCTTGTAATTCTTTAGCATCAAGTGCTGCAACATAGCTTCCTTTACCCTTCACTGTGTAGATATAACCATCTTTTTCCAAATCTTCATATGCTCTTTTTGTGGTTATCACACTCACCTGTAGTTCTTTCGCTAGAAAACGGATTGAAGGTAGTTTTTCATTACCTTTCACTTTTCCTTGAACAATGTTGTCCCGAATCTGTTGGTACACTTGTTCATAAATTGGGACTTCTGCATTATAGTTTATGATTATGTTCATTCTATCACCTACCGTATATACACAGTATACACACTGTTTGTTTTTCTGTCAAGAATCAACCATAAAAAAAGTCGAAAATTCGACTTTTTGATCGTTTAATTAGGCGTACTTGATAAAATCCACTCTAAGTTTGTTTCATATTCAGATGGCATGAGGGTATTGGTATCCATCTCCAACTGGATTTTAGAATTATTATTGCCTGTTCTTTTAAACCAGCTAAATACCCATTGTCCCTTTCCTTCATTATAGTCAGCACTTGCTATTTCTGCTGGTTGATTGTTTGAATAAACTTCAAACGTATTGTTTGCTAATATAAATGATCCATCGGTATCTCTACCTCCCACCATCGTATTACTAAACTTTATCTTTCCATTGGCTTCATGATAGTCATCCATACCTGGTGTTCCTGTTTTAAATTTATCCATGGAAAGACTCAAGGTCCAGTTAACATTATTTCTAGGATGGTTATACATTTGCAGACTTGGTTTTTCAATGGTACTATCAATGACTTGATATCCCGAGCCCACCTTAGTCTCTTGGAATTTCAAGGTATCGGGAACCGAGACAATTTGAAGAAGACCTTGTTGTTGAGTTGCTGTAGTTTCACCAATATTTTCAGTGTCACCTAAATCATATGGATTGATAGGTAAGCGGGGACTAATATCTGCAATACCACCATATAAACTTAGATCTTTTGTAATAATCGTGTTTTCATCAAACGACACAGTCAATTCTTTGTCCGTAAACCAGCCGTAAAATGCTCCGTTAAATTGATTCGTATCTGGGTATTGATTGATCGGCGTTCCCGTTTTAACATCACTCACTCCCAAAAGCGTAAATGAACTCTCATACTCTTGTTTTGTATAGAATGATACACTTGATATTTTTTTACTTCGATAGTATACCCCTTCTTTTTTGCTTTGTGCTCCATAATTTTTCATCAAATCATTTGAAGTCCATTGGATTGAATCATCATCTTCTTTTACCCAATAGCCTGTATAAATTTCATTACTAGGTGCTTGAGGAAGACCTGACATATACAAGAAATCATCATTATTTCCTTCTGGAACAACAATTAACTCTAGTTCTTCAGCACCGTAAAATGCATCTCTAAAAAATCCTTGTCTTGGATTAATCCCAAAGTTTTTAGGAACTTTGAACTCAACTAATCCTGAACCTTCAAACAAATTATTTGCATTTGGATAATTACTTTGGTGACTAAATGTATCGAGCTCCCATGTCTCAGTTCCATCAATTTTTTTCAATTTAGGAGTGTAAGCGAACATCTTTGTCAACCCAACAATTAATTTTGTAGTCGATCCCCATGTCAAATTTAAATATTCAATGTAGTTCATATATGAAAACATCTCACGGGTATCTTCTAAATTTAAAACATTCCATGTTTCAAATCCATCTATCTTCGAATAATTTGATCCTTGAAACATTGCATAAGCACTAATTAAATTTTTTGTAGCTGGACCCCATGCTAGATTTAATGTTTGACCTTCTTGGCCTGCATAACTAAACATTTTATCAACAATTCTTGCACCAGAAACATCCCATGTATTTATACCTTCTAATTCACTGTCTCCATTATATCTGTAAAACAATTGATTAAAGCGCTCTGATTTTCTTACATCTAAATTTTCTATTCCAACAATCGTAGCATTAGAATAGGCAAAAAAGTTTTGGAAATACTCACTTGTTTTAATTGTTCCTTGGAATTCAATGTATTTTAATCGCCCATTATCTGAAGGTTGACCATGGCCATAGATTGTTTGATACAGTGTTTGAGTAATATTTGGAAAGGTTGGGTTATAGACACCCGAACTATTAAATACAATAACTTGTTGACTAACGTAGTATGTAAATGGAACATTTCCTAAATGTCCATTCATTGTTATTCTCTCTGATCCTTCCTCTTCGATTAATTTTTGATAATAGGCATTGGATAAAGTAATTTTATCTTCTTCTGTTTCTTCAATAATTTGATTCTCTTCAACCGTAGGACTTTCAGTCTCCATTTCAACTGAACTTTCTTCAAGCTCTAACTCTGGTTCTACAGTTTCGTTATCTGTAGTTGTTTGTTCTGTTTCGTTTATTTGTTGATCGTCAATAGCATTAACCCCAACAATTCCCAGGATTAAAACGATGCTTAAAAAGGAGCTTATCCAAACATACATTTTCTTATTCATAAGCATCGTTCCTCCTAACTCTTACTCTTGTTCTTGTTCTTGTTCTTCTTTTTTATTTTTTCTTTTGAATAGGATAATAATTACAATGACATTAGCAAGGACTAAAAGACCTGCACCAATATAGATTGGCATCATTTTATTATCACTCTTAACCACTGTGTTCACTTCTTTACTCTCTTCTCCCTTGACAAGAAAATCATTTGAGAATGTCCAGGAATCTTCTTCATTTGAAATTGTTAGATTGTATGAATAATCCTGTGCTTTAATTTTTTGATTTTCTTCGGTTGTAGAAAAGATAACATCAAATGTACTGTGTGGTAATATGCTTCGTTTTTCTTCATTAACAATGGCGACGACTTTACCATCTTTCTTTTGTTTTATTTCTCCTTCTATTTTAACATTTGTCATGTTTAAACCCATACGATTATGAATTTCAACAAAATATGTTGGCATGTCTTGGTAAGCTTTTATCCCTGCATCATCTGATTCAAGTAAGGCTGTTGGAACATCCATCGAATTTCTTGCTTGGACTGCGACTAGGTATTTAACAGTTGAACTAACACCTACATTATTACCGTTTTCATTATTCTTTTTTTCTTCAGAAGCAATAATGGTAATTCCACCTAAGATAACGCCTTCAATTTCTTCTTCTGGCATTAACACTTCAACATCTACAATTTCTTTCTTTCCTGGTTCGATGGTGACGTTATTGTTTTTTATCGTTATCATATTGTCCATCGTATAAGGGATGAACTCACTTGGTTTTATTGCTTGTGTATAATCTGCGGCACCATTTTCATTCGTAATTCCATTCGTAGCTCCTAATTCGACCGTCATCGTCGATGAGCCTGTATTGGTAATTTCTAATTTTAAGACTTCTTTTTGTTTGGGTGCAAGTAGTAAATCAAAATATCCTTTTTGATCAACACTTGATCCTATTTGATTCTCAGAAAATAATGGTTTGACTGTAAAGTCGCTGTAACGTTGTGTTTCTGCACTAATTGATGTAACTTGCATAGCCAATATCGCAATGACTAATAATGATTTTATAGTTTTTTTCATGATATCTCCTTATTTTTCTATTCTAACTTCATTGTATTGGTTACACATTTATTACATATAAGTTCGAAGAGCTTATTGCTCTTCGAATCTTATTTTTATTGGTTTGGAGTGGCGCTTAATGTCCATTCCAAGTTTGCTGTATATGAACCTGCTACAACTTGGTTTGTATCCATTTCTAATTTGACGTTACTGTTTGTTTCATTTGTTTTGTAATTTGGTGCATACCAGTGGAATCCCCAGTGACCTAAACCTTCACCTTTTGCTGCACTTGCAAATTGAACTGTTTTTCCAGATTCAACAACAAATTTTTTCGATACATTTGATGGTTGTTGTGTTTCTGTTTCATTACCATGGAATAATTCAGTGTTATCGAATGTGATTTTACCTTTGACTAATTTTCCATCAGCTGTTGCTGTACTATTTTCAAAGTCTGATAATCCTACACTCAAGTTCCATCCATCAGATGCTGCACCACGTTTGTCTTGAATTTGAATATTTGGTTTTTTCAAATCTGCTTCGTAGGTTTGAATTCCCTTACCAACTTTTTGTGAACCAAAATCCATTGCTTGTGGGTAAGCGACAATCGCTAATGGACCATCACCTGTACCGTTGTCAATATCACCTGGATCGGTTGGATCAGTAGGATCGACCGGGTTAACTGGATCAACTGTTTCAGTGTCAACTGCGAATTTAATATTTGCTGTTGATGTTTCTACTTTTGGCACTTGTTCTTCCGCATTAATACTTGTTGCTCCTATAAACATAAACGCTCCTAGGATCATTGAACTAAATAATTTCATTGCTTTCTTTCTTGTCATATAATTGTCCTCTCTCTTTCTGACTTAAAGTACATATGTATTCTAATCGATAGAGCACATTTTGTGTCATCATCGTCATAAACGACATTAAATTTGTTACAAAATATATGGATTTAGTTTGATTTTTCTCTATTTGTGTCTTTTAGTACATTTTACCTTCTTGAAGAATTAAAAACTACCACAAATTAATAAATTGCGGTAGTTTTTGGATTCAATTCTTAAATATTATTTCTTTAAAAAGAGAAATTTTAAATTATTTACTTTCTTTTTTCTTTTTTGCATAAACAACAATAATTCCTCCTAAACCAATCATTCCTAATGCTATATAAATTGACTGGTTTGATATCCCAGTACTTGGGAGAATTGGAGCAATCGGCTTAATTATTTTTTCATTTGTGACAGAAATAGTTATATCATCAGGCTGACCTTCATAAACATCCTCAATAATAATATCTATGGAATCGTTGATAATTTGATATCCTTCAATTGTTTTTGTTTCTGTTAAATGATACTTTCCAGATCCTAACTTATCAAACACGATTTGTCCCTGATCATTAGTTTTATCTGATTTAATAACATCATCATAACCTAATTCGAACTCGACTCCTTCTAAAGGCTGTTTTTCTTTATTTGTTTTGCTTACTATGATGTTTAAAGTATAGTTATTCTCTACTATATTGTCGAGAACTACATAAGGATAGTCATCCGTATTAATATTCTCTTTTGAAAAATCACGGAGCATTGCTTGAACTTCAACATTACCTTTATTTAGAGAATTGAGCACATAACCATTAGCCGGTTTAATTTGTTGATACTCATATAAGCCTGGCGATAATTTATCAATTTCTATATAACCATCCTTGGTCACACGATAATCAACTCCTTCAAAGGTGTAAACCCCTGTGTTTAAAGTCTCTTTCGTCCTTCCATCCTGTAATTTAATTCTTTGTTTTGCATAAGTCATTCGTACTGTCTTACTAATTTCAATCCCATCATTATTCATTGCTTTTTTTGGGATTACTATTTCAATAATATCATCTACAACAATTGCTCCATTTGCTTCAGTTGTAACAATTTGATATCGACCTGGAGCTAATTCAATTGCATTTAACTTATCTTTATTCTGTGTTACTGTAAATTCATTTCCTGAATTATCCATTAAAATTGTGTTCACTTCATTTTCAAAAATACCGTATCCATCGATTAAATTAGCAACGAGTGATCCTTGATAATTAATATAGTTATCAAGTTCTAATGTTACTCGCCCATCAATTTCTTGATTTGTGTAGTTTGGTACTTCAAATAGGAATTCAAACTCATTTTGAATTGTGCCTTTTGGGGCCTTAGTTTGTACTAACTTGTACTCCCCAGCTTTAATACCGAAAACACTAAATGTTTCACTATCTTCTTGAACTTTGAAGTTGATAAAACCATCTACCTCTTTCCATGAATTATTCTCTTTTGTAAAGAGCGTAAATTGACCATCCGTATATACAATTTCATTAGTTGGGTTTGTGTTTTTAAAGATTACATTTGCATAATGGTTACTAATTTCGACATTGCGAAGGTTATATGCTCCTGCGTTTTGCTCACCAATACTAAATGGTGTTTTGTTCGCAGTCACAATGTGACTACCATCTCCTTTGACTTCCTCAAAATAATAATTACCCGGCGATAATAAATCAATACGAATTAATCCGTCGTCATCGGTTACATATGATCCTTCTTGTTTCACTCCTTCAAAATATAAATCAAATTCAATGTCTTTTAGTGGTTTTTGAGTTTCACCAGAAATTTTTTGGAGTTCTACTTTACCTCGATAATTATAGAATGTTTGATCTTTCGGTTTATACGACTCAACTGTTTTTTTATTTAGATCAATATCTACATCGTTCACGGTTACTTCTTTCGGAATAATAATATCATCTATTGATTCCGTATTTAAACCATATTTGCTTGGTGCCTTTGTTTGTGATAGCGAATAATTTCCTGGAACAATATTTTGGAATTTGTCATTATCGTTCTTAAATACTTTATTTGAATTTTTTTCTATCAGTTCAAAATTTGCTCCTAAGAGTTTTGTTGTATTCTCGCTAACGTCACCATCTAAGTTCTTTAAAGAAAGGTCTGCTTGAGTAGCAAAAACATCGACTACTCTATGTAATTCCTTTTCATCTGTATAAGAATCAGGTATTTTAAATTCGTGAGCACGAGTAATTAATATCCAATCATTTTCTATTCCTATATCTTTGATTGAATAATCTCCTGAAAGCAAGTCTTTTTTCTTGTTATTTATAGTCTCATTATTTCTTGCTAACGTAAAACTATCTATTTCAAATTTGTTCTTGTTATGCGTAAATGTTTCGAACTCAAAACTTCCTAAATGATTTTCAAATTCAATAGTTCTAGTATTCTTTTCAATCTCATTCTCAAACACACTTTCAGTATCATTTATTATGAAAGACACCTTATTCAGATTTAACGGACGATTATTTGTCGTACTAATCTCTTTTAGAGTGTATGTACCTGGCGCGAGATTTGTTTGATATCCTTCAACTTCGTCTGTAATTGTAAAGGTATCAATAATCTGATCCTTACTATCTAAAATTTGGAATTCAGATCCACTAATGTTTTCTTCATTTAATGTATTAATAACTTTAACTTTTGCTCGTATATTGTTGAATTCAATATCCATCACTGGAGGTTTTCCTTCAAATTCGTTTGTATGATTTTCTTCCGCATTTCCATAAGCGAAAAATTCTACCGGTTCAGGATTTAAGAGATAGCCACTTCCTACTGATAACTGAGTTAGGCGATAATGGCCAACATCAAGATTATACAATCGAATGATTCCATCAGTAACTGTAAACTTATCAGGTTCTTCAAACCCTAATGTTGTTGCTTTATATGGAATCCAGTCCGATCCATTTTTTACTTCAAGTTTGTATGAACTTTGATTAATTTTCGACCCTGTTTCACGATCAACAACACTTAATTTTACATCCGTTTTATAATTATAATACTTTGTTGAAATCGTTGTAGCATTAACAGTTCCATTTTTATTTTGTTTTAATGTATGTGAAAGAGTTTCTGTATTTTTTAAGTAACCATTTAACTCTTGATCTGGCTGTGTAAAGTCAAACGTACCGAAACTTGTTGGTTGATCTCCTCTATTAATAGTCCCTATTACGAAATTACCATCTTCATTACTGGTATATTCCGTCTTCAGTAAATTTTTATTTGCCATTAACTTGATAGATTCCAAGCTTTCATTATTCGCATTACCATTTTCATTGAGCAATGCTCCTATTGTGTCAACTTTTAACCTCGGTGTTTCAT
Source organism: Erysipelothrix urinaevulpis (assembly GCF_009828835.1). GTDB lineage: Bacteria > Bacillota_I > Bacilli_A > Erysipelotrichales > Erysipelotrichaceae > Erysipelothrix > Erysipelothrix urinaevulpis. Next base: position 85,915 of record NZ_WTTB01000007.1, read on the forward strand.
TGTAAATCGCAAAATCTTTCTTTGTAATTCCTTTTGGCTTAATAAAACCAAATATGTTTCTAGCTTTATCCCTAGTATCAATTGTAACTAAATTTCCCGATGCTAATTGATTTTGATTTATAGCTACAGATTTATCTTCATTCGTATTTCTTCCAGTTACAACATATCCTAAAGAATCAGGGACAGAGTATCCTTCAGCTACTCCATATTGTTTTATAATATAATTTCCTTGCTCAACATCTTTAAATTCTAGGTATCCATTTGAATCTGGACTTCCTACACGGTAGATGTGATTATTTGAAACAAGACCTTCTTGATAGCGATAGAGAACAATTATAGATTCTTCGACATTATTATCTTTAATTATATTACCTTTGTCTAAGTCTGACGGTAGATTTTTCTGATTTTCATCATATCTCATTGTGAATCCAATATCAATAGACTCATCTTCATATCCACCCGACTCTGAGTTAATCTTAAAGTCCGCCTCCGCAATGACTCTGTTTTTATTAATTTTATCTGTTTCAGTTTTATATATTATTTCTGCTTCATTTTTTAGTGGTAACTCTTTCTTATCTACAACTTGACCATATGTAGAATAACGGATTTCAATTGGATTATTCATTGTTTCATTGAACTTCAAGATGAATCCGCTCTTACCATTTTTCCAATTATCAAGTGGCTTGTCGGTTGCACCTTCAGCATTAGTCAAACTATATTTTTCTTTTGAAATTGCTCGCCATTGACCATTTATTTTTTCTCTAATTAAAAGATTGTCTAGCTCAGGTTTTCCATTTTCTGTATTCTCTAAACCAGTTGGATCTTTAATATACTTGAAAGTATGTTTACTAATTAGAGTATCTTTTATTTCTAAATCACTCATGCTTTCGTAGCCTTCATTCAGTGCTAGTGTCCAATTAATTTGCTGTCTGGACCCTACCGATGAAGACGAAGTATAGGCGCCACCTTTACTTAGTCTATTCACATTTTTCTGTTGAACTGTTTTCTCTGCTATTCCTGGATCAGGAAGATTTACTTGTCCTGCTTGTGAACCGCGTGTATAAGAAACAACGTTTTTGAATATACCTGTAAGTTCCACATTTTCCACATTATTTTCAATGTTTTCTTGTTGAGCATCCTCGCTTTGTATAAACTGATTTAATTCAAATTCATAAACATATGAAGGGTCCAAATCTTTCTTAATTGTGTACTCTATAATCTTATCAGTTTCTACAATTTCTAATTCTCCACTTTTTTTAGTCACAATTATTTTTCCATCGTCACCATCAACCTTGCTCAATACACCATCTTTATCGACAGTATATTTTGTTAGTACGACTTCATCAATTTCCTCTGCAACTAAACTATTATTGTATAATGAATATTTGTCTAATAAATCTTGGTCATCTAAATTATAATCTTCGTGCTTTAGTTCTTTATTAATCGAATCTACTACAACAACCGGAACATCTCCGACTCTTCTTGTATCTACATCATAATTGAATCGAATATTCCAATTTAATGCTAATCTTTCACGTCCACTAGCATTATCTATAATTCGTTTAATTTTTCCTTCTTTCTTTGGAATCGTATTGTATTTCGCCACTTCCTCAAGTGCTTGACCTGATTCAGTTCCTCCTCCACCCCAATTTATTGTATTACCTTCTCCAGCAATCCAATTAGCAAATGAAATTTCACCTTTATTCGTTACTTTTTCCATTGGTTTATCACTTTTAATACTTGTTTTGTACATGATGTAATAAGCATTGTTATCATAGAAACTTCCAGTACCAATCGCTTTATTTGAATCAATAAAATCAAGTCTCAAATCTGTTAAACCGTATTTTTCTGATTTAGTAGGTGAAGCAACCACTGCCCCTCCTGGCTCATCGCCGTTTATAACTTTACCGGCAAGTTTTTCAGTATAATTTGGGTAATTTTTAGGGTAGCTAACGACATATTTCTCTTCATTTAGGACTGAGTCTTGTCCTGATATATAAGCAATGTTTTCTTGTGGTATAAAACTTACGATATCTTTATATTGTTTTCCATCCTCATTTATAGATTGGTTAAGCAATCCGTCTTCTCCGATGATCAATTTTGCTAATTCATTCGGATATTTTGATTTATCGTCAAGTATTTTCTTTATCTCACCAATAAATTTAATATATTCAGCATGTGATGTTTTCGGTTCTTTTGATGAGTCTATTTTAAACATTAGTAAATCGTTTTCTTTATCCATTGCTTCAAACGACATTCCTTCACCAAAGGTATCAAAGTATGTCAATCCTTGCATACCAATACGTTCTGCTGTGACTGTATTGATTGCGACACCCCAAATTATTTCTTTAGTTCTATAATCAATCATTAATGGTCGTTTATCTAATAGTACTAAATAATTAATTGCAGTTTTTTTGCTGATATCTTCATTCGTTTCTGTTGGAGGTTCTATTTCAAATCCATTCGTAAACGATTTAGTATTGAGCATTCCTTCGAATTTTAATCGAGTACTGGAGTTAAACTGATCTATAATTGGTTGTCCTGATACCTTAGATTCCTTAATATTAAATGTGTACTTAATTTGGAATTTAACTTCTTTATCAATATTTTCATTTAATCGTACTTGTGCAATTGTATTATCTGCATTCCATACAATCGTAAAACGATTATCTTTCGATGCATCTTTGCCATCAATTGTTATCTTTTTGTCGAAAATTAAATCAGAAAAACTGATTGGTAGCCTACTATATTTGTCTCCCGATCCTCCATATCTATAAATGTTCAATTCATCTTTATCAAAATATAAATTAAATCCATCATTTTCTTTACGGATTAATTTGTTATTATTAAACGTTACATTCCAAATCAAGCTTGTAGGATTAGATTCTTCACCTTTAATCCCATTTGTTAGGATTGATTTTGGGAATTCTTTACTGTTTTCAATTGATTTCGTGTATAAATTAGAATTTAGCTTTGAGGTTAATCTTGCAGTTTGTTTTCCTTCAATCTCTAAGTTTAATAAGTTATTACTATATTTTTGAACAACTTTGTACTTAATTGCTATGTTATCATTTGGTAAGTCAATTTTTAAATTTTGAATACCGGTTGAACTGAGATTTTCTTCGTTCACGATGGTTTGCGCGTAAGTCTGATTCAACACTAATGTACCATCGTTTAAAACATCGTAATAATCAATGATGACCTCTGTCATAATTTCCCAATTTTTAATTCCTGATTGTTTCACTATTGTTGGGGCATCAAATGATAAGTCTAATGTAGAAAGTTTATTTTGTCTGCTTGTGTTTGCAGTTCCATTCCAACTAACTTCAAAACCGTTTTCAAGCACAACGAAATCATCGGAATTCAATTCATGACTTATACCATCTATTGGACGAACAGGAATTTCTTTTTTAACATCTTTACCAGAATCTAAAACATTTTTTATTTCGAGAGGATAAACTTGTAATTTACTAATCGAATCTCTAGAATTCTGTATGTATCTATAATCATTCATTGAGTAGGAGTCATTTTCGATAACTATACCATCTTTAAGAAGTTCTTTAATTTCATCTAAAGACTTGTTTAATTTTATTTGCTCTTTAATGAATTCATTTAGTTTTGTAGAAATATACTCTTGGAACATAAAACGAACTTCTTCACCCTCGATACCTGTATCCAGGATTGTCTCTTCAATTTTTAGTTTGAATAAACCATCGTTTCCCTCTGGATTAACTCGTTCAAACGAACTTAAACTATAGTCCTCAAATTTTGAACTTGCTAAAATACTATTACCTGTTGCATAATGGAATCGAATCATCTCTGGAAATTTATAATCATAGACAAAAGGAACTTTTTCTCCATTATCAAAAATACCAAAATCAAAGATATCATTAATTGCAGTATCATCAATTTTATCAAGTGATTTTTGATCTAATTTAATCACATATTCGACGTCTAAACTACTACTGTTTTCAGAATATAGACTAATTTGATAATCATTAGATGATTCATCATATGACTTCATGTCAATTGGGTACGAATCACTAACCAATTTATTTTTATACTTAAGACTCGCGTCAGGTTGCCCTTTAAGTTTCAATTCAACAACCCCAGAAACAGGAATCTTTGTGGATTCAACACTTTCTATATCCATATTGTTGTTACTATTCATTGATGTCGAACCTTCAACATCAATTTTATCCACATTTTCTTTTTGATCTTCCTTCTCTGCTTTTTTAGCAATATCAACTAGATATGGATTTATTGATTCCATTACTGGATAAACTTCAAGATCCTCTTTAATTATTTTATCTATGTCACCATCAATCACAAATTCGAGTTTAATTCTAAAATCGTGTGGCTTTTCACTCAAACCACTTAGATCAATTTGAAAACCATTATTTTTAAACTGAAGTAAATCATCATTTAAATTATGTAAAGTATCTTTACTAAAATTTTCATCTGTATTTTCAAATTTAATTTTTTCATTCTTATTTATTCTTAGATGTTCAGGGAATTTTATTTCAATTTTAGAGTCTAACTCTTTAACTTCTTCCCATCTTTTTTCATTTACTTTAAAATCAAGTGATACTTCAAGCTCTTGTATTTCAGACGATTTTTCTAAAGAAACTTTTGTTTCTTTTTTGTTAATTATATTTTTTACTATATTTTCATTCGTCATTTTAATATTATCTTGGTGAGTATTTGCGCTCACTCCTATGCTCGAGATTAACATCACCATCGTAAGAATAGATGTGCTAAGCACGCGTACAATTCTTTTTTTCATAATTTCATCCTCTTTCTTTTGTACTGTGACACTTTAATTTTAACAAAAACCAATTATAACAATGATGACATGTAACGAATAGCTGTTCACATGTGATAAAATTAGCATTTGTTAAAATGTTTCTCTTCCTAACAAGTTGGTATTAACTATAAATTATGTTTTTCTTATTTCCTCCATTTATAGCATTACATATCCTTTTTCTATCTATTTTTGACAATTGATATCAATATCTATTTCTTATTTACTTATGTTTAAAATGTTGTTCAAATAAAAAAAAGCTATCACAAACTTACTTGTAATAGCTTTCTATCAAATACTTTAAATTATTTTATACAAATATTTTAGTTAATATTTGTATTGCGGATTTTTTCCACTTCTTGGATCAAATATTCTTGCATTTCCATCGTTATATCATGATTCATTGCTGGGACACCGTCAAGTGGATATTCCATATTAATATCATCATATTTATTGACACCCATGGTATGGTATGGCAATAATTCAATTCGTTCAATATTATTTAACGGTGCAATGTATTCTGCTAAATCATCCATATACTCATAATTATCATGGTACCCTGGTACAATAACAATTCGTATCCAGATTGTTACATTTTTTTCTTGTGCTTTTTCTAAAAAAATGTGTGTTGTTTCAATTGGAACACCTGTCATATCACGATATTTTTTATCTTCTAGTCCTTTAATATCATACAAGATTAAATCTGTAACTGATAAAATATCATCAAATTTATCAGGTCGGCCAAACCCTGATGTATCGAGAACTGTATGAATGCCCTCTTCTTTACAAGCTTTCATCGCTTCATATAAGAAGTCAGGTTGATTCAATGGTTCACCTCCACAAAAAGTAACACCACCAGTCTCACCATAGTATGGTTTGTAACGCTTAAGTTTGTTCACAAGTTCATCAACTGTTGTTTTATCTTTTTCATCTGTCTTCCACATGTCTGGATTATGACAGAAAAGACAACGGAGTGGACAGCCCGATAAGAACGCAATTGTTCTTATCCCTGGGCCATCAACCATCCCCATTGTCTCTAGCTTGCGAACATAACCGATTTGTTGTCGATTAGATAGTTTCATGGAATGTACGGCTAATAACTTCTAACTGTTGTTCTTCTGACAAACGGTTAAAGTTAACAGCATACCCTGAAACACGGATTGTTAATTGTGGATATTTTTCAGGATTCTTCATCGCATCTTGTAAAAGTTCACGATTTAAGACGTTTACGTTTAAGTGGTGAGCTTTTTGACGGAAGTATCCATCCATAACACCGACTAAGTTTGTAATACGCTCATCTTCATCTTTACCTAATACTTGAGGTACAATTGAGAATGTATTTGATACACCATCCTCACATACATCTGTATATGGAATTTTTGAAACTGAGTTTAAGGAAGCAAGTGCTCCTGATTTGTCACGTCCATGCATTGGGTTTGCACCTGGTGCAAATGGTTCTCCTGCATGACGTCCATCAGGTGTTGAACCTGTTTTCTTACCATAAACGACGTTTGATGTAATGGTTAGAATTGATAATGTATGTTTTGCATCACGAATAACTTCGTGTGATTTTAAGTAACGTGAGAAACGTTCAACAAGATCAACAGCGATATCATCAACACGATCATCGTCGTTACCATATTGAGGATAGTCACCCTCAACTTCAAAATCAACAGCTAATCCTTCTTCATTACGTACTGGTTTAACTTTAGCATATTTAATAGCTGATAAGGAGTCAGCAGCAACTGATAATCCAGCAACACCGAATGCCATTAAACGATCAACTTCTGTATCATGCAATGCCATTTGACTCTTTTCATAAGCATATTTATCATGCATATAGTGAATAATATTCATCGTATCAACATAGACTTCCGCAACTTCTTGAAGGACTTTGTCATATGAAGCCATAACTTTATCATAATCTAAGACATCATCATTCATCGCTTCAACATCTTCAAGAACTTTAATGTTACGCATTTCATCAACACCACCGTTGATGGAGTATAACAAGGCTTTAGCTAAGTTAGTACGTGCTCCAAAGTATTGCATTTGTTTACCAATCTTCATGGCTGACACACAGCAAGCAATACCATAATCATCGCCAAAGTTTGGTCTCATGACATCATCATTTTCATATTGAATTGCACCTGTCTCGATTGACATTTTTGCACAATATTTTTTGAAACCTAATGGTAAGTCATCTGACCAAAGGATTGTCATGTTTGGCTCTGGTGCAGGTCCTAAGTTTGTTAATGTATGAAGGTAACGGAATGATGATTTAGTTACCAATGAACGGCCATCCTCACCCATACCACCAATTGATTCAGTAACCCAAGTTGGATCCCCTGCAAACAAGTCATCATATTCTGGTGTTCTTAAATGACGTGCTAAGCGTAATTTCATAATAAATTGATCAATGTATGACTGAGCTGTCATTTCATCAATCGTACCGTTTTGTAGGTCTCTCTCAATATATACATCAATGAATGTTGATGTACGTCCAAGGCTCATTGCTGCCCCGTTATTTTCTTTAATTGCTGCAAGATACGCAAAGTATGTCCATTGAATTGCTTCTTTTGCATTCACTGCCGGTTGACTAATATCAAAACCATAGCGAGCTGCCATTGATTTAATATCAGCTAAAGCGCGAATTTGTTCATTCACTTCTTCACGTTGTTGGATTGTTTCAGCTGTGATTTTTTTAATATTATTTAAATCTTTTTTCTTCTCTTCAATGAGATAGTCGATTCCATATAAAGCCACACGACGATAATCACCAATGATACGACCACGACCATAGGCATCAGGTAAACCAGTTAATAAACCAGTTGTACGATATTTACGGATTTCTGGCGTATAGGCATCAAAGACACCTTGGTTATGTGTTTTTGTATAGTTATGGAAGAAATGACTTGTTTTGTCATCCATCTTACGTCCATAAGTATCTAAAATACTATCAACTAAACGAATACCACCATAAGGGTTAATGATACGTTTTAAAGGCGCATCAGTTTGAAGACCAACAATGTCTTCGTTTTCCTTTACAATGTAACCTGGCTCAAAGTTATCAATTCCAGACATTGCGTCCATTTCAATATCTAAAACTCTAACTTTTGATTCCTCTTTTAATAACTCTAAACTACGTTTCCAAAGGATATCTGCGTTTTCGCTTAATCCTGCTAAGAAACTGTCATCACCTTCATAAGGTGTGTAGTTTGTTTGTATAAAATCACGAACATTGATTTCATTTTCCCATTGTCCGGATTTAAAACCTTCCCATGCTTTTTTCATACTGCCATCTCCTTTACACTTAAAGTCTACCAAATGAAAGGGTGTTTTTAGGATTAATTATGATAGAATTCTATCAAAGTCTTACTCTTGATAAAATAATTGCAAAAAGGGCACAAGTTCACATGCGTAAGTATAATACGTATTTATTTTCACAAAGTTTTATGTGACAAGAATACGCTTTCATTGTTTGATTCAATGGGTAGATTCTTATATACTAATATTATATGGATGGAGGCTGTACCCTTATGGATAATCATACTCAATATTTACAACAATATATTCCTTTTATAGACTTTTTAGCTGAAGTTTTAGGTAAAAACTCAGAGATCGTATTACACAACTTAAAAGACCTGGATTCCTCAATCGTAGCCATACGAAATAACCACATAACTAAACGTCAAGTGGGGGATCCTGCAACTGATTATGTCTTAAGAATGATTCAACAAGGGATCGATGATAATAAAGATTTTTCAACAAACTATCGTGATATTTCTAACCGTAACAATCAAAAAGTCAAATCAGCATCGTTATACTTACGAAATAAAGGTGAAATTGTTGGGATGATTTGTGTTAATACTGATGTTACTCTCTTTGAAGAGATTGAAAAATCTGTGGATGCTTTAGAGCTTTTACTTGGGACTTATCAAAATAATAAAGAACGGAATAAAGCTTCTAAAGAAACAGTTTCTCGTTCAGTTGAGGAAATGGCTGATAATATTGTCATGGAGTTGGCGATAAAAAAAGGAATCTCTATTAATCAGTTTAAACAAGATGATAAGTATGATGCAATCGAAAAATTATTTGACAATGGTTTTTTCTTGTTAAAAGGTGCTGTTCCCGAAGCTTCTCGAGTTCTTAAAATCTCTGAACCGACTGTCTATCGTTATTTACAAAACGTTAAATCTTATCAAGAATAAAAAAATCCTGGTTCTTTATTGAACTAGGATTTTTTTCGATTAACGACATAATATTTCTCGTTGTTTTCGATAATATTTGTAAATGTAAAACCAAATGATTCGTATAAATACTGTGCACGGTCATTGCCAACATAAAAACTGATATAAATATCATTGGGCGAATAATTCTCATCGATATAATTCAGTATTTTTTGAAATCCTACACGACCAAACCCTTGCCCATGATATTTATGATCTAACATGTATCTAAAGATCCAAAACTCACCGTTACCCTTTTCACCGATAAATGTAAAGCCAATCATTACTTCTTCATGGTACAGCGCTAATGCCTTTGTGTTGGGTATAAAACTAAGTTCTGCAAGTGAAAAAACATTGGACATTAAGCATCCCTCTTGTAAGGTAACTTGACCATCTTCATTAGTGGTTAAAAAACTTGCTTCTCGATAATTTTCTTTTGTAATATCTTTCAATTCAATTCTCATTAGTATACTCCTTAATATTTAACTTAGCTATTTTAACATATTTATTTTAAGTTGATATACCGATCTATATATTTTTACATTAATAGCATTACTTTTTCTAATCATACATTGTCTGGATTCTAACAAAAAGCCGTTTCTTTTATCAAGAAACGGCTCTTTTAAATATCTTAATGAATCATAACCTGGATTTTATAATTCCTCTTCTCTCTCTTTTCTTTCTGCAAGAATAACTAAGAATATTCCAATTGCAGAAGTAATTAAAGCATAGAAGTATAGGTTATTTGATAATCCAGTTGGTGGAAGTACTTTAGGTGTCTCTGTTACAGTTGCAGTTAAATTCACTGTTTCACGATTACCTTCTATACCCGTTGCTTGTAAAGTTATTGAATACTTACCAGCTTTATTTGTGTAACCACCATTTAATGCTACGGAAACATTTAGTTTCTCACCCGTAGTTGCTGAATATGCACTTGCGTTTGATCTTTCTATTATTTCAGTATCTGTTCCAGTAACATAATTAGCTTTGATTTCAAAATCAGAAACTTTAAATATGACTGAATCTTTAACGATATAAGAACCATCGTTTACAACAACAACTCTACTTGCAGTTGCTTCATTTCCATCAGAATCGACAACATGGTAATTCACACGATAGATTCCTGGTGTTTTTGTATCTACAACACCTTGATGAGTCACTTTATTTGTAATGTTTCCATCTTCTTTATCAATTGCATCAACACCATTCATGTAATCAAAGGTACCATTTACATCTACCACAATTGGAGTTGTAACATTTAATATCGGTGCTTGATCATCATAAACGCTTACTAATGAATTCGCAAACAAGTTTTCTTCACTTCTTGCTCCATATACAACCATATAAGTTGTTCTTTGTTGCAATACAGGCTTAATGTTATGTTCTACAACGTAAGCATCTTTCTCAACTTCTGTAAAGCCATCAAGAGTGAATACTTTAGCATTTCCTAAGGAAACTAGATCTAATGAATCAACATCTTTCGCTTGATTTGTAGTTATTTCAAAGTTATTTGAAGTAATCAGGTATTGATCACCCACAACTACATTATCATCAGTATAGACTTTTGCTTTGATTGTCTTACTAATACTGTTGTTTCCACTGATTCCTAATTTAATGTCATGAATACCTTCCATCTTGGTACCATAAGTTCCTAAATTACTTACCGTTGGCATGACCGGATCTATTTCTACTTTTCCATTATCATGCTCAATTACTCTGTAAGCATATGCTTTCGATAAACGTAAGACTTCTAATTCGTCACCATGCATTTTTTTAGATGAAACAGCGAAGTTTCTACCGTATAAAATGTAATCATTATCAACTGTCCAATTACCGTCATTTACAATTACTACACGTGTTTTTCTTACAGTGTTATGATCACTATCTGTAACCCAATACGGAATTTCTTGGATACCAGATACAGATGTATCCAATGTTTCGCTATATTCTACCTTCAATTCAATTCCTAATTCATCGTCTTCAACATCAGTTGCACTAACTCCATCAAGGTAATCAAATGTAGAGTTTAGTTCTACACTAATTGGACTTATTATATCTAAGTTTGGTGCATTTCTATTGTCAACATGAACTTTAATATCAGCTTTTACTTTGTAATCCGATACAGAGCTGATTGTAACCATATACGGATTATCTTTACTTGGTTTTGCCTCTATGTTATGTGAGTCAACCTTTGCACCACGAGAATCAACTAGTAAGGAATCTCTGTAAAGGACCTCTGCATTCGATAAGTTTAGAATCTCTTCATCGGTGATCGATTCTGCCTTGTTTTGATTAATCAAGAAGTCATTTGCTGTAATGATATACTTATCACCAACAACGACGACATCTTTATTGATAACTTTACCTATAACTTGTTTCTCAACAGTAGAGTCTTTCGTTCCAAGAATAATGGTATGATCTCCAGCTATCTTGTCAGGATATTTTCCCGAATCTTTGACTATAATTTCAGTGTCTTCAAATTCTACACTTCCATCTTTTTTGGTAATAATACGGGTTGCTTTTGCATTTGATAATGCAATAATTTCATCATCAGTTCCAGTAACTTCATTCAATGTAATTGCGAAGTTCCTTGCTAATAAGACTACGTCTTCTTCTACTGTAAATCTTCCATCATTAACAACTACTACACGAGTCTTTTTGACCGTGTTATTGTCACTATCAGTCACTGAGTATTCAACTGTTTGAATACCGACTTTATTAACGTCAATTGCATTCTTATCATACGTAACTTCAAGTGGAATTCCATTTGCATCGTCTTCTAGATCGCTTGCTTTAACACCTTCAAGATAGTCGAATGGTTTCCCAAATTCATGATCAATCGGTGTAACAACCTCAAGTTCGGGTCTGCTTAAATTATCCACTGTAGCATTTGAAACAGATATAGCTTTCTCATCATTATTGACATGATATGTAACTGTTCCTGTTGTTCCTTCAATTGCTTGAATATTTTCCTGGATAACCGAAACACTTTCATCTACAACAAGTCCTGTTTCTCTATCGTAAACAACTACATTTCCTTTATCAATAAGTAAGGTATGGTCTTTTTCTGTAGCCTCTTTGATTGTTAAAGTGAAATCACTAGATATAATTGTATATCTATCACCATTTCCAGGCTTTGTATCACTGTCTGTAACTAACACATTAATTGTAATAGTAGGAGCAGTATGACCTTCAATTCCTATTGTTATTTCATGAGTCCCTACTTCTTTATCCGCATAGTTTCCTTTAGATTTAACGACTAGTTTGTCATTTGCGCTTGTAACACTCACAACATTTCCTAATTCATCAATATCAAAGAACCACGCTTCTGCACCCGACTCTTTTAATATTTCTAAATCAGTTCCGTGCATAATGTCTTTATTGATTGAGTAAAATCTAGCATTCACTGCATAACCATCTTCATAGTTGTAACCAACTAAGACAGTTCGTTTGCCTGTAACTGTATTGTCATCACTATCAGTGACTGAGTATTCAACCGCGTACACTCCTCGTTTGCTTGTATCGACTGTATTCTTAGCAATCGTAATTTGATCACTTAAATCACCGTCTTCAATATCACTTGCGCTAACATTTTCCATTGGATCAAAGGCATCGTTAATTGCAAGACTTGTCACAGATTCAAAGTTTAGTACTGGTTTGTTTAAATTACTTACCGTTGCTTTTACTATAAGTTCTTGATCTTCTTGGTAATCAACAATGTAAATTCCAACATCGTACCCTTTGTCATTCATCACTGATTCTACCTTATCTGTTCCAATTGCGACTTTCTTGTCGACAACTGTGAAGGTTTCTCGGTCCATGACGACTGGATTTGATCGCTCAAGGTACATTGCGTGGTCATGCAACGCTGATTCTTTAAGGTTCAAGTTGAAGTTTTCAGCTTCAATGATGAAGTCATCAATAATCACAACTGGATTCTTGCTTACTTTTCCGATAATCTTAGCTGTCTCTTCATGACCTTTAATTCCAATTTCAATTGGGTAATCGCCAACTACTTTCTTAGCATAATCACCACTTGACTTAACTTGAGCTAAGTCATTTACTTCTACTTTTTGTTTGTTTTTAATTTCATAAACAACTGTGTTGGAATGTTTGAGTATTTCTGCGTCGGTTCCTTCCATACTCTCTACCCACACTGCAAAGTTTTGTGCTTTAATAATATAATTTGTATCAACTGGATTGA
>NZ_WTTB01000008.1 GCF_009828835.1 Erysipelothrix urinaevulpis
GTTCTTCTATGGTAATATGTTTATAGCTCATGACGTTTCCTCCTGGTTGTATCGACAAATACATTTTACCACGAGACCGTTATGAGTCTTTTTTATTAGTGTTGCACTTAATATACTAATTTATCTATTAAAAAAACCTAAAAAAGCATATGAATGCTCTTTTAGGTTTCGCCTGCTTTACCAGTAACAATCCTATTTATTTTTTTCTTTTGTTGCTAATCTTTGAATGTGAACGGTTAAATAAAACGACTCATCATCACTTATCTTAATGTTTCTCTCTTGTTCAACATAACGGGATATATTTTTGACACAGTGATAAGTGTCTGGCCATTGTTTCTTTAAACTGGCATACAACGGATTATCTTGTTTTAAATAAGCTTCATTTTTTCTAAGTCGCCACGTAAAGAATTTAAGATGAAGCAGAAAACGTTCGTAACTTAGTGACGGTGTTGTAAAATCTAAAGAAAAATGATTTTTAACAATTTCAACAATCCCTTTTACTAACTCTAAATCCTCGACAAGCTCATTTAAATTATTTTTTTTCGTGCTTGCGTTAATAATATGTAATGCGATTGAAGACGCTTCTTCATGCTCCAGTTGTACGCCAGTGTATTTTTCAATAATTCTTAGTGCTTCCAAACCAATTCGATACTCTTCTGGGTACAGGTTTTGGACTTCCCAAACTAAAGGATTTGAGATGTTAAGCTGTTGACTGTGTCTCTCGATTGCGAATTCTATATGATCACTCATGCTTAAATATATATAATCATCAAGTTTACTATCCAAATTATCATCTGCATACTCTATGATTTCATGAATCATTTCATATTGTTGTTTGCTTAGATTAGAGAGATACTTTCCCCATGATTTAGTCATTTCGTCATCATGAAGCCTAAAGACTTTTTGGATTTCGTCTTCATTTATCGTTTGATCTGTTGACTTGGAAAACCCAATCCCTTTACCCATTAACACAACCTCAATATCACCATCTTGCGCAAGAATGACATTGTTATTAAAGATCTTTTTAATTGTGTACACGATAACCCCCTTAATATAAAAGGCGACACCAAAAGAACAATTTCTTCTGGTATCGCCTGCATTATCAGTAACAATCCTAGTGTAAACATCTACAAACCAAGTATAACATAAACCGCTTACATGTCAATCGTTAGCGTTTAGTCTTCCTCTAAAATTTCGATTATTTTATTGCCATTGACTTTGACTTTAAGACGGTCGTTTGCTTTATAGAATGGTAATTTATCATCTAAAGACAACGAAACATTGTATATTTCATCACTCTCTTCAACCATTAAATAATAGAATGTATTCCCTTCAATTTGAACTTGTTTAATCTCAGTTATGGTTATTGTTAATTCTTGACTATCCTCTGGTAACAATGTATCGGAATCAGCATGAAGTGCAAGGTATGTTTTCTCGACTTCTTTAATTGTTGATCCGACTGATGATTTTGTATAGTCTTGGTAATCAACCATAGAAAAACCTCGAATAACACCTGATTGATCTTTTAAAGACATCACATATGTTGGATAACCACCAACATTTTGTAAAACAGGTGTTGTTGGGACATAATTTTTTTCTTGAATTGAACCAATTGATGTTGCTTCCGCAGTCGTCAACGAGATACCGGGTAGGTCAAGACTCAATGCTTTTCCTGTTTTAGTACTCATAAATAACAATCCGGTTGTTGAGCCTTCATCTAAACTAATCGGTCTTATTCCCGTAAATACATAAATCTCATCATCAATTGAAACATAATTATAGGTTCCATTATCTTGATCGATGACTTTTACACCAACTTGTTGCATTTTTGAATTAATATACCCTTTAGACAAACTGTAATGATCTTTCGCATGTGAGAGTAACATCGGTGTTGGGTAAACTAAGTCAACCCATTCTGGAACATCATCAATTTTATAATTTTTACTCTCACCGCTCACTGCATCTACTACAATGATTGACTTAACATTTTGAGCGCCCCATAAACCAACCTCTTTGGTCAATGTACTAACAATCCAATAAGGATGACCCTCATCGTTGACCTCAAAATTCCAACCACCAAGGTATGAAAATTTATGATTAAAGGCAACATGACGTTTTAAATTATAATGCAAAGGTGCGCCTGGATAATATTTCATCGGTTGCTTCAAAGTAATAATTTCTGCTTTGGCATTTGTATTACCTGATCCTGTTTGAACCATTACATAATAAGGAACTCCTTTATTTAAATTTAGTAATTGTTTGATTGGGCTTGAATACTTAAACGGAGCAACGCGTACCATCTCCCCTTTATAATTTATTTGGGAGAAATCTCTATTATTGATATCAAACATTGATGAGACATCACTCAATTCCCCAATTTTCTTTTCAGCTGACAATAAAGCTGAATCTTTATCAACATAAGACATTTCAACAGTATGATCTTTTCCATATAAATCTGAAAACTCAACCTGTTCAATTGTTCCAATAACATTCGCATATTTTTTAGCATTGATCATTCTTGATGACATTAATCCACCAAGTACAAAAACGATTGCAAAGAATAACGCCATTCCTGAGAATAGCTTAATAAACTTTTTGTAATCGTTACGATTCAAAAGCAAAATTCCTGCAATGAGTAAGATAAACCCACTCAAATAGACCATTGACTCAACTTTCATAAAATTGTAAGTGTTTCCGTTCCATATATCTAAGACGATAAATACAACACTTACGAGTACAATTAATACTTTTCTTGATACTTTCATAATAAAACCTCTCTTCATCTCTATTTTAACAAGTTTAACAACTGAGATAAAGGCTAGTGTTTGAAATTAATTTTCATAATTACGCTTTGGTATTGAAAACTAATTTCAAATGTGGTACTTTACATGTAAGGGCTTACCCAAAGGGAGGGAATAAATGGACGAGTTTAAGGCAAAAGTGTTTGAATTAATCACATTATCTGGGACTGCTAAGAGTATGGTCTACGAAGCACTTGATGTTGCGAAAGATAGCAAAGAAGAGGCTTTCGCATTATTAAAAGAAGCAGATGAGTTATTAAAACAAGCACATCGAGTACAGAGTAACTTTTTAGGGGACCAACTCATGGAAAGTACAACATTATTGATGGTACATGCTCAAGATCACATGATGCATGCATCTGAAGTGAGAAGTTTAGCAGAAGCTATTCTTAATTTAATCTAGGAGGATAAAATAGAAGATGGAAAAATTATTTAGTTTTATTGAAGATAAGCTATTACCGCCTTTAGCTGGTTTAGCAGAACAAAGATATTTACGTGCAATTCGTGATGGTATTATTTCAACGATGCCACTTGTCATGATTGGTAGTTTCTATATATTAGTTGTTATGTTCCCAATTCCTGCATGGCGTTCATTCATTGAACCTTGGATTGGAAATATGATGTTACCATTTAGAATTACAATCGGTTTAATGGCTGTCTATGCTTCATATGGTATGGGTTCATCCCTTGCTCGTAGTTACGACTTAGATGGAACATCAGGTGGATCATTATCATTGGCTGCATTCTTAATGACCATTATTCCTCAAGTTGCTCAACTTGAAGATGGAACAGGCTTAGGTTTTGTATTACCAATGGAGTATTTAGGTGGAGCGGGAATGTTTACCGCAATCTTAACAATGATCTTAGCTGTAGAAATCTTACGTTTTACACAAAAAAATAATTTAACGATTCGTTTACCAGAACAAGTTCCAGCATCTGTTGCTCGTTCATTTGAAGCAATTATTCCTGGAATGATTACAATTACAATTGTATGGATTATCTCTGTAGTCTTAGGGTTAAATGTTAACCAATTGATTATGCAACTCTTCTCACCTTTGGTGAACATTGCAGGTAATTCCTATTTAGGTGTTGTTATCCCTACTGTTCTTATTACATTATTATGGGCATCAGGTATCCATGGTGTTTCAATTATTGGTTCATTGTTACGTCCAATTTGGTTAGTTCTACTTGAACAAAATATGACAGCTGTCGCCAATGGACAAGTCCCAGGAAACATTGGAACCGAAGGATTCTACGACTTATTTGTTTGGATTGGAGGATCAGGGGGTACTCTTGCACTGTGTATTCTATTTATGTTCTCAAAGTCGACATATCTTAAACAAATTGGTAAACTATCAGTAGTACCAGGTATCTTTAATATTAACGAACCAATTATCTTTGGTGCACCGATTGTTTTAAACCCTGTCTTAGCAATTCCGTTTATTGTTGGACCTTTCTTAACATCAACAATTACATATATTGCGATGAAGTTTGAACTTGTTGCGAAAGTTAGTGTTGTAACACCCTTTGCTATTCCAGCACCGATTAAAGCATACTTATCCACAAATGGTGATTGGAGAGCTGTCGTTCTTGTCCTAATCAACTTTGCGATTTACTTTGCAGTCTTTGCACCATTTGTTAAAGCGTACGACAAACAAATGTTAGCAGAAGAGGAAGCTACATTGAAATTGAAAGGTGAAAATTAATGGCTGATTTAAGAGTTTTATTTGTCTGCTCACAAGGAATGTCGAGTGAAATTGCAGTCAATGCATTAAAAGATGAAGGTGCAAAAAACGGCATTGAAATTGAAGTCAAAGCTGTAAGCACTCAAGAATTTGAAGATGAAATAAAAAATGATTGGAACTGTGCTCTTGTTGCTCCACAAATACGCCACCGTTTTAAAGTATTAAAACCGATGGCAGAGACAATTAATGTACCTTGTGAAATGATTGAACCAATGGCTTATACACCATTAGGTGGACCAAAATTATTAAAACAGGTCCAGGACTTAACAAAATAGTTTATAATAAGAGAAAGGGTGGTAACATCCCTTTCTTTTTGCAAGGAGGGTTTATGAAATACAAAACAAGTATCATTGATTCAATTGATCCTTCATCTGATCAATTTACCAGTAACGAAAAAAAGATTGCAACCTTTATTAGTCATAATTTAGGAATCATTCCAGAAATGACAATTCAAGAACTTTCAGACCGAACCGGAACAAGTCCGGCCGCTATCAGTCGTTTTTGTAAAAAAATTGATAGTGATAGTTTTCAGTCCTTTAAAGTGAACCTGTCATCAGAGCTTGCATTGCGTCCTTATATTAATGAAAATGTCCAAAGTATCGATTCTGTTGACGCTGAAACAATTTTGAGTATCAATACAAACTTAATGAAATCAACCTTGGAAAACATCGACGAAGAGCAAATTGATCAAGCAATTGCTGCCATTCAAAAGGCCGATATAATCTTCGTTCATGGTATTGGTTTTTCAAAATTAAGCGCACAAAACATACGGTTGAAGTGGAGCCTGGTTGGGAAAACAATTATTATTGTTGAAGAGCTGGACTTTGCTCGTTCAACTTTACCCACTGTTGCTGACAGTGCCTTGTTTATTGCGCTGTCTAATTCTGGTAAGTCTGTTGAGATTTTGAGTCTATTGTCAACTGTAAAGGATTTAAATATTCCAACACTTGCAATTACTCGTAATAACGGAAATACATTAGCAATGAATACTGATATCCAATTGCACACTGCAAGTTTAAGCAGTAAACCTTCTGCAACAACCCCATCATTTTATAGTCAATCAATCTTGATAGATTATCTCTATTTTAGATATTTAGAAAAAATGGAATAAAAAAATCGACATAAACTATACCCTATAGAATAGACATGAAAATTAAAAGTCTATCTATAGGGTTTTTTGTTTGCTTCAAAGTATAATACAAGAAATAGAAATGAATTCAAAACAGTATCCAACTTTTAACGAAGTGTCATTGAGAATGACAGATTTCATAAATTACTCCAAGTATTAAGTAGTTAAAAATGCCAACCTAAATACTTTAGATTGGCATTTTTTATAATGTTTTTTTATTTACGTGTCCTTGATACGGGTACTGTGTATATTCATTTTTTTATTTTTTATAGCATAAATAAACGATGCCATTTTTCATGAAGGTATTTTGTAGAATAAGGTTTAGCTTGCGATCATGCTTTGCAAACAAAGGAATTCCACGACCAATAAGTTTGGGAATGACTGCTATATAATATTCATCAATCATGTTTTCCTCAACGAGTGGTTTAATAATTTTAGAACCGCCTACAATCCATATATCCTTACCACTTTTCTTTTTTAATACATTCACAGTCTCATTTACAGATTGACTTGTAAACTTTATATTTTTTTCTTGTGTTAACTTTTTGTGAGTAAAAACAATGGACTGACTGTCTTTATATGGGTAATTATTGGGGGATAATTGATTTGTAATCTGATCATAGGTAGTGTAACCCATTAACACAGTATCCACAGTGTCATAAAATTTTGTATAACTATCATCCGTCTCATAATTTTCTACCTCAAGCCAATCAATCCCTCCCTTAAGATCTGCAATATAACCATCTAGACTCATTGAAATAAATAACTTAACCTTTCGTGTCATTGTATCACCTCTCTTTAATTCTATAATGATATACTTAAGATAACGAGAGACAATATTCAAATCTGTCGCAAAGGAGGTCTTTTTATGAATAAACACACAATATGGTCAAAAACAATCATGATACTGTTCAAGACAAATCAATCTTTTTACAGTCTTTCAGTGGAAACATTATGTAAGGAAATCGGTATTCATCGTTCTACATTTTATCGTTATTTTAATAGTAAATATGACTTACTCCAATTTGGTGTTAATCTATTATGGACCGATTACTTTCACAGCTTTAACAAAGAAATTTTACTCAAGCCTTTTACATCATCTAATGATTTTTATCAATATTCTAATGCAAAAAAATTGATACAAAGCCAACGAAATTACCCTGAAGTTCTACAAGACATTCAAAATTTAACACTTTCTAAACTTGAAGACTATTATAAATCAGCGTTAAACGATGCGAATAATCTACATGCAGGATTTATTATTGCTACGATTAATTACTTGGATGAATGGAATCATAAAGCACAGAAACCCTTAACAGAATTAGACATAATATTTAACGCACTTTGCGCATCATCGTTACATAAAATCAAAAAGCTATCACAAACTTAGTTGTGATAGCCTTAGGCCTAATATCTCTAGATTTAGTCTCAATCCTTTAATAAGATTTAACGACTGTTTATTCAACGGAACACGACTCGTCGGTACACATCATACCTGCTGTCGCCTGATCCATTAGTTCTTGAGTTTCATTTAGTTGTTTAACATGATTGATCGCTGATTTAAAGACCTCTACAGGCTGTGCGCCTGAAACTGATACTTTATCATCAATAACAAAGTGTGGTGCACCCTTAGCATTAATTGTGCGTGCCCATTGTTCGTCTTGTCTTACCTTAAGACTATATTCATCACTATTTAAAACATGATGTGCTTCTTCCTCATTAATTCCAACTTCTTTAGCAAGTCGAATTAATGTTTTTTCATCATTAATATAATCACCATCAGTAAAGAATGCTTTCAAAACTCTTTCCGCAAATTCATTACCTTGACCTATCTCTTTTGATTTTTGGAATAATTTATGTGCTTTAAATGTGTTACTATATTTCATCGTATCATGATTATAAACTAAACCAACCTCTGCAGCCATTTTCGCAGAATAATCATTATTTGCCTTAGCTTCCTCATAAGAACTTCCATATTTATTTGCTAAAGTTTGATGAATGTCTAATCCTGGTTGATCAACATAATGCGGATCTAACTCATAGCTCATCATTTCAATTTCAATATCTTCACCAAGCTCATTAATCGCTTGTGTTAAGTGTCTCTTTCCAATATAACAGAAAGGACAAACAAAATCTGACCAAATTTGTACCTTCATAATCTCACCTCTGAAGATAGTTTACATGGATTCACTTCTTTGTTCTAGCAATATGACCAAGCGAGTGACAAACACTACTTAAGATAATTCTTGTCCATAAAGTTAAAGATATTATCATTTGTTCCCGCATAGAATATCGAACTCTCATGACCAACATTCACTGAATTATAATGATCACCAAAACGCCACTTACCACTAACTTCATCAAGAATAATAACCGCTGCCGCAATGTCATATAAATTCAAGCGACGTGCTTGATAAACATGTAAACGACCATGAGCAACATGACATATTTCAATTGCAGCTGATCCAATATAGCGATGAGCAATGATATTCGAATTCAACTCTTCAGGTGTAAAATCAAAATCATTAAAAATCGAATAACTACTGCTAACTATGACATCAGGAAAATCAAGCGACTGATCCAAAGTCTCTAATTTTTTACCATTGATGTATGCACCTTCACCATGAATCCCTAAATACAATTCATCCGCCATCACATCATAAACAATACCAAAAGCCGGTTTTCCATCAACGTAATGAGCAATTGATATTGCAAAGTATTGTTGATTATAGACAAAGTTTGTCGTCCCATCAATCGGATCAATAATCCATGACTCATCACCAACTTTATTTTCAACCATTGCCTCTTCAGTTAAAAAGGTTTGATTGTTAAATTCATTTGTAATCGCATTAACTAGAAAATTTTCAACACCTTTATCAACAGATGTTACAAAATCATTATAGGATGATTTTGTATCCACCTTTATCTCATTATTTTCAATTTGATCTAATATATAATCTTTCGCTTTATAAACTAGTTTTTTTGTAAATTCAATTTTTGTTTTCATTGATACTTTTCCTCCTTGTATTCATTATAAAGAAAAAACTCCTTGTTACCAAGGAGTTTAGTTGTTTAATAGTTCATTAATGAAACTTTCTTCTTCTTTTTCAGCATTTCTCTCTTCACGTTCACGTTTGAGTTCTTCAGCGTATTCTTTAACACGTTCTGTCGACTCTCGGTAAAGTGATGATCCTGTTCCTGCTGGAATTTTCTTACCAACAATAACATTCTCTTTTAATCCACTGAGTGGATCAATCTTAGATTTAATGGCTGCATCTGTCAATACTTTTGTTGTTTCTTGGAAAGATGCGGCTGATAGGAATGAATCTGTTTCAACAGAAGCTTTCGTGATCCCTTGTAATTGTGCTTTAAACACTGCCGGGTTTTTACCATTCATTAGAGCTTCTTGGTTCATTTCTGTAATCGTATCAATATGAATTTGTGCACCTGGACTTAATCCTGTGTCTTCACCTTTAATAACACGAACTTTACGCATCATTTGGTTAATCATAACCTCAACGTGTTTATCAGAAATTTCAATACCACCACTTTGGTAGACTTTTTTAACTTCTTTTAGGATGTAACGTTGGACTTCTAAACGACCAGCATATTCCAGTAATTCAGATGGATCAACTGAACCTTCAGTCAATTTATCTCCCGCAACAACCTCTGAACCAACTTCAAACCAAGGACGAACTGGTTGGTTAGGTAATGTTTTTAAGCTAACAGTTTGTTTATCATTAGCCACTGTAATTACCCATCCTAAACCATCCTCTGCTGGTTCAATTTCTGTGATACGACCGTTAATTTGAGAAATAACTGCCGCTAGTTTTGGTGTTCGTGCTTCGAATAGCTCCTCAACACGTGGAAGACCTTGAGTAATATCTTCACCACCAGCAACCGCAACCCCACCCGTATGGAATGTACGCATGGTTAACTGAGTTCCTGGCTCACCAATTGATTGAGCAGCAACAATACCAACGGCTTCACCTGCTTCAACAAGTTCCCCCGTAGCCATGTTACGACCATAACATTTTTGACAAATACCATGACTTGACTCACATGTAAATACTGAACGAATCAAGACTTGTTTTACACCAGCATTAACAATACGTTTTGCTAAGCCTTCTGAAATATATTCGTCTTCCTCAATAATGACTTCTTTAGTATTTGGATCAACAACAGTTTCTTTAATGTATCGACCCACTAAGCGATCGTATAATGATTCAACAACTGAATTTGACTTACGATCAATAATCTCTTCAACCAAGTACCCTTCACCACAGAAACAATCCTCTTCAACGATTGTGACATCTTGAGCAACGTCAACTAAACGACGAGTTAAGTAACCAGACTCCGCAGTTTTTAAAGCCGTATCGGTTAGACCTTTACGAACCCCGTGAGTTGAAATAAAGAACTCACTCACGTTTAATCCTTCACGGAAAGATGAATAAATAGGAACTTCGATAATGGTTGATTGATAACCTTTTTTAGATTTTGATTGTGTAGGTTTACCCATTAAACCACGAATACCAGCAAGCTGAGTAAAGTTAGAAACGTTACCACGAGCTCCAGATGTCGCCATCATATTAATTGGGTTTTTACGAGGTAATGTTTCCATTAACTCTCCACCAACAACATTCTTAACACCTTCCCAAAGTTGCATCAATTTACCTTCCCACTCTTGGGCAGTTAAACGACCACGTTTGTAAAGTGTCATTAATTTTGCAGCTTCAGCTTTACCTTCTTCAACATAACGCTCTTTATTAGGTGCAACGTTGATATCACTAATCGCAACCGTCATACCCGCAATTGTTGAATACTCAAATCCTAAATCTTTAATGCTATCCAAGATTTCTGATGTTTTATCAAGTGAATAACGATCAAAGATTTCCTTGATGACATACTCTAAATCTTTCTTTTTAAAATCTTGATTTAAAGGCATGCCTTTGATGATTTCTTTAACATCTGTTCCCATTGGTAAGAAGAATTTATCAGGGGTTGACTTAAAGTTATCCGCCGATACTTCGTTTAAATAAGGGAAATCTGCTGGTAACATATCATTGAAAATCATTTTACCAAGTGTTGTAACTAAATACATATTATTTTGTTTCGTATTAAAGTTTGATTTACCTAATGATGATGTTCTTACACAAACACGTGTGTGTAAGTGAATCATATGGTTTTCATATGCAAGACGAGCTTCAGCTAAATTTCTAAATGCTTTCCCTTCATTACTTGCAAAACGACGCCATTTATCTGCTTCTAATTGATCACCTAAGCCTTCAAAATACTCAGCTTTTTCGATGAACTCTTCAGCAGTCTCTTCCATGTTTAAATAATAGTTTCCTAAGACCATATCTTGAGAAGGAGTAACAATTGGTTTTCCATCTTTAGGTCCAAGAATATTACGTGATCCAAGCATTAATAACTCAGCTTCTGCTTGAGCCATTTCTGACAATGGAACGTGAACAGCCATTTGGTCACCATCAAAGTCCGCGTTAAACGCAGGCGTTGCTAGTGGGTGAAGACGAATTGCTCGCCCTTCAATCATCTTAGGCATAAATGCTTGAATACCAAGACGGTGAAGTGTTGGGGCACGGTTTAATAACACTGGGTGATTTTGAATTACTTCTTCAACAATATCCCAAACACGTGGATCTTGACGATCAATTAATTTTTCAGCTGCTTTAGCGTTATTACTAATTCCACGAACTTTCATTTCATTCACGACAAATGGTTTAAAGAGTTGAACAGCCATTTCTTTTGGAATTCCACATTCATACATCTTTAAGTCAGGTCCAACAGCAATAACTGAACGACCCGAGAAGTCAACACGTTTACCAAGAAGGTTAGCACGGAAACGTCCTTGCTTTCCTTTTAGTGAGTGTGACAACGATTTCAATGGACGTCCACCAGCACCTGTTACAGGCTTGTTACGGCGACCATTATCAATCAATGCATCCACTGATTCTTGTAACATTCTCATTTCGTTTTGAACAATAACTTGAGGTGTACCCATATCAAGTAATCGTTTTAAACGGTTGTTTCTTGTAATAACACGACGGTATAAATCGTTTGCATCTGAGGCAGCAAAACGTCCACCATCAAGTTGTAACATCGGACGTAATTCTGGTGGAATAACAGGTAATTGTGTTAAGACCATCCACTCTGGTTTATTGTCCGATTCAATGAAGGCTTCAACAGTTTCCAAACGACGAATTAATTTACGACGTTTATCACCTTTCGCATCTTCTAATTGACTTAAAATCGAAGTTTGTTCACCTTCAAGATCAACTTCTTCTAATAATGTTTTAATTGCGGCTCCACCAGCTTCAGCTTTAAAACTGTTGTAACCATATTTTTCAAAATATTCACGATACTCACGATCGTCAATAATTTGTTTGTACTGTAAATCTGTTTCTTTAGGATCTGTAACAACCCACTTAACAAAATATACAACTTCTTCAAGTATTTTAGGTGTGATATCTAGAAGTAGACTCATGCGTGATGGAATACCTCTTAAATACCAAATATGAGTCACAGGAGCTGCTAGCTCAATATGCCCCATACGCTCGCGACGTACTGATGATTTCGTTACTTCAACACCACATCGATCACAGATTACTCCGCGATAACGAACTTTTTTGTATTTTCCACAATAACATTCCCAGTCTTTAGATGGTCCAAAGATTTTCTCACAAAACAACCCATCTCTTTCAGGTTTTTGTGAACGGTAGTTAATTGTTTCAGGTTTTTTCACTTCACCATGAGACCATTCTAAAATCGTCTCTGGTGAAGCAAGTGCCAATTGAATTGAGGCAAATTTATTGATTCCCATTTAAACAAAGCCTCCTTTAAATTTCACTTGGGGCATTTTTTGAATCTTCGCCCTCAGTGTCTTTTCGTTGTACTTCATCCGTTCCTTCAACTAAGCTTGCTTTAATCGGATTGTTTTCTTCATCTAAGAAATTAACATCCAATGCAAGAGCTTGAAGTTCATGCTTCAACACTCTAAACGATTCAGGCATTTTTGGTTCTGGAATGTCTGTACCATTTTGAATGGCTGCATAAGTACGGGTACGTCCACTAACATCGTCAGATTTAATGGTTAGAATTTCTTGAAGGGTATTGGCAGCTCCATAAGCATAAAGTGCCCAAACCTCCATCTCACCAAATCTTTGACCACCATTTTGTGCTTTACCACCTAATGGTTGTTGTGTAACTAATGAATAAGGTCCAGTAGCACGAGCATGAAGTTTATCATCAATCATATGTGATAATTTGATTAAGTACATGACACCAACAGAAACACGTTCATCATAACGATCACCTGTTTGGCCATCATAAAGAACCATTTTACCATCAGATTCTAATCCACCTTCATCCATAATTCTAAAGAGTTCATCTGTATCAATACCATCGAAAACTGGTGTTGCAAACTTAACTCCTAGATTTTTAGCTGCAAGTCCTAAGTGTAATTCTAGTACTTGACCAATGTTCATACGACTTGGAACCCCTAGTGGGTTTAATAGAACATCAACCGGTGTTCCATCTTCCATAAATGGCATGTCTTCTTCTGGCAATATACGAGAAATAACCCCTTTGTTACCATGACGTCCAGCCATTTTATCTCCTTCAGAGATTTTACGTTTTTGAACGATATAAACTTTTACTTGTTCAGACACACCTGGTGGCAAATCATGCCCTTCATCACGTCTGAAAATCTTAATATCTTGAACAATTCCACTACCACCATGTGGTACTTTTAACGAGTTATCACGGACTTCACGTGACTTCTCTCCAAAGATTGCGAGCAATAGTTTTTCCTCAGGTGAAATTTCACTTTGACCTTTTGGTGTAACTTTTCCTACTAGAATGTCCCCTTCTTTCACTTCCGCACCAATCATAACAATTCCACGCTCATCTAAATGACGGCATGAAACTTCACTTACGTTGGGAATATCGCGTGTGATTTCTTCAGGTCCTAGTTTTGTTTCACGAACTTCAAGTGTATATTCTTCAATGTGGATTGATGTATAAATGTCATCTTTTACAAGACGTTCACTCATAATAATCGCATCTTCATAGTTATAACCATGCCATGTCATAAAGGCAACAGTTACGTTTTGACCCAGTGCAAGTTCACCATTATCCATTGATGGTCCATCTGCTAAGACGTCACCTTCAAAGATTTTTTCACCCAATTTTACAAGTGGGATATGGTTAATACATGTCCCTTGGTTTGAACGACGGAACTTTTGGAATTTATAGATACGTTTTTCTGTTTCTTCTTGAACAATAATTTCATTTGCATCAACATAACTCACGATACCATCGGCTTTCGCAATAATTGCACTCCCCGAGTCCTTCGCAATACGATGTTCGATACCTGTTCCAACATATGGTGAATCAGGTTTAAGTAACGGAACACCTTGACGCTGCATGTTAGCACCCATTAGGGCACGAGAAGCATCATCGTTCTCCAAGAAAGGAATAGCTGCTGTCGCCACCGAAACAATTTGTTTTGGACTAACGTCAACTAACTCAACATCCTCACGAGGAGATAAAATATTTTCACCCTTATAACGAACAACCACTTGGTCATTCACCAAACGATTATCTAAGACCTCGTTGGCTTGAGCAATAACATATTCAATTTCTTCATCTGCTGATAAATAAACAACTTCCTCTTGAACATAACCATCCTCATCAACTAAACGATAAGGTGTTTCAATGAATCCATACTCATTAACTTGACCATAGGTTGTTAAGTTAGAGATCAACCCAATGTTTGGTCCTTCAGGTGTTTCAATTGGACAAATACGACCATAGTGAGACGCATGAACGTCACGAACTTCGAAACCAGCACGATCTCGTGTTAGACCACCAGGTCCAAGCGCTGAAATACGACGTTTATTCGTTAACTCAGCCAACGGGTTTGTCTGGTCCATGAATTGTGATAGCTGTGATGATGAGAAGAACTCTTTAACCATCGCAGTTAATGGACGAATATTGGTTAATTTCTTAGGCGTTAAGTTTGCAGAATCAGATGTAATCGACATTCTTTCCTTAACAACACGTTCCATACGACTTAAACCAATTCTAAATTGGTTTTGAATTAACTCACCTACTGTACGAACACGACGATTTCCTAATTGGTCAATGTCATCTTCAGCACCAACACCATCAAGGAAATTTAAGAAATAAGAATACGTTGCATAAATATCAGATGCAACCACAACTTTTTTATCAACTAATGGGTCAACACCCACGATTTTAACAGTGTCTTTTTCACCTTCTAAAGGTTGAACATACATTTCTTGCATAGCTGCTCCAACTAGCCATAATTCTAAGTTACCTTCTTCTAGTTGTGCACTTAATAATTTTTCATTCATTTTGGTTAGATTTGCAGTTTTAATATTTGGAATGAAACGATCAACGACAAATTTGTCTTTTGCATCCATCAAATCATTTCCATCTTTATCAAGTAAACGTCCCATTGTAAATAAACGTTGACCATAATCTAAGACAGCAAATACATTCTCTTTTGTAATCTCTACAGGTTTAGCAATGATCCCTGTATAAATTGATATTTCTTGATCTTTTAAAGTTTCTAAATCATTAGCTGTTAAGACGGTACCCACTTCAAATTCAAATGCATCATCACGAATATCATCCGCAAGGATACGACCTTCTAAGTGTAAACTGCCATCAACAACAACACGATTCACACCTGGTGAGCTAAATAGATTATTTAGCGGGAAGATACTCATATGACTTGATTTAGCCAATACGTCTCTTAACTTTTTAACATCATCACGTTTTTCAATGAGTGTACCTTTTTCAAAAACTACAGTCCCATCAACATCAACAATATCCTCTGTTAAATAAGTTCCTTCTGCACGATTATAAATTTCAAGTTTCTTGTGTAATTTATAACGTCCAGCCTTATTTAAATCATAACGACGGTGATCTAAGAATTTAGAATGCATTAAGTTAATTGCACCATCAGTTGTTGGAATTTCATCCGCACGTTGGTTTTCGTACATCGCACGCAATGAATCTTCAAACGTGACAGTTTTATCTAGAACTAGTGTATCCACCAACTCTGGATAATTTCCAAAAAACGCTGTATACATAAGTGCATATAATGTTAAAAATTCACGATTTTCGCTTTCTAATTCTTGCCATTCTTCATTAATAGGAAGATTCATAGCCGACAAGAATTTTTTAAATGAATTCACGTCTAAAGCATCTTCACCTTCTTGAAGGTCAAGACTCATACCAAACGCTTTAAATAAGATTGTTGAAACGATCGTACGTTTACGATCAACTTTCATATTTAAGACACGACCATTAGCCGCTTTACGATCATCACTGACAAGTTCTAACCAAGTTCCACGACCAGGAATTAAATCGGACATAAATGTCTCACGGCCAGTCTTCTCGTCAACCTCTGACTTGAAATAGGCACCAGGAGAACGAACAATTTGAGAAACGATAACACGTTCAGCACCATTTATAATAAAAGTACCTGTCTCGGTCATCAACGGTAAGTTCCCTAGGAACACCTCTTCCTCTTTTTCAATCACTTCACCAGTTTGTTTATTAATTACTTCGATACGCATACGAGCTCTAAGAGGAGCCGCATAGTTCTCTTCACGAGATCGGCATTCGTTCACATCATACTTTGGATCATCAAAATCATAATCTATAAATCTTAATGTAACGTTCTCGTTATAACTTTTAATCGGATAAATTTCATTAAATACTTCTGAAATACCCTCCTGTAGAAACCATTCATAAGCTTCCGTTTGCATTTCAACTAGATTTGGTAAATCTAAACTTCCACTCGCTTTTGAATAATCACGGCGACTGGCTTTATTTCCAAATTTCTTTACGTTATATGCTTGGTTTTTCTCCATTTATGCCATCCTTTCTTGCCACACAAAAACATGCATAAAGACACCATTATGCAATATAATACACTACCATACAAATGTTCAATAGTCAATGTTTTCTGGCTATATATGTGTAGAACCCCTTTTCTTTCGTTAAAAGTTCACAATTTCCAAATAAATCAATACATTTTTTCTGTGCGCTCTTGGCTCCATGTTGTTTCCGAATCACAAACATAAAACCACCTCCAGAACGTAAGGAATCATACGCTTCATCAAAAAGAGAATACATCTTTTCCTTACCCACTCGGATTGGCGGATTCGTAATAACCCAATCAAATTTTCCTTTAATTCCATCATGGACAAAATTTTCACCACACCCACTATTTTTCTTGAAATTTAAATTAGCAAGATCAACAGCTCGGGGATTGATATCAAATCCAGTCACAGTAACATCCTTAAATTCTTTTGACAAAACTACACCCACAACGCCATACCCACAACCTAAGTCGCAGATTTCACTTCCGTTCATATCCTCTTTCAAACACGCTTTCAAAAGTGACTGTGTCCCAAGATCAACATGTTCTTTTGAGAATACACCATTATCTGTTTCGAGAATATATTCATAGTCGAAAAACCGGAAAGTTATTTCTCTCCGGTTTTCCACTAGTTCTCGATTGTCTGTAAAGTAATGACTCACAAGACCTCCATTAAATTAAATGTAATTATTTAACTTCTACTTCTGCACCAGCTTCGATTAACTGAGCTTTTAATTCGTCAGCTTCTGAAACTGGAATGTTTTCTTTAATTGGTGATGGTACGTTGTCTACTAATGCTTTTGCATCCATCATACCTAAACCAGTGATGTCACGTAATGCTTTGATTACGCCAACTTTTGAACCGCTAACTCCTGTTAGAGTAACTGTTACTTCACTTGGTCCTTCTTCTTCGTCAGCACCTGCTGCTGCACCTGCAACTGCTACTGGAGCTGCTGCACTTACACCGAACTCTTCTTCGATTGCTTTAATTACATCGTTGATTTCAAGAATAGTCATTTCTTGCAACGCTTTGATAAAATCTTCTGCTGTTAATTTAGCCATTTTAAATATCCTCCTATTTTGATTAAGCTTCTTGAGCTACTGTTTCTTCTACTGCTGGTTCTTCAACCACTTCTTCTTTAGCTTCTACAACATCGCCAGCTTCTTTCTTTTCAGAAACTTGTGATAATGCGTAAGCCAAGTTACGAACTGGTGCTTGAAGTACACTTAAGAACATTGATACCATTCCATCATGATCAGGTAATGTAGCTAGTTCTTTAATTTCGTCAATGCTAACGATTTCTCCGTCAACAAATCCAGTTTTAATTTGTAACTTTTTATTCTTTTTAGCAAATTCTGCTAAAACACGACTTGGTGCAACTGCATCTCCACCGAAAGCAACAGCGTTTGGACCTACTAAATCTTCAGTAAGTGCTTCAAAATCTGTACCTTCAACGGCACGACGGAATAATGTATTTTTATAAACTTTAAAGTTTACACCCGCACCATGCAATTTTGCACGTAATTCAGTAATTTGACCAACATTTAGGCCGTGATATTCAACAATAACTGCTGATTCCGAACCCAATACTTCTTTCTGAATCTCTGCTACTAAATCTTGTTTTGCTTCTAATACTTCGTTTCGCAAATGATTCACCTCCATCTATCTATGGAATCAAATTATACCGATAAATAAAGCCCGCATAAAGACGCGAGCTAAAAAGTTTTATACTTTTAACCTCGGCAACATGATTAAGCTTTTAAGCCGTTGCTGTCTTTGGCATAATTGATAACATAAACATTATACCAACATAATAATGAATGTCAAACAAATTCATCATCTCTTAACTATAAATTGTATGGTTAATCATACGATAGATATAGACGACTAAATAAAGAAGTGCAAACAAAAAAGCAACAATAAAATACAAACATTTTCTCTTTGTCATATATAAATATAAACTCGAAGCATATGGAATAGCCAACGGAAATAAAGGATGCTTATTCAACGCCCCTAAAAGATCACCTCTAAAAAACATTAACCAAGCACGAGTTATTCCAGTCGTTGGTGTTGGAACCCCAAAAAAGTATGTAATAGGAGAGTATATTTTAAATACTTGTAATAACACAATATACAAACATAAAAGAGTTCCGATAACTATCTGTTGTCGAAACCCTTTCTGAGTTAATAATTTTTTCGTTATCTTCATAGTTTATAAGACTAACATTATTTTTTGAAGGTTCATCTCTTTCGTTCGTTTTTGAATCGAGAACCAATCAATAATTGTTAGAACACCACATAAACCAACAGTCAAAAGTTTTAATACCCCCATACCAATGTCACCCAGCATAAAGCGATCAATCCCTAAACTTCCTCCTACAATGGAAATAATGAGCATTGTTGTCGGATCCTTTAAATCCAATGACGCCAACATTATAAAATCATCCTCATTGATATCTTCTAACCGATTTTTAATCAATGTGATGGACTCTGCTGGAAAATATTTTGCATTATTTGCAAGATAAATCGTTATTTTATCTTTCATTTCATATACCCCCTTTAGATATAAAACAAGATTACCATGACCTTAAAAAATAAAAGCCAACTGTAATCAAAGGGGCAATTCATGTCATAAGTAACTCTTTCGCAATCAAGACTCATTTTGTGTTACAACGCATTGATAAAAGCATCATAGTACTTTTATAAACAATTTGTCGTTAAACTAAAGATGAAGATGAATAGAAAGTAGGTTTTTATGACTCAATTAAAAGTTGAATTTTTTCATGATGTTATTTGTAGTTTTTGTTTCCCTATGTCTTATCGTATGCGTGAGGTAAAAAAACAGGTGCCTGAATTAAACATTATTCATCGCTCATTTGCTTTGGCACCCACTCAAAATGATTTGAAATTGATGTTTGGTTCGTTGGAGAAAGCGAAAGAAGAAATCATGTCTCATTGGGAACAAGCTAATCAAAACGATACACTTCACCGTTTCAATATCGAAGGGATGAAAGAACAGGATTTTATATTCCCATATTCAATGAATGGTTTACGTGCAGCAAAAGCAGCTGGAATCATCGGTGGTGAAGCGATGTATTGGGATGTTTTCGATATTTTACAAACTGCTTTGTTTGTCGATAACTTGGACATTGCAGATGAAGCAGTCATCTTTAATCTACTCAACGCCTATGAAGGAATCGATTTCGAAACATGGAAAAGCGTCTATCAAAACAATGACACTAAAATTGCGGTGGAAAGTGATTTACAACTCGCTCGAAACTATGGCGTAAACAGCGTTCCAAGTTTGATTATCGAAGGAAAGTACATCGTCAATGGCGCTCTTCCTGAAGCTCAATTGGTAAAGACATTTAAAAAGTTAATTGCTGATAAAAAAGCTGAAGAAAAACCTCAACCGCTACCACTAGATCTAGGTCAAGAAGGTGAAGCTTGTAACTTTGAAGATGGTAAATGGAAGTGTGACTAATCAATTCATTATTGACCGTTAATAATATCTAATACATGTCAACTTATATTTTAATCAATAAGTATGCCAAAAGCAGGGAATTCTCACCACGAGACTTCCCTGCTTTTATTATTTTTATTCAAAATACTTTTTTTATTAGTCATTAAATTTTTTAGCAATTTCCCCTCCAAATAGTGGAATAATAGCAAATAGAATTGCAACTGCTAGTTCGTCCATTGCTAAGGCTGTAGTACTAAAAATAGGATTTAGAGCCGGAATATAAATTGCTGCAAAGACGAATATAACTGATAATAAAACTGATTTATTGAGATAGCTATTCTCAAATAACTTCATCTTAAAAATTGATTTTGATTCAGATCTCGCTGAATATGCACGCATCAGTTCACCAAGAACAATCGTTAAGAATGCAGCTGTTCGTGCATCTTCTAGATTACCATGGAAATGTAAAGCGTAAAGGAATGAAGCAAGTGTACCAAACGCTAGAAACAAACTTTGTAGAATAACTGAGTTTCTCATTTTACGATCAACAATTGGTTCTTGTGGATCGCGGGGTGCATGTTCCATTACATTGCTTTCTTCTTTTTCCATTCCCAATGCAAAAGCTGGGAATGCATCCGTAATTAAGTTAATTGATAAAAGTTGGATCGCAACTAAAGGTGTTGGTAACTTCGCAAGCATGGCGATAAAAATTACTAGGATTTCACCAATGTTACAGGATAACAAGAAACCAACGACTTTACGAATATTACTATAGATTGTACGACCTTCTGAAACTGCTTTAACAATACTTGCAAAGTTGTCATCTGTTAAAATCATATCGGCTGCCTCTTTAGAAACATCCGTTCCTGTAATTCCCATCGCAATTCCAATATCGGCTCGTTTTAATGATGGCGCATCATTTACACCATCACCTGTCATTGCAACAATATTACCATTGTCCCGAACAGCATCAACTAAACGCACTTTGTGTTCTGGCGATACACGCGCAAATACATTGACTGTCTTAACACACTCACGAAGTTCTTCATCCGTCATTTCATTTATTTCACGACCTTCAATTGCGTGTGCCTCACCCTCAACAATTCCTAATTGTCGTCCGATGGCTGTGGCGGTAATTTTGTGATCACCGGTAATCATTTTTACACCAATTCCTGCATTTTTACAAATATCAATCGCATCTTTGGCTTCTTCACGAGGTGGATCAATCATTCCAACCAATCCTGTAAAGACAAGATGACTCTCATCTTCAAACGCTACTTCTTTGTCTTCAATTTCTTTATAAGCTGAAGCAATTACTCGTAAAGCACTTTCAGCAAGCTTTTGGTTTACATTTAAGATCTCTTCACGTTTTTCATCTGTTAAAGGAATGATGTTACCATCAATTTCTACAAACTCACAACGACGAATTAGTTCATCAGGTGCCCCTTTTGTATACATTATATGTTTTCCATCCACTTGATGAATGGTTGACATTAACTTACGGGTTGAATCAAATGGTAATTCTTGAAGTCTAGGAAATTGAGCATCAACATCATCTTTCTCAATCCCTGCTTTGTGAGCTAAAACAACCATTGCCCCTTCAGTTGGGTCACCAATAATAACTTCTTCATCCATATCGAATTGAGCATCATTACATAAAACAATTGGCATCAAAATATTATGAACAAGGCTTAAGTTTTGGACACCGTTCATATCAGTAATTTCACCTTCAGGACTGTAACCAGTACCACTGACATCGAATAACTGAGTTCCATTATAAACTTTTTGAATCGTCATTTTATTTTGTGTCAATGTTCCCGTTTTATCAGAGCAAATTACCGTAGTACTTCCCAAAGTTTCTACCGCACTTAACTTTTTAATAATCGCGTTGACCTTAACCATCTTTTGCATTCCCATTGCTAAGACAACCGTAACAACAACTGTTAATCCTTCAGGAATTGCAGCTACTGCTAATGCAACAGCACTCATGAAAGAGTCAAATAAACCATCGCCACGCATCCAACCTAAACCAAAGATAACAATACAAATAATAATACAAACAAGCCCAAGGTATTTTCCTAAAACATCGAGTTTCTTTTGAAGTGGCGTTGCCTCGTCTTCACTCTCATTCAACATTCCAGCAATATTTCCCATTTGGGTTGTCATCCCTGTATTGGTTACAATTCCTTTGCCTCGGCCATAGGTTATAATTGTTCCCATATAAGCTGAGTTAATGCGATCACCTAAACTGGCATCACCTTGTAGTATTTCATCCGCATCTTTTTCAACAGGGACTGATTCTCCTGTGAGTGCCGCTTCATCAATTTTCAGATTTACTGAATCAATTAAACGAAGATCAGCTGGAATATAATCACCAGCCTCTAAAATAACAACATCACCAGGAACAACATCTTTCGATGCAACCTCACTGATCACGCCGCCTCTAATTATTTTAGCTAACGGACTCGCCATTTCTTTCAATGCCTTAAGAGCATTGCTTGCTTTATTTTCTTGATAGACTCCTAAAAATGTGTTTAAAACAACAATTGCAAGAATAACAATTCCTTCAAGTCTTTCACCTAATGCAATAGAAATCACTGCAGCAACAATTAAGATTAAAACTAAAAAATCTTTTAATTGTTCAAATACCATCTGAAGGATCGATTTAGTTTTACCACCTTCTAAAACATTATAACCGTACTCTTCATGTCTTTTAGCTACTTCCTGTGTGGATAAGCCTTTTTTTACATCAACATTGAGGTTTTCACTTGTTTCAGTAATTGTTTTATCATAATAATTTTTCATACACGCCTCCTCTTTCTTAATAATACCATTAATCACGTCAAATCACTTATATTTGTTCACATTCTTTATCCTTTCTAATCATCTTAGATAAAGAAAAAGACTTTACCCAAAATGGATAAAGTCTCGAATTAAACACGTTCCGGATCGAATGATCGTATTGACGAAACCGTGACCTGAAGGATCAGAATTCTACTCCCTTTATTACATATATAATATCAAAGCTAAAAATTAAAGTAAAGACTTAAACCAAGTTTCGTATTAAATCACCGTTGAACGCAATTAACTCGCGTTATGAATGAAAATGTATTTATAGCATGAGATCCTTTAGGTGACTCTTTCATTGATTTGGGATGCATTCGTCAGCTTGAAAATACAAAAAGATCAACCTTGCTCGCCTACTAAAAAAATATCGCCTTACCCTGAGATGCACTCTAAACAGTACTTGTTTCGTCGTGATTATTCATCTTTATATTAACGATTCTTTACAAACTCTTCCAAATTAATTGAATGATTATACTTAACACTTGCCACTTTATCCTTACTAAAAATAACCTCTTCCAAATCTATATCATTCACTGCCGCAATTGCGATGGCATAATGGATGACATCAGCTAACTCTTTCGCTAATGAACTTTCACCATCATCTTTTTTCCATCCTTCTTGCATATTAATCGCTTCTGCCACTTCACCAACTTCTTCGACTAATTTCATAAAATTTGCGTGGGTAGTGTTTGGATTTTTATAACGTTCTTTCAAATATAATTGGTATTCAGTAATTGTTAATGGTTTCATAATAACCTCCGTTTTGATTAATTATATCACTTTATTAAAATATCACGCACACTCTTAGATTCAATTTAGAAAGAACCACGTCATACACATCCTTTTTATGATTGAATAAATCAAGAGACATTTATTGATGGTTTTTCGCAATATATTTATATTTTCTATGCTTATGATAATATTCTTTGCTTTTCTTACCCTTCCGAGCTATTTTTTGCAATATTATAGCAATATATTTATAGTGATGGTAGCGTTTACATGATAATCTAAAGAATGTAAGAAAGGAGTAGTGTCATGAAGAAACTACAAAAATTTCAAGTATTTCTTTTAGCTTTATTGTTAGGTTTTTCTTGTTTAACACCGTTGAGTGTCGGTGCGGAAAGTAAAACAGAAAATCCAAACATTGTTACAAGTCTTGGTACAAGGGGGTTTGCCAAGCCTGAATATATGGGTCCAGGTGATCCAAGTGCCGTCACAGTAACGACTGCCGTGCACAACGAGTATGATGGGGTACTCTATGGTTATTCTATGACAAATGGAGGATACTTTAATGTTGTCGACATTGAAAAAAATGAATTAGTATTCAATGAACATCTTCCAAATACATCAAGCGCTTATGGTCATAGCGTTGCGCCTGATGGAACAGTTTACATCAGTGCAAACACAACAACAGGGGGAACATCTTATAGTTATGATCCCGCAGCCAAAACAATTACAAAATTAGGTAATCCTAGTTCTGCACATCAATTTTGGTCATCAGCAACAGATGCTGATGGTAATCTGTATGTTGGTAGTTTCAAAGAACAAGAAGGTAGTGTATTTAAATATGACGTCAAAACAAAACAATTTGAAAACTTAGGGATTGTTAATCCAGGTTCTGGTTATGTTCGTTCGATGGCATATCATGATGGATACATTTATTTAGGAGTCGGAGAACAAGCGATGCTGTTCCGTCTAAATGTCGAGACAAAAGAATATGAGGACTTAACAGGCGACCTTATTGGTCTTGTTGATAAACAGGGTGATGAACGCGAAAACCTTCACTTCATTTATGACCTTGATGTTGTGCAAGATACATTAGTTGCTCGTGTTGATGCTGGTAAATCAGATGCACTAACATTCTTTGATTTAGTCAATCAAGAGTGGTCTGATACCGTTTATAAAAAACAACCTGATGAAGCATTTGGGGCATGGGGTTGGAATCAATTAGCTCAAAAAGGCAGTAAAGCATATGTCACATACAACAATCTATTGCATGAATTAGATGTCAGTGATTTAAGCTTAAGAGAAATTGGTGGTAAAATCGCTGGTCATCGTGGTGGTGCTGTCTTTACAAAAGATAATAAAGATTTCTTTGTCACATTCCAACGCTTAGGTGGAAGTGCAGTCTATGATTTATCTGATGGTTCGATGACAGATGTTCCAAACGTTATGAGAGGAACACCTTTACAATTACATAACCTTGCTAAAGATAACTATGGAGACATCTTCCTAACATCTTATCCTGGGGGACCAAAAGGTGTAAAATTTGATACAAAAAATGAAACTTATCAATCATTCCCTTATGGACAAGCTGAAGGAATTGTTGCCGGTGAAGGTGATGACGTCTATTTTGGAACTTACGGTAGTGCAGTTATTCACCGATTAAATACTAAAACACTTCAAGACGAAGTATTGTTTAACTTAATTGATGATTATGGTCAAGATAGACCTTACATAATGAAGTATCAAGATGACTTACTGTTGATTGGAACGATTCCATTCTATGGTAAACTTGGTGGAGCACTGGCAATTTATAACCCAAAAACAGATACTAAAACTGTCCATACAAACATTGTAAAAAATCAAAGCATTGTTGGATTGGCCAAAAAAGACAATCTTATCTTTGGTTCAACAACCATACGTGGGGGGCTTGATGCTGATCCAGCACAAATGGCAACTGAACCTGTTATCTTTGTTTGGGATATGGACCAAGAGAAAGTCATTAAAGAAATTAAATTACCTTTCACAGAAACAAAAAATTCTCCTCTTATTAGTGGTTTGACATTTGATGATAAAGGTCAATTATGGGGAGTTAGCGATGGTGTAATCTTTACAATGGATCCAAACACCTACGAATTTACGAAACATAAAAACGTTTACCCTTCCATTCAAGGACGTGGAATGTGGAGACCTGTCCACATTGAATTCGGAAATGATGGCTTACTTTATACTGATATGGGTGGTTTCTTAACCGTTATCGACCCAACATCCAAGCGATGGGATCATGTCACAATTCCAACAGACAAAGAAGTTGATTTTATTACACTATCTGAAGATAAACAAGGTAACCAAAATATTTATATGTTACTTGCAACAGGTGAAGGTGTCACTAAAGTTAATGTCGTTGATGTTGAAGAACAAGTTTCAACCCTTAGCGCTAAAGTTGAGCAAGACATACTAAACGGTGATTTCGAAAATCCTCAAACACGATCAACTGACTTTAGCATTCCGGGTTGGTCAAACATGATGGATATTACCGACAATGTTAGTGCTGAAACAACTGATGAAAAAGCATTTACAGGTAAACAATCATTAAAAATTATTGATAAGAGTCAGCATGAAACAATCTTCATTATGAGTGATCCGATAGAAGTGGATGCTGGTGAAACATATACAACAACTGGTAAACTCTTTAACCTTGATGGAAGTGCTAGCCTCATGGTCCGCTACTATAAAAATGGTACTGAGCCTGAATCTCAACGACAAGTCGGCAGTGATCGTGATGGCGTAAACATCATTCATTACCGTAGCAAACACAACGAATGGCAAGATATTGGTGCTACTGTTGAAGCGCCTGAAGGTGCAGATTACTTGAGAATATATGTCGGAGCCTCGAAATACTTTGAAACTAGCGGCGCTTATTACGACACAATTAAGTTATATAAACACATTCCTTTCCAAAGTGTTTCAACCCGTTCTTTAGAACATTTCATTGAAAACGAAGCGAAAGATCTCGATTTATCCGGTTATACCGATGAAAGTGTTAACGTTTTCGAAGAAGCTCTTAAGGATTCATTAGCTTTAATCGAAAGAGCACATCAACAAGAAATTGATTTCACAAACGGAGTAAGTCAAGATGAGTTTGACAACAAAGTGACACAAGACACACTTGAAAGTAGCTTGAAAGCACTTAAAGCAGCTAAAGACGGCCTAGTCAAAGATGATGGTAACGGTGGTGTAGATCCTGTTGATCCTGTTGATCCTGTTGATCCTGTAGATCCAACTGAACCAAAACCAGTCAATCCTGACGATAAAGACGATAAAGACGATTCAAAATTACCAAGTACTGGTATGAGTTCACACCAATTATCAATTGGACTATCCTTGATTGGTGTTGGCTATCTGATTACGCGTAAAAAACGAAAATAATAAAGTATGTTAAAAAGCAGTTCTCAAATTGAGAAACTGCTTTTTTTATCTATTCTTCTTTATTTTTAGAAATCAGGACAAACCCTAATCCAGTAAGAACACTAACGATACCCCAATAATTTGCAGCTATCCCTGTATTAGGGAGCGTGGATACTTTGGGTATTTCTTTTGCTTTATCGACCCCAAGTACAGCCATTTCTTGTCTTGGTTCTTTGCTGACTGATGTCAATAACTCTACTTCGTCTGCCCATTCTAGTGTTACTTCTTCTATCTCCAAGTCTTCCACTGTTTCTTCAGGAACGAGTTCTTCTGTAGGTGTGAGTGGATCGTGTGGAACGATACTTATATCAGGAACAACTGGTGTTACTTCTTCTATCTCCAAGTCTTCCACTGTTTCTTCAGGAACAAGTTCTTCTGTAGGTGTGAGTGGATCATGAGGAACGATACTTATATCAGGTACAACTGGTGTTACTTCCTCTATTTCCAAGTCTTCCACCGTTTCTTCAGGAACGACTTCTTCTGTAGGTGTGAGTGGATCATGAGGAACGATACTACTATCAGGTACAACTGGTGTTACTTCCTCTATTTCCAAATCTTCCACTGTTTCTTCAGGAACGACTTCTTCTGTAGGTGTGAGTGGATCATGAGGAACGATACTACTATCAGGAACAACTGGTGTTACTTCCTCTATTTCCAAATCTTCCACTGTTTCTTCAGGAACGACTTCCTCATTCGGGTATAGTGGGTCATTTATTTCTAAAGGTATTAGTGAATTCACCACATTAAAGAGTTGGTTTTCTTGATGATAGTCAATGCTTGACTCATAGCCTTTTATTGCTTCTTCATATAATTTATAATCAATTAATTCGCCATCTACATTGAATTTTTTTAAACCGACAAATGTTAGCTTATATTGATTTTTCGGCATAACAACTTGTCTAATTAACTCCCCATCAGCAAATAACTTAAAAACAATTGGGATTTGAGGATGAATTTGATTTCCTTCATCATCAATCCATGTTTTTGATACACTTAAGTCAAACGGGATTGCATCATTCTTAAACTTCAATTCCACTTCCCGTTGATCGTTAAAAACTATCAAAACTTCTTTTTTATCCATACCGACATAACCATTGGGTACAACAATTTCTTCAACGTCATAAACACCCGCTATCACATCTTTTTTGAAAGCCTGACCATTTTCATCTGTTTTTAATACAAAGCTTTCGCTTGAGAAAACCTTATGGGTAAATTTGAAAACAGCTCCAGAAAGTCTTGTGTTCGTATCGCTGTCCTCTTTAACAATCGATAAGTTTCCTCTAGGACTGCCATTCCCAGTTCCCCAACCCCCTAAATTAAACTGTCCTATGGCCAAATTATTTTGTCCACCATCCATTGGAACATTTGTCCCCTTTGATGTTTTTAAAAAAGCACTGTTCTCTAAATCAAAAACACCACCGTTACCATAGTCACCCGTATAGATTGTTTCATACTCAATGTTATACCACTGACCTTCACTGATATCCAACTCTAAAGAAAACCCTTTTTTATCACGATCAAAAGCAATTGGACCCTCATAAACTTTCGAACCAATAGAATGTTCTCCTTGTCTTGCAATATTAATTCTAAAACTTGTATCATCCAAGACTTGATTAGGTCCCAGACGATCTGATAATTTCACCGTATTTCCTGGAAGACTCCCATCACGATTTACGCGAATATACCAACGTAAACCTTGATCTGTTTGACGACCCAAACCAAAGGACCCTTTTGAAAATGATTCTTTACTATAGTTATTAGTGTCTCGTTGAGTGTTATCAACTTTAATCGAATCGTTTAATACAATCGTATTTGTCTCATCAACACTTATTAAATCTAGATTAATGATGTCATTATTTTTTTGATCATCAATTCGATACACAAGACTAAATCCACTATGTCGATTAGTTTTTTGCTCAATTTCCTTTGTAAATGTAAACACTATTTTGTCATCAACTTGACGCCCAATACCGTATTTACCTAGTTTCAACTCACGTCCCATAAGGCTTAACCCCTTTGGTATGCTAACTGAAAATGTGTCGTTAGCTTTGTATGTTTTTTCAACCGTATCATCAGGTAAACGCCACGTTCCTTCGATGATTAATGTCTCACTTGGAACATAGACATCTGCTTTATGATTAATCTTCATCGTTGTAATAATAGATCTCTTTGTTTCCGCTTTTGTTGAAGGTGCTTGTAATAATATTTGTACAAATAGTGCTAGTGTCATCAAGAATACCAATGACATTGTTATTTTCTTTTTCATATTTCCTCCTCTGTATATTTCGATATCCATTTTTTATTCATTCATAATTCACAACAATCTTAATAAATCGCTGTTTTTGCCGCTTACATAAAATATCACTTTAACAAAAACTCAACAATTATCTTGCCTGTCATTTGACTCATTTCACGTATGTTTATACATTTTATAGACTTTCTTGTGACAATATTGTTGACAAGCAACACTTTTT
Organism: Erysipelothrix urinaevulpis; assembly: GCF_009828835.1. GTDB lineage: Bacteria > Bacillota_I > Bacilli_A > Erysipelotrichales > Erysipelotrichaceae > Erysipelothrix > Erysipelothrix urinaevulpis. The sequence goes on from NZ_WTTB01000008.1 coordinate 29,591, forward strand.
CATTTAATGTTGTAGGTAAATCAATGAACAAGAGAGTAAATTTACAAAACTTTTGAAAGCGAATCGGGGGTGGTGGAAGCCTGATAAGAGTTGTAGATTGAACCGCACTTGCGAGATGTAGTGATGAACTTACAGTAGTTTCTACCGCCTACCGAGCGTTAACGGATACGAGTGATCTTGCCTATTTGCAAGATAATTAGAGTGGTACCACGCAACAGCGTCTCTAGGCTATGCCTAAAGACGCTGTTTTTATTTTAAAAGGAGATATTTATGAAAAAAACACTTATTATTTTATTTGTTACACTATTTTTAACTGCTTGTTCCTCGAAACCAGAAGAACAAAGTAATCTTTATCAAGACATTTTGGATAAAAAAGAAATCGTTGTCGCTGTCTCACCAGACTACGTTCCCTATGAATTTATTGATCCTAGCAAACAAGGGCAAGATCAATACGTTGGGGCCGATATAGAACTAGCAAAATATATTGCTGAAAAACTGGGTATTACGTTAACCATCAAGGCGATGGATTTCTCTGACATTCCAAGTGCAATTGCACTCGAACGTTTCGATCTTGGAATTTCAGGTTTTACCCATTCTGAAGAACGAGCTAAACAAATCCAATTCAGCGACTCTTATGACAACAGTGAATCAACATGCCAAGGATTTTTAGTTAGAAAAGATCGTGCTGATGAATTCAAATCACTCAAAGACTTTGAAGAAGCACATGTTGTTGTCCAAAACGGGTCACTACAACAAACTTATGTCCAACAGCAATTACCAAATTCAAAACAACGTCCTATTGGAAAACTTGACGATGGTGTCTTGGAATTAAAATACAACAAAGTTGATGCCGTCGCAATTTCATGTGAATCAGGTGCTTCATTTACCTTAAACAACGACGACTTGATGGTCAGTGACGTAAAATTCGACATTATAGACGAAGAAGGTATGATGGTAATTATGCCCAAAGAACAAACAGAACTTTTAGAACATATCAATGCGATTATTAAAGAGGTCAAAGAAAACGGACTCTATGCTGAGTGGATGAATGATGCCAATAAACTTGCTGAAGATTTAGGAGCGGTTAACGAATGATTCAAAACATCTTTAATATCTTAGAAAAATATGGCCATGTTTTTCTAAAAGGTACGTGGGGAACACTTTATTTGTCATTGATTGTCGTATTTTTTGGAACCATTGTCGGTGCCCTTATTTCATTAATGAAAATGAGTAAATTTAAACCCTTCTCAGTGATAGCAAGTGTTTTTGTAGAAATCGTACGTGGAACTCCTATTCTATTACAGCTATACTTATTCTATTACCTAGGTGCTGATTTAATTTCAAACCAGCTACCCGATACTTTTTGGGTTATTACAGCACTTATTGTAAACTCTAGTGCTTATGTTTCTGAGATATTTAGAGCCGGTATCCAGGCTGTTGATAAAGGTCAATTTGAAGCGTCAAAAAGTTTAGGACTTAGCAATGCCCAGATGATGAGATTTATCATCCTACCCCAAGCAATCAAAAATATCCTTCCTGCATTGGGTAACGAATTTATTACAATGATTAAAGAAACATCGCTTGCATCTATCTTTTTCATTAACAGTCTCATGACATCTGAAGCAATTGTCTCAAGTACAACACACATGAAAATCGAATCATTAATTATCGTAGGTATCATCTATTTTATTATTACATTCACCTTAAGCAAATTACTTAAAAAGTTCGAAGGGAGACTTCAAGCATAATGGAAAAAGAAATCATTAAAATTAATAATCTTCATAAAAGCTACGGTGATCTCCATGTCTTAAAGGGAATTACCACCTCGATTAAAGAAGGAGAAGTTGTTTCAATAATCGGACCTTCAGGTTCTGGTAAATCGACGTTACTGCGTTGCATTAATTACCTCGAAATTCCAAATGAGGGGACCATTCACTTCAATGATATCCTCATTAAGAATGAACAAAAAAGCCTTGACAAAGTGCGTCAAGATATTGGTATGGTATTTCAACATTTCAATGTTTTTCCACATATTACGGTATTAGAAAATATTACACTTGCACCCAAATTACTAAAGAAAAACGAAAAAAAAGAAAAAGCTCTTGAACTCCTTACTATGGTTGGTTTAGCTAATAAGGCAGATGATTATCCTACAAGTTTGTCTGGTGGTCAAAAGCAACGCTTAGCAATCGTTCGTGCGTTAGCTATGAATCCGAAAATCATGCTTTTTGATGAACCAACAAGTGCACTTGACCCTGAAATGGTTAAAGAGGTTCTTGATGTTATCAAACGTCTAAGCCAAAGTGGTATGACAATCATCATCGTAACCCACGAAATAAATTTCGCAAAAGAAATTAGTGATCGAATCTTATTTATGGATGAAGGCTTGATCCAAGAAGAAGGACACCCAAAAGAACTATTAGAAAATCCAAAAGAAAAAAGAACTCAAAAGTTCTTAAGTAAACTATTATAAAACCTGATACTTGATCAGGTTTTTTTTATATAAGCACGCGCTAATGAAATAAAGTAAAGTGAACCTGTAATATAAATTGAATGAGTTTCTTTATACTCTAAGGCTTTATCAATAGCGCTTTGATATGGGGAAATTACCTCTAACCCCAAATCCATACTATTTAGGTCTTCTTCTGTTATTGCTCGAGGAAAATCAAATGTGGTCAATATCATATGATCGACCACTTGATTGAGGTGATTTATCATAACACTGACTTCCTTGTCTTTTAAAGCAGTAAAGAGAATTAAGGTTTTTTCATCTCTGGTTTTAATTTCTTCAACCAATGAATTTACACCCGCCTCATTATGAGCACCATCTAAGTAGACTTTAGGAAGAACTTCTTCAAACCGACCTGCCCAGACTTCTTTTTCCACCGTCTTTTTAATCAATTCTTTAGACAAAGTATCATCAAACGCTAAGCATAGTTCGATGGCTAGATTCGCATTCAATCCTTGATAATTCGCATGACGTTTTAAGTCAAATTCTAATTGACTTCCCTTCACATGATATGAATCTTTACCCCATTCTATTAAAGGTTTAGGTAAGAAAGTGATTGGACCTTTGGCATATTCAATAAAAACTTTTTGAATTTCAGGTTTAAGTTCACTGCTATACACTGGAACCTTGTCTTTAAAGATACCTGCTTTTTCTATCGCTATCTTTTCTTCGGTATCTCCAAGGATAGCCATGTGATCAAGCGAAACATTTGTTATTCCAATGAGTTCTGGCGTAAGGACACTTGTAGCATCCAAACGACCACCTAAACCTACCTCATAAATTGCGACATCAACGTTTTTTTCTATAAAATATAAAACTGAGATAATCAAATCAATTTCAAACATACTTAAGTTATATTCGTCCCAAAGCGGTTCTGTTTGATTAGCAATTCGTAAAAATTCATCAGCATTAATTTCTTCATCATTTATTCTAATTCGATCACGATGATGAACTAAATGTGGTGATGTAAATGTGCCAACTTTATTCCCCGATGCTTGAAGGATCGATCGTGTAAAATTCGTAGTAGATCCTTTACCATTAGTGCCACCAATTTGAATAACGCTAATATTTTTTTCAGGTGAACCTAAGTGAAGCAAGGCTTTTTTTAACTGGGTTGTCCCATATGTTTGGTTTTTACGCTGAATTAATGTTTCAATCAGGCTGGTTTCTTCTTTAAACATCTGTTCTCCAGTCAATCTCAGGCATTTTTTTATCCTTTAATATTTTATTAATTGTACTAAATGGTTTTGATCCAAAAAAACCACGATACGAACTCAAAGGGGAGGGATGTGGTGCACACAGTATTTTATGTCTATGGTCAATCATTGCTGTTTTCTTCTGTGCTTCTTTACCCCATAAAACAAAAATCAAAAATTCTTGCTTTTCATTTAATTCTTTCATCATTCTATCCGTGAATGTTTCCCAGCCAATATTCCGATGTGATAAAGGCGTACTTTCTTCAACTGTGAGAACGTTATTGATTAGGAAAACACCTTGTTTAGCCCAATGACTTAAATCACCGTTTGTATTTTTAACACCTAAATCGTCTTCAAGTTCTTTGAAAATATTAATAAGACTTTTCGGTAACGGTGTTTCTGGCATCACGGAAAAACTCAAACCCATCGCTTGATTTGGCTGATGATAAGGATCTTGTCCTATGACAACAACTTTTATATCCTCGAAAGGACATAATTCAAAAGCAGAAAACACATTGTCTTCTGCTGGATATACTGTTGTATTTTGGCGAGACTGATCAATTATTTTCATCATATCATTGAAGTATGTCTTCGCCTTTTCTTCTTCGATTAATTGTTTCCAAGTATTATTCATCGTCATTGATATCAAACTCTTCTAGCCACGCTTGGGCTCTTTCATTAATTTCTTTTTGTGTCTCTTCTACCGTTAATTCATTGAGGTAAAGTTTTTCAAGAATATCCATGATATCCACTTCATCATACAAGGATCGTGCTAACTTATTTGGATTGTTATCAAGTGCTAACACAGAAGGAGTATCAGAATAATTATAACTTAAAATTTTCCTTAAATCAGTTTCTTCAAAATCTAGATCATCAAAATTGCTTCGGTTATAAATAAGTGTTTTACCATCAGCGCTTTTGTATTGTTTCAACGCTTCAGGAGATCTTAGGATCCTGAGAACTTCTGCACTCGCTGAAGGAAATTCAACATCACCACGAACCATGTATCCATTCACCTCACCCATCGGAGACAGATGATGATTTTTATATGTAGGAAAGGGTGAGACTTTGTAAACATCTTCACTCTTTTCAAATCGTTGTTCATATTTCATAGAACTATGCAACATGGTAAAGGGAGTTTCTCGTTTGTAGAATGCTTCTTCATAAAGCCACGGCAATAATTTTTTAGGTTCAATAATTTCTTCTTCGACCTCTTCATTTTCGCTTGCTTCATCTGGCTTTTGAGGTTTTTCTTTCTCTTTTTTCTCATCTAGTTTGTAATAATCGTGATTCGTGAACTCACTAATTAAATGTAATCCTTCGCGAAACTCTCTTGAATCAAACCCTGGAACCGACCCACGATTCGTGAAATTAAGACCCCAACGTCCACCCGTTAGAAACGGATAAAAACTATTTTGATCACTGAATGTCAGTGGGAATACATATTTAGACTTTTCTAATATCTTATCCGAGTTCTCAAAAATTAGTTCCCAGGATTCTAAAGCATCTGGTAAACCGACCCCTTCAGAGATTGTTAGATCAAACCCCATCTCTTCAAGCAAGGTTTCATTGTAAACAAAAAACCATCCATCAATACTATTTTGAACAAAATAATATCCTTTAATATTTATAGCATCTTGTAGCTGAATTGGAATTTTTGAACCAACGACACTTCCCAAGGTATTTCCTAAATTTTGCATGTCATTGATAAAATATGCAGCATTATTTTGACTTGTAACCATAATATCGTAAGGAAACCCTTGAGATAATTCTTTGACTGACAATGGTTTTTGAACATTAGTTTTAATGGCACCTTTGTGTTCAGGATGCTCTTTGTCCCATGTCTCTTGTAGATATTGACCCAGTTCTTTATTTTCTACTTGAACGATTAATTTAGCACCATCTTCAATTTGGAATTGTTCTTTATCTTTGTTATAACACACCGATTCTCCATCAAGAGAACACATATTATTAACCATAAAATAGACTGTTGAACCAAGACCAATGATAAAAGCAATTGCAATTGTAAAGACTAGTAATCTATTTTTTTTCATCGTTCTTTCAATCGTCCTTCCCAAATAATATCAGTGTCCGTTAATTCTCTTGGATTTGTTTTTCCTAATAAAAGCATAATTCTTTTCAACTCATCAATAAACTGATCAACTTCCGCATACATTTCTTCTTCTTTTTTATCATGCACCATTTTTAGAAATACACTCGACAATCCTACAGCCTGTGCTCCAAGAGCTAATGCCTTAATAACGTCCAATGGATTTCGAATACCGCCCGAAGCCATAATTTCAACCTTATTCATAAACGGTTTAGCTTCGATTAATGATTCAACTGTGGATAACCCCCAATTTTCAAGATATGAAAATCGTTTACCTTCTGAGCGAGTGTTCTCGATGGTCACAAAATTGGTACCACCTTTCCCGCTCACATCAATGTGTTTGATACCTATCTTTTGTAATTGATTAATCGTATAACGACTCATACCAAAACCAACTTCTTTAACAATTACAGGAACATCTAGTTCTTTATTAATCGATTCGATACGATGAAGCCAATGACTAAAATCACGATCCCCTTCATCCATCGTTAATTCTTGAGCTGGATTAATGTGAATACTCAGCGCATTTGCATGAATCATTTCAACTGCTCTTTTTGCTTCAGTAACACTAGCATTAGGATTTATATTCCCTAAAATGAACCCTTCTGGATTAACGTCTCGTACAACACGATAACTTTCTTCTAACGTTTTGTCATCCAATGCCGCATGCTGAGACCCAAGCACCATCATTAAACCATAACGCTTTGCAATTAACGCAAATTTACGATTTAATTCTTTGGTCTTTTCACTCCCACCAGTCATTGCATTGATGTAGAACGGATAATTAAATGTTTGCCCTAAATAATGAGTACTTAAATCTATATCACGATAATTTATCTCTGGAAAACTATGATGATAAAAACGCATTAAATCAAAATCATTATTCTTTTCATGCTGAGCGAGCGCTAACTTCACATGCTCGTCTTTTCTTTTTGAACGTGTTGTCATCCCATACCTCTAATTCTAATGGCACTATCTTCACATCTTGCCATAATCTTTTGATTTCCATTACATCGGTATTGTCATCAATTAAAGCGAATAGACAATCTCCCCCACCCGATCCTGAAACTTTTGCAAAGCCATGATGACGCTCTACAATTTCAATCGCTTGTTTTAGCTGATTAGTTTCAATATTTAGTAATGTTTCATCTTGCAGTTTCAACATTAATTGACGATATTTTTTAATTGCTGTTTTTGTATCGCCTTGTATAAACATTTTAACATAGGTCAATGCCTCTTTTGTGAATATTTGGTAAGTTTTTGGATTCTTTGATTTCCATTTTGAAAATGTATCCAGATATCCATTCGTTCCATTGGTTGATTGTGTCCAGCCAAACTCTAACTTATAATGTCCTTTTAATTTTATAGCATCGATTTGTAATAGGGGCCACGGTTTTTTAATTAAGTCATAGCGAATCATTTGACGATTGAGCCACTCAAAATCATACGCTTGATAATGAATAATCCCACCATATACCGCAGCTGCAATATCACCACTTGACCCTTGTGAACTTATCATGCGTTGACACAAAACAGCAAATTTGAATTGTTCAAGTTTGCTAAGGTGAATATTATGTTCTTTTAAAATTGTTTGTGTAATTGCCACGATGACAACTCCACTTGATCCTAACCCTATTTTTTTATCTTTAACTAACAGTGTACTGTTTAGTTCCAGTGACAACATTTGCTTTTTTACATTTAAATAATCTAAATAATCATAAGTGAAATTCACGGCCATATTCGCAATTTCGATATCTTTGCTCTTTACATCTTTTTTCAAACCATCAATTGATCCATAATCACTTCGCAACTTAAATGTAGCCGATTTTTTCGAACTAACGTTAATAAAACGATTGACTGCCGCAATCACTGCTTCACCGTGTGGTTCTGTAATAAAATATTCTCCAATCAAGAATAATTTCCCAGGAAATTTATAATTCGTCATAGACCGTTAATCCCTTTCCAGTTTTACAGACCATTGTTTTATATTCTTTGAGGTGATTCAATAATTGATCGACATGGGCTTCATCTGTCAAAATTTTTACATTAGGACCTGCATCCATTGTAAAGTATACCGGTATCTCTGCCTGTAAGGTTTCTACAATATTCATAATTTCTATTGTTTTGGGTTCAAAGTACCATTTATTCACAGCCATCAACGATGCATGCATTCTTAATGCATTTTCTTGAACAACGGTTCCTAATTTATTTAGGTTCTTTTCCTCAATAGCTTTTTTTGCTGTGACAATATCCTCATGACTTTGTTTCACCCAAGCATCGAAATATGCCGATTTTTGAGATGTTTCTTGCATTGCAAAGCCACTAGAAAACTTTTTCTTTTCTTCATTCACAAAACAAATAACCATTCTTAACTCAGGCCAATCACTGTTGGGAATCGGTTTTGCAAAACTCGTTTCATGATCTTTACCTTTTTCCCATTCCACCAAACCTTCATAGACTGAACGCGAAGCAGAGCCTGAGCCAACACGAGCCAAACGACTTAATGCTTCGTCATCAAGATTTAAATGAAGTGTACTGGCTTTTGCTAATGCCGCAAAGGCTGAAGCGGATGATGCAAGTCCTGCTGCACTTGGAACATGATTGTAAGATGTAATCAGTGCATACTCCTTTACATTATATTCTTTACGTACATAATCCATGAATTTTTGGACTCGTTCTAAAGACTTGCCCGTTTGTTGGATTCCATCTAAATAAAAAACATCTTCACTCAATTCACTTTGGTAATCAACCGATGTTTCGGTATATAAATTATCAAGTGTCATTGATAAGCTGGAGTTTGTCGGAATTTTTAAGGCTTCATCAGCTTTGCCCCAATATTTAATTAATGCAATATTTGTATTTGCTCTAACAATTTTAGCCATGATACTCCTCCTTCAAACTCATTACCCATGTTTTTTTTGAACCTGCATTAATCAGTGACGACAACACATCATTTGTTTTATCGGGTGTGCATAAAGCAATCATACATCCACCCAAGCCTCCACCGCTTAACTTTGCACCTAGGGCTCCATTCTCCATCGCAGCTTCCACCAATTTATCCAGTTCTAAACTGCTTACGCCAATGGATTGTAATTTTAAATGACTTTCGTATAAACAATCCCCTAAGCCTTGAATATCTTTAGTATTAATGAATTCTTTTGCTTTGTTTGTTAGAAGACCCAAGTCATTAATTGCTTGTGCATGGTCTGTATATTGACGTCTAACATTTTGTACAGCCTCTTTTGTTGAAGCCGCTTGACCCGTATCAGCAACCACTAAGACTGCATCAACATCAACATTCATAATTTCACTACTTTTATTTTTTATATAATAAATCGTTTGTTCTTTAATAATAATCTCTGAATCAATGCCACTTGGGTTATCATGATGATAAGATTCTGCAATATGCGTATAATCTCTTAGTTCATCTTGGCTTGCCTCTTGATTCATGAATTCAAAGACTGCTCTAACCAATGCTACAGAGACTGCAGCACTTGAACCCAATCCTCTTTCTGTTGGCACATCAGAATCAATCGTTATATTCAAATTTGACGTGATTTTTAAATCATTCTTTAATTTATTGAGTACATCTTTAACACCATTGAAATGTGCAGGTGCATCGTCTAATTTACCACTGTATAAACTCGACACCATCGTGTCATCATCATCTGATACACTCACAAAACACTTTGCATGCACACTAAAAAAGGGTAATGCAATTGCCGGTTGTCCATAGACAACTGAATGCTCCCCCGCTAGGATAATTTTTCCACATGCTATTCCATAACCATTACGCATAGATCTCCATCCTTTTCATGTTTATTATAAAGATGTCAGACTCTGAAATCAATCAATCACATGAAATCATGCATTTAACGTCTTTTTTACATAGTGTTTTATAACGGATTAATTGTCAAATTAAGCGCAACACTTCGTTCTCAAATAATATTTCTTGAGGTGTATAGAAATTTATACACTTACGTGGTCTTGTATTAAGCCTTCCTATTTTTTCTTCTAGGTCATTTGGTGTA
>NZ_WTTB01000009.1 GCF_009828835.1 Erysipelothrix urinaevulpis
ACGTTCTTCTATGGTAATATGTTTATAGCTCATGACGTTTCCTCCTGGTTGTATCGACAAATACATTTTACCACGAGACCGTTATGAGTCTTTTTTATTAGTGTTGCACTTAATATACTAATTTATCTAATAAAAAAAAACATCGTACCTAAGCGATGTATTTTTTTTACTGAGCATCAAAAACCCTCGACTGCTCTCATTATTTTTTCATGAACGATAATAACTCTTCTTTTCGTGCATCACAGTCCTGGTAAGCTAAATCAAAGAGCGCTTCGAATTTTTCACGATCTCCACCAAAACGTTTAACACCATACTCTTTTGTTGGGTAAAGATAAATCGCTTGCCCATCATCAACTAATTGATCTATTTGGGCCCGTTCTTGATAATAAACATCTCTTCGACTTTCAAAATCTTCAACTAATCTTGGACTCTTTCTATACAAGAAACGAAGCAAATGCTTCTGTAAGAATCCTTGATCTTTACGGACATAGTCTTTAGATTTAGTTGTCACAATAACATGTTTTGTACACCCTTTTTCAATACTTTTGTTAACAGGAATCATTGTCGTTATACCGCCATCCATATACTTTTTGCCTTCAATGACCACTGAATGTCCCACAACTGGTAACGTGCAAGCTGCCTTAACATAGTCAGGATGTTTTGCAATATCGTTTTGATTCACCCATATCGTTTCTTCTCCCTCAATATCATAAACACCAATTTCCATCTCAGATTTAATCTCATCAATTTTATGTATCGGATAATCTGTTTCCTCTTGTACTATATTAAACAAAAAGTCGTAACCTACTAAACTATGCTCACTGATCAATGGTCGAATTCCTACGTTTCGTTTATCTGTCGCTAAATCAATCGATGATTTCTTTAAAGCATCTTGCTTTTTCATAGCGTACATGCTGCCATACAATGCCCCAGAAGAAATCCCTACAATATAATCAAATTCAACACCATGTTCAATAAACCACGACAAAACGCCTGCTGTATAAGCACCACGCATGCCGCCCCCTTCAAGCACTAATGATATTTTTTCCATCTTAACTCACCTCTCACATTAATCCACTAAAAATTTTCGCAATTGAACGAATTATTGTAATAACAAAGTGTGTTTCATCCAATTCTTTTTGCGTTACTTGATGAGATACTTCCAAAGTATCCATAATATCTTGATAAGCATCCTCAACAACAGGACCACCTAAAAATAAAATACTACACTCAAAGTGCAAATAATAACTTCTAAAATCCATATTCGTTGTTCCAACTAAACATGCCTCATCATCAGCAACAAGAGTCTTCGAGTGAACAAAACCAGGCGAATACTCATAAATTTTAACGCCACCCTTAATTAAATGTTCATAATTAGACTTCGTCACTTGATTCACAATTTTTTTATCTGGGATACCAGGAACAATGATACGAACATCGACTCCACTTTGTGCTGCTAGGACTAATGCCTCTAACATATCATATCCGACAATGAGGTAAGGCGTTTGTATGTACACATATTTCTTTGCATTGGAAATCATACTCAAGTGAGCATCAGCACCAACATCAAACCCATCGGTAGGTGCATCGGCAAAAGGCATGACATACCCATCATCAGGAACCAAATCCTCAAACGTATATTTAAAATCATTTGGATCTTCAACTGTATTTGAATAGTAAGAATAAAACTGTAAGAACATCAACGTCAAGGAATGAACGGCATCGCCTTCAATCATGACGGCCGTATCTTTCCAATGACCATATTTTGAACCGATATTAATATATTCATCAGCGATATTCATTCCCCCAACAAATCCAACTCGACCATCAACCACTAATATTTTTCGATGATCTCGATTATTCATTTGAATCGCTAGACGTGGAACCAATGGGTTGAAGGCAAATACTTTAATGCCTGCATCAAGGCATTGTTGTTTTAAATCTTGAAATAACGACGCTCCCCAATCATCATAAAGCAATCGAACATCGACTCCCTCTTTGACTTTTTCCGTTAAGATTTCCAAGACTTCTTGCCACATCAACCCTTCTTTAATAATAAAATACTCAAGAAAAATGAATGACTCTGCTTTTCGCATTTCTTCTTTCATTCGTTGGAATTTCTTTTCACCACTATCGAGATATTCAGAACGAGTGTTTTCATAAATAGGAAAGTGTGAGCTATAAGAGATATAACGTACCAATCGAATCCAATCAAACTTTTCACGTTCAAGTCGTTTTGTGATTTGGTTATCTTGTAAGTAGATATCTTCATCATACGTATCACTTAATCGCTCCCTCAATTTCTTTGGAACTTTTTTCCCGCCAAAAATAAGGTATAAAACCGCGCCAAATGGTGGTACTGTCAAAATAACAATAGCCCAAGCTAAGCGATAATGAGGGTTATCATTCCGATTAATAATATAGATTAAGAGAACAAATGACAGCGCTAATAGAATGAAATGAATGGCCGCAAAGTTCAAACTCAAGTTATAGGCAATAAACAATACTAAACCAAACTCTGCCACTAACACCAGGCCAATAACAAACAATTTATTTGTTAATAATCGCAAGATTTTTTTCATCATAACCACCTCTTTCTTAATTCCCTTGATTCTATACAACAATAAAGATATTATTATAAAGAAGGAAGGTTTTAATATGACACTTAAAGCTAATAAAGATAAAAACTTAGATATAACCATCAACGGAAATCAATACTTACGAATTCCGATTAATACACACACCATTATGCCAAAAGAAGAATTGCTCCCTGTAATCAAAAAATACGCAAGCGATCATTTAGAAGACGGCGATATTCTTTTTGTAACAGAAAAGATCGTTGCAATTAGCCAAGGCCGTGCACTTCCCCTGGATGACATAGAGCCACGCAAACTTGCGACTTTCTTATCAAACTACGTCAGTAAGACACCTCATGGAATTGGTTTAGGAATGCCTGAAACAATGGAAATGGCATTACAAGAATGCGGGACTCCACGAATTTTATTTGCATCCGCAATCTCTGCTTTAGGCAAGATTGTCGGAAGAAAAGGCGATTTTTATCGTGTCGCTGGATCAAAAGCACGCGCAATTGATGGACCAACAAGCGGTACCATTCCACCCTTTAACCAATATGTTGTTTTAGGACCAGAAAATCCGGACCAAGTCGCCAATGAGATTAAAGCACTCTTTGATAAAAAGATCGAAGTAATCATTGTTGATATTAACGATCTTGGTGGAAACATCTTAGGTTCAAGTTCGAAAGCATTAGACTTAGACCTTTATGTCGATATCCTGAAGGATAACCCACTTGGCCAAGCTCATCAAAGTACACCCTTAGGCATCATTAGGAAAGGCTAACAACAAAGACTTCTTTTTGAGGTTCTCCTTGAGCATATAACTCATGGTCCTCATCAACATCTAGACAACCAATGTATTTATGATTCATCTTTAAGATGGTTTTCTTAGAAGCGATATTATCAGGATTACAAGTAATAACAAATTCTTGTAATCCTTTTTCTTTTCTTAAATAAGCAAACATTTGCATACATGCCTTATAAGCATAATTATGACCACGATAAGGGGGGTAGATCACATAACCAATGTGTCCATAAAACCAAAGATCACGTCCTGTTTCATATCGAAACTCACACCGGCCTACGACTCGATCAATCGCTTCAACATAAATATCAAAGATAATTGATTCAACATCAAGAATTTCAAATTCGTGGGTAACGTTTCTAAGCGTTATTTTTTTCATAATATTTATAAGCAAAAAAGATTCCAACAATCATTACAATTTTAAGTGTTAAATCAATCATAGGTTGATTTAAGAAGATTGCTGTTGATAAAAAGCTTCCTAAAATGAAGATAAAGAGCGATACAAAGGATAACACTAAATACTTGACATCTCGTTCTTCTTTGACTTTAACCATATATTTATAAAGGAGTGAAAAAGCAATTGCAAAGATTACCAATTCAAACCAACGTGTAAGTCCCCACTCTAAATAACGAAGTGCTGGAACCATATTAATCTTTTCTACATCGCTTAAGATTGCATCCATGGTTACCGTTTCAGAAACATATTTCTCAAGTTTACCCGCATTTGCGTTAAAAGAAATTAAAATGTATTGAAACATCTGTGACAATGTCGGTAATAAAATCATTAAGTTAAAGATTAATGCATTCGCAACTGGTAATGCTTCACTTTGCACTTTTTTAAGTTGAAATTTGTAAAGAATAACACCGGCTCCAACAAAAGAACCTGCAACAATCAATGCGTTCAAGAAACCATCAAGCAATGGATTGTTTTTAACAAAATCAGAAACAACTCCTGGTGTTGGACCTGGGAAGATAACAGTCGTTACTAAAACCATCAAAACGGTTCGTGTAATGTTAAAAATCAAGAAACCAAGCAATGCCCAAGCAATTGATTGACCCACTTCTGGGGATTTTTTTAATCGTATAAACGCATAAACTGGAACTAGGATCATCAGAATAAGCGAAATAATCATCATAGCTATTTTAATACTATCTATCATAAATTAGACCTCCGTCTTTACTTTGTCTAGTATTCATTATATTATAATTCAAGGAGGAATGCCATGAATAACAAAAAATCAAGTATCTTCGATCTCGATCCATCTTTACTCTCAAGTATCCTATGGATTATCGCTATTCTAGTTCTCTTTAAAGGCTATAATTTTATTCCACTGCTTATCTCATTTTTAGCACTCAAATTTGAACACCAAAGTGAACTCGTTCGAAATCACGCAGGTCAATTACTTATCATTAGTTTTATTGCTTTTATTGTAGGATTTGTCTTGCGAAATATAACAGTGTTGCTGATGATCTTAATCTCATGGCTACCAGGCTTGAATATTACCGTCGCTCTACTAGCACAGGCGATCTCTTTTATTCTAAATTTATTTATTCTAGCCTATTACGCAATTGGTTTAATTAAAGCATTAAAAAACAGCTTTGTTTCTTTACCCGTCATTGGTTCACTGGGTGATAAACTTAGCCGTTCAATCCATCCATAAAAACGGCCCTTTTCAGCCGTTTTTTTCATGATTAAAAACAGTATATAAATTGACACCTTTAATCAACTTTTCAACAACCTTTAACTCATCAATTACACAGACATTCTTTTTTTCTAAGAAGTCCACAAGGATTGGAAGATCTTTTTCGAGTCTTTTTGTCATCGCATGATTGACAACTAAGCCATCTTCAAATTCCAATTGAATATGGAAATCATCAGGTCCCCAATCCAAAGAGTGACGAACAGGACGAACACGATAGTTTATTTTAAAACTTTTTAATTGATTGTAATCGTAGACTTTTATTCGTCTTTTATTGAAGATATTTAATCTTTGATACCATTTCCCAACATTTAAAATTGTAATCTCATGTTTACCAAATTCAATGCTTGTTTGTTGGAGAATAAACAAACCAAGGACAAAATAAATTATCCCCATCGAAACTGAAGACAGAACTCCGGCATTTTGATAAATAATACTTGCTAGAAAAATACTCACGCCACCATTGGCCAGATACGTTAATGCCGATGCCTTGTGACCTATATGGTATGGTTTTTTTAAAAAACGAGCTCCCCTTAACAATTCATCAATGGAAATATCATAAAGATCACTCAATAAAATAATATTTTCAAGGTCAGGATAGGAATCTCCCTGTTCCCATTTCGATACAGCTTGACGCGTAACAAAAAGTTTATTGGCAAGTTCCTCTTGACTCATTTCATTGAGTATTCGATAATGCTTTAATAATTCATGGAGTAACATAAGCTCACCACCTTTGACTTAATCTTATGATATTTTAGTCAATTTGTAACGCAACTAACGGTTTCCCCACATAAAAAGGCAGTGACCTTACCGATCACTGCCCTTTTAGCTCACTAATTAGATAACTCTAACGTTTGCTGCTTGTTCGCCACGTGGACCTTCAACAACATCAAAGCTAACTTCTTGGCCTTCTTCTAATGTTTTATAGCCATCAACTTCGATTGCTGAATAATGAACAAATACGTCTTGTCCACCTTCGATAGTAATAAATCCATAACCCTTTTCAGCGTTAAAGAATTTAACTTTACCTGTACTCATTTGCTAGTACCTCCTATCAGAATAAGATGTACTCAAGCGTAATTTGCAAACTAATATACCAGTTCATTAACACACATTGAGTCACTCAATACAATTTCCCCTAATATAGCGTTGAAAATTATACTACTTCTTATTACGAAGTTATCATCTCATAACAATTCCTTAAAGTCAAACAAAAACTACTCCTCAATCGGACTCTTTTTGTGTTCAGTAGTACCGCTTACATTTAACTCTCCATTGGATATTATGTCATTGTCCAAATTTTGATTTTTTTGAAGCGCTTCGTTTTCCTTACGGAGTTCTTTCAGTTCTTTCGCTACTCTATATTGTTTTATTTTTCGACGAATCATAAATAAAACAATGGTTAATAAAATAATACCAATCACAATAATCATGACAAATAGTTCCCATGATCCTATCACTGCAATCGCTAAGTAATTTAAGAATGAAGCAAAGGCTCCAAAAACAGTGATGATTAAGTAGAGAATTAATGGTTTAGTCTTTAAGACCTCTGATATTAGTTTGAACTTACTCTCCAAGACAATAAAGCCAAATAAAAACAAGATCGTTATAAAAATTATAATCCAATTTAATTGAAAAAACGTCATATTTTCACCCCTTTTGATACTTTTAATATATCATATGCATGTATGCAATGCGATTATTTTGTGTCATAATAGAAAAAAGGATGAGAAATATGAAAAAAATATATGTTAATGAAAATTCACAGCTCTTAGAGTATCTCTTTCAACAAGATTTACCCTTGAGCAAATCAAAAATAAAATCACTGTTAAAACATCGATGTATTTCAGTTAATGGAAAAACAACCAGTAAATTTGATTACCCTGTAAAAAAAGGACAGACAATCAGTATTATTCCTTTTAATCATCGACTTGATTTGCCTTTTCAAATTATTTTTGAAGATGCCCAAATTATTGTCATCAATAAACCTTCTGGGATGCTTTCTGTTTCAACGGATGAAAACGAGATAGAAACTGCGTATCGATTTGTCGGTCAATATCTAAAAGAGAAGAATGCTAAAAATAGAGTGTTTATTGTGCATCGTCTTGATCGCGATACATCAGGGGTTATGTTATTTGCTAAAGACATAAAGACTAAAGAACAATATCAAGATAATTGGGATGATTGGGTTCAAAAAAGAAAATACTCTGTCATTGTTGAGGGGCAAGTTCTTAATAACAAAGGGATCATTGATTCTCCACTAAAAGAATTCGAGGACACATTTGTAAGACCTCACCCTGCAGGGAAAGAAGCCATGACTGAATACGAGCTCGTTAGTGCTAATGAAGATGTGAGTTTGCTTGACGTTTATTTGCATACTGGTAGAAAGAATCAAATTAGAACTCATTTCGCTTCCATCGGTCATCCTGTTATCGGTGATAAAAAATATGGTGCGAAAACCAACCCAATCAATCGTTTAGGATTGCATGCTTCTGAATTAATTATTAACAACAAGCGTTATATTGCTAAGACGCCTCGATCATTTTATAAAATTATTCGCTAGAAAGGATGATTTATATATGGATTTTCTTGAAGAAGAAACATTACTTGACGCTTGTATTCTTGCTGGTAAAATCTTAATGGAAAACGGTGCGGAAATGCATCGTGTTGAGGATACCATGAATCGAATTCTTGATACTAAACTTGGTGAAGGTGAAGCCGTCAGTTTCGTTATTCCCACCGGTATCTTTGTAACGACACGTTTTGGTAAAAACACGAAGATGAAACGAATTGTGAAAAGACGGAATAATCTTCAACAAATCAGCAATGTTAATGCGTTATCACGTCAATTCAGTCAAGGTCTTCTAACAACCGATGAGCTCTATGAATGCATTGTGGCATTGGAAGAACATGCACTTTCGTATCCATATACTTTACAAATCGTTGCTGCGGGAATCCTAAGTTCTTTCATGATGTTGATATTTCAAGGTGATATAAAAGACTTCTTGATTACTGCGATCATATCAAGCCTTGGCTATGCCTTGTATCTTTTAAGCGTTCAAACAATTAAAGCACGATTTATCCAAGAATTTATTGCGACGTTCGCGATTGGTATCCTTGCTGGTCTATTCGATCAATTAGGCTTAATTCAACAATTCGATACCGTCTTAATTGGGAGCATTATCATCCTAGTTCCAGGTATCCCTATCACCAATTCTATTCGTGATTTCTTAGTTGGTAATACAATTTCAGGGACTGTCTTCATGTTAGAAGCTTTACTGATTGCAGGGATGATTGGAGCTGGCGCGATGACATCACTCTATTTTTTCTAGAAAGGAAATGATCAAATGACAATCATGATTCAAGC
The DNA here is from genome assembly GCF_009828835.1 of Erysipelothrix urinaevulpis. Taxonomy (GTDB): domain Bacteria; phylum Bacillota_I; class Bacilli_A; order Erysipelotrichales; family Erysipelotrichaceae; genus Erysipelothrix; species Erysipelothrix urinaevulpis. The sequence continues at coordinate 8,446 of NZ_WTTB01000009.1, forward strand.
AATCAGTAGTTTTGTTGCTGCACTAGCTTTTGGGATTTTGGTAAAGGTTCCAAAAAATGCATTGATTGCAAGTGGAATTACTGGAATGGTGGGTTGGATGATTAATTGGTTACTCACACCCTATATTCCTAATTCAGTTGGAGCAATTTTCCTAGGTTCTGTCGGCGTCGCGATCACATCAATTATATTCGCTCGTCACAAAAAAATGCCTGCAACTGTTTTTAATATCCCAGGGGTCTTTCCTTTAGTTCCAGGTATTTTAGCATTTCAAACAATGAATAGTTTTATGAACCGACAATTTATGGAAGGAATGGAATTTATGGTTAAAACTTTTGCCAGTTCAATTACGATCGCTCTAGCAATTGTCGTCACTGAAATTATGTATCTTCTGGTGGTTCGAATTAAAAGAAACTATCGTCAATGAAATAAGCCGTGGCTTATTTTTTTTATACCATATTCATTGAATCTATCTTTAATTGGATTATAATAAGAACGAAAGGAGTATTGTATGGAACGTTATATTGAAGAATTACAAGACCTCTTAAACTTAAAAAGTCCAACAGGTCACACAGAATTAGGGATTAAAGTATTAGAAGATCGTTTCAAAGCAATGGGTCTTTTTACTTATCGTACCAATAAAGGTGCACTAATCGCAAAATTACCTGGAATTGAAGAGAATCGTGAAGTGACCCTCGCCGCTCATATTGATACACTTGGGGCAATGGTCAAAGAAATTACCAATACCGGTAAAGTTCGAATGACCCAAATTGGAGGGTATGCTTGGAGTACTATCGAAGGTGAATATGTTGAAATTGAAACCATGGATGGACAGTTCATTACGGGTACCATCTTAGTTGACCCTGAATCGAGTCATGTTCATGGATCAGAAACATCAACTGTCCAAAGAACCGGAAAGAACCTTTACGTCCGTTTAGATGAGCGTGTATCATCAAAGGAAGATGTCTTAAAGTTGGGCATCAATGTTGGGGATTTTATTCATTTAGATCCTCGTGTTGAGGTAAGCAAAAGTGGTTATATTAAATCGCGACACCTTGATAATAAAGCTGGGGTCATTGCTTTGATTGCTATTGCAGAACATTTCATTGACCATGATATCAAACCTAACTTCACAACGAATTTCTTTATTTCTAATTATGAAGAAGTTGGGCATGGTGCCGCAGCAGCAATTCCAGAAAAGACCAGTGAATTTATTGCATTTGATATGGCAGCATTGGGTGATGGTCAAAGTTCTGATGAATTCTCTGTCACCATCTGTGCTAAGGATAGCTCAGGACCCTATGACTATGATCTAAAAAAACGTCTGGTTCAATTAGCAATGAATGAAAACCTAAATTACAAGCTTGATATTTATCCTTTTTATGGCTCCGATGGATCGGCAGCTTTAAAAGCAGGTAACGATATTCGTGTTGCTTTAATTGGCCCTGGTGTCCATGCTTCTCACAGTTTTGAAAGAACTCATATTGAGGCAATTGACAACACAATTAAATTAGGTATTGCATATTTAACAGAATAGAACTATATTAATATTGATAGAAGAAAGATAAAGGAGATTATAATTATGAATTATGATGTAAGACAAATGTTAAAAGATTTTACAAGTGGACTCACAATCATGGGAAGAACACATGGTGAAGAAGTGAATGCATTCTATAACCTACTTGGTAAAAACTATGCGCCAGGAGCATTAGATGTAAAAACAAAAGAATTAATCAGTGTCGGAATTGCAATCTATAACCGTTGCGAATACTGCATCGTATACCACGTATACAAGGCTTTAGAAGCAGGCGCAAACCGAGACGAGATTGTTGAAGCAGCAATGGTATCTGTTGCGTTTGGTGGAGGCCCAAGTATGGCATACACTGTTACATTACTGAACGAATCAGTTCAAGAATTCGAAAAAGATTTCCAATAATTAGACGAAAACCTTTGTTTTTTTAACAAAGGTTTTTTATACTGTTTTTTTAATTTTTATTTGCTACAATTTAGAGTATACAAGGAGGGGAAATGTTATGAGAAAACTTTTAATAACGACATTGCTTTTAACTGTTCTCTTAACTGGCTGTAATCATGATCCCAATGAGAATGGCAATGTGGACAATCACGAAAACATTGTTGCTAAAGTTGATGCACAAAAAGATTATATATATATAAGTGACTATAGTGAACTTGACCTTGAACAATTAATTACAGAAGCAGGTCGTACTGATGAGTTTAATGAGTTTTTCAAAAAACCTAAATCATTTGCCTATTTTGATTATCGAGATGGAACGTATCCAAATAAAAAAATTCATATCAACATTGATTCTGACGATGCTCGACAAGTCGAAGATGATTTAAAAGTCATTAATGAATCTTATGAAAAGATTCGACAACAAGGTGAAGACCTCATAAAAAAGGAAGATATCATGTTTACTTGGGGAGGAATAAATCTTTACGACACTTTCATTGACGACAAAACTATTTCGCTGATCACGTATGGTGAAAATTTCTATTACCCTGGTCACATTATGCAAGATGTTCGCTTCTATAGTTTCGATAAAGAAACAGGAACACGCTACAACAATAAAGACTATTTGAAATCCCTTAACCTAGACGATTCCAAATTTCAATCATTCCTCGTTGAAGACCTAAAAAACACAGCGATGGCCGAAGGAAAATCGATCATGCTTGTTGAAAGTCTTGATGAGATTTCAAATATTGATGATACAGTCATTTATGTAAGCGTGAAGGAATCTCAATTTCTAATGATTAACAACGACAAATTATTGGTTAATATGTTGGTCTATTCTGCAATGGATGGTGAATTCACCATGCCCTATATTCATGAATTTCCACTGGATAAATTGAAATAAAACACACAGACGTGTGTTTTATTTTTGATTGAATTGAGGTAAATACAGTTTATGTGCTTGAAGTAGTTCATCCACCACTTCGACTGCTTTGTAAGTACTTGGGCATAACGGGTTTGAACTTAACGCTGTGATAGCTAAATCTCTATCCCCTGTAATTGCGGCTTCAATTGTTAATTTTTCAAAATTTTTAATCACTTCGATCATACCTTTAATTTGTGGTTTAAGTGAACCTACCGAAATAGGCTTGGGTCCATCTTTTGTAATAACACATGCCACTTCGACTGCACAATCGCTTGGCAAATCGGAAATTGCCCCGTTATTCAACGTATTTACATATTGAATATCTTGTTTATTGTTATATATTGAATTTATTAAACTACAAGCAGCATCCGAATAATGAGCACCACCTCTTTGTTCTAGTTGCGCTGGTTTGATATCCAATGATTGATCTTTATAAATTTCAAATAATTCTTTTTCTAATTGCTCTACAACTTCACCTCGTACATTGCCTTCTTTATATTCTTGTAAGTTTTTTTCAAGTTGTTCCTGGGTGAAGTAGTAATAGTTATGATAAGGACAAGGAATTGCATTCAGCGATTTTAACAATTCAGGCGGATATGAAAGTGCGTCGAAATTGTTCATTGCCAATGTTTTTTCACTGTTTTCAACATAACTTTTGACAACTTCATTTATCACTGAATTACCTTCATAAAAGAAATCAGTAATGAAAACATTATGATTACTACCACTAAGTTCTAATCTCACCTTATCTGCATCATAATTCATTTGTTTTGAAATTCCTTGTTTCATATCAAAGGGAACATTACATAACCCTATAACATTCTTAAACTCTGTATAGTTTAAGACCGCTTCTGTCACCATGCCCGCTGGATTCGTAAAGTTTATTAACCATGCGTCGGGACAAAGTTCTTGTATTTCTTTCACGATCTCTAAAATAACTGGAATCGTTCTAAATGCTTTAAACATTCCGCCTGCACCGTTTGTTTCTTGACCTATCATTCCATGCGAAATTGGAATTCTTTCATCCTTGATTCTTGCTGAAATTTGTCCTACTCGCATTTGTGTTGTTACAAAATCAGCATCTTTTAGTGCTTCTTTTCGATCATAGCTCAAAATAACATCAATAGGTAAGTCTGCTTTTTCCACCATCCTACGGGCTAGGTTTCCAACAATTTCTAGCTTTTCTCTTCCTTCTTCAATATCAACGAGCCATAATTCTGTAATTGGTAATTCTTCATAACGATTAATAAACCCTTCAACCAATTCAGGAGTATAACTACTCCCTCCTCCGATCGTAACTATTTTTAATGTCTTCATTTCAATACCCTATACTTTCCTTATACAATTGTATGCTGCACCTAACTTGCCAGCATCATTAAATTTTTTACAAACATCAATATGCCAATGTTTTGAATAATAATTCATTTGAGCGACTTGTGAACGAATATCTTCAACAATACGCGGAACAGCACTGACCCCACCACCAATTAAAATCGTGTCCGGATCGAGTGCAAAACCAATATTTAAAAGTCCTGTTGACAGTGAGCGAATCCAACGTTCATATATTTTTTCAACGATTGGATCACCCTCTTCTAATAATTCAAATACTTGTTTTCCATCCAATGAATGGGGTGCTAATTCCAACGCTTCGATCACTGAATTAACCATCGGAATTGATGCACTATTCGCACTCATAATCTCGATATCTTCAAAGTTCTCAAATTCTTTATGAATCATATAACCAAATTCCCCTGCGAAAAAATTACTCCCTGTGTACAGTTCATGATTTATGATTATTCCGCCACCAATTCCACTACCGATTGTAACGCAGACTAAATTTTTTGAATTGACCCCATTACCAACCCATTTTTCGGCAAGTGCAACACAGTTCGCATCATTTTCTACATATACTTTTTTATTTGTTTTTTCTTCAAGAATTTTACAAATATTCACACCGCCCAATACCGGCACGGCTCCACCTTCAATAATTGTATTCAATTCTGTATTCACACCACCTGGAATGCTCAAACCAACAGCTTCTAGATCTTCAAACTGCTCAATGATTTCTACCAGTTTTTCAACAATCTCTTCCAATGATGTTTTGGGGGTTGGGGTGATTCCTTTTTCATCTTCAAAGGAATCACCTACCTCATTAAATACCCCATATTTGATTGAACTACCACCAATATCAATGCCTAAATATCGTTTCATACCTAGTCCATCTTATTCGCTAGATGCACGAAGGGGATATAAATTGCAATGGATAGACATAATGTCACCAAGGATAAGAATGTGGCAGATAAACTACCTCCCGTTGCTAAAAATGTATTCAATACAGGAGGAACAACCCATGGTGGAGCAATATATACCCTACCTGCAAAAGGAATAATTTCAGTGAAGAACCAACCAATTGATACCATAATTGGTGGAACGAAAATAAACGGGATTGCGAGAATAGGATTCAATACGATAGGTAGACCATAAATGATGGGCTCATTAATTTGGAATACACCAGGCATGAATGACATTTTCGCTAAACTGCGATACTCAGCACGTTTAGATACTAAGAAAATTGCAATAATCAAAGCTAACGTAGCACCCGATCCTCCAGCCATGCCGTAAAGATCAATGATATTACGAGTAATGGCATTGGGTGCTTGTACACCATGAACTAAAACAGCTTCCGCGTTTTGTGACAATGATGCTGAATACATGGTGTCTAAAATTGGCCCAACAATCAATGAACCATGAAGCCCAAAGAACCATAAGACTTGTGCAACCAATGTAATCAGGATCATTGTAATCGGTGATTGACCTAGACTTGTTAAAGGAATTTGAATCGACGTATTAATAATATCCTTAAGCGTTGTTCCTAAGAGATTTAATGTAATAAATCCAAATGTACCAAATGTAAACATAACAACACCAGCTGGAATAACTGCACTAAACGCACGAGATACGGCAGGTGGAACTTGTTCAGGCATCTTTATTGTTAAACCTTTACGATTCAAGAACATAAATATTTCAGTTGCAAAGATGGCAACTAAGATCCCTGTAAAAATTGACTCCGAGTTAAATGAGGTCCAAGAAATTGTTCCCCATCCTGCATCAGGACCTGCTGATTGTGGTAATAACATAAAGTAAGATACCACAGCTAAGACCCCTGCAGTTAATGCATCTTGGTTTTCTGCTTCAGCTAACTTGTACGAAATTGTGAATACAGTAAAGATAATTCCTAGTGCTAATGTTCCCCACCAAATTTGATTTGAAATAGGAACAGCCACCGCATCAAAGAACGGCTGAATTGTTGTAGCATAAAATTCCCACTTATTCAAAAACTCTCCAAACAATGATGTCGGCGTCAACAATATTTCTTTGGTCATAATGTTTAAAGCACCAAACATACTAATTGGCATCGTTGCAATAAATCCATCACGTAAAGCAACAAGATATTTCAAGTTATTCAACTTCATAGCTAGAGGTAAAAATTTCTCCTCCAACCAACTCACTATTTTTTTCATATGTTTCTCCTATCTGAAAAATGTACAAGCTTAGGTGGCCACCTGTTAGCCCTTACACGACTACTATAACTAAGTCTGTGAAGAGCATCAAGACACTCATCTCTTAACTGTACTAGTATAGATTTTTTGGTATACTAAAAGCAGTGAGGTAAAACATGACATTATATATGAAGATTGTAAATGAAATAAAAGAAGCAATACGAGATGGTCATTACGACTCTGGTGAACGATTACCATCCTTAAACGTTCAGATGGAGAAACACAACTGCAGTAAAGGCACAGTATTGAAAGCTTACGATACACTACGAACTGAACATATTATTTATGCAAAACCACAAAGTGGTTATTTTGTAGCCAACGATTTAAAGCAATACCAACACCATGATGGTATCCTCTATGATTTAAGTACAGGTAATCCAACCGTGGATAATTTCTCAATCATTGAAGCGAAACACGTTCTTAATGTTGCCCTTGAGTCCTATCGTAAAAGTTCATTAGAACAAGAATTAAGAGGTGTTCTTTCCCTTAATAGACTTCTTGTAAAATACCTTCAAGAGTTCCATATCTATGTCAAACGACAAAATATTTTTTTAACTCAAGGTGTCATCCAAATGATTACTTTTTTCTCTCAAATTGATTTCCCAAATGGAAAAGAAAAGATTTTAATTGAATCACCCACCTTCCCGTTTTGCTGTCAATTATTAAAAAAGTATCATGCTGATGTCTTAACCATTAATCGAACAGAAGCCGGCATTAATTTGGAAGAATTAGAATTATTATTCAAACATGAATCTATCAAATTTTTCTATATTGTTCCTAGAAATCATAATCCATTAGGGACCATATTACCCAACGAGCAGCGCAAGAAAATAATGGAACTGGCTTTAAAGTATGATGTTTATATCGTAGAAGATGACTACTTTAATGATTCTTTTTCAATTCCCAAATATGAGCCATTGTTCTACTATTCAAGCGGAAAAAACTGTATATATCTTAAAAGTTACTCGAAACTTTTTCCTTATATTCGCATTGGATACGCTATTGTACCTGATGCTTTACTCGAAAGTTATCATGAAGAAATGGAATTTACCTATTTTACTTCATATAATATGCCTTCCCTTGTTTCTCAAGCGACACTGGAAGCATCGATTAGAAGTGATATTATCAAAAAGAATGGCTTAGAGCTTTCGGATGATCTCCATCAAAAAATAAAGCTATTAAATAAGCACACAAAAAAATGGAATCCTGAAATTGCTTATCACATTCCAGCTCAATCCGGGTTTTATTCAACAATTATTTTAAATAAGAGCATCGATATTGATTATTTAATTGAGAAGCTTCATGAAAATCATTTAAGTGTTCAATCTAACGATAAAGCATTTTACCACGAAAGTGATTTTGATAATTCGATTCGCATCACATTAACTCGGATTCAATTGAATGATATTCCTTTGATCACAAATCTTTTATACACAGTTATTACTGAGGTATACAGTCAGTAGATGCGTGATAACTATATTTTTCAATAAAAAAAGTGAATTACTCTGTTCGGCTTGAACAAAATAATTCACTTTTTATCTATTTTTTCTTCTTGTTTTTACCAAATATTACGAATATAAATCCTAAGATTGCTAGTGCGGCACCTATTAGAAGTGCTTGTGAGTAGCCCATTCCTGTCTTTGGTAAATCATGACTATCATTTGGTTTTGTTTCTGGTTTGTGTTGGTCATTGTCATCCTCTTTATCGATAGGATTTTCTTGATCAATGTCCTCATGACTCATCCATCCAGCATACAGTGTCATTTGCTGGCTCACTGTATTTTGAGCAAAATCCCAAGGGACTTGCAAGGTTTCATCTTGATACCAAGCATCAAATGTGTAGCCTGGTTTACTTGGATCTTGAGGTTTTGGAAGCAAGCTTCCTTCTTCGATACCTAATTGTGGTTCAATGCTATTGCCACCATTACTCTCAAAGTAAACATCGAATCGCCTAATATCTTTAATCCATGCTGCATATAACTTGGTTTCTTGGCTTATCGTATCATTGTCAAAATCCCAAGGGACTTGTAAGGCTTCATCTTGATACCATGCATCAAATGTGTAGCCTGGTTTACTTGGATCTTGAGGTTTTGGAAGCAAGCTTCCTTCTTCGACACCTAATTGTGGTTCAATGCTATTGCCACCATTACTCTCAAAGTAAACATCGAATCGCCTAATATCTTTAATCCAACCAGCGTAAAGTATGGTATCACCCATGATTGTATTATTAAAATCCCATGGGGTTCTTAGCTCTTCATCAATGTACCACTGATCAAAAATGTAACCCTCCTTACTTGGATTTTCAGGTTTTTGTATTGTATCACCAGCATGAACATTTACGATATCATCAATTAACGTTCCGCCATTACTTTCAAATTCAACCGTATACATTGCTTCATTCCAGTGTGCATAAAGCGTCATGTTTTTTTCAATTCGGTCCTGTGTGAAGTCCCATTGTTTTGACAACCAAGGTCCTTTGAACCATCCTGCAAAACCATAACCTGTTTTAATTGGGTCAAGGGGTTCTTCAATAAGGCTCCCTGGTTCCAATTTTGTTAATCGATCAACCTTCGTACCTCCCATGGAGTTGAAATTAACAATAAGTTGCAAATCCTCCCAACCCGCATAGAGAATTAAATCTTGATGAACTTTATCGGTTTCAAAGGTCCAGGCTTGCGTTAATTCTTTATCTTTGTACCAACCTATAAAATCATGCCCTTTCTTGGTAGGATTATCAGGTTGAGATATAACATCTCCATCGTGAATATCGGTAATTTCATCAACATATGAACCACCATTGCTCTCAAATTCAACGGTATATAATGCTTCATTCCATTTTGCATAAAGTGTAATATTATCCTTGACTGTATGAATATCAAAATACCAAGGGGTTGTCAGCGATGCTTCTTGGTACCATCCACCAAAGCCAAACCCTTGTTTAAACGGCTCGATCGGTTCAAGTATTTTTTGACCATAATCTGCTTTTTTATCTTCAACGTCTGTTCCACCATTGCTTTCAAACCTTACAGTATATTGATTAAGTTCCCATTTGGCTCGCAGTTGCATGTGATCAGTAACTGGAGTAGAAAAATCCCACTCTGTTTCACCATGGTACCATGCGACAAACGTATGCCCTTCTTTATGGGGATTACTTGGTTTATCCACAAGTTCCCCATGATTGATGGTCATTGAGTGTATTTCCGTATTATTATTAGCATCAAATTCTAGGGTATATTGATTGAGTTCCCATTTTGCATACAATGTTTGGTTGTCTATAACTTTGTCATGGTTAAAATCCCACGCAGATGTAAACTGATCATCTGTGTACCAACCGACTAGAGTATATCCCACACGTGATGTTTCTGGAATTTCAATCGTAGTATTGTACTCAACAGTTTGTGCTTGCACAACACTTCCACCATTTGTTTCGAATCTTACTGTGTATTCATTCACTGTCCAGTTTGCATAAAGCGCCATATCTTGTTCAACTTTAGTTCCAAAATCCCATTTATCTGTAAACTGATCGTCTATGAACCATCCCGCAAATGAATGACCTTCTTTGCTCGGTTCTACCGGTTCTACGACCGGATTTCCGTGTTTGATACCCGATGATTCATAGATAATCTTTCCATCACTTATAAAATCAACAGTATATTCATTATGATTCCATTTTGCATACAAGATAAGATCAGTTTCAACCTTATCATTACTAAAATCCCATGGTACTTGAAGTGAGGTGTCAGAATACCATCCACCAAATCCATACCCTTCCTTGAAAGGTTCACTAGGTTCCTCAATCAAACTTCCGTGTTTAATATGTTTAATGGGCTCAATTTCCGACCCTTCGTTAGTATCAAAGGTTACAGTATACTCATTCAATTCCCACTTCGCAAATAAAGTAAGATCTTCTTCAATCGGCATTAAAAAATCCCATGGCGTGACTAGTTCTTCTTCAACATACCAGCCTTTAAAGGTATAGTTGTCTTTTGTAAGAAGAACAGGTTCTGGTATTAATGTTCCGTATTCAAGTTCCATAGGGGTAATGTTTTCATTTGCACCATTATCCTCAAACGTAACTGTATATTTATTAATTGACCATTTTGCATAGAGTGTCGTGTCATTGATTATTCCAAGATTTTCCCATGGGACAAGCAATGCTTCATCTTCATACCAGCCTTCAAATGTATAATGATCTTTTTCTGTTGTTTGATCCACACTGATAATTGCGCCATGAGGAATATCTGTCATCTCATCAATCAAAGATCCACCATTCGTTTCAAATTCAACAGTATATATTTTTTCATTCCATTTTGCATAAAGTGTTTGATTTTTCGTGACTTGATCTTCATCAAAGTTCCACTCATTTTTTAATGAGCTTTCCTTAAACCAACCACCAAAACCATACCCATCTCTAAAAGGTTCTTCGGGTTCTAAAATTTTACTCCCGTGTTCAATATTTTTTAAATCCGTTACGGCACTCCCTTGCCCACTGTTAAATTTCACTGTGTATGTTTTTATTTCCCACTTTGCATAAAGTGTCATATCATTTGTTACAGGTTGCTTAAAATCCCAAGCATCGTTTAAGCTTTCATCACGATACCATCCTTGAAATGAGTATCCATCTCTTGTTGGATTTTTAGGTTTAGGGACAGGTGTTCCATGATGTATGTCCGTTGCATCATTAACCTTTGATCCACCATTACTGTCGAACTCTACGGTATATATTTTTTCATTCCATTTCGCATATAATGTTGTATCTGAACTTACCGTATCTTCATCAAACTTCCATTCTTGATTATATTGGAGATCTTTAAACCACCCACCAAAACCAAATCCATCTTTAAATGGCTCATCTGGTTCAAGTATTTTTGCATCATATTCTACATTTTCAATGTCTAAGATTCCGGTTCCGCCTTGAGAATCAAAGAAGACTGTAAATCTTTGTTCTTGCCAACCTGCATAAAGTGTTTGATTTTCAACCACTGTATCTTGGTCAAAATCCCATGGTGTGTTTAATTCCGCATCCTTATACCAGCCTAAAAACTCAAATCCTGGTCGTTGTTGAATTTGTGGTTCGTCAAGTTTAGAACCGTGATTAATGCCTTCAATTATGACTGGTTCTTTTCCATCATTGTAATTAAGTGTTACATCATATTTTTGGTATTCCCAAAGCGCAGTAAATGGTGAATCTCCTTTTGCTAATAGGCGATCCATTTCCCAAAACTCATCTTTATTATTCTCCCATCCTAGGAATGTCGCACCGTCTTTTGTCGGTACTTCATAGTCAGGATACATATCAATCGTGTCACCGTAATAAGATTTGACTAAATTTACGTCATTTCCATCAGAAAAAATACCACCTTCAGCTAAGTATCGAATTCCGTAAGAGGTTTCAGGCCCAGTGGAACCACTACTTGTTTCAATCGCATAATTCAACGTTTCACCAACTAATACTTCTACTCGTTTAATAGTCTCATCATAAGCCCTCACATGAAACTGTAAATTATAGGTGTCCTGTGCATTATCAGTGTAATGGATTTCTTCTTTAATAACATTTCCATCTTTTACAGCATCAAGATAGCGTGCCTTAATTTTCACACCATCTACTAATTCTTTGCTCTCTACATCTCTTATTTTATACTTAATATACCATTTTCCAGGATTTGAAATATCGAGGGCTGTCAATAAGTCATCTTCATACATCCCCATTTTTCGACTTGATTCTAATCCTAATGTTGGTTGTGTTCCTAATGTTGTTATCATTAAAACTAAAGCAATTAATAACTTAACTCTTTTTTTCATAGATTATCTCCTTTTGAAAATATAAAATTCCAAAATATCTCGATGAACAAGTTTATTAATTATAATTTCGCATCCCTTCTTTCCCCATTTGCTTTCAGTTTACATAATTTGTGTCTATACATTAATAATGCTTGATTTTGAGTATTTAATCAAATAAAACGATTAAAAAAGTATCGAGACTGCATTTCGATACTTTAATTTGAAATATTCTAAGATTTATTTTTATTGGCTATTTAGTCATTTTAAACCGTTCAAATGGTTTGAGGGCAAGCTCATCTAATTTAACTTCAATTATTGTCCCTGAATCATTGTGTTTTTCATCTGTGATAATGTGTTTAGATGCAATCATATTATAATAACTATAGTCTTCAAAAGGTATAAATAAGGTTGCTGTTACATACTGCTCATGCAACATTGATTCTATTTTATTTAAGACAGATTTGATATCTTTCTTCGATAACGCTGAAATATACAGTTTATTATTCTGGCCCGTTTCATCAACAAATACCTCAGGTGAAATAACTTGATCCATTTTATTAAAGACAGTCAGTATTTTCTTATCTTTTATTTCCAAGTCATCAAGTATTTTGTTGGTTGTACTCATCTGTAATTCAACATCGTCATGACTCGCATCAAGAACATGAACAATAATATCTGATGCTTTGATTTCTTCTAAAGTACTCTTAAATGCTTCAATCAGTGCTGTTGGTAACTCAGAAACAAATCCGACTGTATCGGCGAGTAAAACAATTTCTCCTTGTGGTAATTCAGCCTTACGCAAACTGGTATCCAAGGTCGCAAATAGCATATCTTTTACAAAGACTTCTTCTTCACTTACCATTAATTGATTCATTAACGTTGATTTACCAGCATTGGTATAACCAACAAAACTAACAATAGGAACTTGTGATTCTGTTCGACGTTTTCTTTTTGTTTCTCGTTGTTTTTCCACCGTTTTCAATTGTTTTTTTATCGCATGGATTTCACGTTCAACATGACGACGATCTGTTTCTAATTTTTGTTCCCCAGGACCACGAGTTCCAATTCCACCACCAGTACGCGATAGATAATCACTAAAACCAATGATCCGTGGAAGACGGTATTGCAGCTGAGCTAGTTTTACTTGAAGTTGACCTTCTTTTGACGTTGCTCTTGAGGCGAATATGTCTAAGATTAAATTTGTTCTATCGATTATTTTACATTCAATGATTTCTTCTAAGTTTCTTAATTGTGAACCACTTAATTCATGATTAACAACGACTAAGTCTGCTTCTAGTTCTTCGACTAAGGCTTGGATTTCCAGAACTTTACCTGGTCCAAACAATGTTCGAGCTTCTGTTTTATCTCTTTTTTGAATGACTGATTCGATAACAGTCGCCCCTGCCGCTTCAACAAGACGAGCCAACTCATCCATTGAATCTTGAATATCTTTTGAGGTCTGTAATCCAATTGTAATTGCTTTTTCCATAAATACCTCCTATTGATCTTATGTTTTAATTATAACATAGTCTTAATTTTAACTTTCTCAATATTCACAGCCTTCTTAGTAAAAGCATGGTATCATAAGTATTATGCTTTTATTTCTATGAGGAGGTTTTTATGTTTAAACGATTTTTTTCTTATTATAAGCCCTATACAAAATTATTTATCTTAGACTTTACCAGTGCAATCATTGCAGCGATTTTAGAATTATCATTCCCTGTGATTGTTAATCAAGTGATTGATAAAATAATGCCCTCGAAAGATTTAAAATTAGTTGTTCTCGTTTCTTTAAGTCTTCTAGGTTTTTATATCATTAACACTGGACTACAATATATCGTAGTATATTTCGGTCATAAACTTGGTGTTAACATCGAAACCGATATGCGAGAAGAACTGTTTGGTCATTTACAAAAGCAACCTTTTGAGTACTACGATAATCAAAAAACAGGGAAGCTTATGACCCGATTAACGACGGATTTGTTTGAAATCTCTGAATTAGCTCATCATGGTCCTGAAGATGTATTCATTACAATTATGACCTTGACATGTTCATTTATCTTAATGTTTCAAATTCACCCCAAACTTGCTATTATTACAGGTTTTCTTGTACCTTTCATAACCATTGCCATGATATTCTTTAATAAAAAAATGACACGTGTAAACACTGAAATTTTTGATAACTTAGGTGAGTTTAATGCTGGTATTGAAGCAAGTGTCAGTGGGATTCGAGTGACTCAAGCCTTTTCAAATGAAGATCATGAAAAGAAGAATTTCTCACGATTAAATAATTTATATCGTCAATCCAAACTCAAGTTTTATAAAACGATGGCTGTTAGTTCAACATTTAACTACCTATTGATGCGTTTAATGAATTTATTTGCATTACTCTTTGGTGCTTACTTTACAATTAATGGTGAAATTACAAACGGAAACTTTGTAGGTTTTATTCTTCTATCAAACATTTTCATTCGACCAATCGAAAAAATCAATAATATGGTCGAAAGTTATCCAAAAGGTTTTGCTGGGTTCAAACGCTTTGTCGAGGAAATTGACAAACCAATTGCCATTCATGATAAAGAGAATCCCATTGAACTTACAACCATCAACAATGCAATTCAATATGACGATGTATCGTTTTCTTACAGCGATGGAACAAAGGTCTTGAATAAGCTTAACCTTACGATTGAAAAAGGTGAAATTATTGCTTTTGTTGGACCCAGTGGTGCAGGAAAAACGACAATTTGTAATTTACTACCCCGATTTTATGACGTTGACAATGGCTCGATCAAAATCGATGATACCGATATTAAAGACATCTCTTTAAATTCTTTACGAACACAAATTGGTATCGTTCAACAGGATGTCTTTTTATTCCCTGGAAGCATTAAAGAAAATGTCGCCTATGGAAAACTATCCGCAACAGATGAAGAAATTATGCAAGCGGTCCAACTAGCCCACTTAGAAAAAGTAATCAACGACATGCCCGATGGCATCAATACAATTATCGGGGAACGTGGTGTAAAGCTCTCTGGTGGACAAAAACAACGTCTAGCAATCGCTCGCATGTTCTTAAAGAATCCCGACATCTTAATTTTGGACGAAGCCACATCTGCTCTTGATACTGAGACTGAAGCCATCATTCAAGAATCTTTGTCCTCCTTAGCCAAAGGAAGGACGACACTTATGATTGCTCATCGACTCGCAACCATCAAACATGCCACACGGATTATTGTCGTCGACGAAACTGGAATATCAGAAGAAGGAACCCACGATGACCTTATGAAAAAACAAGGGGCTTATTTTGCTTTATATAATGCTCAATTTAGAGAATAAAAAAAATACAAGCGAGTTAAATCGCTTGTATTTTTATATCCCTGACCCAAGTCCTGTGACAATTCGTCGCTTTTCATAGGCAAAACGATCCGTCATACTCGATACATAGTCCAAGACACATAGAATTCGTAAATAAAGATTATATTGTTCATCACTTGTTTTTTCACTTTCATAAACATTTAAATATTCTTTAGGAATCAATTTTATTAATTTAGTTTGATAATACGTCGGTTTTAAATCGACATACTGACCATCTGTATTGGTAACTTTAATATTCGAATCATAGGCAATCATTGCATCAACAAACAAATCTAATAGATCATACATACAAGCTTTTGCTGCTACTTCCAAATCTAAGACACTATCATTATCATAGATTTTTTCTTGTGTTAATTTCTTCGCGAACATAAAGAAATTCTTACCATAACAGTGCTCTGTTAATTCATATTTAGAAACATTGCCTGAAATAATATCGTTGAAATCTTCCGCAAATTGATGAGCAACGTGTTTCATGAGTAAGATTCGGACATCGTAAAGCCACAAACGAACCAGTTCTAACGCAACACTCTCGTCCGCAACTGCGTCATCAAAGAAATCCATAAAGGATTCATAAATTCTAAAATCATACTTGTTATCAAGATCTAGATATTCTCTAAGATAATGACGGATGTCAAACACTGTTATGACTCGTTTATTTAATGCATCTTCTATATCGGCAGTTCGATAGGCTATATCATCTGCTGCTTCTAGGATATACGTAACCACATGGCGAGGGTTTTTACTTTGAGTTTCACTAACAATTTGTTTAAAAAGATCTTTTTCTGCATAATTGTAGCCAAACTTTACAAGATTATTCTCTTTCGCTGTTTGAGAATCATAGGGATATTTAATCATTGAATGAGTGAGTGATTTAACTAAATTCATTCCTTGTGCACCGCTTGAAGGATGTGAACGCAAAACAACTCTTAATCCTTGGACATTCCCATCATAATTTAAAAAATCTTCGTATAAAGGATAGTCCACTGTCGTGGAATTGATGTAATTCATCAAGCGTATTTTTTGTAGATCTTTATCAATATGAATGACTTTTCGACGATTTTCTTCAAACCAATTACGAATGCATTCTTCACCAAAATGACCAAAAGGTGGATTGCCAATATCATGGATCAAACCAACGGTTTTTGTCAATTCAACAAAGCGCTCTGCATCTTTATCACTCCAGTCATATAAGGACGGTTGTGTTTTATTCAGATAAATTAGCGAATATCTCGCAATTTGTTCAGCAATAATGGATACCTCGTAAGAATGGGTTAGACGTGTTCTAACAAAATCCCCGCGGCTTAAGGGAAAAACTTGAGTTTTGTCTTGAAGTCGTCTAAATTCAGGACTCATAATGATCGTGTTATAGTCCATTTGAATCTCACTTAATACAATATCATCTTCTGAGGGCCCCACCAGCGATTGCTTTATCCCAATTCTTTTTACTGTAAAATATGATTTCATTAAAGACCACCTACCTTTATCTATTGTACTTGATTTTTGATTGTTTGGTTGATTTCTTGAGCTGCCGCTCGTAATGCTTTCGCTAAGTTATTCATTTGTTTATATCTTAATCGTGATGTTGGTCCTGAGATACTCAACGCAGCGATCACCTTATCGTCATGATCCAAGATACATGTGGCAATGCAAGATAAACCGTATTCATATTCTTCATTGTCATAAGCTAAACGCTTGTCTAAAATTTCTTGTTTCTCCTCTAAATATGCCTGTTTACTTGTAATTGTGTTTATAGTCCTTTGTTTAAACTCATTTGAAAAGTAACTTGCTAACGCATCATCATCAAATTCACTCAAGAATATCTTACCCATTCCCGAACAATTTAATGGCGAATTCACAGATAGTGTCGGTTGAAGTGCATAAAATTCACCCTCCTCAAAGTGTATGACAATCACTTCTTGATCAACAAGTACACCAAGATTAAGGGTTTCTCCTGTTTTTTTAGCAAATTCTTTCATTGGTTTACGTGCAAGATTGATGAGTAAATTGTGATGATTGATACCGCGTGCATATTTGTACATGCCATAGCCTAATGTATAACGTTCCTGGTCATCTTGATCTACTATCCCACGACTCGCCAACGTTTTAAGAATTCGATGTGTCGTTGTTTTCGCAAGCCCAAGATTACTGGAAATTTCACCCACTCCCATTTTCTCATGTGCTTCTAAAAGATCAATAACATCAAAGGCATTCTCTATTGTTTTTATTGTGTCACTCATTATGTACCTCCATTTAACTAATTTATACAATTTGCTAAGTATTTCACATACATCTCTTGTAAACATCTTCTTTCTTCAATATATCATAAATTTCATGCCTATTTAATAAACTTGGTGTTTTCTAAACAAATATTCATGTTATTTTAATTTGGAACGGTGTTCCGTTATATAGGAGGAAAGAAAGAATGTCAAAAATTTCTATTATTGGTGCAGGCGCTGTTGGGGCTGCAACTGCATTTGCTTTATCACAAGAATCATGGATCAATGAAATCACATTAATCGATATCAACGAACAAAAAGCAAAGGGTGAAGCTTTAGATATCATGCATGGTATACCCTTAAGTCATTCAATTAATGTTTCAAGTGGTGATTATTCCCAAAGTAACGATTCAGATGTCGTTATCATTACTGTTGGTGTTCCTGAAGTGGTGGGTGAATCACGTTTAATTCCACTTCAAAAAAACACAGCTATTTTAGAATCAATTATTCCACAAATATTAGCCTACAGTCCAAATACTACTTTATTAGTTGTCAGCAACCCTGTTGATTTATTAACATACATTACTTACCAAGTGTCTGGATTACCTAAAGAACGAGTCATTGGATTAGGAACAATGCTTGATACATCCCGTCTTCGTTACCTATTATCAAGAGATTTTAAGGTGTCAGCAGAAAACATTTCTAGTCAAGTTGTAGGAGAACACGGAGATTCACAAGTCGTGTTATGGTCAAAAACAAGCATAGCTGGTCTATCAATTCAAGACTATGCAAAACTCAATAATATTCAATTAGCATCTGATTACTTTACAAACCTTGAAGACGAAGTAAGACAAACTGCATTTGATGTTTGGGAAATGAAAGGTCCGAATGCCTACTGTGTTGCGACAGCAATATCCAAAGTAACAAAAGCAATCATTCGAAATGAAAACCTTATTTTACCAGTTTCAAGTTTAACGAAAACTGACGATGGTGAAGATATTTATATAAGTTTACCCACTCTCATCAACCGCTCTGGAGCTCAAACACACTTAAATATACCCATGAATAACGATGAAAGTAAAAAACTTAATCACTCAAAAACCATGTTAAAAGAACTCGCTAATCAGATTAAATTTGGAGGACAATAAGAATGCAAGAAAAAAGATCAGTTCGTAATTCAATCGTATTTATCGGAGGAACACTTTTAGGAATATTACTCGTTCTAATTCCATTCAATTTTAATGGAACTGTGGATACCGTACTTTTTTATTACCTAAAGTTATTGATTAATCAATTTAATGCACAGTTAAGATTTATCATTATGGTATTGATGATTTTAAGTGCTGTGGGCTCTCTCTATGATGCAATTGTAAAGCCTAAATTTATACGCAACAATAAAATACTTAAAAATATTCTATCAACATCACCTTTTTATATTGTTAATCGTTTTCTAGGTGCACTCATTTGTGTTTTAGTTTATTTTAAGATTGGACCCGAATTCATCATTTCAGCCGATACAGGCTCTAGTATGTTTGGCCTTGCAACACAATTGTCAGTTCTTGTTCCATTCATGTTGTTATTACAGACTTTTATTTTAGAATGTGGTGCCATGGAATTCTTGGGAGAACTTATCGGATTTGTTGTTAAACCGATTTTTAAAATATCAGAAATGGGCGCGGTCAGTATCATTAGCGCTTGGGTAGGACCGGGTAATGCCGCAATATTAGCAACACAAAATCTCTTTGAAGAAGGTTATTATACCGTTAAAGAAGCCGCTATTATCGGTTCACAATTTTCAACATCAAGTGTTGGATGGATTGTATTAGTTAGCTCTGTCTTTGGTATCATGGATCATTTTGTTCCGCTTTTCCTTGTCATTACACTCGTTGGTGTTATTGTCGCAATGGTTGGTGTAAGAATCCCACCCATATCAAACTACCCTGATACATATGTTGATGGTAGCACCACATCCCCTGTCGTAAAAGAAGAAAATGTTAATCAATCAAAATTAACCTATGCTTACAACCAAGCATTAAAAAGAGCTGACAAAGTTACTTTAAAAAACTTTACAAGCAAAATTAATAACATGCTATTCTATGTCATGTGGTTACAACCCATTATTGTATGCTGGGGAACCCTTGCTCTCATTACCTCAATTTATACACCAATTCTACAATGGATTTCTTACCCAATTGAATTGATATTAAATGCAGCGAATATTTCAGAGCCTGCAGCAAGTGCCAGTGCGATTATGTCAGGATTCGCTGATAATTATCTACCTGTTATCCTTGGAAAAGATATTGTCAGTGTTGAAAGTCGTTTTATAATTGCTGCCATGAGTATTCTTCAAATTGTCTTCATGTCAGAAATCGCATCTTTATTAACATCAACAAAGGTTGTGAAAAGCTTTAAAGATGTGTTGATGGTCTTTATCGTTAGAACTTTCATTGCTTTACCCTTCGTTATTTTATGCGTTAAGCTATTAGGCTTAAGTTAAATACAATAAAAGAGCTCCACAGAGCTCTTTTTCTTTTCTATATGGCACGCCCGACAGGAATCGAACCTGCAGCCTTTTGAACCGGAATCAAACGCGCTATCCGTTGCGCCACGGGCGTAAACTCAATATATGTATTTTACCACACTATATTAAGGTTTTTCTATTAAAATCGTAATTCCTTGTCCACCACCGATACACAAGGTCGCTAAACCTTTATGTTTATCTTGTTTTATGAGTTCATGAACAAGTGACACAACAACTCTTGACCCACTTGCACCGATTGGATGACCTAATGCTATGGCACCACCATTCACGTTAACTTTGTTGATATCAACGTCAAATTCTTCAATAACCGCTAAGGCTTGCGCTGAGAATGATTCATTAATTTCAATTAAATCTATGTCTTCCATGCTCCATTTAGCTTTTTCTAAAGCTTTCTTTGTTGCTGGGATTGGTCCTAGCCCCATCCATTCAGGTTCAACACCTGCCGTTCCAAATGACACTATTTTTGCTAATACAGGAAGTTCTAATTCTTTTGCTTTCTCTGCGCTCATCAAAATAACTGCTGCTGCTCCATCATTAATTCCAGAAGCATTACCAGCTGTGACTAAACCATCTTTTTTAAATACAGGTTTTAAACGTTCTAGTTTCTCTTTTGTCATACCAAATCTGGGATGTTCATCATGATCTATAATTGTATTATCATTGAGTTTTACAGGTATTATTTCATCTGTAAACCGTCCACTTTTGATTGCTTTTTCTGCCCTACTTTGGCTAATTAGCGCGTAATCATCTAAATCATGACGAGTTAGCCCAAACTTATCCGCAAGCTTCTCAGCAGTTAGTCCCATATGTTGATGAGAAAATGCATCCGTTAATCCATCATGAATAATTGTATCAACAACTTCCTTATTTCCCATACGTAACCCGGTTCGTGCATGTGGTAGAAGGTAAGGAGCTTGACTCATGCTTTCTGTTCCTCCAGCTACGACAATTTCTGCATCCCCAAGTAAAATTGATTGGGCTCCAAGATGAATTGCTTTAAGGCCTGACCCACACACTTTATTAACGGTATAGGAAGGCACTGTCACTGGAATATTTGCTTTTATTGCAATCTGTCTTGCTGGATTTTGTCCAAGACCAGCTTGGAGTACATTTCCGATGACTACTTCATCAATCTTATTTTTATCAAGGTTTATTTTTTCAATAGCAGAACGAACCGCAATCTCCCCCAAATCAACTGCGCTGAGTTTAGCAAATGACCCATTGAATGTTGCGATAGGGGTCCGAACAGCCGATACTATGACTACTTCTCTCATTCGTATTCCTCCTTAAGATATGCTTCCTAATCATAATACCATACAAACCATCGAGAAATATTAGAAAACTTCACACAATTACCCCACAAAAAAAGAAGACTTTAGTCTTCTTTGTGTATTGAGTAGTCAACAACATCTTTCGCTATTGTTGCTTTAGTTGGATGATCTTCATCTCTCACAATTAAAATCTTCTTTCCATCCAAAGCTTCATCTCCGTACTTTTCTTTGAGATAAGCCATGGCGTCTTTCTCTTTAAATTTATCTTGGATAATATCTTTTTCCAAGACTTTCTTTAAGACATACGCTGTTCCTACTGCAATTGCTGATACTGCTAGTACTTTGTTGATTGTTTTCATAATAGCCTCCTTACTACTCTTAATATTAAAATTATAACACATCTTGACAGTTTGTAAAAATAAATCTCTCAATTATTGTTTACACTCATCCTCCTTGCTTTTATTTAAAACATAAAGTGCTATAATAATATTATAGAAGGAGGACTATAATCAATATGACTAGTGTTAATAACTTGTATGAAGAAATGAATACGTTCCTAGCGGATCAAATTGTTTTAGGTATGAAAATCCATAACTTCCATTGGTTTATTAAAGGTGATGGTTTTTTCCCAATTCATGAGAAACTAGATGAATATTATGAGGCTTCCGAAGAACGAATCGATGAGATTGCAGAGCGTTTGCTTGTAATCGGAGCAAAACCCGTTCCTAATTTAAAAGAAGTTCTTGCAAAAACATCCATTAAAGAACTTGATGCAAATTGGATTACAGCGAAAGAAGGCTTCGAGAAACTAATTGTTGATTTTGAGCATATGAATCAGCTCGCACTTCGTTTAGTTAAATTAGCTGAAGCGGTTGAAGATCCAGGTACAGCTGATTATTTCACCGCCGTATCCCAAGAACTAGGCAAAAACCTTTGGATGTTCAAGGCATATATTAAGTAATTAAAAAGCAAACTTTGAAAAGTTTGCTTTTTTAAATGTATTTTTTTATTGCAGAAATTAAATTCTCCTCATTCGCTACGAGTTCACCATTTAGTTTACAAAGCCCTACTGTATAAAGGTTCACATATGAGAACTGAGATTCCCCTAATTCTGACAATGCACTTAACTTCTCCTGGTTATCAAATCCTTGTTGCCTTGAATCACTATACAAGCCAATAATTGGAATGCCCGCTTGATAAGCAACACCAATTTCACTTGCCACTCCTGCATCAATACTAATTCCATCAAGAACTGCAATCAGTAAATCTGATGCTAATAGAGCATCCGTATCTATCTTCGCAATCATCATAGAATTTGCATAGGCATTCTTGTCGTTAATTTCCCCTTGTTCCTGAGGCAAATAGACCTCAAGATTCGGATACACAGTTCTAATTTTTTCCACGACCATTTGATTATAGTTAAGTTCCATTGTAGAAAACAGTGGACTTGCAAAGTATATTTTTTTCATATTACGATAAATCCTCTCCATTTGTTTCAATCACTTTTTTATACCAATAAAAAGATTTCTTAGCTTTTCTTTGATAGGTTCCTCGCCCTTGATCATCCCTATCAACATAAATAAATCCATAACGTTTGCTCATTTCTCCTGTTGAAGCACTGACCAAATCAATGGGTCCCCAGGTAGTATATCCTATAACATCAACACCATCAATATTAATAGCATCACGCATTGCCTCAATATGATCTCGAAGATAATTGATTCGATAATCATCCTCCACATAGAAGTTTTCATCAGGGTGGTCAATTGCTCCTAATCCATTTTCTACTACAAAGAGAGGCTTTTGGTAACGATCATATAATTCATTCAGTGTTATTCTAAAGCCTAAGGGATCAATTTGCCATCCCCATTCACTTTCCTCAAGATAAGGATTTTTAACTGCGTTGAACATATTGCCACTTGATTTTTTAAGTTCCTTGTCTGTTGTTGCGACTTTTGACATATAATAGGAAAATGAAATGAAATCAACTGTATTCTCTTTTAATAATTTTTCATCTCCCTCTTCCATAACGATTGATAATCCTTCACGATCAAATTCTTTTAACGCATAGGATGGATAGTAGCCTCGTGATTGGACATCGATAAAGAAATAATTTTGGCGATCCATCTGTTTTGCTTCCCAAACATCTTTTGGATTAGAGGTTAAAGGATAAGTTGACCCAGCCGCAAGCATACAACCTATTTTTATGTCTGGATTAATTTCTTTCGCTATTTTACTCGCTGTTGCACTTGCAATCAACTCATGGTGAATTGCTTGATATTTAACTGACTTTTCATCATCGCCCTCATGCAATTCTAATCCTGCACCCATAAAAGGAGCATGTAAAATTATATTGATCTCATTAAATGTCAACCAGTATTTCACCAGTCCATCGAATCGAGTAAACAACGTCCTGACCAGTCTTTCATAAAATGTTATCAATTTTCTATTTCGCCAACCACCATATTCCTTGATTAAATGCATAGGGCAATCAAAGTGAGTAATCGTAACCAGTGGTTCAATGTTATATTTTTGGCATTCTCTAAATATATTTTCATAGAATTGTAATCCTTTTTCATTAGGCTGATGTTCATCCCCTTTGGGATAAATCCTTGACCAAGCAATTGACATTCTAAATGTTTTAAAACCCATCTTCGCAAAAAGAGCGATGTCTTCTTGGTAATTTTCATAAAATCGAATACCTTCTTGTGCTGGATAATAAACATTCTCTTCAAATCCCTCAACAATTTTCTTACCGGTCGCAACCTTCCAACGATCCTCACCATACGGAATAACATCAACATTAGCTAAACCGCGTCCATCGACATTGTACGCACCTTCGCATTGGTTTGCTGCAGTTGCACCACCCCATAAAAAACCTTTTGGAAATTTCATGATAAGCCTCCTTTATCTATCTTTATAATAACACTATTCTAGCAATAATTTAGTCAAGTCCATAATCTTGTGTAAAATTCATTATGTCAGCAAGTGGATCTAACCAATCCACTTTTTTGTTGATTCAGTAAAACTAATATACTGTCTTGAACTCGATTGCCAATCTTCATGAATATCT